>NZ_BOMZ01000011.1 GCF_016862455.1 Actinoplanes utahensis
CGCTGCTCCGCTCTCCCCCGCTCCGGCTTCCACCGCGGCGGTCGCTGGTCTCCCGGTGACAGCGGGTGAAGGGGTGCCGGTTGCGGGCGGCGAGTGGAACGCGCCGACGCCGATCTCGTCACCTCCCGTGGCCGGTGGTGTCATGCCGCGGCCAGTGCCTCCGGCCCAGCGGCAGGCGGAAGGGGAACGGTCTTCACCGGGTTCGGCGGGCTTCGAGGTCGGCTCCGGGCGTACGGGTGAACGTCCTACCGTGGCGATGCCGCGACCGGACCGGCCGCGTGGACCTGTTGCCGGCGCGGCCGCCGGGTCCGTCGGAGCCATCGAGTCTCGCGGCGCCGGGCAGCCCGTCGGGGTGGTCGAGTCCGGGGCGGCGACGCCGGCTGAGGCGGGACGTGAACGGATCGGGTTTCCGCTGGCGCGGCCCGGTGGGGAGGAGGCGCCTGCCGAGGCGGACCGGCCCTACATGGATCCGGATGGGACTCTGCACAATCTGCGGCCGATAGCGCGGCTGGAGATGTCGGGGCCGACCGAACCGCAACGGACCGCGGAGAGCGCGTTCGGTAGTGGCTGGTTCGTCACGAAGACGCCGGCCGGTGCGGCAGATGTGGACGGCGATGAGGGCCGCAGTGGTGAGGCCACGCTGATCGCCGGACCGGGTTCGGCCGGGACGGCTGCGGAAGGGACGCGGCGGGCGGCGGGACCGGCGAACGGGTCGGAGGCGGATGGGCACGCCCCGGCGGCCGGGCATGGTGTGCCGGGTGAGCCGGATGCGGTGAGCCGGCCGGCGCGGCACGCCTCGGCGGTGGGCGACACCGCATCGGCAGGCGAACAGGGCGAACGACCAGCACCCGGGCAGGAAGCCGGGCATGCGGCAGCCGGGCATGCGGCAGCCGGGCAGGACAGGACCGGCCCGGCGGCTTCACCGGTGGCGGACGGGCAGCACGCGGCCACTATGGAAGCAGCGCCGACCGGGCAGAATGGGGCCGCTACGGAAGCCGCGGCGACCGGGCAGCATGCGACCGCTACGGAAGCGGCGACGACCGAGCGGGATGCGGCCGCTACGGAAGCGGCGACGACCGGGCGGGATGCGACCGCTACGGAAGCGGCGGGGGACGAGCGGGAGCCGGGGCCGGAACTGGCGCCGCATCTGCCGCTCACGGCGGCGGACCTGTCGGCGATCCGGTGGCGGCTGGACGGGGCGACCCTGCGTGAGGTGGTCGACGACCGGCAGGCGTTGCGGGATCTCGGGGAGCGCCTGGACGGGCCGCTCGCCGACGAGGCGGACAACATCGTCAAGGCGGGGCTGCTGAGCGTACGCGCGGAGGTCTACCGCCTGCTCGGTGAGCTGGGCATGGCCGCGGCGGCGAGCCGGCTGGCGCTGGCGCATGCCGAGTCGGCGCAGGATCTGCAGTCGCAGGTGATCGCGCAGGCGGAGCTGGCGCATGTGCTGCGGTTGCGGGGCGACTACATGGAGGCGGACCGGCTGTTCCAGCGGGCGGTCGACGCCGAGGTCCCGGCGGCGGTGCGCAGTGTGGTGCACGAGAACGCCGGGCGCAGCTGTTTCGATCAGGGACGGCACATGGAGGCGCTCGATCACTTCGCCCGGGCGGTACGGCTGGGAGCGGCCGAGGACACCGACCTGGTCGAGCGGATCGGGGTCTGTCTGGAGGCGGTCTACATTCACGTGCTGCGGGACGGCTGGGGCCCGTACCCGCGAAGGTCTCCGGAGATCTTGACACCGCTGACCGGCCGCCCGGCTGCGGACGGCGGGTCCGGCAGAGCCGCGGAGCCCGCCCGGGCGGACGCCTCGGCGGAGACGACAGCCGAACACCCGGAGGTTCGCCCGCGCGGCTAGGCGCCCTGGGTGCCTAGGTGTGCAGCGGGTGGCCGGCGGGCCGGGACGGGAGCCGGTCGACGTTCTGGTGGGGCGGGCCGGCGTGCGCCATCATGCTGCGGCCGCGCCCGGCCTCCTTCGCCTGGTAGAGGGCGGCGTCGGCGACCCGCTGGAGGTCTTCCGGGGTGGCGGCGTGGTCGGGGGTGACGGCGATGCCGATGCTGAGCCGGGGCGGGCCGCCGGGCAGGTCGGTGGTGGCGGAGACCAGGGCGCGGCAGGTTTCGGCGAAGCGGAAGGCGGCGTACGGGCCGGACCGCAGCAGGACCGCGAACTCGTCGCCGCCGAGCCGGGCGACCATGTGCTCGCGGCCTTCGGTGGCGTCGCGGAGGGCGTCGGCGACGAGGCGCAACGCCTGGTCACCGACGGCGTGCCCCCACGTGTCGTTGATCGTCTTGAAGTGGTCGACGTCGATCATGACGAGGGCGACCGGGTCGTCGGTTCCGGCGGCGGTGACGGAGCGGGCGAGTTCGGCGTCGAAGGCGCGGCGGTTGGCGGCGCCGGTGAGCGCGTCCGAGGTGGCCTGGCTGTTGAGCACCGCGAGGAGCTTGTCGTTGCGTTCGCGCAGGCCCGCGACGACGAGGGCGGTCATCGTCATCGCCACGGTGATCGCGATCCAGTCGTGCAGCGCGGCTACGGCGTCCAGGAACAGGAACGCGGTGAGGGCGTGGCCGGCGGAGATCTGGAGCACGGTCAGGGCGATGATCAGCCGGTGGAGGAAGGACGCGGCGTACAGCAGCGGCCACAGGTAGAACAGTTGCGCGCCCATGCTCGCGTCCTCGGTGGCGACGTTGAGGCCGGTGATCACGGCGGCGGTCACGAACGGCGCGAGCCGCCAGAAGACGCCGGGCAGCGCCGCGGGACGGCGTAGCGAGACCAGGCCGACGGCGAAGAGGGCGACCGACGTGACTCCGAGGGCGATCAGCTGCGGCAACGGGTCGCCGATGCGCATGAGGACGCCGGTGGCGAAGTTGTAGGGTCCCGCGGCCAGCATCAGGTAGGCGACGGCACGGGCGGCTCCGTGTTCGTCGCGCAGCCGATGGGCCAAGGCGTTCTCCTCCGGGTTTGGTCCGACCCCTCATTCGGCCCTTACGCGGCGGATCTGAGTCCTTACTCGGTGCGCAGGGCGACAACCGGGTCGAGACGGCCGGCACGCTGGGCGGGGACGACGCCGAAAACGATGCCGACGGCTGCCGAGACGCCGAAGGCGAGCGCCATCGACCACCAGGTCAGGGCGGCCGGGACCGGGCTGAGACGGTCGACGAGCAGAGCGGTGACGCCGCCGAGCAGCATGCCGAGCACCCCTCCGGTGGTGGTGAGCAGAACCGCTTCGAGCAGGAACTGGACGCCGATGTCGCGGGGCCGGGCGCCGACGGCCTTGCGCAGACCGATCTCCTTGGTCCGTTCCCGCACCGAGACGAGCATGATGTTGGAGACGCCGACGCCGCCGACGAGGAGGCTGATCCCGGCGATCGCGGCGAGCACCCCGGTGAGCACGCCGAGGATGTCGCCGAGGACGCCGAGGATCTGCTCCTGGGTGACGGCGGAGAAGTCGGTGTCCGGATGCCGGTCGGTGAGGGTGGCTACGACGGCGGCGGACAGGTCGTCGATGCGTTCCCGGTCGGGGGCGCGGATGGCGAGGCCGTCGATGCGTTCGGTGCCGAGCAGGCGCTGAGCGGCGGTGACCGGCACGTGCACCTCGCCGTCCCGATCGACGCCGAGGCTCTGGCCGAGCCGTTCGAACGTGCCGATCACCCGGAACCGGACGCCGCCGATGGTGATCTGCCGGCCGATCGGGTCGACGTCGCCGAACAGGTCGCCGGCGACGCCCGCGCCGAGGACCGCGACGCGCCGGCCGGTGCTGACGTCGGTCCTGGTCAGGTAGGCGCCGCGGTCGAGACGGCGGACGAAGACGGTCGGGGTGGTCTCCAGGACGCCCTGCATGCTGGCGAACCCGGAGCGCGACCCGGCCCGGACCGTCTCGCCGGAGTTGATGGTGACCGCGACCCGGCTGCGGTCGCCGACGACCCGGCTGATCGCGTCGACGTCGTCCATGGTCAGCGGCGACGAGGTGGGCGCGGCGCCGGCCTGCAGGCGGCCCGGGACGACCAGGAGCAGGTTCGACCCGAGGCCCTCGACCTGCTGTTCGATCTGCTGTTTGGTGCCGGTGCCGATGCCGACCAGGGCGACGACCGCGGCCACCCCGATGACGACGCCGAGCATGGTGAGCAGGCTGCGCAGCCGGTTGGCGCGCAGCGCGTCGAGGGCGACCCGCCAGGCCTCAGCCAGCCGCACTGATCAGCCCGTCCTTCATGACGATCTGCCGGCGGGCGCGGGCGGCGACCTCCCGGTCGTGGGTGACCAGGACGACGGCGACGCCCTCGGCGTTGAGGGATTCCAGCAGGGCGAGCACCGACTGGCCGGTGGCCGAGTCGAGGTTGCCGGTCGGTTCGTCGGCGAGCAGCACGGACGGGCCGGTGACCAGGGCGCGGGCGATGGCGACGCGCTGCTGCTCGCCGCCGGACATCTGGTTGGGGCGGTGGGTGATCCGGTGGGCGAGGCCGACCCGTTCCAGCATGGCGGTGGCGCGGTCGCGGCGCTCGCGGCGGCCGGCGCCGCGGTAGACCAGCGGCAGGCCGACGTTGTCCTGCGCGGTGGTCCGGGCCAGCAGGTGGAACGACTGGAAGACGAAGCCGATCGTGGTGTTGCGCAGCTCGGCCAGCTCGTCGGGGGTCAGTTTCGCGACGTCCCGGCCGCCGATCAGCAGGGTGCCGCCGGTGGGCCGGTCCAGGCCGCCGAGCAGGTGCATCAGCGTCGACTTGCCGGAGCCGGAGGTGCCGACGATGGCGACGTAGTCGCCCGCCTCGACGGTCAGCGACACGCCGCGCAGCGCCGCCACCGAGACGCCGTCCAGGTCGTAGGTGCGGCTGACGTCGTCGGCGACGATGGCGGGCGTGGTCACGGCGCCTTCTCCCCGGCGGAGACCTGGTCGGCGCCGGCGACCACGACCGGCTCGCCCGCGGTGACGCCGGAGACGACCTGCACGGTCTCCTCGCCCTGAACCCCGAGCCGCACCGGGACCGCCTGGTAGCGGCCGTCCCGGACGGTCCAGACGGTGTCCCGTCCGCCGGTGCTGACCACCGCGGACGCCGGGACGGTGACGGCGCCGGCGGCCTGCCGCACCTTGAGCCGGATCACCGCGCTCATGCCGGGCCGTGGGGTGGGCGCGGGCTCGCCGCTGTCCGGGTAGTCGCCGTCGCCGAGCTCGAGGCGGACCTGGTACGACACGCCGCCGCGGGCCGAGGTGGTCGGCAGCAGGTCGACCGCCTTCACCGTGGCGCGATAGGTGGCGCCGGGCGCGGCGTCCAGCTCGATGTCGGCGGCCACGCCCTCCTCGACCAGCAGCACGTCGGTCTCGTCGACCTCGGCGGACAGGCCGAGGCGCCCGGTGTCGACGACGGTGACCACCGGGGTGCCGGCGGCGACGTAGCCCCCCTCGGGCACGGCGGCGTCGACTCCCGAGAGGCCGGTGACCCCGGCGCCGGACGGGACGCTCTGGCCGCCGGTGTCGAGCAGGTCGGCCAGGGATCCGCCGCCGCCGCTCTGCGCCGGGCCGCCGAGCTGCACCACCCCGGACACCGGAGCTTTCAGGGTGAGCGCGTCGACGGCGGCGTCCGCCAGGTCGAACGCCTGCTCGGCCTGCAGCCGCTGGGCGCTGGAGAGCGAGTTCATCGCCCGGCTGAGCGAGGCGACGCCGCGCTGCACCGACCGGAGGGCGGCGGCCGAGGCGGCCGAGGCGGTCTGGTACTGCTTCTCGGCGGCGTCGACCTGGTGCAGCAGGGCGGCTTTCACCTGCGGGTCGGTGATCCGGCCGGCGGCGGTGCGCGCCTGCTGGAACGCCTCGGCCGCCTGCGCGTCGGTCCGCTCCCGGACGGCGGCGAACTCGGCGGTGCCGCCGGCACCCACTCCCCCGCCGGACGGCGCCCGGTCGAGCGCCTCCTGCGCGGCGTCCCGGCGCCGGCGCAGCTCCGGGGAGTCGATGACGGCGAGCACGTCGCCCTTGCGCACCTGCTGGCCCGGCTCCACCTGGAGCTCGCGCAGGGTGCCGGCGGCGGGCGCGGTGAGCGTGGCGGCGGTCCGCGCGGTCACCGAGCCCGGCGCCTCGACGATCTCGTCGACGGTGCCGAGCTGGGCGGACCCCAGCCGGACGGCGGTGGCCGGCTCGTCGCACGACACCGCGGTCAGCGGCGCCAGCACCAGGACACCGGCGGCGATGATCACTGCACGTGAGCGGCTGCGATACACAGTGGCCACTGTAGGCCGCCGCGCCGCGATCCTCATCCAACCGGGGGTTGATATCGGTCAGCTCTCCGGGAGGAAGCCCTCCGCGGTCAGCCACGCCCGGCACGCCTCCGCCCAGCGGGCCGTGTGCGGGATGTGGATGTCGCCGTGCTCGCCGTAGGCGACGCCGTTCGCCAGGCCGAGCCCGTGGCGTCCTCGCGGGTAGATGTGCAGTTCCACGGGGACGCCCGCGTCGAACAGCGCACTCGCGTAGGCGAGGGCGTTCGGGAAGCCGGGCGGGTCCTCGGCGGTGGCCCAGAGGAACGTCGGGCAGGTGGCGGCGTCGATGTTGCGCGCCGGCGACAACTCTCCGCGCAGATCCATCCGCCCGTCGAGGATCCATTGCACCGGCTCGTCCGGCAGCAGGTGCAGGTCCGCCGGGGAGTAGGCGAGGATCGCGAAGTCCGGCCGGGGCGGCGGCCCGGCGAGCTGTTCGCTGCGCAGCACCGTGCCGGTCGCCAGGAGACCGGCGAGGTGCCCGCCGGCGCTCGAGCCGATGACGCCCACGGACGCGCCCACGTCCAGTCCGTGCCCGCCCGCACGGATCCAGTCGAGGGCGGCCCGGCCGGACTCCATCGGTGCGGGGAAACGATGGCCGGTCATCAACGGGTACCGCAGGACGAAGGCGTGCAGCCCGATCCCGCTGAGCCAGCGGGCATAGCCCTCGCCCTCGTGCTCGGCGTGGAACCGGTAGCCGCCGCCGGGCAGCACCAGCACCGCGGGGCGCGGGCCGGGGAAGCTCTCGTGAGCGGGGTAGGTGGTGATGTCGGGTTCGCCGGTCGCGTGCTCACGGCGTACGGCGTCGGTCATGTCGGTGGTCAAGAGGTCCCTCTCGTCGCTGGTGTCGACGGAAGCGGCACAGCAGACCACCGGGGGCGCGCCCGAGCACGAGACGACACGGCCCACCGGTGAGGAAGGGGGTGGGCACGGAATCGGATGAGGCTCGACCGGGAGCGGGACGCACAACGCGTCATGGCTCAGCGGTGGCTGAAGCGACTGCCTCCATCGTGTCGGCCCATCCGGGGCGCGTCACCACCTTAACCACGTCGCCCGCGACCGTCCACCCCGGCCGCCGCGCCGGTGAACACGACGGGCCGTCCCCGATGACCGGGGACGGCCCGTGCGTGCCGGCGATCTGTCAGGTGCCGGGACGGCGCCCGAACGTCTTCACCGTCATGCCCTTGGCGCCGATGTCGTAGTACCGCTTCGCGTCGGCCGGAAGCAGGTTCACGCAGCCGTGCGACCCGCGCCACTTGTCGTGGATGTAGGTCGTGGTCTGGTGGAAGCCCATCCCGCCCTTGAAGCGCTGCCAGTACGGCAGCCACACCTCGTACGGGTCGGACCATTCCTTCTTCGTCCGCTTGTTGATCTTGTAGCTGCCGGCCGGCGTCCGGTAACCCTTCATGCCGGTACGGACCACGGTCGGCGCGGTGAGCACCTTGCCGTTCTTCATGACCCAGCTGGTCTGCAGGGTCAGGTTGACGCAGAAGGTGACGCCGCTCTTCTTGGCGCCGCAGGACGCCGTGTTCGACGCCGCGATCCGCTGCGCGACATCGAAGGTGGTCGGGCCGGCCAGTCCCTTGGCCGGCTGGATGCCGAATCGCTTCTGGAACTTCACGATGGCGGCACAGTCGGCGGCCGACTGCCTGCCGTCCACGGTGACCGCGCCGTAGCCGCCGGCCTTCTTCAGGTACGTCTCGAGCTGCCTCTGGTACTTGCCGGTCGCGCACGACGCGGCGGCCGCCTTGGTGACCACCGCAGCGGTCACCGGAGCGGCGGCGCCGGCGCTCGCCGGCGTCAGCGCGAACGCGCCGAGACCGCCGCCGACCAGCGCCGACATGGCCGCGCCGGCAAGGCGGACGGTAACCCGTTCCGTTGCCACAACTTCCTCCCCAGGAACTGAGCGTTGTTCGCGACCGACCTCACGGCGCGACATGCGTGACTCTCACGCCGGCAGCCCCACCGTCGCGAACAACGCTCACCGATGTCCGCACATCGAAGCACAGCGGCCCCACCTGTGTGGCCCGGGGAAGGGCTGTGACACGAATCCGGTATGCCATCGGCGGTCCGGGGCGGTCAGTTGAGGAAAGGGGTCACCGTGGGGTGGCGAACTCCTGCACCCAGTACGGGGTGCCGTCGGACGACAGGGCCAGGCCGACACCCATCTGGTCCAGGCGGCAGTCGACGATGTTCTCCCGGTGGCCGGGGCTGTTCATCCAATCGGTCATCACCTCGAACGGGCTGTCCTGGCCGCGGGCGATGTTCTCGCCGTAACGGCTCCAGACGTACCCGGCGTCGGAGACCCGGTTGCCGGCCCGCTCCCCGCCGGGCGACTCGTGGTCGAAGTAGCCGCGCCGGGCCATGTCGCCGGCGTGCCGGCTGGCCGCCGCGATCAGCCGCTGGTCGACCGTGATGGTCGCGCACCCGGCGGCCCGGCGATGCCGGTTGACCAGCGCGAGCACCTGCTGCTGGACCGGCGCCTGCGGGCTGGTCGAGACGGACGCGGCGGTGACCGCGGTCCGCGACGCCACGATCGGGTCCACTCCGGAGTCGCTCACCTGTCTCATCTCCAGTGCGTTCGCCTGCTGTGCCGCCGCCATCAGGACGGCCGCACCGAGCACTACCAGAGGTTTCCGCATGTCCGCGCTGATTCCCTTCGGTCCGCCGGCGCCCCGGCCGATCCGGGACGCTCGCCGGTTGACCAACGGCGCGGCGAGCACACGGGTCGCACAGTCGCACACGATTCCGGCGTTCTTCCTCCTATCGGGGTAATCCACTCAGACCACATGTATCGGCCGCCCGTATGGTGCCGGGACCGGCCCGGCCGCCGCTACCTTTCCCCGGTGCGAAATCGATACCTGGACCTGCTCCGTGCCGCAGCCATCGTCCGGGTCGTCGTCTACCACTCGTACGGCTGGCCCTGGCTGTCCATCGTGTTCCCGGCGATGGGCGTCATGTTCGCCGTGGCCGGGTCGCTGACCGCCGCCTCGCTGGACGACCGCCCCGCCGGCGCGGTCGTCGCCTCCCGGGTGCGCCGCCTGCTGCCCCCGGTGTGGCTGCTCGGGCTGGTGACCGTACCGCTGATGCTCCATTCCGGATGGCGGGCCGAGACCGACGGGACCCACCCGTTCCAGCCGGCCACCCTGGGTTTCTGGATCCTGCCGCTCGGTGACCCGCCGGGCAGCGACGACGCGGCCTTCGTCTGGGACGCGCTCTGGTACGTGCGCACCTATCTGTGGCTGGTGCTGCTCTCCCCGCTGCTGTACCCGCTGTTCAAACGGATCGGCTGGCCGCTGCTCGCGGCGCCGCTGCTGGGCATGGCGCTGCTGGGGCGCGGCGACTTCGGCATGCCGGCGGCGGTCGAGTCGGCGCTGTGGGATCTGACCACCTACGGCGCCTGCTGGCTGGCCGGGTTCGCGCACCGGGACGGACGGCTGGCCCGGCTCCATCCGGCGCTCACCGTGGCGGCGGCGGTGGCCCTCGGCGGGCTCGGCCTGTACTGGCTGGGCCAGGACGGCGCGGAGTCCGGCGGGGATCTGAACGACGCCTCCGAGGCGCAGGCCGCGTACTGCCTGGCCGGGGTGCTGCTCCTGCTGCGCTGGCAGCCGTCGACGGACTGGATGGGCCGTGCCGCGCCGGTCCGCAAGCTGGTCACGCTGCTGAACTCGCGGGCGGTGACGATCTATCTGTGGCACGGGGTGGCGATCGCGGCGACCTGGCCGGTGCTGGAGCGGATCGGCATGGACGATCTCGGCGCCCTGGAGACGCCGGTGACGCTCGCCGTCACGGTGGCGCTGACCACGGTGGCGGTGGCCGTCTTCGGCTGGGCCGAGGACCTGGCGGCGCGGCGGCGGCCCCGGATCTGGCCGACCGGCGGGAGCGGCCCGGCGGCGGAGCCGGCGGCGGAGCCGGCCACCGAGGTCACCCCGCTGCCGGCCGGCTGGCCGGAGACCGTGCCGGCGGCGGAGCCGGCCATCCAGCGGACCGTGCGGGACATGCCGGTGGCCGGACGGCGGCCGGAGAGCCGGGCCGACGACGGGTGGGAGGGCGTGCCGTGGAGCGGGCCGGACGCGCCGAGCCAGGGCGGGCACCCGCTGCCGCTGCGGTTCACCGGCGGCGACGGGAACCACCTCTGATCAGGCCGGTCCCGGTGCGCGGAAGGGCGGCCGCGCGCCGGGACCGGCCGACCGGGGTACGGTGTCGGGGCGTACCCCCACCTAATGCATGAAAGGCGAGCGAAGCTCGCAAACCTCTGACTAACCTGAGGCCGTGGGGGGGCAGCCAGGCGGTGTGACGGAGGCGGTGGACTCGGCGGTCCTCGCGCTGGTCTTCCGTGCCGGGCCGGTGTTCTGCGCACTGGCGCTGGACGAGGTCGTGGAGACCATGCGGCCGCTGGCGACCCGGCCGCTCGCCGGGACCCCGCCCTACGTGCTCGGGCTGACCATCATGCGCGGCGCCCCCGCCCCGGTGATCGACATGACCCGGCTGCTCACCGGCATCGACGGGATGGTCGAGCGCTATGTCGCGGTGGAGGCGGGCCGCGGGCTGATCGCCTGCGCGACCGGGCCGGTGCTGGGCGTCCAGGACGTCCGGGTGGCGCCGCCGGACGGCCCGGCCGCGCTGTTCACCGGCGTCTCCACCTCGCTGATCGCGGCCGTCGGCACGATCGGCGCCGAGCCGCTGCTGTTGCTGCGCAGCATCCGTGCGGTGCCGGACGAGGTCTGGGAGGCCGCCGGGCAGGCGCCGGAGGATCCGCCATGATCAGCCCGGCGACCCTGACCCGGTTCCGGGAGCTGCTGCAGAGGCGGCTGGGCTGGTCGTTCGCCGACAACGACCTGGGACCGGCCACCGAGGTGCTGGCCGCCCGGGCGAAGGCGCACGGGCTGACCGCGCGGGAGTACCTGGACCGGCTCGGCGGCCGCCGCTGGACCGCCGAGATCGCCGAGCTGGCGCAGGCGCTGAGCATCACCGAGACCTACTTCTTCCGGCACCAGGAGCAGTTCCGGGTGCTGCGCGAGGAGGTGCTGCCGGAGCTGGTGGTGGCCCGGGGTGGGCAGCGGGTGCTGCGGCTGTTCTCGGTCGGCTGCTCGTCCGGCGAGGAGGCGTACTCGCTGGCCATCAGCGCCGTCGCCGGCCGCCCCTCACCGGACTGGATCGTCTCGGTCACCGGCGTCGACGCCAACCGGGAGATGCTGGCCCGGGCCAGGTCGGCGGTCTACTCGGAGTGGTCGCTGCGGGACACCCCGGCGGAGGTACGGGAACGCTGGTTCCAGGACACTCCGGAGGGCTTCCGGGTGGTGCCCGAGGTGACGTCCACGGTCCGGTTCGCCGAGCACAACGTCGCCACCGACGACCCGCAGCTCTGGCATCCCGGGCGCTACGACGTGATCTTCTGCCGGAACCTGCTGATGTACCTGACCGGTGAGGTGGCCGCCGCGCTGGTGCGGAAGACGACCCGGGCGCTGACCGAGGGCGGGTACCTCTTCCTCGGGCACACCGACTCGCTGGGCAGCCGTCCCGACGGGCTCACCGTGTGCCACGCCGGCGGCACCGTCTACTACCGGCGGCGGGCCGACCCGGCCGTGGCCGCCTCCGCGGCCACGGCGGCGGCCGGTTCCACGGCTCCGGTGACCCGGGCGGCGGATCCGGTGGCCCGGCCCGCGCCGATACCGGACGACTGGCGGCGCGCCTTCGGGCTGCTGCGCGAGGACCGCTTCGCCGAGGCCCTGGAAGTCGTCGGCGACCACGACATGCTGCTGCGCGGGGTGCTGCTGGCCCAGCTCGGGCGGGTCACCGAGGCGCGGGCCACCGCGCACCGGCTGATCGACGCCGGCGGGCCGCAGCCGGACGCCCACCAACTGCTCGGCGTCTGCCACGAGCTGGACTGCGCGGACCAGGCGGTCGGGCAGTACCGGCTGGCGGCGTACCTGGATCCGCTGTTCGCCATGCCGCGGCTGCGGATGGGCCTGCTCGCCCGCCGGCGCGGCGACATGCGCGGCGCGGCCGATCACCTCGAAGCCGCGCTGCGACTGCTGATCCGGGAATCGGAGGAGCGGATCGGGCTGTTCGGCGGCGGGTTCGGCCGGCTCGCGCTGACCACGCTGTGCCGGACCGAACTGGACGCCTGCGGGGTACGGCGATGAGCGAGCTCACGGTCGCCGAGCGGGTGGCGCGGCTGCGGGAGGACTTCGACAGGTCGTTCGCCGAGCCGGCCCGGGTGTCCGGCGGGGAGTCGATCGAGCTGCTCGCGGTCAGAGCCGGTGGCCGCCCGTACGCCCTGAAGCTCACCCAGGCCGCCGGGGTCCACCCGGACCGCCCGGTCACCGCGCTGCCGACCACCGTCCGGCCCCTGCTCGGGGTTGCCGGTTTCGCCGGCATCGTGGTGCCCGTCTACGACCTGGCCGCCCTGCTCGGCCACCCGATCCCGGACCGGCCCCGGTGGCTGCTGCTGACCGCCGGCACCCCGCCGCTGGCGCTGGCGTTCCACGGGCTGGACCGGCACCTGCGGGTGCCCGTCGACTGCGTGATCGACAGCGTGATCGGCGACGGCTGCCTGCGCGGCGTGGTCCGGCTGCCGGACGGCGACCGCGCGATCGTCGACGTGCCGGCGACCCGGGCACTCGTCCACGAACTGGCCGGACAGCGGCCCGTCCCCGAGGAGATCCGATGATGGCTGGACGAACGTACGGCGGCAAACTGGCCGCCGGTGTCGGTGTGACGGTCGTGTGCACCCTGCTCACCATCACCGCCGCGGTGGTCGGCCTGGTCCTGGTGGTGAACGCCAAGGACGCGGCGATCGCGTCGGCGACCGGCGAGCTGGCCGGCGCGGAGAACCTCAGCCGGACCATGGAGGCACGGATCGCCGACTACCGGGCGTACCTGCTGGAGGCCTCGGCGGAGAACAGCAGCCTGACCGACGACCACCACACGGAATTCCGCCGCCAGCTCGACGACCTGCGCGGCACCGTCACCGACCCGGCCTCGCGGGCCATGCTGGACCGGATCGCCACCCTGGACGACCAGCACGCGGCGGCCAGCCTCACGGTGATGAACGCGCGCGCCGAGAACGCCGACATCCCCACCATCAACCGGATCAACGACACCGACGTGGTGCCGATCCGCAAACAGCTGCAGAACGCGCTGACCGGGCTGATCGAACGGGTCCAGACGCAGGTCGACGCCGACCGCAAGGCGTCGTCGGAGCGGGCCACCCAGATGATCGCCCTGGTCATCGGGCTCGGCATGCTGACCACGGTCAGCGCGATCGTGGTGGCCTGGCGGCTGGCCCGGGACCTGCGGCGCGAGGTCGGCGCGGCGGTCGGGCACATCCAGAGCTCGTCGGCGCAGCTGGAGGCGGCGGCCGCGCAGCAGGTCAGCGGCGGCCGGGACCAGGCCAGCGCGATGAACGAGATCACCACGACGATCAGCGAGCTGCTGATCACCTCCCGGCAGATCGCCGAGGCGGCGCAGCGGGTCTCGAAGATCGCCGAGGAGACCGAGGCGGCGGCGCGGGCCGGTGACGCCACCATCGACCAGACCCGCAACTCGATCACCGCGATCCGGTCCCAGGTCGACCAGATCGTCCAGCACATGCTCGCGCTCGGGGAGAAGTCGCAGCAGATCGGGCTGGTCGTGGACCTGGTGTCGGAGCTCGCCGAACAGACCAACATCCTGGCCATCAACGCCACCATCGAGGCCAGCGGGGCCGGCGAGTGGGGGCGCCGGTTCGCGGTGGTGGCCGAGGAGATCCGGAAGCTGGCGGACCGTACCGCGGGGTCGGCCAAGGAGATCCGGGCGCTGATCGAGGACGTCCGGGGCGCGGTCAACACCACGGTGATGGCCACCGAGATCGGGGCGAAGGCGGTCGACGCCGGGGCCCGGCAGTTCGACGACGCGACCCACAGCTTCCGGCAGATCGCGCAACTGGTCGCGACCACCAACGACGCCACCCGGGAGATCGAGCTCTCCACCAAGCAGCAGACCACCGCGGTGGAGCAGGTCAACGTGGCCGCCTCGGACACCGCACGGGTGTCCCGGGAGACCGAGGCCAGCGCCGTGCAGACCAAGCAGACCGCGACCCACCTCTCCACCCTCTCCGGTGACCTGCTCGAACTCGTCGGCACCGGGCGCCACTGATGGGCCGCGCCGATGCCTGAGGCGAAGGATCCGCTGCGCTACTTCCGGATCGAGGCGAGGGAACTGGTCGACCAGATCAGCTCCGGCGTGCTCGACCTGGACCAGCGGCCCGGCCCGGAACCGGTGGCACAGCTGCTGCGGGCCGCGCACACCCTCAAGGGCGCCGCCCGGGTGGTCAAGCAGAAGGAGATCGCCGACCACGCGCACGCGTTCGAGGAGATCCTCGTCCCGCACCGCGGCGAGGCCGCCGTGCCGATGGCCGCCGAGGAGATGCGGGAGCTGCTGCGCCTCAACGACGAGATCGCGGCCCGGGTCGGCGCGCTGGAGAAACCGCCGGCGCCGCCCGCCGTGGCCGCCGGCCCGGCCGAGACGCCCGCCGTGCCCGAGCGGGAGGAGATCACGGTCAACCCGCGGGCGGCGACCGCGGACCTCGACGATCTGCTGGACGCGATCGGCGAGACCAACACCCGGATGGCGCCGCTGCGGACCGGATGCGACACCGTCGAACGGCTGCACCGGACCGCCGAAGGGCTCGCCGACCAGTTACGGGCCGGGCGTACCGGCGCGGGCGCGCAGGCGTCGGCGGAACGGCTGGCCGGGGAGCTCGGCTCGGCCAGCCGCCGGTTCATCGACGCCGTCGACCAGATCGAACGGGAGCTCGACGACGTCCGGGCCAAGGCCGAAGGGCTGCGGCTGGTGCCGGTCAGCACGATCTTCACCGCGCTGCGGCGGGCCGTCCGGGACGCGGCCGACGCGGAGGGCAAACGGGTCCGGTTCGACGCCCGGGGCGGCCAGATCCGGATGGGCGCACACCTGCTCGGGCCGGTCAGCGGCGCGTTCCTGCACGTGGTGCGCAACGCGGTGGTGCACGGGATCGAACCGGAGGACGTCCGGCTGGCGACCGGGAAACCGGCCGAGGGAACGGTGACCCTCGAAGTGGAGCGGCGAGGGCGGTACGCGGCGTTCCGGTGCGCCGACGACGGGCGCGGGTTCGATCTGGAGGCGTTACGGCGTACCGCGCAGGCTCGTGGTCTTCTGGCGCCCGGCGGCACCACGCCGGAGACCCGGGACCTGCTCGATCTGGTGCTGCACGGCGGCATCAGCACGGCTCCGGCGGTCACCGAGGTGTCCGGGCGCGGCATCGGCATGGACGCGGTCCGGGAGGTCGCCGCCCAGTTGAAGGGCGAGGTGCAGGTACGCAGCGAACCGGGCGCGGGCGCCGTCGTCGAGTTGGTGTTCCCGCTGGCGCTGCTCGCCATGACCGGGCTGAACGTGGAGGCGGGCGGCACCCTCGCCACCGTGCCGCTGGACGTGGTGCGCGGCTGCGTGCGGCTGAGCGCCGAGGAGGCGGCGAGCGCGGCGATCACCGGCCGGATCGTGTACGACGGCAGCGCCGCCCCCTTCCTGCCGCTGACCGAGGCCCTGTACGCCGGCTCGACCGTCCCCGGCGACGCGCCCGGTCTCGGCGCCGCCGTCGTCATGAACGGCGACGCGGGGCTGTTCGCGGTCGGCGTGGACCGGCTGGCGGGCACGTCCGTCCTGGTCGCCCGCCCGCTGCCGGACCTGGCCCCCGCCTCGCCGGTGATCGGTAGCGTGTCGGTCGACGCCGACGGCAATCCGCGCCTGGTGCTGGACCCGCAGGGGCTGGCCGACGAGGTGGCCCGCGGGCACGCGGCCGGCGCCCGCACGGAGGCGACCGCCTCGGCGCCGCTGCCGATCCTGGTGGTGGACGACTCGCTCACCACCCGGATGCTGGAGCGCAGCATCCTGGAGTCGGCCGGGTACGAGGTCGACCTGGCCGCGTCCGGTGAGGAGGCTCTGGAGAAGGCCGGCGCCCGCCGGTACGGGCTGTTCCTCACCGACATCGACATGCCCGGCATCAACGGCTTCCAGTTCGTCGAACGCACCCGCGCCGATCCGAGGCTGGCCGGGGTCCCGGCCATCCTGGTCAGCTCCCGGGCCAGCGCCGCCGACCGGGACCGCGGCCGGGCCGCCGGAGCCAGCGCCTACGTGGTCAAGGGCGAGTTCGACCAGGTGCAGTTGCTGTCGCACATCAGGAGGCTGGTGGTGCGGTCATGACCGAGTGCACCGAACGGCAGCCACCGCGACATGCCGGAGACGCCGCCGGTGAGGGCAGCGAGGGCATGGCCCACGGAGCACAGTCATGACGCGGGTGCTGATCGTCGAGGACTCCGCGACCATGCGGCACCACCTGCGGGAGGCGCTCGCCCCGGACCCGCAGCTGGAGATCATCGGGGAGGCGGCCGACGGGTTGCGGGCGGTGCAGATGACCGCCCGGCTGCGGCCCGACGTGATCACGATGGACATGATGCTGCCCGGGATCAGCGGGCTGGCCGCCACCGAGCAGATCATGGCCGAGCACCCGACCCCGATCCTGGTGGTGTCGTCGGCGGACCGGGAGGAGTCGTTCAGCACGTACAACGCGCTCGCCGCCGGGGCGGTGGACGTGATGGAGAAGCCGCGCGGGGACGACTCGGACGCGGACTGGGCGATGCGGTTGCGTACCTCGCTGCGGCTGGTCGCCCGGATCCGGGTGATCACCCATCCGCGGGCCCGGCTGGACGGCCGGATCCCCTCCGCGGTCCCGGCGGCGGTGCCGGTGCCGATCCCGGCGGCCGGCGGCAGCCTGTCCGTCGTCGCGATCGGCGCCTCCACCGGTGGGCCGGCCGCCCTCACCGAACTGCTGCGCACCCTGCCCCGCAACTTCCATCCGCCGGTGCTGTGCGTCCAGCACATCGCCGCGAGCGAGCAGTTCGCCGAGGCGTTCTCCGACTGGCTGGGCGGGCAGACGTCGCGCGACGTGCGGTACGCGGTCGACGGCACCCCGATCGGCAGGTGTGGCGGGCAGATCCTGCTCGCTCCCCCGGACCGGCACCTGTTCGTCCGCGACCAGCTGCTGCGGCTCAGCGTCGGCCCGCCCCGGCACTCCTGCCGGCCGTCGGTGGACGTGTTGTTCGAGTCGGTGGCCGAGGAGTTCGGGCCGACCGCGGCCGGCTGCCTGCTCACCGGGATGGGCCGGGACGGCGCGAGCGGGCTGTTGCAGATGCGCGGGCGCGGCGCGGTCACCTTCGCTCAGGACGAGGGCAGTTGCACGGTGTACGGGATGCCGCGGGAGGCGGCGCTGATCGGGGCGGCCCAGCATGTGCTGCCGCCCGCCCGGATCGCTTCCCGGCTGGGTGAACTGCACGTCATGGCGGTACGCCGATGAAACCGACCGTGCTGATCGTCGACGACAGCCTGACCGTGCGGATGGATCTGCACGAGGCGTTCTCCGACGACGGGTTCGCCACCATCCTGTGCGCCACCGGGGCCGAGGCGCGCAGCGCGTTCGCCGGGGCGCCGTTCGACGCGGCGGTGCTGGACGTGCTGCTGCCCGACGCCGACGGGCTGGAACTGCTCACCGAACTGCGGCACACCCCGGGCCGGGACGGGGTGGTGACGATGCTGCTGTCCAGCGAGAACGAGGTGAACGACCGGCTGGCCGGGCTGCGGATCGGCGCCGACGAGTACGTGGGCAAGCCCTACGACGCGGGGTACGTGGTGGCCCGTACCCGGCAGTTGCTCGGCGAGAACCCGGACCGGGCCGCCGACCGCACCACCGTCCTGGTCATCGACGACAGCATGACGTTCCGGGAGGAGCTGCGGGACCTGCTGGAGCCCGAGGGCTACACGGTGCTGACCGCGACCGGCGGTGAGGAGGGCCTGCGGATGGCCGCCGACCGCCGCCCGCACGCGATCATCGTCGACGGGGTGATGCCCGGCATCGACGGCGCCACCGTGATCCGCCGGATCCGCCTCGACCCGGCCCTGCGCGACACCCCGTGCCTGCTGATGACGGCCGCCGACGACTACGCGACCGAGATGCAGATGCTGGACGCCGGCGCCGATGCGTTCGTGCGCAAGCAGCAGGACCTCGCGGTGGTGCTGGCCAAGCTGGCGGTGGTGCTGCGACAGAGCGCCGAGCAGTTGCCGATCGAGGCGATCGGTGGCGTGCACGGGCCGGGCAAGGTGCTGACCGTCAGCCCGGACCGGACCGCGCTGGAGCTGTGGGGCGACTCGCTGCGCGCCGACGGCTACGACGTCGTCCGGGCCACCGGCATCGAGGAGACCCTGGAGTTGCTCGCCGCCCAGCCGGTCGACTGCATCGTCCTCGGTTTCGACCACGACATCGACCGGGCCCGCGACGACTGCAGGAAGCTGCGCGCCGTCCCGGAGATCGGTCACCTGCCGCTGGTGATGACCGGGGCCGAGGAGCGGATGCTGGACTGCCTGGCGGCCGGCGCCGACGACTACGTGTGCGACAGCGACGTGCTGGAGGGCCTGCGGATCCACGTGCGCGCGCAGATCCGCCGCAAGCAGTCGCACGACGAGGCCCGGCGGATCCGTGAGGAGCTGATGCGCCGGGAGCTGGACGCGGCCGAGGAACGGGCCGCCCGGCAGCTCGCCGAGACCCGGGCGGCGCTGGTCGAGGAGCTGGAATGGCGCAACCGGGAGCTGGAGGCGTTCTCCGGCTCGGTCTCCCACGACCTGCGCGGCCCGCTCCAGGTGATCAGCAGTTTCGCCGAGCACCTGCTCGAGGAGGAGGAGGAACCGATCGGCGAGATCACCCGGCACCGGCTGACCCGCATCCACGCGGCCGCGATGCGGATGGCCGATCTGGTGGAGTCGCTGCTGATCCTGGCCCGCGCCAGCCGCGGCGACCTGCGCCGGGCGGAGTTCGACATGACGGCGACGGCACGCCAGGTGGTCGCCGAGGTCGCGGCTCGCGACCCCGACCGCCAGGTCGACTTCACGGTACGGGAGGACATGACGGCCGACGCCGACGAGGGCCTGGTCCGGGTGATCCTGGAGAACCTGATCAACAACGCGGTGAAGTTCAGCGGCCGGGTCGAGCATCCGGCCGTCGAGGTGGGCAGCGACGGCGACCGCTACTACGTGCGCGACAACGGCGCCGGTTTCCCGGCGGAGCAGGCGGGTTCGCTGTTCCGCCCGTTCGCCCGGCTGCACGACGCCCGCGACTTCCCCGGCACCGGCATCGGCCTGACCACCGTGCACCGGGCGGTGGAACGGCACGGCGGCGAGATCTGGGCGGAGAGCGAGATCGGCCGGGGCGCGACGTTCTGGTTCACGCTGCCGCCGGCTCAGGACCACACCGGCCCGGAGCGGCGCGGAGGTACGCGCCGCTCCGGGTGACGGTCACTTGACGTACGCCAGCCCGTCCGAGATCACCCACGGGCGGCCGGCGGTGCCCTGCGCGACGACGGCGACGGTGTGCTTGCCGTACGCCAGGTTGCGGGTCCACACGGCCTGCCGGTACAGCGTCGCCGACGACTTGAGGTCCACGGTCGCCACCTTCACGTTGTCGACGTAGATGTCGGCCAGGCCGGAGACGCTGGTCCTCTGGAACAGCAGAGCCGCCGAGTTGCCGGTGAAGGTCCAGGTCAGCTTGCTGTTCTTGACCTTCGTCGAGAGGACGTTGCTGTTCAGGTTGGAGGTTCCGCCGCCCCCCGACCAGGTGCCCGTGCGGGTCGCCGACGTCTCCGGGGCGAGGACCACGGTGCGGGTGTACGGGAACGGGCGGGCGTTGCCGACGTGGTCCCGCGCCGTCAGGCTGTACGCGGTCGCGACGCCCGGCTTGACGGTCGGCGACCAGCTGGTGGCGGTGCCGGCCAGGGCCGCCGTCTGCGGCTGGGTCACCTGGATCCAGCTGACCTTGACGTTGTCGGTGGCCCGGAACCAGACCGTGACCGGAGCGGCGGTGGCGCTGTAGGTGCCGGTCCGCAGGACGGTGAACGGCGACGTGGTGAACGTCGGGGCGGTCGGGTCACCGGTCACCGGGTAGCCCGCGCCGGGCAGCGTGACACCAGAGGAGTGGACCGCCCGGACCGACACTGTGTGCTTGCCCGCCGGGACCGCCACGGCGGCGCTGCGGGCAGCGGGCGGCGCGGATCCCACCTTCGTGCCGTCGACCAGCAGGTCGAAGCCGGTCAGGCCGGCCGCCGGGTTGTCGGTGTACGACCAGTTCGCGGTCACCGACTTCTGGACGTACGGCGCACCGTCGATCATCGTGGCGCCGGTCAGCGGCGTGGCCGCGAAGTTCGCGGCGGTCCGGATCCGCAGCGACGGCAGCTGGGCGTAGAGCTTGTCGCCGGGGCACTCGGTGGCGTAACCGTCCCGGTGCCCGGAGATCCGCTCGAAAGAGTGCACGGTGCCCTCCGGCCACTTGCCCTCGGTGCCGCGCTGGGTGAGCTCGACCGTCGTCATCGGGTCGAAGCCGTACGCGCCGAGCCGGGCCGCGGCCACCTTGGCGACGGTCGCCTGGGCGGCCGCGCTCGCCTCGATCGAGGTGTAGGTGCCGATGACGGCGATGCCCGTCGTGTCGGTGTTGAAGCCGTAGGTGTGCGCGCCGATCACCGGCTTGTCCACCCCGCCGACCCGGCCCTCGAAGAGGGTGCCGCACTTGTCGACCAGGTAGTTGTAGCCGATGTCGGACCACTTCTCGACGTTGACGTGCCAGCGCTGGATGCCGCGGACGATGTCGTCGGACTGGTCGCAGGTGTAGTCGTCGCCCGCCGGGTCGGCCGTGTGGTGCACGAACACCGCCCGGACCGCGCTGCCGACGGTGATGTCGGGCACCACGATGCTCTCGTCGGCACCCCACTGGGCGCGGGAGACGTAGGACGGGAGCGCCGGGACGGCAGCGGGAGCCGCGGCCGCGGTGGCCTGCGCCGACGGCGATCCGCTGGGTGCGGCCATGCCGCCGCCCTGACCGCCGGTGCTCTTCGCCTCCCGGCCGGTGTCGATCATGGCGATCCGCAGGCCGGCCGGCAGCGGCTCGACCTTCCCGGCCGCCGGCACGATCCGCGCGGCCACCCCGTTCGACGGGCCGACCCACAGCGGCGAGGTCGCCCCGCTGCCCGGCCGCTGCCCCTCGCTGCCCCGGTCCGGGCCGCGCTCGCTCACCTCGAGGGTCCGCCAGTCCGACCAGCGGCCGGTCGCCGCACTGCGGGTCTTCACCTGCATGGCGCCGGCCGGCACGGCGGCCGGGTCGGTCCAGGCGATGCCGAGCATGCTGAACGTCTCGGTGGAGCGCTGCGGCACGTCGAGCTTGGTGGCCGTGGTGGTCTTCGGTGCGATGTCCAGCGAGCGCAGCGCCGTCTCGGCCTTCGGCGGCGCCGTGGTGCCGGCCGGCTTCGGCAACGTGACCGGCTCCACCTCCCGGTCGGTGGCCGGCACGGCCACCGCCACCGCCTGTGTCGTCGCGGGCTCCGCGGACGACGGCGCCGACGTCCGGTTCAGGATCGCGACACCCCCGCCCGCCGCGAGCACGGCCACCGCCGCGCCCACCCCGATCGCCAGCTTCCGTTGCATTCCCGTGTCCCCCGCGTCGATCGACATCCGTTGTGGGCGTGAACGCTACCGGACGGTCCGGCCCCGTTCCGTCCCGCGGTTACCCCGGCCGGTTCCCACGGCTGTGTCAGCGGCGCTGGGACAGCGGTGAGAACCGGCCGGGGTCTGGCCGTCGACCCCGGCCGGCCGTTCGGTGACGGGGATGGACGGTCAGTCGGTGCCGAGGGCGGTCACCGGGCTCACCTTCGCGGCGCGGCGGGCCGGCAGCACTCCGGCCAGCGCGGTCAGCGCCACCAGCACCAGGAACACCGCGAGAAGCTGCCACCCGGGGAAGGTGAGCGGCGCGTCCAGGCCGATGGCGGAGACGGCGAGCCAGGCGTACGGGACCCCGAGGACGAGCCCGAGGACCGCGCCGATCACCCCGTACAGGGCGGACTCGGTGGTCAGCATGGCGTGCAGGCTGCCGCGGGGCATCCCGACCGCGCGCAGCAGGCCGGACTCCCGGACCCGTTCGACCACCGACAGCGCGGTGGTGGCGCCCACCCCGACGACGGCGATCAGCACGGTCAGCCCGATCAGCGCCAGGGCGATCACCATCAGCATGGTGAACGCTTCGGAGACCTGGTCGCGCTGGTCGGCGAGGACCTCGACACTGAGTTCCGGCTGGGCCGCGGCGGCGGTCCGCAGCACGCGCAGCCCCTCGGTCCGGCCGTCCTCGCCGGCGCCGGACGCGTCGGCGAGCAGCCCGGTCGGCGCGGCGGGCACACCGAGACCGGTCAGGTCGGACGGGTCGAGCACGATCTGGCTGTGCAGCGGGGCGTCGCCGCCGAGGACGGCGGCGATCGTCACCCGTACCTGCTTGCTCTTCTGCGAGACGGTGACCTGGTCGCCCACGCCGAGCCCGTCCATCTCCGCGAGCCAGCCGGCGATCACGGCCTTGCCGGGGCCGGCGTCGGTGATCGCACCGGACCGGACGTCGAGCTGGCTGAACCGGGGCACGGCCGTCATCGACACGTCGGTGACGATCGCCTGTTCGAGGGTGCCGACCTTGGGTCCTTCGACCCACCGGTACGCCGCGACGTGCGCCAGTTCGCCACTCTGTGCCGCCCGCTCCACGATCCCCGGCCGCAGCGTGGTCCCGTCGGTGCCCTTGAGCTCGAAGTCGGCCGGCGCGGACGCCACCGTCTCGCGCTCGGACAGCACCCGGATCGAGTCGCCGCCGACCAGCACCCCGGCGACCAGGGTGACACCGAGCGAGACCACCACCGACACCGCCGCCGCCCGCCGGGCGCTGCCACCGACGCCGCCGACGGCGAGTCGCCCGACCGGGCCGAACCAGCTCAGGGGCTTTCCGGCCAGCACCAGCACCGGCCGGACCAGCACCGGGCCGAGAGCGATCAGGGCGATGAACGCCAGAGCGCCGGACGCCACGACGGCGAGCAGCATCTTCTCCGCCGGATAGTCCTCCGCGTTCGGGCCGGGCAGGTTGGCCCGGACCAGACCGGCGACACCGGCAGCGGCCAGCGCGAACAGCAGCCCGGTGACTCCGCGCAGCCGGCCGATGCCCTGCTTGGCGCCGGTGCTCGCGGCGGACCGCAGCGCTTCCAGCGGCGCCACCCGGGCCGCGGAGAACGCCGGGGCGAGCACGGCCAGGATCGTGATCACCACCGCGAGCAGGATCGTCCCGGCCGCCTCGGCCAGGGGATATCCGGGCCGCGCCACCGTGAACCCGAAGGCGCTGAGCACCGGCGGGAGCAGGTGGCCGACGGCCAGGGCGGCGAGTACCCCGGTGACCCCGGCTACCAGGCCGGTGAGCGCCCCTTCGGCGGCCAGGGCCCGGGCCAGCGCACCCCGGCCGGCGCCGACCGCACGGAGCAGGGCGAGCTGCCGCATCCGCTGGGCGAACACGATCCGGAAGGTGGAGGCGGCGATCAGGCCGGCCGCCACCACGGCGACCGCCACGAACACGCCGACCACGATGAACAGCTGGTCGATCTGCTCGGCGGCGTTGCGGGCCTCCTCGAGCCGGACGTCGGCCCCCGTGGCCACCTCCGGCGTGAGCTCGGGATTCTTGTTCGCGGTCAGCGCGCGGAGCTGCGCGGCGACCGCGTCCGCATCGGCGCCGGAGTCGAGGCGCACGTCCAGACGGTTCAGCCACTCACCGCCGTTGAGCCGGTTGACCGTCGCCACCGACCCGTACGCGAGGAAGCCGAAGTCGTCGCGCGTCTTCACCACGCCGACCACGGTGAGTTTCACGCTCTTGCCGTCGCTGCTCTCCATCGTGACGCCGGCGCCCACGCGCAGCGCCATCCGCTCGACGGTGCGCGGCGTGACCGCGATCTCGCCGGTC
The DNA here is from genome assembly GCF_016862455.1 of Actinoplanes utahensis. Taxonomy (GTDB): domain Bacteria; phylum Actinomycetota; class Actinomycetes; order Mycobacteriales; family Micromonosporaceae; genus Actinoplanes; species Actinoplanes utahensis. The sequence continues at coordinate 24,090 of NZ_BOMZ01000011.1, forward strand.
GCCGCCGGGAACCGGCCCTCGGCGACGGTGACGACGCTCAGCGGGCCGCTGCCCGGGTCGGTCTGGATCACCAGCGGGCCGGCCGGGGTCCGGGAGCCGGCCTCGTTGCGGGCGGCCACCTCGGCGACCCCGGGCACCGCCCCGATCGCGGTCAGCTGCTTCGTGGTGAGCCCACCGCCGGTGACGACCAGGTCGACCGTCTCGGGGGTGCCGCTGAGCCCGTTGAGGACGCTGCGCTCGGTGATCTGCTGGGCCAGCACCGTCGCGTACACCACGAACGAGGCGACGAGCACGGCCAGGCCGGTGAGCAGGAGCCGGGAGGGCCGTCTGCCGACCCCGGCGAGCTGGGTGCGCAGGACCACGTTCATCGGCCGGCCGCCAGGTTCTGCAGGGCCTCGGTGACGGTGGCGATGCTCGGCTGCTGGATCTCGCCCGCGAGGCGGCCGTCGGCGAGCATCACGACCCGGTCCGCGTACGCCGCCGCGGCCGGATCGTGGGTGACCATGACGATCGTCTGCCCCAGGTCCCGCGCCGAGTTCCGCAGCAGGTTCAGCACCTCGGCGCCGGCCCGGGAGTCCAGGTTGCCGGTCGGCTCGTCGGCGAACACCACCTCGGGCCGGGACACCAGCGCCCGGGCCAGCGCGACCCGCTGCTGCTGGCCGCCGGAGAGCTCGCTGGGCAGGTGGCCGAGCCGCCCGGCCAGGCCGAGCGTGGTGATCAGCCGGTCGTGGAACTCGGCGTCCGGCTTGCGGCCGGCCAGGTCGAGCGGGAGCGTGATGTTGGCGGCCGCGGTGAGCTGCGGCAGCAGGTTGAACGACTGGAAGACGAACCCGATCCGTTCCCGGCGGGCCTTGGTGAGCGCCTTGTCCGGCTGCTTCGTCAGGTCGGTGCCGCCGAGCAGCACCTGGCCGGAGGTGGCCGTGTCGAGCCCGGCGAGGCAGTGCATGAGGGTGGACTTGCCGGAGCCGGACGGGCCCATGATGGCGGTGAACCGGCCGCGCTCGAAGCCCACGGTGACGCCGTCGAGAGCGCGGACCGCGGTGTCGCCGGCGCCGTACACCTTCACCAGGTCCACGGCCGCGACCGCCGCCAGGCCGTCACGGTCCGCCACGGGTGAGGACTGCCTCTGCATGAATGCTCCAAGCTTGCTGGGAAACGACTCGATGGATCCTGGTTGATCGCCGCAACCACCACATCCCCCCGGCGTCAGGGAGGCCTCTCTTACTTTCGGCCGATGGGCGCGGGCCCTCCGACGCCTACGCTGGGTGACGATGATGAACCACACCCTGTTCCGGATGGGCCAGCTCGCCGCCCTCGGCGCCCTGGCGGTGCTCGGCCTGATCGACGTGCAGGGCGGCATCACCGCCGAGGGTGTGGACGTCGGGTTGTGGCGGGTGGCGACAGCGATCGGCACCGCGGCGGTCTGGCTTCCCGCGCACCGGCCGGACTCGATGTTCCTGCCCCGGGCCGGGCTCGTGCTGGGAGCGCATTCGCTGCTGCTGACCGCGTTCCTCCACCGGCGCGCCGACGGCGACTCGATCTGGGGCCTGGCCGAGTCCGCGGCGCTGCTCGGGGTGCTGATGGTGACTGCCCGCCGGGGCCGCACGCTGCTCGCCGTCCCCGCGGTGGCGGTGCTGCTGATGGCCGTGTCGGCGACACCGCTGCGGGCCGGTTTCTCGCCCAGTCAGAGCCTGGTGTACTGCCTGATGCAGGCGCTCGCCGGGACCGCGGCCATCGGGATCGGCGTCTACCTGCGCACCCTGGAAGGCAACCGGCAGCGGGCCGTCGACGCGGTCCGGGCCGAGCAGCGCGCCGAGTTCGCCCGCGACCTGCATGACTTCATCGCCCACCACGTGACCGGCATCGTGGTGCAGGCGCAGGGCGCCCGGTTCATCGCCGAGCAGGATCCGAAGCGGGTGCTGCTGGCCCTGGAGCAGATCGAGCAGGCGGGCGCGGAGACGATGGCGTCGATGCGCCGGATGGTCGGGGTGCTGCGGGACTCCGAGTCGCGGCCGGACGCGCCGCTCGCCCCGATCGCCGGGGTCGGTGACCTGCACGCGCTCGTCGAGCAGTTCACCGCCGCCGGCGGGCCGCCGGCCCGGCTGCACCTGGACGCCGACGTGTCGGGGCTGGCGGTGGAGGTGTCGACGTCGGCGTACCGGGTGGTGATGGAGGCGCTGACGAACGCCCGGCAGCACGCGCGGGACGCGACGGTGGTGGACGTGTGGCTCACCCGTACCCCCACGCACTTGATGGTCCGGGTGACCAACGACGGACCCGCACCCCGCCCGCAGACCCCTCGCGACCGGCAGGGTTATGGTCTCGTCGGCCTCGCCGAGCGGGTCCGCGCGGTGGGTGGGCGGATCACCGTGGGGCCCGGCGTCGGCGGCGGATGGGTCGTCGACGCGGTGCTGCCGCTGGAGTGGAGTGAATCGTGATCAGGGTGATGATCGCCGACGACCAGGCCATGGTCCGGACCGGCTTCGGAATGATCATCGGGGCGCAGCCGGACATGGAGGTGGTCGGGGAGGCCGCCGACGGGGTCGAGGCGGTGGCCGAGGCGCGGCGGCTGAGACCGGACGTGGCGCTGATGGACATCCGGATGCCGCGGATGGACGGGTTGCAGGCGCTGCGGCTGCTGGCCGGCCCGGATGTGGCGGATCCGGTGAAGGTGGTCGTGGTGACCACCTTCGACCTCGACGAGTACGTGCATCAGGCGCTGCTCGGCGGCGCGGCCGGGTTCCTGCTCAAGGACTCCGGCCCCGCGCTGCTGATCGAGGCGGTCCGGGCGGCGGCCTCCGGGGACGCCCTGGTCAGCCCGTCGATCACGGTACGGCTGTTGCGTCACCTGGCGGCTCCGCAACCGTCCGGCGGCGACGGCGGCCTGTCCCCGCGGGAGCTGGAGGTGGTCCGGCTGACCGCCCGCGGCCAGACCAACGCGGAGATCGCCGGTGAGCTGTTCATCTCGGTCGGCACCGTGAAGACCCACCTCGGCAGCATCCACGGCAAGCTCGGCACCCGGAACCGGGTGGAGATCGCGGCGTGGGCCTGGGAACGCCGTTTGGTCTCCTGATGGGGGATCTTTTGCCCTATCACCCCCGAAGCTTCGTGATCCGTTATACAAAGGTCCTGGTCAGAGCCGATCAGATGGGGAGATCGGCCCGGTCTTCGAGCCGGTCTCCCCGCCTCTGCGCCGTTCGTGCCGGCCGGGTGCACAGCCAGCACCCGGCGACCACGAGCGCGAATCCGGCGATCGTGCCGGGGCCGATCGGCTCGTTCAGCAGGATCACGCCGAGCAGCACCGCGACCACCGGGTTGACGTAGGTGACCAGGCCCGCCCGGTTCGGCCCGACCAGCGCGATCAGCCGGTAGAAGGCGAGCAGCGCGGCCGCCGTGCAGAACACGCCGAGCACCGCGAGCGACGCCCACGCCCGACCGCTGACCGGTTCGGTGGGCAGCGCGAGCAGGCTGACCGGCAGTAGGACCAGCGACGTGATCACGGTGGTGCCCACGGTCAGCGCCTCCGGCGGCAGGTCCGAGGCGCGGCGCTGCACCAGGATGGTGGCGTAGGCGTAACTCACCGCGGCGGCCAGCACCATCGCGGCGCCGAGCAGGCCGTACGCGTCACCGCCCAGGTCCAGGCCGACCAGCACGACCACCCCGGCGAACCCGGCGACCAGCCCGGCCATCCGGATCCGGGTCAGCGGCTCGGTCTTCGACAGCAGCAGCGCGATGACCACCGGCTCGACCGCGATCAGGATGCCGGTCAGCGACGAGGTGATGTGCTGCTCGCCGTAGGTGATCAGCAGGAACGGCCCGATGATGTGCACCGCCGAGATCAGCGCCACCACCCGGAGGTGGCCGCGCAGCGAGCCGAGGGTGCCGCGCAGCAGGGCGACCGGGATGAGGACGGCGGCGGCGATGGCGACGCGCCCGGCGACCACCAGGACCGGCGACAGGTCGTCGATCGCGATCTTGATGAGGAGGTACGGGATGCCCCAGAGGAACGAGACCGCGGCGAACAGGAGCCAAGCTTGACGATTCACGCTGTCAGCCTGCCCGCGTACGGTAGTAAGCGGAAGCGGTCACCTACTGATGCCGTGTTAAGGAGAACTGATGATCGACAGCCGTCGTCTCCAGGCGCTCGCCGCTGTCGCGCGGCACGGCAGCTTCAACCGCGCCGCCGCCGAGCTGCGGCTCACCCCGTCCGCCGTCTCCCAGCAGATCAGCGCCCTGGAACGGGCCGTCGGCACCGCCGTGGTCCGGCGCAGCACCCGCGGCGTCGAGCTGACCGAGGCCGGCCGGGTGCTCACCGAGACCGCCGACACCATCGCCGCCGAACTGCTCACCGCCGAACGCGAGATCGCCCGGCTCGCCGCCGCCCGGCGCTTCACCGTGGCCACCTTCACCAGCGGCGGCCAGCGGATCCTGCCGCCCGCGCTGACCCGGTTCACCGCCGAGCACCCCGAGGTGGAGCTGACCGTCGTCGAGAGCGAGCCGGAGGACAGCCTGCCGCTGGTGCGCGCCGGCGCCGCCGACCTCGCGCTGCTCTACCACTTCGAGACCGGGCCGCTGCCGATGCCGGCCGGGGTGGAGTGGACGCCGCTGGCCGACGACCCGATGTGGATCGTGCTGCCGGCCGGGCACCGGTTCGCCGGGCGCGACCACCTGACCCTCGCCGAGCTCGCCGGGGAGCGCTGGGTGCACGGCTGTCTGTCGGTCGGCGAGATGCTGGAGCACTACGCGGCGCTCGCCGGTTTCCCGGTGCGGACCGCGTGCCGGGGCACCGACTACCAGTTCGCCCAGTCGCTGGTCCGGGCCGGCGTGGGCATCTCGATGATCCCCGAGGTGGCGCTCACCGCCGACGCGTCCGGACTGACCGCGGCCCGCCTGCTGCCGCCGGGTCCGTGCCGTTACGTGGGCGTCGCCACCAGCCGCCGGCGGCGCACCGACCCGCTGGTGGGGACCCTGCTGCGGATGCTGCACGAGACCGTCGGCGCGCTGCCCGCCGCCCCGCTGACCGCGGCGTGACGGTCAGCCCGCGGCGAGCGCGAGAAGGCGCTGGATCTGCTTCTGCCGCGCCGCGCGCATGCGTTCGGCGAGATCGACCGCCCGGGGGTACGAACCACCGGCGACCTCCATCCGGATGGTCTCCATGCCGTTGTGCAGATTGCCGAGCAGCAGCGCCACGGCCGCACGGTCGAAGTCGGCGCCCCGATGCCCGCTGAGCCCCTGGAAGTCCTCCTCGCGCAGCGCGTGCAGATCGCCGTGCCCGGCGTGCGCCCCGGCCGACGGGTCGGCGGCCTCCGGGCGGCCCCAGCCGCGGAGCCAGTCCCGCATCGTCGCGGCCTCGGCGCTCCACTGGGTCCGCAGTTCCGCGGCGATCGTACGGATCTCGGTGTTCCCCGCCCCGGCCTCGGCGATCCCGGCCAGCCGCTCCCCCTCGGCGATCTGAGCGAGCCCCATCTGCAGGAACATCACGTCGGTGTCGTTGTGCGGGGCGTCCGCCGCCGGGGTGCCACATGCCCCCGACAGCAGCACCAGCAGGCACACCAGGACGAACCGCAGACCGGCGTGCGGAGTTCGGCCGCCAGGCGCGCCCGAACTCCCCACGCCGAAGGGTGCTAGACGGCGGCCCACAGCGCCGCGGTGTGCGGGGGCTCCCAGCCGGCGAGCGCGGTGTGCGCCTGCCGGCACTGGTAGGAGGCGCCGTTGTAGGTGACCCGGTCGCCCACCCGGTACGCCTTGCCCGCCGCCCACGTCGTCGTGCCGGACGTGGCCGTGGGCGTCGGGGTCGGGTTGCTGGTCGGCGTCACGGTCGGGGTGGGGCCGGGGGTGGTCGGCGTCGGGGTGGGGGTGGTCGGGGTCGGGGTCGGGTTGCCGCCGGTGCCGCCGATGTTGAGGTCCACGCACGAGTAGAAGGCGTTGATCGTGTCGGAGATGTTCCACCGGGCCAGCACCGTCTGCCGCCCGCTGTACCCGGACAGGTTGACGGTGTGCGACTTGGTCGCCCCCGGCTGCGCCCCGCCGTCGTTGAACGACGCGACGAGCCTGTTGCCGATGAAGTACTCCCACGTCGAGGTGGAGTGGCGGGCGGTCAGCACCCAGTTGAAGGTGACGCTGGTGCCGACGTTCGCCGCCGGCCAGCTCTTGGCGGCGTCGTTGAGCACGGTGAACCGGCTGGTGCCGCCGTTGCACTGCATAGAGCCCTTGGGGGCCTCGACGCTCTGCGGCTCGTAGACGATGTCGCCGCAGCCGGAGACCGCGCCGCTGGCGCAGTTGGCCTGCCGGCTGGGCGGCGACGAGACGTAGCCGTGGGCGGACGCCGGGGCGACGGCCACCATCAGGGATCCGCCGACCGCCGCGACGGTCAGCGCGGGAAGTGTGAACCTGCGTCGCATGAACTGCTCCTTGTCCAGGACCGCATCAGGGGGACGTGTTCACCAACGTAAATTAAAGACACCTAACTGTAAACAGTGTTAAGGATTCTTTAGGGTTGCCGCACGCTCAGGCTCGTCCCGTGTCCATGGACCCGTGCGCCGGCGTCCCGCCTGATCTGTCGTACCCGGATGGCATGCTGCGCTCGTGAAGGTGAAGTTCGAGAGCGAGCTGTGGATCTGGGACGCACGCCGCGACGAGACGTGGACGTTCGTCAGCCTGCCGGCGGACGTGTCCGAGGACATCCGGCATCTGACCAGCGGGCTGACCCGCGGCTTCGGTTCGGTGCGGGTCCGCGCCTCGATCGGGGGCAGCTCCTGGACGACGTCGATCTTCCCCGACAAGGCCCGCGACGCCTACGTCCTGCCCGTCAAACGCGCGATCCGCACCGCCGAGTCCCTGACCGCCGGCGACACCGCGTCGGTGACCATCGAGCTCTCAGACGCGTGAGACCTCAACGGTCGAGGTGGGCCGGGCCGGGGCCGGGCGGCCGAAGTGGTGACCCTGGGCGCGGCGGTAACCGAGGCGGTACAGCTCGGCCGCCTGTTCGGCCGTCTCCACGCCCTCCGCCACGGCGACCAGGCCGAGACCGTTGGCGACCTGGATCAGCGAGGTGGCGATGACGGCGTGCCGGCCGGCCATCGTGACGTTCTCGACGAAGGACTTGTCGACCTTGAGGACGCGGACCGGGAGGGTCTGCAGCAGGCCGAGTGACGAGTGGCCGGTGCCGAAGTCGTCGAGGGCGATGGCGATGCCGAGGTCGCTGAGCTCCTGGACGGCCCGGACGGCGGCGCCGCCGCCGAAGACGGCGGTCTCGGTGACCTCGACGACGAGCCGGGCCGGGTGCACGCCGGTCTCCGCCAGGACCGCCGCCACCAGAGCGGCGAAGCCGGGTTCGGCGAGCTGCCGGGCGGACACGTTGACGCCGAACCGTTCGGGGGCGACGCCGTGCCGCCACCAGTCGGCATACTGCAGGCAGGCGGTCCGCAGGATCCACTCGCCCAGTTCGACGATGAGACCGCTGCGTTCGGCGACCGGGATGAAGACGTCCGGGCTGACGTACCCGCGTTCCGGATGCCACCAGCGGATCAGGCTCTCCACGGCGGCGACGTCACCGTGCGGAAGCTCCACGATCGGCTGGTAGACCAGGTGGAACTCGCCCCGGTCGAGGGCGGTGCGCAGCTCGGCGCCGAGACGGGCCTCCTCGTCGGTGCGGTCGTCGAGGCCGGGCGCGTACCGGCGGTGCCGGCCGCCGTCGGCCTTGGCGGCGTACATGGCGACGTCGGCACGGCGCAGGATCTCCACCCGGTCGCCGCCGTCGGCGATGCCGATGCTGGCGCCGACCAGCAGGTCGTGCCCGCCGGCGTGGACCGGCCGGTGGATCGCCGACCGCAGCCGGACCGCGAGGTCCTCGCCGGCGACGGCGCAGGCGGGCAGCAGCACGGCGAACTCGTCGCCGCCCATCCGGGCCGCCACCGCCCCGGCCGGCACCTCGGCCCGGATCCGCTCGGCGACCACGGCGAGCAGATCGTCGCCGACGGCGTGCCCGAACCGGTCGTTGATCGCCTTGAACCCGTCGAGGTCCAGCAGCAGCACCGTCGGCGAGCCCGTCGCGACGGCGCCGGCGAGCCGCTCCTCGAAGGCGCGGCGGTTGGCCAGCCCGGTCAGCTCGTCGTGCATGGCCAGGTCACCGAGCCGGACGGCCTGCGCCCGGACCTGCTGCACGAGACCCCACATCCGGAGCACGACCAGCAGGAACAGCACCATCGCGCCGGAGCCGAGGGACACCCACGCGATCTGCGCGGGGCCGGTGGCGCCCTGGAGGAAGAGCAGGCCGGGGGCGATCAGCGTGAACAGGGCGAGCGTGGTCAGACGGGAGCGGCCGATGCCGTCCGCGCCGAGGGCGGTGTCCGGCCGCTGCCGCATCGACGGGTGCAGGGCGGCGGCGCCCCAGCAGGCGTACGCCACCAGGAAGCCGGAGTCGATGAACCCGCCGGTGTACTCGGCCGTGCTGGACATCGTCGTGTAGACGAGGTCGCAGGTCAGCATCAGGATCGCGCCGATCGACAGCAGGCGCAGGCTGGGGGTGCGGTTCTCCGGGCGGGTCAGCATCCGGGCGACGGCGGTGGTGAGCAGCACGTCGGCGAGCGGGTACGCGATGGTGACGAGCCGTTCCAGCAGCGGGGATCCGGCGTCGGCGAGGGTCGGCCCGACCACCGAGACCCAGAAGATCAGGCCGATGGCGGTGGAGATGATCGCCGCGTCGACGAGGCCGCCGCGTTCCCGGTCGCCGTGACCGCGGCCGAGTCTCGCCAGCGAGGCCCAGAGCAGCGGGTACGCGCCCAGGTACAGGGCGTCGGCCCAGGACGGGTACGGGTATTCGCCGAGCAGCGACTCGGTCACGTCGTACGTGATGTCCCCGCTGACGAAGGTCAGCACCCCCGCCGCGAACAGCAGCCAGGCGCCCCGGTGTTCCGGCCGGTTGCGCCGGACGCCGACGAGCATCGCGGCGACCGACGACAGCCCCACCGCGTTGACGTAGATCTTGGCTTGCAGGGAGTCGTCGGGCAACAGCGGGAAGCACAGGGCGGCGACGACCGCCACCGCCAGCCAGCCCGCCCACAACGACACCCTCGTCAGCACGTTCTTCGCCATCGACCGGGCCCGGCCGCAGTTGAGGCGACGGGCTCAGTACGTCCGGGAAAATGCCGAACCATTCCGTGTGGGGCGATTGCGTCAGGGTGAACTGCTGCCCGCACTGGGGTTGGTGGCGGTCATGCTGCTGCTCCTCGGCGTGCCGGTCTACCTGATCACGGTTCCCGCGTTCGACCGGCTGGAACGCTCCGAGCTGAGCCGGGAGGCCGAGGAGCTGCGGGTCGCGATCAGCGCCCAGGCGCAACGGCTGACGGATTTCGGCGTCACCAACTCGATCTGGACCGCCCTGTACGAGGACGTCGCCGCCGGTGACGGGAAACGGTTCGCCGTCGACGTGCCTCCGGCGCTGCTGGTGAAGCAGTACCAGATCTCGGCGGCGGTGATCGCCGGCCCGGACGGGCGGGTACGCGGCGGCGGCCTGATCGACGGCTCGCGGTACACGGCCCTGCCGGCGCCGCTGGACGACCCTGGGGTGTTACGGGGGTACCTCCGGGACGGAGCCGGGGCCGGGGAGTCGTACTGCGGGCTCACCAGCGTGACCGGGACCCCGGCCGAGTTCTGCTCGTTCCCGGTCTACCAGGACGAGGGGGTGGGCTCGCCGAACGGGTCGCTGATCCTGCTGCGGATCCTGGACGGGCCCGGCCTGGCCTCGCTGGCCGGGCAGACCGACGACGAGATCACGTTGCGGGACCGGCCGCGGGCCGGCGCGCAGCCGCACGGCTCGCTGGACAGCCTGTTCGGCACGATCGAGGTCACCACCGCGGCCGTCGGCGACAAGATCGCGGTCGCCTGCACGATCACCGGCGTGGACGGGGCCGCAGTCACCCTCGAAGGGCTCAACGACCGCCCGATCCGCGGCCAGGCCCAGACGACCCTGCTCCAGCTCAGCATCGTGGTGGTCCTCGCGGTGATCATCGCCGGGGTGGCGATCAGCGTGGCGATGCGCCGTGCCGTCCGCCGCCGGGTGCAGCCGCTGCGGCGTACCACCGAACGGATCCGCAAGTCGGGTGACCTGGCGCTGCGGATGCCGCCGTCCGGGGATCCGGACATCGACGGGATCGGCGAGGCGATCAACGAGATGCTCGCCTCGATCGCCCGGCACGCCGTCGAGCTCGTCGAGATGCGCACCGAGCAGGAGGAGGAGCGGATGCGCGAGCTGGCCGAGCAGGAACAACGGCGGGAGGAGACGCTACGCCGGGTGGAGGCCGAGTCGGAACAGATCATCGGCGGGGTGGCGTACCAGCTCGGCGACGCGGTCCGCGGCGTCGACGCGGTCAAGACCTCGGTGCAGGAGATCAACGAGGGGGCGGCCGCCGCGCACTCCGCGACCGAGCTGATGGCCGGCCACGCGGCCCGCGCCGATCAGGCCGCCGAGGCGCTCACCGTCAGCCTGCCGGCGACCCGGGAGATGGTGGCGATGATCGCCTCGATCGCCGGGCAGACCCGGATGCTGGCCCTCAACGCGACCATCGAGGCGGCCCGGGCCGGGCACGCGGGTCTCGGTTTCGCGGTGGTCGCCGACGAGGTGCGCAAACTCGCCGACGACACCGCCGAGTCCACCGAGCGGATCACCGCGACCCTCGCCACGCTGACGACCACGGCGACCGACGTGTCCGGCGCGGTGGCCACCATGACGGACACGATCGCGAGCGTACGGGAGGCGATCAGCCAGGTCCGTACCGTCGCCGACGCCCAGCACCAGTCCATCAGCGGCCTGGTCGATCAGGTCCGCACCGCGATCAGCCAGATCGACGACTTCTCCGCCGACCGGACCCGTCTCACCGAGGGGCCGGCCGCATCGACGGACACCGAGATGGAGTTGTTCTGACCGATATGGGGTAATGGCTGGTGATGCGGTCTGATCTTCCGGAGGTACGGGCGGGCGCGGCGGCCGCCGTGGCGATCCTGCTCCTGGTTCCGTTCGTGCTGCTCGCAGCCCTGGTGGCGGGCGACTGGGCGCCGTTGCACGACCTGGACCGCTCGGTCACCGACAGCCTGAACCGAGCCGCCCTGGACCATCCCGCCCTGACCACGGCGATGACCTGGTGGACGAACATCTTCCAGCCCAACGTCTTCCGGCTGGCCGCCCTGGGCCTGGTGATCTGGCTGGTCCGGAACGGGAACCGCGGCCCGGCCGTCTGGGTCGCCGTCACGATGATCGCCGGCGGCCTGCTCGGCGGCCTGCTGAAACTCCTGGTCGGCCGGGACCGCCCGGAGCTGCTGGAGCCGGTCTCCTCGGCCGTCGGCCAGGCCTTCCCGTCCGGTCACGCCCTGAACAGCGTCCTCGGCATCGCGATCTTCCTGGTGCTGTTCCCGCACAGCCTGCCGCTCCGGGTGGCCGCCGTCGTGATCCCGGTGGGCACCGCGATCAGCCGGGTGGTCCTCGGCGTGCACTGGACCAGCGACGTCGTCGCCGGGCTGCTCCTCGGCGTGGCCGTGGTGGTGGTGTCGCTCGCCGTCTTCCAGCGTCTCGCCGGCCGGCGGCGCGTCCCGGAGAACGTCGCCGGCTGACGGGCGCCGCCGCCCGCCCCCTCGGTCAGCGGTAACGCAGCAGGGGGGCGTCGATCTCCTCCCAGCGCTGCCGCAGCGCGGCGGCGAGCTCCGGCTTCTTCGCCGCCAGGTTCGCCTGCTCGCGCGGGTCGGCCTCGACGTCGTAGAGGGCGTCGGCGCCGCCCGTGGTCAGGCGCAGGTACTTGTACTTTCCGCGGCGCAGGGCGCGGCCGGAACGCGTACGCCAGAAGAGATCCCGCTGGGGCGCGGCCGCCCCGCGCAACAGATAGCCCGCGAAGCTCGCGCCGTCCAGGGGGTAGTCGGCGTGCGGCTTGGCGCCGGCGATCTCCAGCAGCGTGGCGGTCCAGTCGTGGGTGACCACCGGCTCGTGGCTGACCTGGCCGGACCGGATCCGGGCGGGCCAGCGGACGATCACGGGAACCCGGATGCCGCCCTCGCTGAGGCTGGCCTTGTTGCCGGTGAACGGCCAGTTGTACGAGAACCGCTCGCCACCGTTGTCACTCTGGAAGATGACCAGGGTGTCGCGTTCCTGGCCGGTCCTGCGCAGCGCGTCGAGCACCTGCCCGATCCGGGTGTCCAGGTTCTCCACCATCTTGGTGTAGGTCTCCAGCGACCCACCGTCGTAGTGGAACAGCGCACGGCCGTCACCGGCCTTCACCTTGGCGGTGATCTCCGCGCTGATCGCCCGGTCGCCGGGCGCCTCCCACGGCCAGTGCGGGCTGGTGAAGTTCAGGTGCAACAGCCACGGCTTGGTGTGCGAACGGCGCACGAACGCCTCGGCCTTGTCCGCGATCAGGTCGGTGTAGTACTGGTCCGACTCCACCGGCGTCTCGCCGTCGTACAGATCGTGGCCGTTCCCACTGATCTTCGAGTAGTAGTCGAGGCCGCCGGAGTAGTTGCCGAAGAACTCGTCGAATCCGGCCCGCAGCGGGCTGAAGTGCGGCAGGAAGCCACCGTGCCACTTGCCGAGCAGGGCGGTGGTGTATCCGGCCGACCTCAGCAGCGACGGCAGGGTCGGATGCGACGAGGGGATGCCGTCGGTGGCGTTGGCGGCGCTGATCGGCTCGGGCAGGCCGCCGGGCGTGCGGCCCGGGAACCGTCCGGTGTAGAGGGCGACGCGGGTGGGCGAGCAGACCGCGCCCGCCGAGTAGCCGTTGGTGAACCGCACCCCGCCACGGGCCAGCCGGTCCAGGTTGGGCGTCCTGATCAGCGGCGAACCGTAGCTGCTCAGGTCACCCCAGCCCAGGTCGTCGGCGAGGATGAACAGGATGTTCGGGCGCTTCGAGCTGCCCGGATGCGCCTTGAACGGCTTCTCCTGCCCCTGCCGGTCGCCGCCCGCGAGGGCCGCCTCCGGGGCGAGGGTGGTCGCGGCGGCGGCGCCGGCGATGGCGCCGAAGACACCACGCCTGGTGGTCCCACGGTTGGTCACGTCATCTCCTGTGGATCGTGGAAGTGCAGTCGCACATTATCCATCGAACCGATAGGAGTAAAGGTACTTGCCGGAATGCGGGACACTGTCCACGTGCATCGATGGGTCACCGCCTGGCGCACCGAACGGATCACCCTCAGCTCACCGGCGCCCCCGGACGCCCTGCTGCGCCACCTCCGCGCCGGCATCGACGCCCGCCACCGCCGGCGCGTGCCGCAGGCCCTCTTCGCCGATGCCGAATTCGTGATCATCGGCCGTGCCGACGACCGGGGCATGGCGATCACCGCCGCCCGCCCGCACGTGGGCAACGACTTCCGAACACATCTGATCGGCCACATCACGCCCGACGGCTCCGGCAGCCGGCTCCATGGGCACTTCGGCGTGCGCCTGCGGTACCGGCTCCTCGCCGCCGTCCTGCTCCTGACGGCGGCCGGCTCCTGGCTCGCCGTCACCATCCTCGCCATCGGCTCGCTGCACTCCCGCGGGCTCACCTGGCAGGCTCCGGTCGTCATGCTGGTGATCACCGCGTTCTGCCTGGCCTTCCCCGCCCTCCTCGAACTCTGCCTCCGGCTCGCCGCCCCCGAGGCCGACCACCTGCGCGGCTGGCTCACCGCCCGCCTGGCGACCGTCCCCCGCTCACCGGCCCCTCACCGGCCCGCTTCCCGCCCGCCTGCCGCCCCCGACGGCGGGTTCCGCATCCGCCCACCGCACCCCTGAGCCCGCTTCCGTTTCCGCGCCCCCGGAGCCCGGATCGCTGCCGGCCGGCACGGGCGGGCGGACAGCTCCGGACCGGCGTGGCGGTCACCCCCTCGCCGGGAACCCGCCGAGGAGTCCGGGGACCGGGCTCGACTCGACCAGGTCGGTGTCCGGCGCGATCGGGTCGGTGATCGGCTACCAGGTCTACACGCACCGGTTCTTCACCGTCTCGACGGCCGACGGTAAGCGGTATCCCGCCGAGAAGGCGTCCGTCGAGGCGGAGGCGCTCGGTGGCCTGGAATCCTACGGCGTCTACATCGACGTGCCGGAGTCGTTCCGGGCCGGGACCCTGCGCGTCGACCCCGTCGCCGGGCTGCGCCAGGCCGACGGCGACCCGATCACGTGGATCGTCACGCCGAAGGGCGGCGGCTTCCCGATCAAGCTGGCCGGCTGATCGGGTTCCCGGCAGCATGGGCGTATGACGAAGCTGACTGTGCGGGAGGCGGCGGAACGGGCGCCGCAGGGCTGGGTCGCGCTGCCGGGAATGCTGCGGACCCGGCTGCGGACCGGGGGTTTCGCCGCCGGGCTGGAGCTGGTGAACGCGATCGGCGCCGCCGCCGAGAAGGCCGATCACCACCCCGACCTGGATCTGCGCTACACCTATCTGGACGTCACGCTGAGCAGCCACGACGTCGGTGGGATCACCGGGCGGGATCTGCGGCTGGCGGCGACGGTCAACGAGCTCGCGGCCGCGGCGGGCGTCGCCCTCGAGCCGGCCGGCGCGGTGCTGCTGGAGTGGGCGCTGGACACGCCCGAGTCGTCGAAGGTGCTGCCGTTCTGGCGGGCCCTGCTGGCCGGGGAGGAACGGTCCGGTGAGGTCGTCGATCCGGCCGGACGGCTGTCGACCGTCTGGTTCCAGGAGTCCGGCAGCGAGGAGCCGCGCCAGCGCTGGCACCCCGACCTGTGGCTGGATCCGGCGCAGGTGCAGCCCCGGATCGACGCTGCGCTGGCCGCCGGCGGCACGCTGGTCAGCGACGAGGCGGCGCCGAGTTTCTGGGTACTCGCCGACCCGGAGGGCAACCGGGTGTGCCTGTGCACCTGGCAGGAGCGCGGTTGAGAACGGGCATGGCGAAGCGGGGCGGGGTGGACCGAGACCACCCCGCCCCGCCTCTCACCGATCAGGCCGCGACAGTAGCCTGTTCGGTGACCGGAGCCGCCGTCCCGCCGGACAGGTGCCGAAGGTAGGCCGGCAGGGTCAGGAACTCCGGGCAGGTCCGCTCGGAGAGCAACACGCTCAGCAGGGTGCGCGCCTGGCCGAAGCAGCGGGCCCCTTCCTCGTCCAGGGCGCCGGTCTCGCTGAGCACGTCGAGTTCCTCACGCAGCATCCGGTTGACCATGGCGGCCGTGACCGGCACGCCGTAGTCGGTCGGCGTACCCGTCGAGATCCACTGCCAGAGCTGGGCCCGGCAGATCTCGGCGGTCGCCGCGTCCTCCATCAGGCCGCCGAGGGCCACCGCGCCCCGGCCGCCGAGCCAGGCGGCGGTGTAGCGCAGCGCCACGCTGACGTTGGTCCGCAGCGCGACCTCGCTGACGGTGACCGTGGTGTTCTTGATGCCGAGCAGGTCGGCGGCGGTGACCCGCACGTCCTCGCGCTTGCGCACGATCTGGTGCGGTTCGTCGCCGAGCCACTGGTCGAACACCTCACGGCAGGTCTCGACGAGGCCCGGGTGCGCGACCCAGGAGCCGTCGAAGCCGTCGCCGACCTCGCGCCGCTTGTCCTGGCGGACCTGGTTGAGGGCCCGCTTCGCGGCGACCGGGTCCCGGCTGGGGACCACGGCGGCCATGCCGCCGATCGCGTGGGCGCCGCGCTTGTGGCACGTGCGGACCAGCAGTTCGGTGTACGCCCGCATGAACGGCGCGGTCATGGTGACCTGGGACCGTTCGGGCAGGACCACGTCCGGACGGTTCTTGATCATGCTGAACAGGTAGTCCCAGCGGCCCGCGTTCAGGCCGGCCGAGTGCTCGCGCAGCTCGTACAGGATCTCTTCCATCTCGAACGCCGCGTTGATCGTCTCGATCAGGACGGTGGCCCGGATCGTGCCGCGCGGGATGCCGAGGTGTTCCTGGGCGAAGACGAAGACGTCGTTCCAGAGGCGGGCCTCCAGGTGCGACTCCATCTTCGGCAGGTAGAAGTACGGTCCGCTGCCCCGGTCGATCTGCCGCTGCCCACAGTGGAACAGGTACAGGCCGAAGTCGAACAGCGAGGCCGAGACGGCCCGGCCGCCGATGCGCAGGTGGCATTCCGGCAGGTGCCAGCCACGCGGCCGGACCATGATCGTCGGCGTGCCGGCGCCGATCTCGTACCGCTTGCCGTCGGCGGCGGTGAAATCGAGCGTGCCGTCCAGCGCGTCACGCAGGTTGAGCTGGCCGAGGATCACATTGTCCCAGGTCGGGGACGTGGCGTCCTCGAAGTCGGCCATCCAGACCTTGGCGCCCGAGTTGAGGGCGTTGATGGTCATCTTCCGCTCCGGCGGGCCGGTGATCTCGACCCGGCGGTCACGGAGATCCGGCGCGGCCGGGGCGACCTGCCAGGACAGGTCGTCCCGGATGTGCCGGGTGGAGGTGAGGAAGTCCAGGTCGGTGGTACGGGTGGCCCGGCGGCGCCGGCGGCGCTCCAGCAGCTGAACCCGGCGGGCGCCGAACTCGCGGTCAAGCGCCACGATGAACTCGACAGCCTCAGCGGTCAGGATCTCGGAGTAACGGCCTGCGGTCGTACCGGTGATGGTGATCTCTTCGGCGCCCATGGTCTTCTGTCCCGTCCTGACTAGAACTGCTCGGCTTCGGTGGAACCCGACAGCGCCGTGGTGGAGCTGTCCGGGTTCAGGGCGGTGGAGACGGCGTCGAAGTAACCGGTGCCGACCTCGGCCTGGTGCTTGGTCGCGGTGTAGCCGTCGGCCTCGGCCGCGAACTCGGCCTCCTGCAGCTTCACGTAGGCGCTCATGCCGGTCTGGGCGTAACCGCGGGCCAGCTCGTACATCGAGTGGTTGAGCGCGTGGAAGCCGGCCAGGGTGACGAACTGGAACTTGTAGCCCATCGCGCCGAGCTCCTTCTGGAAGCGGGCGATGGTGTCGTCGTCCAGGTTCTTCTTCCAGTTGAACGACGGCGAGCAGTTGTAGGAGAGCAGCTTGCCGGGGTGCTTGGCGTGCACGGCCTCGGCGAACTTGCGGGCGAACGCGAGGTCCGGCTTGCCGGTCTCGACCCACAGCATGTCCGCGTACTCGGCGTAGGCGACACCGCGGGCGATCGCCGCGTCGTCGCCGGGGGTGACCCGGAAGAAGCCCTCGGAGGTACGCTCCCCGGTCACGAACGGCTTGTCCCGCTCGTCCACGTCGGTGGTGAGCAGGTCCGCCGCGAGCGCGTCGGTCCGGGCGATGACCAGCGTCGGCACCCCGGCCACGTCGGCCGCGAGGCGGGCGGCGTTCAGGGTGCGCACGTGCTGCTGGGTCGGGATGAGCACCTTGCCGCCGAGGTGGCCGCACTTCTTCTCGCTGGCCAGCTGGTCCTCCCAGTGCACACCCGCGGCGCCGGCCGCGATCATGCCCTTCATCAGCTCGAACGCGTTGAGCGGGCCACCGAAGCCGGCCTCCGCGTCGGCGACGATCGGGGCGAACCAGTCACGCTCGTACCTGCCGTTCGAGGTGTCGATCTGGTCGGCGCGCAGCAGCGCGTTGTTGATCCGCCGGACCACCGCGGGAACCGAGTTCGCCGGGTAGAGCGACTGGTCCGGGTAGGTGTGGCCGGAGAGGTTGGCGTCCGCGGCGACCTGCCAGCCGGACAGGTAGATCGCCTTGAGGCCGGCGCGCACCATCTGGGTCGCCTGGCCACCGGAGAGAGCGCCGAGAGCGTTGATGTAGTCCTCGGTGTGCAGCAGGTCCCACAGCTTCGCGGCGCCCCGTTCGGCGAGGGTGTGCCGCTCCTGCAGGGTGCCCCGCAGCCGCACGACGTCCTGCGCGGTGTAGTCACGCTTGACGCCGGCCCAGCGGGGGTTACTGGCCCACTCCCGGGTGAGGTCCTCAGCGGTACCGCCCCGGTTCTCGAACTCAGTCATCTCAAGATCCCTTTCCTGCCCTGTCGCTTTTCTTCCGCGTTCTTCCTCGTGGAAGAACTTCACTCTCACGGATCCCACCAGCCCCAATGAAGGGGTAGGTCGAGGAAAGAATCGCGAAAATTCTGTTACCGTAAAACCCGTGACCGCTTCACCTTCTGACGATCCCGCTGTCGACCTGGTGACCCTCGGGCAGCGCCTGAGACACCTCCGGCGCACCCGCGGCATGACCCTCGACCAGCTCAGCGACGCCGTCGGCCGGGCGCCCTCCCAGCTCTCGCTGATCGAGAACGGCAAACGCGAGCCGAAGCTGTCGGTGCTCCAGGCGATCGCGAGCGCGCTCGGCGTACCCCTGCAGGATCTTCTGCGCCCGGAGGCGCCGAGCCGGCGCGCCGCCCTGGAGATCGAACTGGCCCACTTCCAGCAGAACCCCACCTACACCGCGCTCGGCCTGCCGGTGGTGAAAGCCGGGCGGCGCCTGCCGGCCGACGCCCTGGAGTCACTGATCGGCCTGCACCGCGAGATCAACCGGGTGCTCACCGAGCAGAGCGCGACCCCCGAGGTGGCACGGCGCGCCAACGCCCAGCTGCGCGCCGACATGCGGCGCCGCAACAACTACTTCGCCGAGATCGAGGTGGCGGCGGCCGAGGTCCTGCAATCGGTACGCCACACCACCGGCCCGCTGTCCCAGCGCGGCATCCTCGACATCGCCGCGCAGATCGGGTTCAGCCTGCACTACGTCAACGACCTGCCCACGTCGACGCGGTCCGTCACCGATCTGAAGAACCGCAGGATCTACCTGCCCCAGGTGGCCAGCGGCAAGGGTCACGACCCGCGGGCCGTGGTGCTGCAGACGCTCGGGCACTTCGTGCTCGGGCACGCCGACCCGGCCGACTACGGCGACTTCCTGCGGCAGCGGGTCGAGGTCAACTACTTCGCGGCGGCGCTGCTGATGCCGGAGAAGTTCGCCGTCGACTTCCTCGCCGAGGCCAAGGCCGACCGGGCCCTGGCCATCGACGACTTCCGGGACGCGTTCGGCGTGTCGTACGAGACGGCCGCCCACCGGTTCACCAACCTGGCCACCCACCACTTCGGCATCCCGGTGCACTTCGCGCGGGTGCACGAGAGCGGGATCGTCTACAAGGCGTACGAGAACGACAACGTGCGCTTCCCGTCGGACGTGACCGGGGCGATCGAGGGACAGCCGGTGTGCCGCAAGTGGGCGTCCCGGACCGTCTTCGAGGCCGAGGACCCGTACTCGTCGTTCTACCAGTTCACCGACACGACCGCGGGGACGTACTGGTGCACCGTCCACGTCGAGGCGACCAGCTCCGGGCTGTTCTCGGTGACCGTGGGCACGCCGTACGAGCACGCCCGCTGGTTCCGCGGTGGGGACGTGTCCGGGCGTACCACCTCGAACTGCCCCGACCCCGACTGCTGCCGCCGCCCGCCCACCGGCCTGGTGGATCGCTGGGCGGGCAACGCCTGGCCCAGCGCCCGGGTGCACTCGCACCTGCTCGCCGCCCTGCCGCCGGGCACCTTCCCCGGCGTCGACAACCGGGACGTGTACGACTTCCTGGAGCGGCGCGCCGTCTCCTAGCCGTCCGCACACCCTTCATCAGATCGATCGCTCCCGGAAGCCCTTCCAGCGGAGAGTCGTCGTCCCAGCCCGGGCGCGTGGTGAACGCCGCGCCGCCCGGGGTGGTCGTGCTCGTCGTCGTCCTCCGGCGGAGCGATCCCGAACACCGTCGCAAACCGGGCGCCGAACGCCTCCCGCTCCCGGTCGGTGTGCTCACGCCACGGTCGATCGACCATGTCACGAGACCACGTCTCTGAGAGTTCTCCCAGAGAAGCCGGGAAATGGCGGGGGTGGACGCTGGTTTCGCAGGCATGCAGCGACTGTTGGTGGTGGACGACGAGGCGACCGTCCGCGAGCTGCTCTCCGAAGCCCTCCGGTTCGCCGGCTTCACCGTGGAGTCGGCGGCCACCGGCGCCGAGGCGGTGACCCTGGCCGGCCGCGAGCCACCCGACCTGACCGCACAACGGCCGGAGGCGGGAGACGGGCGCCCTGTCCCGCCGCGACACTGACCACGCGACGGCCGGAGGCGAGAGACGGTCGTCAGGAGGGGATGGCGGCGACGGCTTCGATCTCGATCAGCAGGTCGTCGCGGAAGAGGCCGGCGACCCGGACCAGGGAGCTCGCCGGTGGGCGGGTCACGTCGACGAACTCGTCGCGGACCCGGCGGAGGGTCGGCAGGTCGGTCGTCGCCGTCACGAAGTAGGTCAGTTTGATCACGTCGGCCCAGGTCGCCCCGGCCGCCGCGAGAACCGCACCGAGATTCCGGAAGACCAGCCGGGTCTGCTCCTCCCAGCCGTCCGGCACCACGCCGTCCGTGCCGATCGCCACCTGCCCGGAGGTGTGCACGATCCGGCTGCCCGCCGCCACCACGACGGCGGGACTGAATCCGTTCGGTGCGGGCGGCTCGGGGAATTCGAGGATCGTCATGTGTCCAAACTAGATCAGCCGCCGGACGACGAGGCCGCCGGACGGGAGATCGCCGGACGGGAGGCCCGGAGCGGATCAGCTGCCGCGGAGGGCTTCGATGGCTTTGATCAGGTCGTGCTGGGAGATCGGGGTGACCGGGCCGCCCCGCGCGTCCTGCATCGCCTTGGCCAGCTGCACCCGGCGCAGCACCTCCTTGATGTCCGCCCCGGTCATTCCGCCGCTGGCGACGCCGAGGGCCGGCAGATCGAGATCGTCGCCGAACATCCGGAATCCCGAGGTCTCGTGCGCGCTGATCAATCCGCGGATCATCTTGCGGAAGATCTCCGCGCGGCTCGCCTCGTCCGGCCGCGGCACACTGATCTTCACGTCGAAGCGGCCGGATCGGATGAGCGACTCGTCGACCCGTTGCGGGAAGTTGGTGGTGGCGACGACGATGACGTTCGGGTTCTCCTCGATGAGGTCGTTCATCTCCTGTTTGAAGATCCCGGCGACCGCGTTGAGCGCCTGGCTGGCCGCGTCCCCGCCCATGCCGGCGTAACTGACGATCGAGTCGAACTCGTCGAACAGCATCAGCGTCGGCGTCCGGTACCGGCGGGCGTCCCGGAAGATCTGTCTGATGTTGCGTTCGGATCCGCCGAGCCATTTGTCGAGGATCTCCGGGGTGCGGATCTCCCGGAAGTCGGCGCCGATCTCGTTGGCGAGCGCCCGGGACAGCATGGTCTTGCCGGTGCCGGGCGGCCCGTACATCAGAAGTCCCTGCGGGCGCCGCGCGCCCCACCGCGCCATCGCCTCCGGATGCCGGAACGAGACGGCGATCTGGCGTAGTTCGGCGACGACGTCGGTGAGCCCGCCGACCATGTCGAGGGTGACGGTCCGGGTGGTGGCCGGGGTCTTGGCGAAGCCTTCCCGGCTGATCACGTAGTGCCGCCCGGCCAGCGCGTCCGGCCCGGCCAGCTCGGTCACCACCTGCAGGGTGAGGGTGACGAACGCCCGCAGGTGCGCGGCGCCGACCTCGTCGCGCGGGACCCGGCTGTGCAGGGTGGCGACGCCCGCCTCGTAGGTCACGGTCGCCTCGATCCCGGCGGCGGCGTCGGCGAGCAGTTCCGGTTCGCGATCGACGGGCTTGTCGAAACCCAGTTTCCGGTACGCCGCCGCGGCGGCCGTGCCCACGCCGTCGACGAGACGGGTCACCACCTGGTCCCCGTCGGCGATGCGGCGGGCCAGCATCGGGCCGAGCGGGTCGATGTTGAGCACGAAGCCGCGCATCATCTTCTGCGCCTGGCTGGCGGACGGCACCGCGGTGATCCGGGCGGTGAAGACGTGCTCGGGCCCGCCGGTCCCGTCGACGGTCAGGTCGACCCGCTGCACCGGTGGCGGCCAGGAGGCCCGCCGCAGCAGCTCGACCGGGTTGACCCGGGCGGCGGCGAGCAGGGTGGACGCGTCGACCAGTTCGACGGTGGCGCCCGCGTGCTCGAAGGTCTCGGCACGCGGCCGGGCGAAACTCGCGTCGGTCATCAGGTCCTCCGCGTTCGACGGGGTCGGATGAACCAAGCGTGACACGGCATCGCATCATGTGCGCATGTCGATCCGCACCTACCGGCACGTGCCGTGGCTCGTCGTGAGCGCCTTGGTCCTGCTGTTCGCCGGCGGGACGGCGGCGACGATCATCGATCGGGCGATCGACGAGGGCACCTACGAGTACTGGGTGAAGGCGATGCTGTTCCTGGTCCCGATCGCCCTGTTCCTGTTCTTCGTGGCGGGTCAGTTCCGGGTTCGCACGGTGATCGACGACGAGGCCGTCAGCCAGTTCTGGGTCACCAGGAGTCACCGGATCCCGCTGGACGAGATCACCGGCATCGAGATGGACGAGGCGGGCCGCCGGTTCTTCCTACGGGTGTTCCGGGGTGAGGAGACGTACGAGGTCATCCCCTGCCATGTGGTGTGGGCGCCGTTCATGACGAAGGCTCCGCGCGCTGCGGTCCGGGTGGAGGCGGACCTGCGCCGTTCGACGGGCATTCTCGTTTGACCCGCGCGGGAGCGGGCATGACCGGTGCATGAGTGACTTCCTCGGCAAGGCGAAAGAGTTCGCGGACCAGCACGACGAGCAGGTGGACCAGGCTCTGGAGAAGGGCGGCGACCAGATCGACGACCGCACCGGCGGCAAGTACTCGCAGCACGTGGACCGCGGTGTCGACGAGGCGCAGAAACGCACCGGCGACGGGGACACCATCCCGGGCTGACCGGGACCATGGCCCTCCCGATCGAGGACTACGCGATCATCGCGGACACGCAGACGTGTGCGCTGGTCGGGCGCAACGGGTCGATCGACTGGCTCTGCGTGCCACGATTCGACTCCGGCGCGATCTTCGCGGCCCTGCTGGGTGACGCGGAGAACGGGCACTGGACGATCGCGCCGGCCGGCGACCACACGGTGCGACGGTGGTACCGGGACGAGACGATGGTCCTGGAGACGGAGTTCGAGACCGGCGGCGGTGTGGTGCGGCTGATCGACTTCATGCCGCCCCGGACCGCCACGCCGGACCGGACCGAGTCGCCGTCGGTGGTCCGGATCGTGGAGGGCGTCCGCGGTCAGGTCGACCTGGAGATGACGCTGCGGCTGCGGTTCGACTACGGCAAGGTCGTCCCGTGGGTCTACCGCGAGCAGGACGCCCTGGTCGCGGTCGCCGGGCCGGATTCGGCCTGGCTGCACACGCCGGCACGGCTGCACGGCGAGAACCTGTCGACCAGGGCGACCATCAGGGTGAAGGCGGGCGACCGGGTGCCGTTCGTGCTCACCTGGCGCCCGTCGCACCTGCCGCCGCCGGAGACGATCGACCCGGTGCACCAGCTCGGGGTCACCGAGGGCTACTGGCGTGGGTGGGTGTCGGCGTGCACGTACGAGGGTGAGTGGCGCGACGCGGTGATCCGCTCGCTGCTCACGCTGAAGGCGCTGACGTACGCGCCGACCGGCGGGATCGTCGCGGCCGCCACCACCAGCCTGCCGGAGAGGCTCGGCGGCGTGCGGAACTGGGACTACCGGTTCTGCTGGTTGCGGGACGCCACGATCACCCTGCAGTCGCTGCTGTACTCCGGGTTCCAGAGCGAGGCGAAGGCGTGGCGCAAGTGGCTGCTGCGGGCGATCGCCGGCAACCCGGACGAGCTGCAGATCATGTACGGGGTGGCCGGTGAGCGCCGCCTCGACGAGTACGTCGCGGACTGGCTCACCGGTTACGACGGCAACCCGGTCCGGATCGGCAACGCCGCCGCCGACCAGTTCCAGCTGGACGTCTACGGCGAGGTGATGGACGCCCTGCACCAGGGCCGGCGGGCCGGTCTGAAGGCCGACGACCCGGCCTGGGGTCTGCAGGTCCAGTTGATGGAGTTCGTCGAGGAGCACTGGCGCGACCCGGACGAGGGCATCTGGGAGGTACGCGGCGAGCCCCGGCACTTCACCCATTCGAAGCTGATGGCGTGGGTGGCCGCGGACCGGGCGGTGAAGGCGGTCGACGAGTTCGGGCTGCCGGGCCCGCGCGAGCGCTGGGACGACCTGCGCGCCGAGATCCGCGAGGACATCCTGACCAAGGGGTACGACCCGGAGCGCCGCACGTTCACCCAGTACTACGGCTCGGCCGAACTCGACGCCGCCCTGCTCATGGTGCCGCTCGTCGGTTTCCTGCCGGCCGGCGACGAGCGGGTGGCCGGCACGGTCGCCGCCATCGAGGAGAACCTGCTGGTCGACGGTTTCGTCCAGCGGTACACGCAGCGGCACGACGTCGACGTGGACGGTCTGCCGCCGGGCGAGGGCGCGTTCCTGGCCTGCACGTTCTGGCTGGCCGACAACTACGCGCTGATGGGCCGGCAGGACGAGGCGCGGGAGACGTTCGCCCGGCTGCTGGCGTTGCGCAACGACGTGGGCCTGCTGTCGGAGGAGTACGACACCGAGGCCGGCCGCCTGGTCGGCAACTTCCCGCAGGCGTTCAGCCACGTCCCGCTGATCGACACGGCCCGTACGCTGACCGCCTGCAACGCTCCGTCCGAGGCCCGCGCCCGGGAGGGCCTGCGCTGAGAAATCGCTTTCCGCCACTGCCCCGGTGAGCCAGGAGTCCACCGTGGACGAGACGACAGCGGCGGGCCGGGGGCCTATGCCCGTCCGACGAGACCTTGCTGACCGCCGCGCTGGAGATGGCCCGCCTCTACAGCACCGAGCCGGCTCTGATCGCGGCCGGCTCGCATCTCCTGGTGGTCGCGACCGCACCCTAGGGTCGCCCGTCCGGACGGTTCTCCGGCCCCACAGCGGATGGCAGGATGGCGGCATGCTGGTCGTGTTCGCGCACAGCGGCACCGGTTCCACGGTCGCCACCCTGCACCGCGGCGACGGCGTGGTGCTGCAGTTGCCCGGCTACGACCGGAGGCACCGGGTGCCGCACGATCTGGCCCACTTCGCCACCGAACGCACGCTCGGGATGCCCGGCGGTGTCTTCGGCTCGATCGCCGCCGGCGCGGTCTTCTCCAACATGCGCCTGATGAGCGGCCATCCGCGCCACGACGCGGCCGCCCGCAGCAAACTGATCCTGGACGCCAACAAGCACGCGCTGAGTGTCGCCGAGGCCCTCGCCGGCGTGATCCACCACGCGGTCGAGACAGGCGTCCCGGATCAGGCGCTGCCCCTGGCCCGCAAGGCCTGGGATTCCCGGGAGACCGACGGCTTCCCGTGGACCGGCGACCAGGTCACCGGCGCCGTCCGCCTGCTGACCGACATGTCGGCCGAGTTCGAGGCCACCGGCACGGTCCGCGCCACCTGGCCCGCCGATCTCACGGCCGCCCCTCCCCCGCCGCGCGGCGTCAGGCGCGGCCGCCGCGGGCGCACCTGACGATCAGGACCGTCTTCCGGTACGCACCCGCGGGGCCCGAGGCGGTACCTATCTGACGTAGGTGACGGTGACGGTGCGGTCGATGGCGTCGCCCACGCCGTAGACGTACCACCTCGCGGCCCTGTCGCCGGTCTGGGCCAGCAGCCACTGGGCCGACCAGCGGGCGACCGTCTCGACGCCGACCGCCTGGCGGAGGGTCTGCGGCGAGGTGTCCGGCGCGGCGCCGGCCGGGTTCTGGACGTCGGTGATGCCGTAGTGGTTGGCGCCGGCGACCTCGATCAGCGCCTTCGGCCTGCCGGTGGTCACCCGGTAGGTGCTCTCGCCCTCCGCCGGGGTCGCGACGCCGTCGGCGAGGCCCTGGATGTAGCCGACCGGCACCGTGTTGGCCACCGGCAGGGCGACCGTGCCGCCGGTGGGGACGTTGTTGCCGCCGTAGGTGACGATCGCCTCGAGCTCGCTCGGCGCGGCCTCGGGAACCGTGCAGAACGGGATGGCGCAGCGGCCGGTGCTCAGGCTGAGCGCGGCCGCGGCGCCGAACGAGTGGCCGGCGATGACCAGCTCGTCCTCGCTGATCCGCTGGTGGAGCGGGGAGGTGGCGTCGGCGTCCTCGGCCGCGGCCCAGTCCACGGTCCAGCGGGCCTGCGCGCCCTCCGGGAAGAGGCCGCTCCGACCGAAGATGGTGCGGGAGTGGTTGGGCACGACGACGACGAAGCCGTACGCGGCGAGCTTCCTCGCGTAGGTGGAGTACCACGACTTGTCGACGTTGGCGCCCTGGAGCACGAGCGCGACCTTGAGCCGGTTGCCGTACCGCGGATGGTAGACGTCGGCGCTGTCGCCGTTGATCGTCGTGGCGTAGCCGGCGACCCCGTGATCAGCGAACCCGTGACCGGCTGCGGCCGGGGCGGCCGGCGCGGCCGTGGGCGGCGTGACGAGTGCCGTGACCAGGGCGGTGACCGAGATGACCGTCGCCGATCGTTTCCGATGACGGAACGATGTCACATTCATGGATACGGACTATGTCGATCAATGGGTACGCCGTCAAGGGGCCGGAATTTCTGCGAGGATGCCGAGGTGACTTCCGCATCCCGTTATCTCAGCGAGCGTATCGACCGCCCCGCCGACACGGTCTACGCGTTCGCCGCCGACCCGGCCAACCTGCCCCGGTGGGCGTCCGGCCTGGCCACGACGGTGACGAGGGAGGACGACCGCTGGGTCATCGGCGACGACGGCGCCGAACTGATCTTCACGCCGCGCAACGACCTGGGCGTGCTCGACCACTGGGTGCGGCCGCCCGGCGGCGCCGAGGTGTACGCGCCGATGCGGGTCATCCCGGACGGCGACCGCTCCGAGATCATGTTCACGTTGCGGCGCCTGCCGGACATGACCGACGAGGATTTCGACCGTGACGCGGAGAGCGTCCAGGCCGACCTGGCCCGCCTCAAGCAGGTGCTGGAGGCCGCCGGGGACTGATTGGCCCTCGCCGGGCCCGGTCCGGGCGGCGAGACTCGCAGGCATGGTCACGCTGTCATCGGTCCTCGCCGTCTCCGCGCTGGCGCTGGGCATGGTCCTCACCCCCGGCCCGAACATGATGTACCTGGTGTCCCGCAGCATCACCCAGGGACGCCGGGCCGGACTGGTGTCGCTGGCCGGGGTGGGACTCGGGTTCCTGGTCTACCTGACCGCCACCAACCTGGGGCTGTCGGTGGTGTTCGTGGCCGTCCCGGAGCTGTACCAGGCCATCAAGATCGCCGGAGCGGCGTACCTGGCGTGGCTCGCGTTCCAGACCCTGCGGCCGGGCGGCGCGTCGGTCTTCGAGCCGCGCCCGCTGGAGCCGGACTCACCGCGCCGGCTGTTCACCATGGGCCTGCTGACGAACCTGCTCAACCCGAAGGCCGCGGTGCTCTACCTGTCGCTGATCCCCCAGTTCGTCCGCCCGGAGAACGGTCACGTGATCGCGCAGGGCTTCCTGCTCGGCGGGGTGCAGATCGCCGTCAGCCTGGCCGTCAACCTGACGATCGTGGCGGCGGCCGGCGCGATCGCGGTGTTCCTGGCCCGGCGCCCGGCCTGGCTGCGGATCCAGCGGTACCTGATGGGCGGCGTGCTCGGCGTCATCGCGGTGAAGCTGGCCACCGACCGCAGCCGCCCCGCGCTCGCCTGAAACCGGCCGCGGGTGGATCGCCGGCGCGAGACAACCGCACCCACCTGTGGGCCCACGGCGCGCACGACGGCCGAAACGGCACACGGGTCAGCCGTACCGCCGCACGCTCGGAAGCGGTGACACCAGGCCGAGCAGAACCTGGAGGGCCGGGACCGCGACAGGACGGGCGCGTGCCCGACGGGAGAGCCGGATGAGATCCAGGTCACACTGAGGCAACCTCTGGTAGATCACCGGACACTGTCCGGTCGAGCCTCGTTCGCGCCCCTCCCGCCAGGGGGACGCGGACGGGGCCCCTCGCCTCCTGCGGCAGCCGGTCGCCCTCGGATAGACGGGGTTTAGCGCAGGCGTTACAGTCGGAGACCCTGGGAGCGCTCCCAGCACGGGTTCCCCCACTGCCGTTCCCCAGCGGCGGCCCGTGCCCATCCCTTGAGGTGATGACTCGTGAAACGCCGAACAGCAGCAATCCTAACCACGGCCCTGGCCGTGGCCGCAGCGTCGACCGCTGCCTTCTTCGCCCTTCCGGCGAACGCGGAGACGGCGGCGTTCACCGTCGCCAACACGTGGAACGGCGGATATCAGGGCGAGATCAAGGTCAGCAACACGTCGTCGTCGGCGATCACCACGTGGAAGGTCGAACTGACCCTCCCCGCGGGCTCGTCGGTCGGCCAGGCGTGGAACTCGACGCTCGCCACCTCCGGCAACACCTACACGTTCACGCCGGCCGGCTGGAACGCGACGATCGGGGCCGGCGCGTCGACCAGCTTCGGTTTCATCGTCAACGGCAACGGCCGCCCGACCAGTTGCCTGATCAACGGTCAGGCCTGCACCGGGACGACGACGCCGACCGGCCCCACCACGTCGCCGTCCTCGGCCTCACCGTCGGTACCGGCCTCGCCCTCGGCGTCGGTCTCCCCGTCGGTGCCGGTCTCACCGTCGGCGTCGGTCTCGCCGTCGGTGTCGGTCTCGCCGTCCACCAGCACTCCCCCGGCCACCGGCACCCCGGTGGCGGTCAACGGGCAGCTGAAGGTCTGCGGCACCAAGCTCTGCAACGAGAGCGGCAAGGTCGTCCAGCTCAAGGGCATGAGCACGCACGGCCTCCAGTGGTTCCCGAACTGCTACAACGACGCCTCCCTCGACGTGCTCGCCAACGAGTGGAACGCCGACCTGTTCCGCATCGCCATGTACGTGCAGGAGCAGGGTTACGAGACCAACCCGGCCGCCTTCACCGCGAGGGTGAACAGCCTGGTCGACGAGGCCTCCGAGCGCGGCATGTACGCGATGATCGACTTCCACATCCTCAACCCCGGCGACCCGGCCTACAACCTGGAGCGCGCCAAGACCTTCTTCCGTGAGGTCTCGGCCCGCAACGCCGCCAAGAAGAACGTGATCTACGAGATCGCCAACGAGCCGAACGGCGTGAGCTGGGCGCAGATCAAGGCGTACGCCGAGCAGGTCATCCCGGTCATCCGGGCCAACGACCCGGACGCCGTCGTGATCGTCGGCACCCGCGGCTGGTCGTCGCTGGGCGTCTCGGAGGGCTCGAACTCCTCGGAGATCGTCAACAACCCGGTGAACGCCTCGAACGTGATGTACACCTTCCACTACTACGCGGCGTCCCACAAGGACAACTACCGCGCCGAGGTGGAGCGGGCCGCGGCCTCGCTGCCGCTGTTCGTGACCGAGTTCGGCACCGTCACCTACACCGGTGACGGCGCGGTCGACACGGCCAGCAGCAACGCCTGGTTCAACCTCCTGGACCGGCTGCAGATCGGTTACGCCAACTGGACGTTCTCCGACGCGAACGAGGGCAGCGCGGCACTCAAGCCGGGCACCTGCAACGCCGGCACGTTCAGTGGGACGGGTTCGCTGACCGAGTCCGGGGCGCTGCTCCGGAACCGCCTGCGCGCCTGATGAAGCCGCCGGGTCCGCCTCCCTTCCACCGGGCGGGCCCGGCTCTTCGTTTCAGCACCGGAATCACTTATTGATAGCCCATACTTATATAAGCGTATTCTGATAGGGTGCCCTCGTGCATGCGTTCGACGTACTCGGCGATCCGGTCCGGCGCCGGATCCTCGAGCTGCTCGCCGAGGGCGAGCAGACCTCCGGCGCCGTGACCGCCGTCATCCGCACGGAGTTCGGCATCACCCAGCCGGCCGTGTCCCAGCACCTCAAGGTGCTGCGCGACAACGGTTTCGCCACCGTGCGCCCGGATGGGGCGCGCCGTCTCTACGCGGTCGATCACACCGCGCTGCGGCAGGTGGACGAGTGGCTGGCGCCGTTCCGGAGGTTCTGGGCGCCGCACCTCGCCGCGATGGCCACCGAGGTGGCCCGCGGCAAGCGCCTGCGGCGCCTGGCCGCCGGCGAGGAGCATCCCGACCTGAGGAGCGCGCGATGATCGACGTCAAAGAGCAGATCAGTGAGGTACGCCGTACGATCGGCGCCCGGACGCTCGAGGCCGGTGAGGCCCGGGTGATGACGATCAGCCAGGCCTACGACACCGACGTGGACGACCTGTGGGACGTCGTCACCAATCCCGAACGGATCCCCCGCTGGTTCCTGCCGATCTCCGGCGACCTGCGCGAGGGCGGGAGATACCAGTTCGACGGCAACGCCGGCGGCACGATCACCAAGTGCGACCGCCCCCGCGCCGTGGCCGCCACCTGGGAGTTCAACGGCGGGATGAGCTGGGTCGAGGTGCGGCTCACGCCGGAGGGCGACGGCCGCACCCGGTTCGAGCTCGAGCACGTGGCGCACGTCGACGACGAGCACTGGGAGCAGTACGGCCCGGGCGCGGTCGGCCTCGGCTGGGAGGGCGCCTTCTGGGGTCTGGCCAATCACCTCGCGACTCCGGACGCCCCGATCACCCCGGAGGCGGCGATGGCGTGGGCGGCCTCCCCGGACGGCATCGCGTTCATGCGGCTCAGCGCGGACGCGTGGGCCGAGGCGGACATCGCGTTCGGCACCGAGCCGTCGCGCGCCCGGGCGCAGGCGGAGAACACGTTCAAGGCGTACACCGGCGCATGACCGGCGAGGAACTGCTCGTCTACTGGACGACGCCGGGCGAGGTCGGCGCTTGACGTGAACCGAACTTGAGGTTCGATGCTGGGCGCATGGACGTCAACGCCTACCTCGACCGGATCGGGGCGCCGCGCACCGGATCGGCTGACCTGGCCCGGCTGCGCGCGCTCCACCACGCGCACCTCACCACGGTTCCCTTCGAGAACCTCGACATCCACCGGGGCGTACGGCTCTCACTCGCCCCGGAGGATCTCTTCGACAAGGTCGTACGGCGTGGCCGCGGCGGTTTCTGCTTCGAGCTCAACGGCCTGTTCGCGCTGCTTCTGGAGCGATCGGGTTACCGCGTCGACCGGGTCGCGGCCCGGGTTCCGGACGGTGCGCGTCTCGGTCCGCCGTCGCACCTCGCCCTGGTGGTCTCCGCTCCCGCCGAATCCGGAAGCCGGTGGCTGGCCGACGTCGGATTCGGTGATCACAGCGTCTACCCGCTGGATCTCACATCGCGGGCCGATCAGGACGATCCGGCGGGCCGCTTCGTGCTCGCCGACACTCCGGACGGGGACGTGGACGTGCTCCGGGACGGAAGATTGCAGTATCGCCTGGAGACCCGCGCCCGCGGCCTGGCCTTCTTCGAGACCATGTGCTGGTACCACCAGACGTCGCCGGACTCGCACTTCACCCGCAAGACCGTCTGCACCCGGCTGACCGCGCACGGCCGGGTCACCATCAGCGACCGCACCCTGATCGTCACCACCGGCGACGGCCGTTCGGAGACCCCGCTGGAGTCCGGCGCGCCCCTGCTCACCGCCTACCGTGACCACTTCGGCATCGACCTGCCCGCGGGCGCCGGGTTCCGCCCGCCCCACCACTCCTGACCTGTCCCGGAACGATGCCGGGGCAGGCTGCCACGGAACCGGCCGCCGGAGGGGGGCGTGCGAGGCCCCGCCCCGGCGCGGGCCGGGAACGGGGCCGTCACCGCCCTGAGGTCAGGCGAGCTTCTTGGACTTCTTGATCGCCTCGGTCAGCGCCTCGATCAGCGGGGCGGAACCGGCCCACGAGTAGATCGGGACGGACTGCCACGGGACGACCTGGTTCGCCTTGACGGCGGGCAGGGCGCTCCAGCCCGGCTTCGACGCCAGGTCGTTGGGCTGCAGGGCGACGCCGGCCCGGGAGTCGAGGAAGATGATGTCGGCGTGGTACTTGTTCGCGTTCTCCCAGCTCAGCGACTCGAAGTAGTCACCGCCGTCGGTCTTCTCCGGGACGATGATGTCGACGCCGAGCTCCTTGAAGTACATCAGGTCGGCGGACACCTTCGGGTTCGACACGTAGAAGATGTCGGCGGCTCCGGAGCCGGCCAGCACCTTGATGCCGCCGCTGGCCTTGGCGGCCGCGCTCAGGTCGGCGACGGCCTTCTCGAAGCGGGCCTTGGCCTCGGTCACCTTCGGCGCGCTGAGGTCGGCGCCCAGCGACTTGGCCAGGTCGGCGTACCGCTCGATCGGCTTGTTGAGCGGAACCCGGCCGACGGTGATGGTGGCGGCCTGGGCCACCTTGAGGATCTGGTCCTTGCTCTCGTCCGGCAGGTACCAGTAGGCGCCCGGGTCGTACATGTGGGTGATCAGCAGGTCGGGCTGCAGCGCGGCGTACTTCTCGACGGAGAACTCGCCCCACTTGTTGCCGATGATCTGGACCTTGTCGATGTCCAGCGTGCCGGCCTGCGGGTCGGCGGTGCCGTCGGCCTTCTTGGTCTCGCCGAAGACGCCCACGATCTTGTCCTGGAGGCCCAGGTCGGCGAGGGCGGCTGCGGTGCCGGTGAAGGCGACGATCTTGGAGGGGGTCTTGTCGGCCTTGAGCTCCTTGGGCTGGTCGTCGGTGAACGACCAGGGGCCGGCGGCGGCAGCGGGAGCGGCCGAGGACGAGGACGAACCCGTCTCCTCGTTGCCACCGCAGGCGGCGAGCAGGGCGCCGGCACCGACGGCGCCGCCCGCGGCCAGCAGGCCACGACGGGACAAAGAAAGCTGCGAGTACTTCATCTTCAAGTCTTTCTGGGGGGTACGACCGGTCCTTCGACCGAGTGAGATGGTTAGGCTAACCTAACGAGCCGAAAGCGCGTCAACAGGATCCGGATCACCACGGCGGGAGAACCACGCTGTCCACCATCGACACCCCCGTCGAGCAGGGGTTACGCACCACGGCGCCGGCCCGTCCCGGCAGCCGTACCTCCGCGCGCCTGTTCGGGCTCCTGATCGCCCTGCTGGCTCTGGCCGCGGTGACCGTGCTGAGCATCGGGTTCGGCGCCCGCTTCCTCTCCCCCGCTGAGGTGTGGAGCGGCCTGTGGGATCCGACGGCGGAGTCCTACCGGATCGTCCACGAGATGCGGCTTCCCCGTACCCTGCTGGGCCTGATGGTCGGCATGGCCCTCGGCCTCGCCGGCGCCGTCATGCAGGCCCTGACCCGCAACCCCCTCGCCGATCCGGGCCTGCTCGGCATCAATGCCGGCGCCTCGGCGGCGGTGGCCACCGCCGCCGTCTTCTTCGGCATCAGCACCTTCTTCGGGTACGTGTGGTTCGCGCTCGCCGGCGCCGCGGTGGTGACCGCGATGGTCTACGCGGTCGGCGGCGGCCGCTCGGCCACCCCGGCGCGGCTCGCGCTGGCCGGCGCCGCGCTGAACGCCACCCTCTACTCCTATGTGAGCGCCACCCTGCTGTCGGACACCGGCGCCATCGACAAGTTGAAGTTCTGGACCGCCGGCTCGCTGGCCAGCGCCGACTTCGCAACAGTCCAGCGGCTGCTGCCGTTCTTCGCGGCCGGTCTGCTGGTGGCGCTGCTGGCGGCCCGCCCGCTCAACGCGCTGTCGCTCGGCGACGACGCGGCCCGCGCGCTCGGCGCGAAACCCGGCGTGATCCGGGCCGCCGTGATGGTCGCGGTCACCCTGCTCTGCGGCAGCGCCACCGCGGCCTGCGGCCCGATCGTCTTCATCGGCCTGCTCATCCCGCACATGGTCCGCCCGATCACCGGCCCGGACCTGCGCTGGATGCTGCCCTACACGGCGGTGCTGGCGCCGGTGCTGCTGCTCGGCTCGGACGTGCTCGGCCGGATCCTCGGCAGCCCCGGCGAGCTCCAGGTCGGCACGGTCACCGCGGTCCTCGGCGGTCCCCTGTTCCTCTATCTCGTGCGAGCCGCGAAATGACCACTGTCGCAGTCGAACCGTCGATCGGCAGCCGGGTCGGCGTCCGGCCCCGCGCCGTGGTCGTCGGCGTCGCCGCCCTGATCGCCACCGTCGTCGTCGCCGTCCTCTCGCTCGGCACCGGCGAATTCCCGATCGCCCCGGCCGACGTGGTGAAGACCCTGTTCGGGCAGGGCACCCCGGCCCACGCCTTCATCATCAACGAGCTGCGGCTGCCCCGGCTGATCACCGCCGTCCTGGTCGGCGCCGCGCTGGCGGCCGGTGGCGCGGTCTTCCAGTCGCTGGTCCGCAACCCGCTGGGCAGCCCGGACATGCTCGGCGTCACGAACGGCGCGAGCACCGCGGCGCTGGCCGTGGTCATCCTCGGCGGCTCCAGCACGCAGCTCTCCGTCGCCGCGGTCGCCGGCGGCCTGGCCGCCACCGTGCTGATCCAGCTGATCGCCGGGCGGGCGCTGCACGGGTTCCGGTTCATCCTGGTCGGCATCGGCATGGCCGCGATCCTGACCGGCGTCAGCAGCTACCTGCTGACCCGGGGCGTGCAGATGGAGAACGCGCGGGCGCTGCTCTGGCTCACCGGCAGCCTCGACGGCCGCGACTGGTCGAACGCGATCCCGATGGCGCTGGCGCTGGCCGTGGTGCTGCCGGTGCTGCTGCTCGCCTGCGGGCCGGGACTGCGGATCCTGGAGATGGGCGACGACGCGGCGTCCGCGCTGGGGGTGCCGGTGCCGCTGCTGCGCAACGGGGCGCTGCTGTCGGCGGCCCTGCTGGTGTCGTTCGCCGCGGCGAGCGCCGGCCCGGTGCAGTTCGTCGCGCTGATCGCCCCGCACCTGGCGAAACGGCTCACCGGGGCGCCCGGACCGAACCTGCTGCCGTCCATCGCGGTCGGCGCGCTGCTGCTGACCGGCGCCGACTACCTGGCCCAGCACACCCTGAGCGACAACGTGCTGCCGGTCGGCGTGGTCACCGGCCTGATCGGCGGCGGCTACCTGGTCTGGCTGCTCACCACCGAACGCCGTGCCGGCCGGATCTGAGGCGACGATGAGAGACAGCGCGACAGGAGAGAACATGACGGGTCACACGCCTCGGCTCAGCGGCAGCGGGATGACGCTCGCCTACGACAAACGGGTCATCGCCGAGGAGCTGAGCGTCGAGATCCCGGACGGCTCGTTCACCGTCATCATCGGGCCGAACGCGTGCGGCAAGTCCACCCTGCTCCGCGCCCTGGCCCGGTTGCTGAAGCCGTCGGCCGGCACGGTGCTGCTGGACGGCAGGGACGTGCATTCCCAGCCCACGCGTACGGTCGCCAGGACGCTCGGCCTGCTGCCGCAGTCGTCGACCGCCCCGGACGGCATCACCGTGGCCGAGCTGGTGGCCCGCGGGCGCTACCCGCATCAGAGCATCCTGCGCCGCTGGTCGGCCACCGACGAGCGGGTGGTCACCGAGTCGATGGAGGCCACCGGAGTGGCCGACCTGGCCGACCGCCACGTCGACGAGCTCTCCGGCGGGCAGCGGCAGCGGGTGTGGCTGGCCATGGCGCTGGCCCAGCAGACGCCGCTGCTGCTGCTCGACGAGCCGACCACGTATCTGGACATCGCGCACCAGATCGAGGTGCTGGACCTCTGCGCGGAGCTGCACGAACGCCAGGGCCGTACCCTCGTCGCGGTCCTGCACGACCTCAACCACGCCGCCCGGTACGCGACCCACCTGATCGCCATGCGCGCCGGCCGGATCGTCGGCTCCGGGCAGCCGGGTGACGTGCTCACCGCCGCGCTGGTCGAGGACGTCTTCGGGCTGGCCTGCCGGGTGATCGACGACCCGGAGACCGGCACGCCCCTGGTCGTCCCGGCCGCCCGCCGCCGCAGCGGCGTGCCGCACCCGGCCCCCGCCGTGCCCTGACCCTCGGCCGGGCCGGTCCCCGCGCGGGGCGACTCACCCGAAGATCTGTCCCACCACGTGCGCGGCGATCGCCAGGGACGACGTCGCCGCGGGTGAGGGGGCGTTGCGGACGGCGGTGATCGGACCCATCCGATGGATCCGGAAGTCGTCGACGAGGCTGCCGTCGCGGTCCAGGGCCTGGGCGCGCACGCCGGCGCCGGCCCGCACCACGTCGGCCGCCCCGATCGACGGCACGTACCGCTGCGCCTCGGCCATGTACCGGCTCCGGGACAGCGAGCCGAGGACCTCCTTGACCCCGGTCCGCCAGTGCCGGCGGGCCATCCTCCAGGTGCCCGGCCAGGCGGCGATACCGGCGAGGTCAGGGATCGAGATCCGGGTACGGGTGTAGCCCTCCCGTGCGGTGGCCAGCACCGCGTTCGGGCCGACCTCGACGATCCCGGTCACCCGGCGGGTGAAGTGCACGCCGAGGAACGGGTACCGCGGGTCCGGAACCGGGTAGATCATGCCCCGGACCAGGTCCGCCTTCTCGTCGCTGACCCGCATGTACTCACCGCGGAACGGGATGATCCGCGGTTCGGCGGTGTCCCCGGCGAGCCCGGCGACCTGGTCGCTGTGGATGCCGGCACAGATGATCAGCCGATCGACGGTGACGCTCCGCTCCCCGGACGCGATCCGGATGTGCCCCTTGTCGCGGGCGATGGCGGTGACCGGGAAGCCGAACCGCACCTCCCCGCCGGCCGCGCGGATGTCCGCGGCGAACGCTTTCGCGACGCCGGGGAAGTCGGTGATCGCCGTCTCCGGCGAATGCAGCGCGGCCAGCCCGGCGGCGTACGGCTCGATGTCGCGGATCCCGGCCGGATCGACCCGGCGCAGACCGGGCACACCGTTCTCCCGCGCCCGTTTCTCCAGACCGTCCAGACGACCGAGCTCGTCCTCCCGGACCGCCACGACGAGTTTCCCGCACTCGTCGTAGGCGATCCCCCGCTCCGCGCAGTACTCGCGCAGCAGCAGCCGCCCTCGGGTGCACAGTTCGGCCTTCAGGCTGCCCGGCGGGTAGTAGATCCCGGCGTGCACCACCCCGGAGTTGTGCCCGGTCTGGTGCCGGGCGACCTCGGACTCCTTCTCCACGACCACGACGCGGGCGCCCGGCCGCCGCAGGGTGATCTCCCGCCCGATGGCGAGCCCGACGATGCCGGCCCCGATGATCCCGATGGTCTCGTCCGCCACGTGTGCCGCTCCTCACGAGTTCGCCCCACTCCAGCGTCCGAAGTGGATGCCGGAGATCCTGATCCCGCTATCGAACCGCACCGCCGCCACAGACTCCTCGCGGGACGGCTCACCCCGGCACGCGAAGGGTCACCGTGACGACCGTGCCGTGCGGCTCGTTGGGGCCGGCGGTGACCACGCCGCCGTGCTGGCCGGCCGTCTGCGCGACGATCGCCAGGCCCAGCCCGGAACCGGGCATCGAACGAGCGGCCGGTGCCCGGTAGAACCGGTCGAAGACGTGCGGCAGGTCCTCCGGGGCGATGCCGGGACCATTGTCGGCGACGGTGAGCACGCCGTCCTTCAGCCGGACCGTGACGGTGCCGCCGGGCGGGCTCCACTTGGCGGCGTTGTCGAGGACGTTCACCGCCATCCGCTCCAGTTCGCCGGGGCGGCCCAGCACGGTGACCGGGTCGAGGTCGGTGTCGAAGGTCAGTCCGGGCGCGCGGATCCGGACCCGGTTGATCGCGGCGGTGACCACCTCGGCGTACTCCACCTGCTCGATCGTCTCCCGGCTGCCCTCCTCGCGGGACAGCTCGACCAGCTCGGTCGTCAGCGTGGCCAGCTCACGGACCTGGGCGTCCAGGTCGGCGAGCAGCTTGACCCGCTCGTCCGGGGGGAGCCGGTGGGCCAGTTCCGGGCGGCGCTCGATCTCCAGCAGCAGCTCCACGTTGGTACGGATACTGGTCAACGGCGTCCGCAGCTCGTGCCCGGCGTCCTCGACCAGGGCGCGCTGGGACCGCCGGGAGGAGTCGATGGCGGTCAGCATGGCGTTCACCGAGCGGCCCAGCCGGGCGATCTCGTCGTCACCGGACACCTCGACCGGCCTGGTCAGGTCCATGGTCACGGCGACGTCCTCGACGGCGTCGGTGAGCCGGTCCACCGGGGCCAGCCCGGCGCGTGCGACGGTCCGCCCGAGCACCGCCGCCCCGCCGACCCCGGCCGCGCAACCGACCGCGAGCAGCACCGCGAACAGGGCCAGCACCCGCTCGTCCGGCCGGGGGTCGAGGCCGACCTGCACCGCTCCCCCGCCGTCGATCGGCACGGTGAGCACGTTGAACTCGCCCGGCCCGACGGTGATCTTCTCCTGGGTCTCGGCGTGCCCGGCGGTGGCGATCCGGACGGCGGTGTCGGTGACCGGCAGCCGGGTGGCGCTGCCGCCGACCACCGCGCCGCCGCCGTCGAGGATCTGCCAGCAGGGGCCGATCTCCTTGCCGTCCGGTCCGGGCCGGGCGCCCTGCGAGTCGAGCCACTGCCACGGGTTGTCGGCGATGGTCCGGGCGTCGGCGAGCAGCTCGGCGGAGATCTTGTCCTGCTGGATCTGCCGGACGGTCACCCAGGCACCGGCCGAGACGAGCAGCACCGCCGCCGCGACCGCGCCGGCGACCAGCAGGGAGAGCCGGTCGTGCAGAGTCCGGCTGCGCCACCAGGTCCTCACAGCGGCTCCTCCCGCAACACGAAACCGACGCCGCGGACGGTGTGCAGCAGTCGCGCCTCGCCCTCGGCCTCCAGCTTGCGCCGAAGATAGCCGAGGTAGACGTGCAGACTGTTCGACCCCTCGCCGAAGTCGTAACCCCAGACCTGCTCGAACAGCGCGCTGCGGGACAGCACCTGCCGGGGGTGGCGCAGGAACACCTCGAGGATCCCGAACTCGGTACGGGTCAGCTTCAGCGTCCGGTCGCCCCGCCACACCTCACGGGTCGTCTGGTCCATCCGGACATCCGCGAACTCGAGGAGATCCGCGGCCGACGTGGGCGCCGTGACCAGCGCGGACCGGCGTAGCAGAGCCCGGATGCGGGCCAGCAGCTCCTGCAGGGCGAACGGTTTGACCAGGTAGTCGTCGGCGCCCGCGTCGAGCCCGGCGACCCGGTCGCCGACGCTGTCGCGGGCGGTGAGCATCAGCACCGGCATCAGCACCCCGCCGGCGCGCAGCCGGCGGCACGTCTCCAGGCCGTCCATCCGGGGCATGCTCACGTCGAGGATCAGCGCGTCCGGCTCGCCGGCCCGCACCGCGTCGAGAGCCGCCAGGCCGTCACCGACGGTGTCGACCTGATAGCCCTCGAACCGCAGGGTACGGGCCAGCGAGTCACGCACGGCCGCGTCGTCCTCCACCACCAGGATCCGCATGGGCCTATTAAAGCCCGGCCGCGTCGAGCGCCGACTGCAGTGACTGCAGGTAACCGCCGCTGGTGTAGGTGGCGCCGGACACCGTGTCGATGTCCGCGCTCTGGGCCGCGAGGGTCTGTTCGATCAGCTTCGGGACGGCCCGCGCGCTGATCTCCTCGTGTTTCGGACTGCCGCCCGGACGGACCGGCACGGCGACCGAGGTGATCCTCCCGTCCGCGACGGTGATCACCACCTGGACGTCGCCCTCCCGGGTCGCCACGGTGGCGCCGCTGAAACTCTGCCCGGCGCCCACCGGCGCGACCGCCGCCGTCTCCACCACGGCGCTCTGGCCGGTGCTGGTCCGGTAACCGAACAGCAGGACCAGCGCGGCCACCGTGGAGATCATCCACAGCATGATTCGTCGCATCTCAGGGGCTCCGTTACCAGGCGAAGAGTTCGGTGTGGACGCGTTCCGGGCGTACCCCGGCGTCGAGGGCCGCGGCCCGGGCGGCGCCCGCCCACTCCTCGGGGCCGCAGATGTAGACCCGGGAGGCGGCGATGTGCGGCGCCACCCGGCGCAGGGCCTCGACGTCGCCGTGCGTGGCGAGCGACGAGGGCAGCCAGGAGGCACGGCCGGCGCGCGGCCCGGTCAGCGGCACCACCCGCACCCCGCGCCGGGACGCGAGCCAGTCCAGCTCGCCGCGGAACGCCAGGTCCTCCTCGCCGCGCGCCCGGTAGATCAGAGTGGCCTCGCCGTCGCGGTACGGCAGCTCGCCGAGCAGCGACAGCAGCGGTGTGATCCCGATGCCGCAGGCCATCAGGACCACCGGCTCCCCGGCGTAGGACTCCCCGGTCAGCTTGCCGTACGGCCCCTCGGCGAACACTCTCGTCCCCGGCCGCAGGGCCGCCACGCGGGAACTGCCGTCGCCCTGGCTCTTCACGGTGATCCGCAACTCGTCGCCGCCGGGCGTCGCCGACAGCGAGAACGGGTTCGACCGGGTCCAGCCGGGCCCGTTCAGGAACCGCCAGTGGAAGAACTGCCCGGCCCGCACCGGCAGCTCGGCGAGCCGCTCCCCGGTCAGATACACCGAGGTCAGGCCGGGACCTTCGGGCACCACGCGGCTCACGGTGAGGCGATGCCTGCGGTTGCGCCACACCGGCAACCCGATGCGGTACGCCAGGACGGCGCCTGCCGCGGCCAGGTACAACGTCCACCAGTACGCCCGCGCCCAGGCGGTGCCGGTGAAGTCCGCGCCGGCCCAGATCTGGTGCGGCAGCGCCAGGCCGACACCCAGGTAGGCGTACAGGTGCAGCAGGTGCCACGACTCGTACCGCAGCTTGCGGCGCGCCGCCCGCACCGAGGTGACCACGGCCATGACCAGGGCGAGGGTGCCCGCGGCGGCGAGGAGCATGCCGGGGTACGTCCAGATCAGGTCCCACAGCGTGGTGAGGGCGTTCGCGCCGGCCGCGTACCCGACGGTGATCGTGACGATGTGCAGCGTCATCAGCCAGAACGAGGTGAACCCGGTCAGCCGGTGCCAGCGGGCCAGCCGGTCCTGCCCGAACGCGCGCTCGACGAGCGGGATCCGGGCCATCAGCAGCACCTGGAGCAGCAGCAGGTCGGAGGCGTACAGGCCGGTCAGGCGCCCGATCGCGGTGATCGCGCCGGCGCCGGTGAGTTCTGCCGGGCCGCCGTTGCCCGCCCAGAGCACGGTGACGATCAGCAGGCTCAGCACGGCGGCGGACGCCCCGGCTCCGGGCCACCAGCGCGGGGTGGCGCTCCGTTCCCGGACAGGGGGCACAGCGGTAGCGGTCATGAGCGACAACCCTGACGGCGCTCCGTAAGACGGCCCCGAGTCGATCTTAAAGCTTGCCTAAGAACGGGGACGCGGATTTCAGAGTCACGGCACAGAGGCCGCACAGGATGCGGACAGCAACGTCCGGCGAAATGGAAACACCTGATGAACGACACCTGAAGGAAGCTCCCAGTGACCATGCTGCTCGCCGTAGTCGCCGACCTCGTCGCGATCACCGTCCTGACGTTCGGTGTCTACTTCCCCCGCCACCGCCGGCGTGACCTGGTCACCGCCTTCCTGGGCGTGAACATCGGCGTCCTCGCGGTCGCCGTCGTCCTGGGCGACACGGCGGTCGGCGCCGGTCTCGGACTCGGCCTCTTCGGCGTCCTGTCGATCATCCGGCTCCGCTCGGACGAGATCAGCCAGCACGAGATCGCGTACTACTTCGCCGCTCTCGCCCTCGGCCTGATCGCCGGTCTCGGCGACGTGATGGACGCCCCGCACCTCGGCCTGATGGCGCTCGTCGTCGCCGCGCTGTTCATCGGCGACCACCCGGCGCTGTTCCGCCGGCACCGCAACCAGCTGATCCGGCTCGACGTCGCGCACACCGACGAGGACGCGCTGCGCACCCACCTGGAGACGATGCTCGGCGGCCGGGTCACCACCGTGGTGGTCAAACAGATCGACATGGTCAACGACAGCACCCTGGTCGAGGTCCGCTGGGTCGCCGCCGGCAACCGGGCCCGGAACCTCGGCCCGCGGCTGGAGCAGGTGAACGCGCGATGACCGGCGCCACCCTGGCACACTTCGCCCCGATCGGCCTGGACGAGCTCGTCGGCGAGGCCGCGCTGCTGACCCGGCTGGACCGCAAGTACCTGCTGCCCGCGGACGCGCTGCCGAATCTGCTGGACCGGATGCCGCACGGCGTGCGGGAACTGGAGATCGACGGGCGGCGGACGTTCGGCTACCGCTCGGTCTACTTCGACACGGCCGGGTTCGACGCCTACCTGGCGGCCGCCCGCCGGCGGCGGCGCCGCTTCAAGGTCCGGATCCGGACCTATCTGGACAGTGGGCTCGACTTCGTCGAGGTGAAGACGCGCGGATCGCGGGGGGTCACGGTCAAGGAGCGGATCCCGTACGCGGGAAACGGTCGTGACCTGGGCCCGGAGGGCCGTGCCCATGCCGCGCGGACCCTGGCCGGCGCCGGGATCCTCCCGGCGGACCTGGATCTGCGGGCGGTGCTGGCCACCTACTACCACCGCACCACGTTGTACGTGCCGTCCACCGGCAGCCGGGTCACCATCGACACCGGCCTGGCCTGGCAGCTCACGGACGGCTCGACCGTCCACATGCCGCACTCGGTGATCGTCGAGACCAAGTCCGCCCGGGCCGCCTCCGGCGTCGACCGGCTGCTCTGGTCGCTCGGCCACCGCCCCTGTTCGATCTCCAAGTACGCCACCGGCCTCGCCGCGCTCCGCCCCGGCCTGCCCTCCAACCGCTGGCGCCCCGTCCTGAACAAGCACTTCGTGAAAGGGATCCGATGAGAATCCGCAAGAAGGTCCTCGCCGCCGTCAGCTCCCTGGTCCTGGCCACGGCCGTGCTGACCGGCTGCTCGTCCGCCTCGTCGTCCTCGAGTGAGGCCACCGGCACGACCCGGGTCGCCGCCACCGCCGCGGCCGTCGACGGCACCCAGAACGCCGCCGCCGTCCTCGCGGCGAACACGGAGGTGCACACCGCCGGGACCACCGGGTCCGGAACCACCGGGACCATCACGCTGACCGGGTCGTCGGCGACGTCGTCCGCGGAGGGCGTCGAGGTCGACGGCGCGACCGTCACCATCACGGCCGCCGGCGCCTACACGATCAGCGGCGAGCTGGCCGGGCAGATCGTGGTGACCGCCCCGGACGCCACCGTCACCCTGATCCTCGACGGCGCCACGGTGCGGAGCACGACCACGGCCGCGATCGCCGCCACCGCCGTGAAGGAGCTGGTCGTCGAACTCGTCGGCGACAACGTCCTCTCCGACACCTCCTCCTACGTCGACTCCGCGGAGGTGAACGCCGCCCTGTTCAGCGCCGGCCACCTGACCGTCACCGGAACCGGGAAGCTGACCGTCACCGGAACCGGCAACGACGGCGTCACCAGCAAGGACGGCCTGCTCGTGAAATCCGGGACGATCACCGTGACGGCAAAGGACGACGGGCTGCGCGGCCGCGACTACGTGGTGATCGACGGTGGGACGATCACCGTGACCGCGGGCGGCGACGGCATCAAGAGCGACAACGACGAGGACGCCGACGCGGGGTACGTGGCCGTGGCCGGCGGGACGATCCACCTGACCACC
Source organism: Actinoplanes utahensis (assembly GCF_016862455.1). Classification (GTDB taxonomy): domain Bacteria; phylum Actinomycetota; class Actinomycetes; order Mycobacteriales; family Micromonosporaceae; genus Actinoplanes; species Actinoplanes utahensis. The sequence goes on from NZ_BOMZ01000011.1 coordinate 67,063, forward strand.
CAGGGCGACGGCATCGACGCGACCACCGACCTCGTCACCACCGGCGGGACGATCACGATCCTGGCCGGTGGCGGGTACACCGTGCAGCCCGCCGACGACGCCTCCGCCAAGGGTCTCAAGGCCGGGGTGATCGCCGTGCTGGGAGGCGGCGCCGCCACCGTGAACTCCTCCGACGACGCGGTGCACAGCGACGGCGCGGTGCACGTCGACGGCGCGAAGGTGACCGTGGCCAGCGGTGACGACGGGGTGCACGCCGAGGGACAGCAGATCGTCGACGCCGGCACGCTGTTGGTGTCGTCGGCGGTCGAGGGCCTGGAGGCGGCCGCGTTCGTGCTCAACGACGGCACGGTACGGGTGGTCTCCAGCGACGACGGCATCAACGGCGCCGGCGGTTCCTCGACCACGTCCGGCCAGGGCGGCGGCTGGGGCGGCGGACCCGGCGGCGGCGACCAGGTCGGCGACTTCTCGGTGACGGTGAACGGCGGCTCGCTGGTGATCGACTCCGGCGGTGACGGCCTCGACTCCAACGGCGTCGCCACGATCACCGGCGGCACCGTCGTGGTCGACGGCCCGGAGGGCGACGGCAACGGGGCGCTCGACGTCGACGGCGCCTTCACCGTGAGCGGTGGCACGCTGCTCGCCGCCGGCAGCGCCGGCATGGTGGTCACCCCGGGCGCCGACTCGAAGCAGGGCTGGATCTCCGCGACCCTGACCACCGCGATCGCCGCCGGCACCACCGTCCAGATCACCGACGGCAGCGGTACGGTCGTCGGCACCTACGTGACGAGCAAGAGCATCCAGAACATCACCTACTCGTCGCCGGAGATCACGACCGGCGGACAGTACACGGTGTCCACCGGCGGCACCGCCACCGGCGCCTCGACCGGCGGGCTGGCCACCGGCGGCACGCTCGGCTCGGCCACCACGGTCGCCACCGTGACCGCCGGCACGGCCCCCGCGGGCGGAGGTGGCCGCGGCCGCCGCTGACCCCGCTCGTCCGTCACACTCCCGAGGCCGTGCCCCGGGACCGGCGCCCCCTCCGCCGGTCCCGGGGTCACGGCTGCTTTCCGGCTGATCGGATTCTGACGGGGTGTGTCCGATCGCTCACCGATGTGAGCGTGCGACAAGGGTGCGGATGAGTATGCTGAGGCCGACCGTCATCACGGCATCCACAGAGGACAGTCGAGGTCCACGTGTCCGACGAAGTGACCGGCATCGACGGCGAGGGCGACGCCGGCGGCAGCGGCGCCACCGTCCGCCGGCTCCAGCTCGGCGCCCATCTGCGTGCCCTGCGCCAGGCCAAGGGCATCACCCGGGAGGCCGCCGGATATGTCATCCGCGGCTCCGAGTCCAAGATCAGCCGGATGGAACTGGGCCGTGTCGGCTTCAAGGAACGCGACGTCACCGATCTGCTGAAGCTGTACGGCGTGGCGGACCAGGCCGAGCACCGGCGGGTCCTCACCCTGGTCCGCGAGGCCAACGCGCCGAGCTGGTGGCAGGCCTACGGCGACGTCCTCGACACCTGGTTCCAGAACTATCTGGATCTGGAGCAGGCGGCCGAGCTGATCCGCACCTACGAGGTGCAGTTCGTGCCCGGTCTGCTGCAGACCGACGCGTACGCGCGGGCCGTGATCAGGCTCGGTCACGAGGCCGGCGGCCCCGCCGAGATCGACCGCCGGGCGCAACTGCGGATGGCCCGCAAGCAGGTCCTCGACCGGGCCGAGGCGCCCCGGCTGTGGGCGGTGCTGGACGAGGCGGTGCTGCGCCGCCCGATCGGCGGCCAGGAGGTGCTCCGCGAGCAGATCCGCTACCTGCTGAAGGTGTCCGAGTCGCCGCGGGTGCGGTTGCAGGTGATGCCGTTCGAGAAAGGCGGTCACGCGGCCGCCGGCGGGGCGTTCAGCATCCTGCGGTTCCCGCACGCCAAGCTGCCCGACGTGGTCTACATCGAACACCTCACCGGTGGCCTCTACCTGGAGCGCCGGGAGGAGGTGGACAAGTACGCGGCGGCGATCGGCCGGCTGTTCATCGAGGCGGAGCTGCCGCAGCGGACCCCGGAGATCCTCCGATCCCTCCTGGCGGAGCTGGACGCCCGCTCGTAACGCGCCCACGGGCCGGGCACAGCAGGCCCACAAGATCCGCCGCTTCACTTCGGCATGTGACAGCGAACCCCGTACCCCGTCAGTCCCGCACCGTCAGCCGCCGCGGCCTCCTCGCCGGTGGTCTCGGCCTGCTCGCCGCCGCCGGCGGTGGCGGCGCCTGGGCCCTCGACCGTTACGTCCTCGACCACGTCGAGGTCTCCGGAGCCTCCACGCTGACCGCGCAGAACGTGGTCGCCGCCGAGGCGGACTCCGGCGGCACGGCCACCGCCAGCACGTACACCAGCGACACCGCGAAGATCTCCATCACGAAGACGTCGACCGGGTCGGGCGCCGACACGATCACCTACTTCGTGGCGGACGTGCGGGTCACCGACGCGACGATCGTGCGGTCGGCGTTCGCGAACGACCAGTTCGGCGCGAACATCATCGCGAACCCGTCGGAGATCGCCGCCTCGGTGAACGCGGTCCTCGCGATCAACGGCGACTACTACGGGTTCCGGGACACCGGGATCGTGATCCGCAACGGGGTCGCGTTCCGGGACTCCGGCGCGCGGCAGGGGCTGGCGTTCCACGCCGACGGAACGATGAGGCTGTACGACGAGACCACCACCACCGCGGACCGGCTGATCGCCGGTGGGGTGTGGAACACGCTGTCGTTCGGGCCGGGCCTCGTCGAGAACGGGAAGGCGATCTCCGGGATCGACCGGGTGGAGGTCGACACCAACTTCGGCAACCATTCCGTCCAGGGGCAGCAGCCGCGTACCGGTGTCGGCCTGGTCGCCGCGAACCACCTGCTGTTCGTGGTGGTGGACGGGCGCAGCGAGGGATACAGCCGGGGCGTCACGATGCCGGAGTTCGCGGAGATCCTCGTGGGGCTGGGGGCGGAGACGGCGTACAACCTCGACGGCGGCGGATCGTCGGCGATGATCTTCCAGGACCGGTTGGTCAATGATCCGCTCGGCAAGGGCCAGGAGCGCGGGACCAGCGACATCCTGTACGTGGCGGGCTGAGCGCCGTGATCGTGCTGATCCCCGCGTACCAGCCCGACCACCGGCTCGCCGATCTGGTCGGGAGACTGGACCGGCACCGGGTCCTGGTCGTCGACGACGGGAGCGGTCCCGCGTACGCCGAAGCCTTCGCGAAGGCCCGCGAAGCCGGCGCCGAAGTGATCACCCTCAGCCACAACCGGGGTAAGGGTTTCGCGTTGAAGACCGGGTTCGCGCACGTGGCGGCACGCTGCCCGGGCGAGGACGTGGTCTGCGCCGACAGCGACGGGCAGCACCGGGTCGAGGACATCGAGGCGGTCGCCGGCCGGGTCCGGACGTCACCGGCCGCGATGGTGCTCGGCGTCCGGCGGTTCACCGGGCGGGTGCCGGCCCGCAGCCGCTTCGGCAACGCCGCCACTCGCATCGCCTTCACGGCGATCACCGGGCTCGCGGTGACCGACACCCAGACCGGGCTGCGCGGCTACCCGGCCCGCACGCTGGCCTGGCTGGGCCGGGTGCCCGGCGACCGGTTCGAGTACGAGCTGCGCCTGCTGCTGCGCGCCGCCCGGGAACGCCTGCCGATCGAGGAGGTCGAGATCGCCACCGTCTACCTCGACGGCAATCGGTCGTCACACTTCCGGCCGGTGATCGACTCGGCCCGCATCTACGGTCCGCTCCTCGCCTTCGCCGGCTCGTCGCTGCTCTGCTTCGCGATCGACGCCGCGCTGCTGGCCGTGCTGGTCGCCGGCACCGGCCACCTGACCGCCTCCGCGGTGGTCGCCCGGCTGGTCAGCGCCTCGGTCAACTACACGGTCAACCGCCGGGCCGTCTTCGACCAGGCGCCGCACCGCCGGGCCCTCCCCCGGTACGCCGCCCTGGCCCTCGCCTCCCTCGCGGCCAACGTGGCCCTGCTGGAACTGCTGACCGCCCTGACCGGTTCCCTCGTCGTCGGCAAACTCGTCACCGAACCGGCCCTGTTCCTGGCCGGCTTCGCGATCCAGCGGCTGTTCGTCTTCCGCCGCCGGCCCGCCGCCCGCACCCGGATCGCAACCGTGCCGCAGCCCGCCGGCTCCCGCGGATGATCACGCTGGCGGCATGAGAGAACTGCGGCGCCCGGCGGCCTGGCACTATTGCCTGGCCGCGGCCCCGATCACCATCGCGCTGTACTACCTTCTGGTGGCCGGCGACCAGTGGGCGCCCGGTCAGGTCGCCCTCTACGTCAGCGCCAACACGGTCTTCTCGATCAGCGCGCTCGTCGCCGCCCGGCGGCACAAGCCGATGCGGAGGATCCTCTACCTGCTCAGCGCGTCCGGCGCGGCCGGGGTGGTCGGTGACGTGGTGTTCTACATCGGCGCGCTGGTCCACGGCGAACCGCCCTACCCCGGCCCGGCCGACCTGTTCTACCTGGCCGCGTACCCGCTGATGGCGATCGGCCTGCTGCTGATCGTCCGGCGGCGGACCCCCGGCTGGAACAGCGCCAGCATCATCGACGCGTCGATCGTCGCGATCGGCGCCGGGTACCTGATCTTCCTGTTCCTGATCGTCCCGAACATCGACTTCGAGGACCGGTTCACCTCGCTGACCTCGGTCGCGTACCCGATCGGTGATCTGATGCTGATGGTCGTCGGCGCGCGCCTGATGCTCGGCGCCGGCCCGCGCACCACCGCGCTGCGGTTCATCGGCGGGTACCTTCTCCTGGTCCTGTTCGCCGACAGCGTCTACGGCATCCAGAGCCTCAACGGCACCTACCACGGCGGCAACTTCCTCGACGCGTTCTGGATGGCGGCGAGCTTCGTCATGGCCGCGGCCGTGCTGCACCCGTCCGCACCGCAACTGGTGACCGCCTCCAGCACCGCCACCCCCGACGCCACCCCCGGCCGCCTCGCCGTCCTGGCGATCGCCGCGATCACCGCGCCCACCTCCACCGTCGTCCAGCACTACCTCGGCAACAAGGAGCACCTGGTCGCCGCGGCGGTCGTCTGCAACATCGTGTTCCTGCTGGTGATGCTGCGGATGGCCGGGCTGGTCCGGGCACAGCGGATGGCCGCCATCACCGACGGCCTGACCGGGCTGCGGACCCGCCGGTACTTCGAGGAGGCCCTCACCAACGAAGGCGACCGGACCAACTGGTACGGCGTCCCGTTCGGCATGCTGCTGCTCGACATCGACCACTTCAAGCACGTCAACGACACGTTCGGGCACAACGGCGGCGACCGGGTCCTCGTCGAGGTCACCCACCGGCTGCGCTCGCTGGTGCGGCCCGGTGACGTGGTCGCCCGGTACGGCGGCGAGGAGTTCGCCGTACTGCTGCCCGACACCGGCCCGGAAGAAGCGCGGGAGATCGCCGAACGGGTCCGCCGGGGCGTCTGCGTCGCCCCGATCGCCGTCGGCGAGACCCGGCTGCACCAGGTGACCGTGTCCGTCGGCGTCGCCGGGATGCCGGCCGCCGGTTCCACGTCGGAGCTGGTACTCGCCGCGGACCGGGCCCTCTACGCGGCCAAGAACGCGGGCCGCAACCAGGTCGCCAGCGCCCACTCCCCCACGCCGGTCGCCAGCGGCCTCGCCGCCTAGACCCGGTGCGCCGGGCCCCGCGCCGAGGGGACACGACGGGGCGCGGGGGACATCGACGGACCGGGGCGGCAGAATCGGCGGCATGCGGTTCGGCATCCTCGGCCCCCTGCGGGTGGAACGCCCGGACGGGACCCTCGTCCCGCCGGGCGGCCCCCGGGTGCGGGCGCTGCTCGCGATGCTGCTGCTCGACGCGGGACGGCCGGTCGGCATCGACCGGCTGATCGACGGTCTCTACGGCGACGATCCGCCGGCCGGAGCGGCGAACGCCCTCCAGTCGGCGGTCTCCCGGTTACGGCAGTCGCTGCCCGTCGACTTCGGTCCGGCCGGGTACCACCTGGCGGTCCCGCCCGAGACCGTCGACGCGCACCGGTTCACCGGGCTCGCGGCGGCCGGCCGGCACGCCCTCGCCGCCGGCGACGCGGGCCGGGCGGTGACGCTGTTGAGCGAGGCGGTCACCCTGTGGCGCGGAGACCCCCTCGCCGATGTACGCGACGCGCCGTTCGCCGCCGGCCACGTGACCCGCTTGACGGAGTCGCGGGTGGCCGCCCTGGAGGACCTCTACGAGGCGCACCTGACGTGGCCCGCTTCCGGGGACCCGATCGCCGGGCTCCGGGACCTGATCGCCGGCCACCCGCTCCGGGAACGGCCGCGGGCGCTGCTGATGCGGGCCCTCGCAGCGGCGGGACGGCAGGCCGAGGCCCTGGCGGCGTACGAGGACGCGCGCCGCACCCTCGCGGACGAACTGGGCGCCGACCCGTCACCGGAGCTCACCGCCCTGCACGTCGAACTGCTCCGGAACGGCGGCGCCCCGGAGCCGCCCACGCGGGGGCCGGTCCGGCACGGGGTGCCCGGCCAGCTGACCAGCTTCGTGGGGCGCGACGACGAACTCGCCAGGGTGACGGACACGTTGCGTACCCGGCGGCTGCTCACGCTGCACGGACCGGGCGGCGCGGGGAAGACCCGGCTCGCCGCGGAGATCGCGGCCCGGCACGACGGTGACGTCTGTTTCGTGGAACTCGCCGGAACCGGCGACGTGCCCGGGGCGGTACTGATCGCTCTCGGTCTCCGCGACGTCCCGCTGACCAACAGTCCGGTGTCCCGCCCGCCGCACCCCGGCGCCGCTCCGGGAGTCACCGAACGACTGGTCGCCGCCCTGGCCGAACGCCGTCTCCTCCTGGTTCTGGACAACTGCGAACACCTCATCGACGCCGCCTCCACCCTGGCGGGACGACTGCTGGCCGGCGCACCCGGCCTGCGGATCCTCGCCACCAGCCGCGAACCCCTCGGCATCACCGGCGAAGCGCTGTGCCCGGTCGGCGGCCTCCCGGTCCCGCCCTCGCCCCCCGCCCCCCACGCCGTGGCGGTGAGCCCGGCCGCCTATCCGGCGGTGCGGCTGTTCCTCGACCGGGCGGCGGATGTGATGCCCGGCTTCACGCTGACCGAGGAGAACACCGCCGCGATCGGGCGGCTCTGCCGCACCCTGGACGGTCTGCCGCTGGCCGTCGAGATCGCCGCGGCCCGGCTGCACGCGCTGCCGGTGCACGAGATCGCCGCCCGGCTCGACGACCGGTTCCGGCTGCTGTCGGCAGGCAGCCGGAACGCCGCCGCCCGGCACCGCACGCTGCAGGCCGTCGTCGCCTGGAGCTGGGACCTGCTCACCGAACCCGAACGCGTTCTGGCCCGCCGCTTCACCGTCTTCACCGGCGGCGCCACCCTCGACGCCGTCGAATCCGTCTGCGGTTCCCCGGACGTCGTGGAGGTGCTGACGGGGCTGGTGGCGAAGTCGTTGATCGAACGGGACGGGGACCGGTACCGGATGCTGGAGACGATCCGGGCGTACTGCGCGGAGCGGCTCGACGAGTCCGGCGAGCGTGCGCGGATGGAGCGGGCGCACGCCGCGTTCTTCCTGGAGTTCGCGGCGCGGGCGGACCCGTACCTCCGGGGATTCGATCAGATCGCCTGGCTGAGGCGTCTCGACGCGGATCGCGACAATCTGCATGCCGCGCTGCGGCGCAGCGCGGCGAACGGGGCGGCCCACACGGCGTTGCGGCTGGTCTCCGTGCTGTCCTTCTACTGGTACGTGCGGGGATCGCGGACCGAGGCGGCGACGCTGGCCCGGCTGGCACTGGCGGCGAGCGGCCCGGAACCGCCACCGGGACACACCGAGGAGTACGTGCTCAGCGTCTTCGTCGCGGCCCTCGAACCCGGTGCGGGGCGCGTCGACGCCCGCTGGGCCGGCTACATCCGCGACCTGGCGACGGCGCCGGCCCAGCCGTTCCTGCTCTATCTGTCGGCGATGGCGGTGGGACCGCCGGACGACGAACTGGCCGACATCGTGGAACTCAACCACAGGCTGCGGGAACAGATCGCCGGGAATCCGTGGAGTCAGGCGCTCGGTGCGGTCGGAGGCGGGTACATGCTGCTCTTCTCCGGGGCCGAGCCGGGTCTGGCCGATGTCGAGTTCCGGACCTCCCTCGCCGGGTTCCGGGCGCTCGGTGACCGCTGGGGCACGATGCTGGCACTGTCCGGGCTCGCCGAGACGGCGTCCTGGCGGGGTGACCCGGCGGCCGCGATCGTCCCGACCGCGGAGGCGCTGCGGCTGGCCGGCGAGCTCGGGTCCACGATCGACGTCTCCGACCTGCTCCGGGCCCGTGGCCAGGCGCGCAAGGACACCGGTGACCTGGCGGGAGCCGTCGAGGACTTCACCCGCGCCGCCGACCTGGCCCGCACGGCGGGCGCTCCGGAACTGGTCGCCGGCGCCCTCCTCGGACTCGGTACCCTCGCCCTGACCCGCGCCGGTGCACCGTCCGCCCCGCCGGACGCCCTCGCGGAATCGTGGCGGTACTGCCGGGAGGCGCTCGCCGCCTGCCCGGTCGGCTGGTACAGCGCGGACGGCACCCGGATGGCGATCCTGGTCGTGCTCGGCCGGATCGCCGAGTTCTCCGGTGATCCGCTGGGGGCGGCCGCCCACTACCGCGAGGTGTTCGCGATCCGCGGCGGCATGATCGGTTTCCCGGCGATGGCGGAGGCACTCGACCGGCTGGCCGGCCTCGCCGTCGCCGCCGGAGATCCGGTGCGGGCGGCCCGGCTCCTCGGCGCGGTGCGGGCCCTCGGGCTGCGCGCCGACCCGGAAGGCTCCGAACCGGCGGCACGCGCGGCGGCGGGGGCACGGGCGGCGCTCGGCGCACCGGCGTACGCGGAAGCCCTCGCCGAAGGCATGTCCCTCTCCCCCGCCGAGGCGATCGCCCTTCCGTGAGCGGGGTGACCGGAAGGGGAACGCATGAGTGGCACCGGGGGACGGCCGGAAGGGGACGCCTACCGTGGCCGCCGCGAGGCACGGGACAGTGCGTGGCCCGTACCGGAGAAAGGGGTGCGAGAAGGACCGCGGACCGTGCGTGATCAGCGGGCTGTCAGCGGTTGGTGCGCGGACGGTCAGCGCGGGGCGGGAACGTGTCGCCATGACATTCACGATCGTGGCCGAAGGGCTGTACAAGCGATATCGCGGGGCGCACGGGGTGACCGCACTGGACGGGTTCGACCTGCGAGTTCCGGGTGGCATCGTGTACGGGCTGCTGGGGCCGAACGGGGCCGGGAAGACCACCGCGGTGCGGGTGCTGTCGACCCTGATCGGGTGCGACGGCGGGCGGGCCGAGGTGGCCGGTGCCGACGTGCTGCGCGACCCGGCGACGGTGCGTGAGCGGATTGCGCTGGCCGGGCAGTACGCGGCCGTCGACGAGCTGCTCAGCGGCCGGCAGAACCTGGTGCTGTTCGGCCGGTTGTACGGGCTGCGGCCGGCGGCGGCACGGCGGCGCGCCGACGAGTTGCTGGAACGGTTCGGCCTGAGCGACGCGGCCGGCAGGTCCGCGAAGGACTACTCGGGTGGGATGCGCCGGCGCCTCGATCTGGCCAGCAGTCTGATCCGGCAGCCCCGGGTGCTGTTCCTGGACGAGCCGACCACCGGCCTGGACCCGCGCAGCCGCAACCAGGTGTGGGACGCGATCCGGGGCCTGGTCGCGGACGGGACGACGGTGCTGCTCACCACGCAGTACCTGGAGGAGGCCGATCAGCTCGCCGGGCGGATCGCGGTGGTGGACGCCGGCCGGGTCGTGGCCGAGGGCAGCCCCGACGACCTCAAGACCGCTCTCGGGGCGGACCGTCTGGAGGTGGTGGTGCGCGACGCAGGCCGGCTCGGGGACGCGGCGGACCTCGTCGCCCGGGTGACCGGCGGACGGCCGGACGTGGACACGGATCAGCGGCGGCTGCGGGCGCCGGTCACCGACCGGATGGCGGCGCTGACCGCCGTGGTCGGCGTGCTCCAGGAGGCCGGGATCGCGGTCGCCGACATCGGCATCCACCGGCCCACGCTGGACGAGGCGTTCCTGCAGCTGACCGGCGGCCAGGCGGCGCAGCGCGTGGCGGTGACGGCATGAGCGCCGCATCGCTGTCGCGGGGTCTCAGCGACGGATACGCGATGACCGGACGGTACTTGCGGCACGTGGTGCGGGCGCCGGAGGAGATCATCATCTACTTCAGCCTGCCGATCATGTTCGTGCTGGTGTTCGGGTACGTGTTCGGCAGCGGGATGTCGGTGCCCGGCGGCGGCACGTACCGGGAGTTCCTGATGCCCGGCGTCTTCGTGATGACGATGCTCTACGGCATCGGCGCGACGGCCACCGGGATCGCGGTGGACGTCGGCCGTGGTGTCATCGACCGGTTCCGGTCGATGCCGATGGCCCGGTCGGCGCTGATCAGCGGACGGGTGACCGCGGATCTGGTGCGGGCCATGCTGGAGACGACGGTGCTGGTGGTGTGCGGTCTGCTGATCGGCTGGCGCTGGCACCACGGAGTGGCGGATCTGCTGACCGCGATCGGGCTGCTCCTGCTGCTGCGGCTCGGGCTGAGCTGTGTCGGGGTGGCGCTGGGTCTGGCCGCGCCGAACCCCGACACGGTCTCGATGATCGTCTTCCCGCTGGCGTTCCCGGTGAGCGCGGTCTCCAACATCTTCGTCGCGCCGGAACTCATGCCGGGCTGGCTGGGAACCGTCTCGGAATGGAACCCGGTGTCGGCGACGACGACCGCGCTGCGGAGCCTGTTCGGCAATCCGGGCCTGGGTTCGGACTCGTGGCCGGCCGAAAACGCGCTGCTGCTGGCGGTCGCCTGGCCGGTCGCGCTGATCGTCGTCTTCGGTCTGCTGTCGGTGCGCCTCTACCGCCGCCTGGGGCACTAGCGCCGCTGCGGCGGGGCGGCCCGCTTCCGGTCCTCGCACACCATTCTCCGGTACGGGCCACGCAGCGTCCCGTGCCTCGCGGCGGCCCCAGCAGGCATCCCCTCACGACCGTCCCCGGGTGCCGCTCATGCATGCCCGTCCCGGTCACCCCTGGTCCGGCTGGTTGTGGCGGCCACAACCAGCCGGACAAAACCACAACCGCCCCATCCCGGGATCCGGGGTAGCAGGGCCAGGACTCCCGAGATCCGCCGCAGCAAGACCCCGGCTCCCGGCATCCGCTGCAACACGGCCCGGACTCCCGCAACCCGCCGTAACAGGACCCGGACTCCCGGCATCCGCCGCAGCAAGGCCC
>NZ_BOMZ01000012.1 GCF_016862455.1 Actinoplanes utahensis
CGCCAGGAAGCGAAGTCAGGCGAGCGCTGCGGGCGGGTGGGTCGCGGCAACGAGCCGACCCGCCCGCAGCACCGCGCCGGGACCGCACTCCGGCCGGGCGGTCCGGCGGGCCACGCCCGGGGCGGCGGGCACGGCCGAGCTCTCACGTCTGCGGATCGGACTCTGCCACGGTGGGCGCCCGGCCCGCACGCAGGCAGTGTGCGCCACCGGTGTTACGGGAAGTCACACTCTTTTTCCACAGCAGACAAATAGGTAAAAAGCGCCCTAGAATGACGTTACTCCTGCGAAGATCAACTCGATTGACGTGATCGACAGCGGGGGTGGGCAGTGCGGAACGACGACAGCGGCAGCACGCCGGTCATCAACAGGCCGGTGCCCCGGCCCGCCCATCGGGGCCCGCAGCCCGCCCCGCTGCTGCTCGCCGAACCCGCCGTCAACAACGATCTTCCTCTCGAACTGGTCCGCCGCGACATCGCCGGCGATCAGCCGGGGGTGCCGCTGATGCTGCGGGTGCGGGTCCTGCACACGGTCTCCGGGTTCCCCGTCCCGGCCGCGGTGGTGGACATCCGGCACCTGCCTCCCACCGGGACGGGCGAGTTGCGCGGTGCGCAGGTCACCGACACCGAGGGGTACGCCGAGTTCCGTACCGTCCACCCCGGCCGCGCACCGGGCGAACCCGTCCGGATCGACACCGCCGTCCACGTCGGTGGCATCCTCGCCGGTGGGCGGGCGCTGACGTACACCGGTCCGCTCATCGTCCCCGAGCAGATCGCCGGGCAGGTGGCGCCCGGGCCCGCCCCCAACGGCGAACCGCACCCCATCAGCGGCGGGGTGCTCAACGTCGTCCCCCGCGACCGTTTCGACGTGACCGCCGGCCTGCTCGCCACCATGACCGTGGCCGTCGGCGACTAGAGGGGTCCCGAGCGGCCCAGCCGGGCCGCAACGTACCGCTGAGACGGCCGAACCGGTGATGCACCCCGCCGAGCGTCACTCCCATGACACGATCCGCAGCGAGCACGCCGGCCGCCACCCCCGTTCAACCGCGCAGGTAGGCCAGGACGGCGCGGACCCGGCGATGGTCGTCGGCGTCCGGTGGAAGGTCGAGTTTGGCGAGCAGGCTGCCGATGTGCTTGGCGACCATCGCCTCGGTCACCACCAGGGTCCGGGCGATAGCCGTGTTCGACCGCCCCTCCGCCATCAGCGCCAGGACCTCACGCTCGCGTGGGGTCAGCCGGCTCAGCGGATCACGCCGCCGGCTGATCATCTGGCGGATCACCTCGGGATCGATCACGGTCCGCCCCGCGGCCACCGCCTCGAGACCGTCGACGAACTCGGTGACCTCCCCGATCCGGTCCTTGAGCAGGTAACCCACGCCGGCCCCACGGCCGGAGTGGATCAGCTCGGCGGCATAGGTCTGCTCCACGTACTGGCTGAGCACGAGCACCGGCAGAGTGTCGTCGGCGGCCCGCATCTCGATCGCCGCCTGCAGACCCTCGTCGCCGAACCCGGGCGGCATCCGCACGTCCGTCACCACGATGTCCGGTCTCTCCCGGGCGACGGCCTCGCGCAGCGCGACGGCGTCACCCACCGCGGCGACCACCTCGTGGCCGAACCGGCGCAGCATCCCGGCCACGCCCTCCCGCACGATCAGCCCGTCCTCGGCGATGACGACACGCAGCCCGCTCATGCCCGCACCGGAATGTCCACGCGCACGACGGTAGGCCCTCCGGCCGGGCTGGACAGCGTGACCGTCCCGTCCAGAACCGCGACCCGGTCGGCGAGCCCGACCAGCCCCGAACCCGCCGCCGGCTCCGCGCCGCCCACCCCGTCGTCACGGACCTCCACCAGCAGCCGATCCCCCCTGACGAACGCGCTGACCCGGGCCCGGGTCGCCGCGCTGTGCTTCGCCACGTTGGTGAGCGCCTCGGACACCACGAAATAGGCGGTCACCTCGACCGCCGCCGGAAGCCGGCCGGGCAGCCGCACATCGATGTCGACGGGCAGCGGTGCGACGGAAGCGGCCTCCCCGACGGCTGCGGCCAGGCCACGGTCGGTGAGAACCTTGGGGTGCACGCCACGGATCAGCTCCCGCAGCTCGGTGAGCGCCTGTTTCGCCAGCTCGTGCGCGGCGCTGAGAGGCTCGTCGGCGGGCGAGCCCGGTGGCACCTCGAGCCGGGCCATGCCGAGTTGCATGCTGAGCGCGACCAGCCGCTGCTGGGCCCCGTCGTGCAGGTCCCGCTCGATGCGCCGCCGCTCCACCTCGAAGGCGTCGACCAGCCGTGCCCGGGACCGGGTCACCTCGATCAGCCGGGCGTCGTCGTCGCGGGGCGCGAGCATCGCCCGGACCATCGCGGCACGGGCGCCGGCCCAGGCCATCACCGGGTACACCAGGATCGGGGCGCAGAACAACCCGAGGAAGGTGGCCGGCAGCGTGCTGGAGAGCGGCTCGTCCCGGATGCTCAGCGGCGCCCCGACCGAGATCGACAGCAGGAAGCCCACTCCTGCCAGCACCAGCAGGTCCAGCCAGCACAGCAGCGCCGCCGCCAGCGCCGCGTAGAACAGCTCCCGCCACGTCGCCTCCTCCCGCAACCGCAGGGTGATCCAGGCCCGCAGACCGGCTCGCGGCGCCGGCTGGTGCGCGTCGGCCAGCTCGTCGAAGTCGACCAGGCGCAACCGGATCCGCTCGACCCGGGCGACCACGATCCCGGACAGCAGGCAGGCCACATAGCCGCCGATGCCGACGACCACCGCGAGCAGCAGGGTGCCCGCCACCAGCAGCGCCAGCACCGCCGCGACGGTCGCGGCGCCCAGCAGCGCGCCGCTCGCCAGATAGGCGAGCGAGCGCCACGGCCAGGACGATCGCATCAGGACGACCGGGCGCAGGGCGAGCGCTTCGAGGGCGGTACGGGCCTGCATGGATGGCCACGGTACCGGCCGGGCGGGTCTCCGTCGGTAGTGCTGGATATACCACCGGGTGTCGATCCCGCACGACTGTGCCGGGGCCGCCGCGACGGTTGGCTGGACGGCATGACGGATCACGACACACCAGCGGCCGAGACGCCAGCGGTCGAGCTGCGCGCGGTTACCAGGAGCTTCGGGACGGGTGAACGCGCCGTGACCGCGCTCGACCGCGTGGACGCCCGGTTCGAGCCGGGCACCTTCACCGCGGTCATGGGCCCGTCCGGCTCCGGCAAGTCCACGCTGCTGCACTGCGCCGCCGGCCTGGACCGGGCCTCCGGCGGCGAAGTGATCATCGACGGCGTGCCGGTCGGAGGTCTGAGCGAGCGGGCGCTGACCCGTCTGCGCCGCGCCCGCGTGGGTTTCGTCTTTCAGGCGTTCAACCTGGTCCCCGCGCTCACCGCGGCACAGAACGTGGCATTGCCGCTGCGCCTGGCCGGGCGCCGCCCGCACCGCGGCGAGGTGGCCGCGGTGCTGGCCGAGGTGGGGCTGGAGGGCCGGGAGCGGCATCGGCCGTCGGAGCTGTCCGGCGGCCAGCAGCAGCGGGTGGCGATCGCGCGGGCGCTGGTGGCACGGCCCGCGGTGCTGTTCGCCGACGAGCCGACCGGCGCCCTGGACGCGACGGCCGGAGCGGGTGTGCTGCGGCTCCTGCGGGAGGCGGTCGACCGGCATCGGCAGACGATCCTGATGGTGACCCACGATCCGCTCGCCGCGGCCACCGCGGACCGTGTGCTGTTCCTGGCCGACGGCCGGGTCGTGGACGAGTTGCCGGGCTCGGCCGGGGCCGAGCGGATCGCGCTGCACACCGCACGCCTGGAGGCCACGAAGACCGTGAGCGCCGCCGTCCGCACCGATGGCTCGGGCGCGGCGGTGACCCGGTGATCGCGGGTGCGGTGGGCACCGGCTGGGCCACGGTCCGGCACCGTTTCCCGAGGTTCGCCGGCACGTTCGTCGCGGTGTTCCTGGGTGTGGCCGTCGTCGCCGGTGCGGCCACCCTGCATCTCAGCTCGCAGCCACAGGCCCCCGCTCGGTACGGTCAGTCCCCGGTGCTGGTGACGCCGCCGGATCCGGGCACCGGTCAGGACAGTGACCGCCGGGCGTGGACCGCGCGGGAGGCCGCCGGGCTCGCCGCCCGGCTCGGGAGCCTGCCGGGGGTCACGGCAGCCGTCGCGGACCCGTGGTTCTACGTGCAGCGGCTCGTGGCGGGGCGGGCGACCGGTGACGCCCAGGCGGCGCTGGTGGACGGGCATTCGTGGTCGTCGGCGGCGCTCGGTGGATACCGTCTCACCGCTGGGCGGCCTCCACGGACCGGTGGCGAGGTCGCGGTCGCCGGGCTGTCCCCGGGCGCCACCACCGACGTGCTCACCTCGGCGGGGCCGGAGAAGTGGCTGGTCACAGGCACCGTCAGCGGGCCCGGCTTCTATGTGGCGGACCATGAGGCGGCACGACGCGCCTCCGGCGTCCACGTGATCGGTCTGACCCTGGCCGCCGGCGCGGGCGAGGTCGGGGACGGCGCCGGCCGGGCCGAGGTTGCGGCGGTCCGTGCCGAGGTCGGCGCGGAGGGGGTGGTCCGGGCCGGCGCCGATCGGGATTCGCTGGAGCCGGACAGTGTCACCCGGATCCGCTGGCTCGGCGCGCAGTTGCTGATCGCGCTGGTCATGCTGGGGGCGTTCGCGACCGTCTTCGTGGTGTCGTCGACGTGTGCGCTGAGCGCGGCACAGCGCCGCCGGGAGCTCGGGCTGCTGCGGGCGATCGGCGCGACCCCGGGTCAGGTGCGCCGGTTGATGTACACCGAGACGGCCCTGATCGCGCTGTTCGCCGGGCTGCTCGGGGCGCCCGCCGGTGCGGCCGCCGCCCCGCTGCTGGCCGAGCCGATGGTCGGCACCGGTCTGGAACCGGCCGGGTTCGCCGTCACCAGCCAGCCCACCGCGCTGGCCGGGGCGATATTGCTCGGCCTCGTCGTGGCGCTGGCCGGAGTGGCCGCGGCCGCTCGCCGGGCCAGCCGGATCCCACCGCTCGACGCGCTCCGCGAGGCCGCCGCCGATCCGCGGGCGATGACCCCGGCCCGCTGGGTGGCCGGGCCGTTCTGCGCCGTCGCCGGGGCCGGTCTGCTGGCCTCCGTTCCCGCGCTGCCCCTGGAACTGCGCTCGACCGCCGGGCTGGGCGCCGCGATGCTGCTGCTCACCGCGGCCGCGCTGCTGTCGCCGGTGCTGATCGTCCCGCTGGTCCGGGTGATCGCCCGGCCCTGGCGGAACACCGCCATCGGCATGCTGGTCCGCGAGAGCACCCTGACCGGGGTGCGGCGCGTCGCGTCGACTGCCGCGCCGGTCCTCGCCACGGTCGGGTTCACGGTGCTGCTCGCCGGCACGGTGGCGACCGCGGAGGCCGCCGTCGGGATCGACGAGTCGGCGAAGTACCCCGCCGGCACGCTGCTGGTCCCGGACGGTACCCCCGGCCTGTCCGCGGCGGCGGTCACCGCCCAGGGCGCCGAGCCCACCCCGTCGACCCGCCTCCTGATCACCCACGGCGGCGCGACGACCGGCGTCCCGGCGAGCGGCTCCGTCACCGGCCCCGCCGGGACCGGTGACGGACCGGCTCCCGGCGGGGAGTTCCTGGTCCTGGACCGGTACACGGCGGCGGAACTCGATGCCCGCGCCGGAGATGTGGTGCGGGTGCGGTTCGCCGACGGCGCGGTGACGTCGCTGCCGGTCCGGGCGGTCGGGGCGGAGGTCCAGGTGCCGGTGGAGATGGTTCGCCGGCACGACCCTGATGCGCTGACCCGCCTGGTCGTCCTGGAGGAGGATGCCGTGGCCGTCCCCGGCGGGCGGTTCCTGCCGGTTCAGGAGTACGTGCGGGAGGAGGTCGACGAGGAGGGACGGCTGGTGGATCTGTTCCTGGTCGCGCTGATCGGGCTCACGGCCGGATACACCGGGATCGCGGTCGGCAACACGCTGCTGATGGCCACCGCGGCGCGGCGGCCGGAGTTCGGGGCGCTGCGGCTGGCCGGGGCGGGCACCGGGCAGGTGCTCCGGATCGTCACCGCGGAGACGTTGCTGGCGGTGCTGACCGGGGCCGTTCTCGGGACCCTGGTCGCGGTGATCTCGCTCGCCGGGATCCGGGCCGCCTTCGCAGCGGAGGTCGGCGCGGAGATCGCCCTGGTCATCCCCTGGACGATCACGGCTGCGGTGACCGCGATCTGTGCGGCGCTGGCCACGGCCGCCGCGATCGTCCCGGTCCTGCGGCGGGGGTGAGCGAAAGTCGTGTGCCCGGTAACGAACCGCGCGGCAGGATATTTCATGATCTTGAGCGGGGTGCCTTCATACCGGTCCCCACCAGGCATTCCTGTGGGTGACCGGGAGGTTCTAGGCTGACCCGAAAGCACCAGAGCAGGGGGCCGCAACGATGCGCCATGACACGCGGCAGGACGCCACACCGCACACCGGGTGGCAGGACGACGGCCGGCCCGATCGGCGCCGGAGACTCCTCTGGACGCTGGTGGGCCTGCAGGCGCTGCTCGTCGTTCCGACGGCGTACCTCTGGCTGGGACCGGCCAGCGCGACGGCCGCCGCCAACCCGGAGCCGGACCTCGGCGCCGGACTCGTCGGGCTGCTGCTGATGATCGCCGGTCTGCCCTGGTCGATGTTCGTCTGCCTGCTCGACAACCACTACGGGCTCTTCGACAGCGGTGCCCGTGACGTGTTCGTGCTCGGTCCCGCCGTGCTGAACCTGGCGATCACCGCGTTCGGGGTCTGGTGGACCGGCCGGCACCCGGTGACTGCCACCGACTGGCAGGTCATCGAAGACGCCGGCGACCTGGAGGACGCCGGGCCGAGGCCCTGATCGGCTTCCTGCCGGGGCGCGGCCGGAACTCGCCCGACGGGAGGCGGCCCGACGGGAGGCGGCCCGACGGGAGGCGGCCCGACGGGAGGCGGCCCGACGGGACGGCCCGGCGAGAGGCCGGCCCGGCGAAGGGCGGGCCGGCGAGAGCAGGCGTGGCGGGGAGGGCGGACGGCGAAAGGCGGCCTGGTGGGAGGGCGTCCGGGTCAGGCGGGGCGGCGGCGGGTGGACGGCGGCTTGAAGCGATGCGCCGCCGTCAGCGTCCGCGTCGACCAGCGCATGGCGTCGAGGGACAGGCCGGCCAGGTCGCCGCTGCCCCACTCGCCGTCCTCGTAGGCGCGGACCGCCCGGAGCACCTCGCCGAGACGGCCGGTGCCGTAGGCGAGGGCGTCGGAGACCTCGACGGTCAGCGGCAGCTGGTCGGTCATCGCGGACGGTGTCAGCGCCATCAGCCCGGCCATGCCGGCGACCAGGCCGGCCACGAAGGCGGCGCCCGGGTCGGCGCCGAAGCGCGGGGCCAGGTTCTCGCACAGGCGCGCCTGCGTGAGGACGGTGAGCAGCTGCTCCTCGGGCGCCTCGGCCACGTCGTCGACCACCATCAGGGTGGCCCAGCGGCGGATCCGGGTGAGGCCGACCAGCATGACGGCCTGGCGGACCGAGGAGATCCGACTGACCACGCCGGCGGCGACCGAGTTGCTGACCCGCAGCACGCGCAGGGCGAGCGCCGGGTCGCTGACGATGATCGCGGTAATCTTGTCGAGGGGCACGTCGGGTGACATGAGCGCGGCGACGAGTTCGAGCCGGCGCATCCGGGACGGGGACAGGCTGGGCGTGCTGAGCACCTGGGGGCGGCTCAGCGCGTACCCCTGCCGCAGTTCCATGCCGAAGTGGTCGGCGATCGCGACCTGGTCGGCCGTCTCGAGGCGTTCGGCGACGAGCTGGATGCCGGGGTGCTCGCGGCAGGCGGCGACGATGTCGCCGAGCCGGCTGAGGTCGCCGTCGAGAAGATCGAGTTTGACGTACGAGGCCAGCCCGAGCAGCCGTTCGTGCCCGGAACCCCAGACGAAGTCGTCGAGGGCGATCTTGTATCCGGCCTCGGCGAGGGCGGTCAGCCCGGCGATCACCTCGTCGTCGACGTCGACCGTCTCCAGCACCTCGAGCACCACCTGTTCGGGGCCGAACGGCAACGGCAGCCGCCCGGTCACGAACTCGCGGGTGAGGTTGATGAAGCAGGGCCGGTTGCCGGCCACTTCAGCGATACCGAACTCGGTGAACGCGTTCACCATGACGGCGCTGGTGGCGTAGGTGTCCTGCCGCCCCGACGCGACGTCGTCCATACGGCCACGGAACAGCAGCTCGTAAGCCACGACGGCGCCTTGAGCGTCGAAGATCGGCTGACGGCCCACATGTACCGCATCCAACACCGGGATTCCCACGACGGAGCCATCGGCAGCGGATGTCCGGACCTAAACAAAGGCGCAGGGAAACAAAGACGAAACGAAGGGTTCCACGGACCCGGGTGCGCATGCTGGGATGGCAAAACAGCGGATGAGACCGCCGTCACAACTCACCGGTAAGAAGGGTTCCACCGCATGCTCAACCTCTCCGTTCTCCTGGAGGACAGCGCTCGCCACTACCCGGAGCGCGCGGCCGTGGTGCTCGGCCCGCAGCGGCTGAGCTACGCGCAGGTGAACGCCGCGGCGAACCAGGTGGCCGGCCTGCTGCGGGAACGTGGCATCCAGCCCGGCGACAAGGTGGCGCTGACCTGCCCGAACCTTCCGTACTTCCCGATCGTGTACTACGGCATCCTCAAGGCCGGCGCGGTGGTCGTACCCCTCAACGTCCTTCTGAAGGGCCGTGAGATCGCCTACCACCTGAAGGACTCGGACGCCAAGGCGTACTTCTGCTTCCAGGGCACCCCGGAGCTGCCGATGGGCGCCGAGGGCTTCGCGGGTTTCCAGGAGGCCGCCGGCACCGAGCACTTCTTCCTGATCACCGCGGACCCGGCGGCCGCTTCGCCGATCGAGGGCGTGGAGACGCTCGGCGCGGCGCTGGCCGGGAAGTCGCCGTTCTTCGCGACGGTGCAGCGGGACGAGACCGACCCCGCCGTGATTCTGTACACCAGCGGCACCACCGGCCAGGCCAAGGGCGCCGAGCTGTCGCACTCGAACCTGGTGCTGAACGCGCTGACCTGCAACCGGCTGTTCGGCACCCAGCCGGCCACCGACACGCACCTGCTGGTCCTGCCGCTGTTCCACTCGTTCGGCTCGACGGTGAACATGAACGCCGGTTTCTCGACCGCGGCGACGCTGGTGCTGCTGCCCCGGTTCGACGCGGCGGCGGCGGTGCAGTTGCTGCAGAGCGAGGACGTGACGTTCTTCGCCGGGGTGCCGACGATGTACTGGGGCCTGCTCAACGCCCTGGGCGAGGGCGTCGACGTGGACCGGATCGCCCGGAACATGCGGGTGGCGGTGTCCGGCGGTTCCAGCCTGCCGGTGGAGATCATCAAGGCGGTCCGGGAGCGGTTCGGCGTCACCATCCTGGAGGGGTACGGCCTGTCCGAGACCTCGCCGGTGGCCACCTTCAGCGACCCGCACAGCGAGCCCCGGCCCGGCTCGATCGGCGTCCCGATCTGGGGTGTCGAGGTGAAGCTGATCGACCAGGCGTGGAACACGATCGACAACGCGGACGAGATCGGCGAGATCGCGATCCGCGGGCACAACATCATGCGCGGCTACTACGGGCGGCCGGAGGCGACGGCCGAGGTGATCCGGGACGGCTGGTTCCGGACCGGTGACCTGGCCCGCCGGGACAAGGACGGCTTCTACTACATCGTCGACCGCGCCAAGGACATGATCATCCGGGGTGGCTTCAACGTCTACCCGCGGGAGATCGAGGAGGTGCTGCTCACCCACGAGGCGGTCTCGCTGGCCGCGGTGATCGGGGTGCCGCACGAGAGCCACGGCGAGGAGATCAAGGCGTTCGTGATCCTCAAGCCGGGCGCCTCGGCCACCGAGGAGGAGCTGGTCGCCTGGGGCAAGGAGCAGATGGCCTCGTACAAGTACCCGCGGATCGTGAAGATCGTCGAGGCGCTGCCCATGACCGCCACCGGCAAGCTGCTCAAACGTGAACTGAGCTGATCGACGGCAAGGACGAGGCGCC
Source organism: Actinoplanes utahensis (assembly GCF_016862455.1). Lineage (GTDB taxonomy): Bacteria > Actinomycetota > Actinomycetes > Mycobacteriales > Micromonosporaceae > Actinoplanes > Actinoplanes utahensis. Next base: position 9,958 of record NZ_BOMZ01000012.1, read on the forward strand.
CGGCGGTTCCGCCGGGCGCCTCGCGTTCGTAGACTCCCGTCGGCAGCGGTGATCCCTTGCATCCATGACGCACAGTGGACGTGCGATCCCCCAGCGAGAGGGCACCCGGAGTGACAGCAGTTCAGGCGCCGCCGACGGCGGCGCTGCGACGATTCGCCGGCTTGCGACACACCTCGCCCGGCCGTCTCCAGCTGCTGCTCGTCATTCTGCTCGTGCTCACCACCCTGACCGGTCTGGTCGCCGGCCTGGCCGCCCGCTCGGCCACCGTCGGCACCGCCGACCTGCGGGATCGCGCCCAGCCTCTGATGGTCGAGGCGGAGACCGTCTATTCGGCGCTCGCCGACGCCGACTCGACCGCCGCGCAGGCGTTCATCACCGGCGGCCTGGAGCCGCCCGCGCTGACCCGGCATTATGACGAGAAGCTGACGGCCGTCGCGACCGCCTTGACCTCGGCGGCCCGCCGGGTTCCGGCCGATTCCGCGGCGGCCGGGGCGATCCGCGAGATCAACACCGGGCTCGGTGACTACATGGCGCTGGTCGCCACCGCCCGCGCCCTCAACCGCCAGGGCAAACCGGTCGGCGCGGCGTACCTGTCGACCGCCTCCCAGCTGAACCGGAACGCCCTGCAGCCGCAGGCGCAGCTTCTGCTGTCGGCGGCACGGCGCGAGGCGGAGGTCGGTTACAACAACGCGCGCAGCGCGGGGTGGCTGGTGCTGCTGGTGCCGCTGGTGGTCCTGCTGATGGCCGCCCTGGTGTGGACGCAGGTGCATCTGAGCCGCAGCACACGCCGGACGTTCAACGTGCCGCTGCTGGTCGCGTCCGCGCTGACGCTGCTGGTGGCGGTCACCTGCTCGGTGATCTTCGTGCACCAGTGGGTCCGGCTGGCCGACGCGGACCGGGACGGGTCGGGGCCGGTGGAGGCACTGGCCGAGATGCGGATCACGGTGCTGCGGGAGCGGTCCAACGAGGCGCTCACGCTGGCCGCCCGTGCCGGGCACGGCGACCTGGAGGACGAGTTCACCCGGATGGCGGGCGGCCTCGCCTTCGACGCGCGGCGGCTCGACGACGTGCGGGGGCTGATGGCGACCGCGGAGAGCCAGCACGCCGCCTATCTCGCCTTGCATCAGAGGATCCGGGAGCTCGACGACGGCGGTGACTACGAGGGCGCGGTCCGGATGGCCGTCGGCGACGAGACGACCAAGGCGTTCAAGGAAGTGACCACGACGCTCGGCGCCGCCGTGGCGGACCGTGCCGCGGCCTTCGACGCGGATGTCCGATCGGCCGGGCGCGGGCTGGGCGTGCTGACCGTGCTGGGACCGCTGCTGGCGATCGGGATCGGGATGTCCGCGGCGATCGGCCTGCGGGCCCGGTTGGAGGAGTACCGGTGACGCGTACCCGTCTCGCTCTGGCTGCCGTGGCGCTCCTCGCCGGCTTGACCGCCTGCACCGATGCCCAGCCGGTGAAGGAAACGGCGGCGCCGGCCGCTTCTCCGCCGGCGAAGGAGGCCGCGCCGCCGGCGGAGACGTGCGACCCGCGGGCCAGTTTCCGGCCCACCACCGCGCTGCAGATCCCCGCCGGCAGCCACATGAAGACCATCCGGGACCGCGGCCGCCTCATCCTCGGCACCAGCCAGGACACCCTGCTGTTCGCCTCCCGTGACCCGTTCACCGCGAAGATCGAGGGCTTCGACGTGGACATGGGCCGCGAGATCGCCCGGGCCGTCCTCGGTTCCCCGGACAAGCTGGAGATCCGGGTCGTCCCGCGGGCGAAACGGATCGAGGCGGTCCAGAAGGGCACCGTCGACCTGGTCATCAACACCATGACGGCGAACTGCGCCCGCTGGGAGCAGGTCGACTTCTCCACCGTCTACTACGAGGCCGGTCAGAGTCTGCTGGTCGGCAAAGACTCGACGGCGCAGCGGATCGAGGACATGGGTGGCCGGCCGGTCTGCGCCGCCGCCGGCTCGACCTCCCTGGAGAACATCGGCAGGGTGAACCCGCCGCCGGTCGCGGTGGCCCGTGCCGATTTCGGCGAGTGCCTGGTCGCGTTCCAGCTGGGCGAGGTCGAGGCGATCTCCACCGACGACACGATCCTGGCCGGTCTGGCCGCCCAGGACCCGTACGCGAAGGTCGTCGGCGTGCCGTTCACCCAGGAGCCCTACGCTATCGCGATCGACAAGAAGCATCCGGAGTTCACCCGGTTCGTCAACGCGGTCCTGGAGCGGATGCGCGGGGACGGCACCTGGGCGTCCATCCACGACCGCTGGCTGGCCGGTTCCGGCCCGGCCCCGCAGCCACCCGCGGCACGGTACCGATGACGCCCGCCCTGACCGCCGCCGACACCGAACTGGCCCGGCTGGAGAACGCCGTCGCCGCGATCGCCGCCAACCTGGTCGAGCTGGATCAGAACCCGGATCGTCAGGAACTGGGCCGGATCAAGCTGACCGGCCGCACCGCGGCGGCGTGGGACACCGCCGGTGACGCCCTGGCCCGGCTGTGGCAGGGGCACCGCCAGCTCACCGAGGTGATCATGCGGGCCCGGGCGCTGCGCGGCCAGCGCCGGATGAGCGACGCCGACCGGGCCGCCTACCGGCACGAGGTGCTGGGCAGTTCGATCACGCTGTCGACCGCGACGGTGCCGCTGGCGCAGCGCGGGCTGCTCGGCTCCGGGCAGGTGGTGTCCACGTCCACACCGGCCGAGCTGCTGTCGGCGATGGAGTCCGCGTTCACCACGGCGGTCGCGGTGGTGACCCGGGCCGGGGACGTCTGGCGCCGGGCGATGCCGGCCGCCGCCGAGGCCGCGGACGCGTTGCGGCGGGTGCGTGAGCTGACCCGGCAGTCCGGGGCGGGCGGGCTGGCGGTGCAGGCCGACCGGATGCTCGACGAGGCGGACCGGCTGCTCGGCGACCTGACCGGGGCCCTCGCGTCGGATCCGCTCGGCGCGGGCGCCGATCTGTCCGGCCTGGCCCGGGTCCATGATCTGGTGGCGCGGGCGGACGCGGAGCGCACCTCGGCCGCCGAGCTGCGTGCCTCGCTGACGCAGCGCCTGCGCGACGCCCGTGCGCTGCTCGCCGACCTGGACACGGCCGAGCGGGAGGCGGAGGCGTCCCGGGAGGCGGTGGCCGGGCGTTTCCCGGAGCACCGGATTCATGCGGTACGGGTGACCGACCTGCGCCCCGAACTCGCCGGGATCGACGCGCTCGCCGCGGCCGGCCACTGGGCTCTGATCAGCCCGCGCCTGTCCGCGTGGAACCGGCAGGCCCGCGAGCGGCTGGCCGCGCTGCGGTCCGCGCGGGCGCACCACACCGGCCTGCTCGCCGAGCGCAACGAGCTGCGCGGCCGTTTCGACGCCTACCGGGCCAAGGCGCTGGGCCGCGGTCTCGGCGAGGACCCGCGGCTCGGCCCGCTCGCCGAGACCGCCCGTGACGCCCTCTACCAGGCTCCCTGTGATCTGGCGGCGGCCCGTGCCGCCGTCGACGCGTACCAGGACGCGCTCTCCGCCACCATCGCCGCTCGGGAGGCCCGATGACCCGCTGCCAGCGCAACAACTGTTCCGGCACGATCGAGGACGGGTACTGCGACGAGTGCGGGCTGGCGCCCGCCGTCACGGCGCCCGCCCCCACGTCCGCGCCCGTGGCGCCGGTTCCGGTCGCCGCCACCGGCAGGTGTCAGCGGACCGGTTGCGACGGCGCGATCGAGGACGGCTACTGCGACACCTGCGGGCTGGCCGCGGTCAAAGCCGCTGTCCCCGCGCCCCGGCAGGGCACCGCCGCGTCGTCGCGCAGCAGCGCGCTGTCCAGCCGTACCCGGGGAAGCGGCCGCACCTCCGGCAGCTCCCGCACCGGATCGGCCCGCCGCTTCGGCGGTGGCCTGGTGGACATCGAGCCGGTGCGGACCGCGGACCCGGCGACCGCGGTGATGGCCGTGGCCGAGGTGCCGGAGTCGAAACGGTACTGCGCCAAGTGCGGCAAACCGGTCGGCCGGACCCGCGGTGACCGGCCCGCCCGTACCTCCGGCTTCTGCGCCTCCTGCGGCGAGGCGTTCGACTTCACGCCCAAGCTGGCCAAGGGTGACCTGGTCGCCGGGCAATACGAGGTGGTCGGCCCGCTGGCGCACGGCGGCCTCGGCTGGATCTATCTGGCCGTCGACAAGAACGTGTCGGACCGCTGGGTGGTGCTCAAGGGCCTGCTCAACTCCGGCGACGAGGACGCGCTCGCCGCCGCGGTGGCCGAGCGGCGGTTCCTGGCCGAGGTCGAGCACCCGAACATCGTGAAGATCTACAACTTCGTGGAGCACGAGGGCGCCGGCTACATCGTGATGGAGTACGTCGGCGGCAAGTCCCTCAAGGACCTGCTGAAGGAGCGCCGCGCGAACGGCACGTCCGAGCAGCTGCCGGTGGACCGGGCACTCGCCTACGTGCTGGAGATCATGCCGGCCTTCGGTTACCTGCACGACCGTGGCCTGATCTTCTGCGATTTCAAGCCGGACAACGTGATCCAGTCCGGCGACCAGATGCGGCTGATCGACCTCGGCGGTGTGGTGCACATCGACGACGAGGACTCCGCGATCTACGGCACCGTCGGTTACCAGGCGCCGGAGATGGCGACCCTGGGCCCGTCGCCGGCCTCCGACCTCTACACCATCGGCCGGACCCTGGCGGTGCTCACCACCGACTTCCGCGGTTACCAGACCACGTTCGCCGACAGCCTGCCGGACCGCGGCGAGTTCGAGGTGTACCAGAAGCACGAGGCGTTCTACCGGCTGCTGGAGCGGTCCACCCGCACCGACCGCGACGAGCGGTTCGCCGACGCCGCCGAGATGGCCGAGCAGATGCTGGGCGTGCTGCGGCAGGTGCTCGCCGCCGGCGGCACCCCGCACCCGGCGATCTCCCGGTTCTTCACCGCGGAGCTGCGCACCGACCTGCGCGACGACCGGCCCCGCTGGCAGGATCTGCCGACCCCGCTGCTGGATCTCACCGACCCGGCCGCCGGGTTCCTCGCCTCGATCACCGCCGCCGACCCGAAGACGGTGCTCGCCCAGCTGGCGTCCGCTCCGGCCGACTCCGACGAGGTGGGGCTGCGGCGGATGCGGGCGTACATCGACCAGGGTGACGCCGGGGCGGCCGCGACGGCGTACCGGGAGCTGACCCCGGACTGGCGCGCCGACTGGTACGACGGGCTGCTCGCGCTGTCCACCGGCGACCACGCGCGGGCCCGGCAGCGGTTCGACGCGGTGTGGTCGGCGCTGCCCGGTGAGCTGGCCCCGCAGCTGGCCCTCGGGGTCACCGCCGAGCTGGCCGGGGACGCGGCCACCGCCTGCGGCTTCTACGACGTGGTGAGCCGGACCGACCCGGCGTACACCACGGCGGCGGCCGGGCTGGCCCGGTGCCGTCTGGAGACCGGGGACCGGGCCGGGGCGGTGGAGGCGTACAACCGGGTGCCCGGCACCTCGTCGGCGTACCCGAGCTCGCAGGTGGGCGCGATCCGGGCGCTGGTCCGGGCGCACCGTACCGCGGCGGTCGACGTGGACTCGCTGGCCCGTGCCGCGGAGCTGATCGCGCGCTTGGAGCTGGAGGCCGCGCAGCTGGCGGCGCTGCGCTCGGAGCTGCTGGAGCAGGCACTGAAGACCATCGGCGACGGTACGGCCATCGACCGGGACGTGCTGGCCACGGTGATCGGCGGCGCCCCGGCGGAGAAGATGCCGGAACGGGATGTGCGGTTCGCGCTGGAGTCGGCGTACCGGGAGATGGCCCGGGCGGCGCAGGGCGCGGAGAAGATCCGCCTGGTGGACCTGGCGAACGCGGTACGCCCGCGGACGCGGACGTGAGAGAGGCGGCAACCGCACCGATGATCGTGACCGAATGCACGGCCTGTGAGGACGAGCGCGCCGCCGGCGCCACCTTCTGCGAGGTGTGCGGGCGCAAGCTGGCCGGCACCGTGGAGGTCGAGGCGCCGGCGGCGGACGGCAAGCAGGAGTGTGCGCACTGCGGGGCGGCCGGCTCCGTGGGCGAGGACGGGTACTGCCAGGAGTGCGGCATGATGGCCGGACGATCGCGTGATCATCTCGAGGCCGACGGCGGCGTGGCCGGAGCCGCGGTCAGTGACCGGGGCCGCCGTCACCACCGCAACGAGGACGCGATGTGGCTGGCGGTGGGTGTGGACGCCGCCGACGTGGTGGTCTCCGACGGCGTCTCGGCGTCGTACGACCCGGACGCCGCCTCCGACATCGCCGTGCGGACCGCCGGGGAGCTGCTGGCCGGCGCCCGGCATCCGGATCAGCCACCGCCGGCCGGCAACCCGGACGAGACCGCCGATCTGGAGGGCCTGGAGCAGCCGGTCGGCGCGGTCGGCCTGGCCGGGTCGGTCGCGCACGCGATCGCCGGCGCCGCCGCCGCGGTCGCGTCGCTCGCCCACACCGGCGACCCGCGCCGCGCCGCCGCGAACCCGGCCTGCACGATCGTCGCCGCCGCGGTGCGCGGCCCGCACGTCGGGTACGGCTGGGTCGGTGACAGCCGGATCTACTGGCTCGGCCCGGACGGCGTGGCCCAGCAGCTCACCGAGGACGACTCCTGGGCCACCCACGTGATCGCGCTCGGCGTCGACCCGGTGACCGCGATGAACGATCCGAAGGCGCACGCCATCACCGCCTGGCTCGGCGCCGACGCCGGGCCGGTGGCGCCGCGGGTCCGGTCGTTCACCGCCACCGAGCCGGGTCACCTGGTGCTCTGCAGCGACGGCCTGTGGAACTACCTGCCGGACCCCGCCGACTTCACCCGCGTGGTCCGCGACTGCCTGGACGGCGCGACGACGCTGCTGGGGGCGGCCCGGGCCCTGACCGCGTACGCGAACGCGGCCGGTGGCGCCGACAACATCACGGTCGCACTGGTGCCGGTGCGGCCGGTCAACGATCTCGAACCCGAGACCACCGAGGTTTAAGGAGCCCTGCGTGTCCTACACCGCCGAGACGTTCCAGAACGAGTACCTCGCCCTGGGTGCGAGCGAAGTCAACGCGATCGTGACGGTCACGTCGACCGGTGGCGACGGCGGTCGCCGGTCCGGCGGCGCGACCGAGATCATCATCGTGGACGCGTCCGGGTCGATGCAGGCGGAGGGTCGCATCGGCGCGGCCCGCCAGGCGGCCAAGGCGGCCGTGGAGTGCCTCGACGACGGCGTCCACTTCGCGATCATCGCCGGGGTCAGCACCGCCCAGCAGCTCTTCCCGGACCCGGGTCAGCTGGCGGTCGCCTCACCGCAGACCCGGGCGGCGGCGTCGCACGCGATCGACCGGCTGCAGGCCAACGGCGGCACCGCGATGGGCGCCTGGCTGCTGCTGGCGGCCCAGCTTTTCGAGCAGCGGCCGGGCGACATCAAGCACGCCATCCTGCTCACCGACGGCGACAACGGCGAGCGGCACGGCTACCTGGACAGCGTGCTGAACCAGATCAAGGAGAAGTTCATCTGCGACTGCCGCGGCGTCGGGGCGAACTGGAAGGTCTCCGAGCTCCGCAAGATCGCCGACAGCATGCTCGGGACGGTGGACATCGTGGCCCGGCCCACCGAGCTGACCGCCTCGTTCCAGCAGATGATCACCGCGGCGATGGGCAAGACGGCCGCCGACGTGCAGCTCAAGGTGTGGACGCCGGTGAACAGCACGGTCCGGTTCGTCAAGCAGGTCGAGCCGCAGGTCGCCGACCTGACCGGCAAGCGGGTCGAGGACGGGCCGCGGGCCGGCCGTTACCCGCTGGGCTCCTGGGGCCAGGAGAGCCGTGACTACCACATCTGCGTCGACGTGCCGGCCGGCGCGGCCGGTGACGAGATGCTCGCCGCCCGGGTGCACATCATGGAGGGCGACACCGAGCACGCCCGGGGCCTGATCCGGGCGGTGTGGACCGACGACACCGCGCTGTCCACCCGGATCAACCGGCAGGTCGCCCACTACACCGGGCAGGCCGAGCTGGCCGACGCGATCCAGGCCGGCATCGCGGCGCGGGAGGCCGGCGACGAGCGCACCGCGACGATCAAGTTCGGCCGGGCCGCGCAGCTCGCGCACGCCAGCGGCAACAAGGCGACCGAGGATCTGCTGTCCAAGGTGGTGGAGATCGAGGACGCGGTGACCGGCACGGTCCGGCTGCGCCGTAAGGTCGCCGCCGAGGACGAGATGGCCCTGGACACCCGGTCGACGAAGACGGTGCGCGTGGGGCGGGGGCAGTGAGCGGAACCTACCCCTGCCCGAAGGGGCACATCTCCGGCGAGCCGGACTTCTGCGACACGTGCGGGACCCGGATCGAGGGTTCCGCGACGCCCCCGATCCTGGTCGAGGCGCCGCCCGTCGCCGTCCAGGAACCGCCGAAGGAGAAGTGCCCGAACTGCGGTTACCCGCGCAGCGGCCCGTTCCGTTTCTGCGAGGACTGCGGGTTCGACCACAGCACCGGCCGGGTCCCGCAGATGGAGACGCCGCCGCCCGCCGTTCCGGCCGGCGACTGGACCGCGACGATCGCCGCCGATCCGGAGTACTTCGCGCTCAACGACATCGAGGGCGTGACGTTCCCGGCGCAGGCGATCCCGCAGACCGTGACGCTGACCCCGCCGCAGGTGCGGATCGGGCGGCACAGCACGTCCAAGGGCACCATGCCGGAGATCGACCTGGCCGCCGCGCCCTCGGATCCGGGCGTGTCGCACAACCACGCGCTGCTCACCTTCACCGTCGACGGCACGTGGCTGGTCTCCGACGTCGGCTCGTCCAACGGCACCTGGATCAACGACGAGGATCAGCCGCTCGGCGCCGGATCGTCGCGGACACTGAAGGACGGTGACCAGGTGCACGTCGGCGCCTGGACGACGATCACCCTGCACGCCCCGGCATGAGGAAGGGCCGTCCCCGCGCGGACGGCCCTCTCCTCTCACCGAACCCTGAGCTGCTCCAGGGCGATGTCGTTGACCTGCGCGGAACGGCCGAACAGCGACGCGCCGGAGCCCGGCACGGTCCGCCCGTCGACGCCCCGATAGTCGCCGCCGGCCTCGGTGACGATCAGCGACGTGGCCGCGAAGTCCCAGATCTTGCCGCCGGTCTGCAGGGACAGGTCCAGGTCGCCGCGGGCCACCATCAGGGACGGCTGCACCGGCCACTGGCGTTCGTCGGCGGCGGCGATGAACGCCTCGTACGGCTCCCGGCCCCAATGCGGCACCACCCCGAGACGGGCCCGCGCCGGGCCCGTCTCGGCGACCTGGATGCGCCGTTCGTCCTCGATACGCGCGTCGCGGACCTCCGCCTCCCAGGCGCCGCCGCCGCGCACCGCCCACCAGATGCGGCCCTGCGCCGGAACCGCCGCGACCCCGACGGTGATCTCGCCCTGGTCCTCCAGGGCGATCAGCACCAGCCAGCGGTCGTCGCCCTCGACGAACAGGTGGGTGCCGTCGATCGGGTCGATGATCCACCGGCGTCCGTCGGTGCCGAGCGTCTCGCCGTGCTCCTCGCCGAGGATGGCGTCGCCGGGCCGGGCCGCGGTCAGCACCGCCCGGATCCGGTCCTCGACGGCACGGTCGGCGGCGGTCACCACGGTGCCGTCCTGTTTCAGCTCGCGTGGCAGCTCGGCGAGCGCCGCGAAGTGCCGGAGGGCTTCGGCCGCGCCGGCGAGGGCGGCCTCCTGTGCCAATTGAAGGTCGTCTGCCACGTCACCCATCCTGCCCTCGCCGGGCGGCCCGGCCGGGCGGTGACACAGAATATTCACGGGAATATCAGAGGAGACCTTGTGACGCCGTGTACCGCCCCCGCACACGAAGAGCGATTTCTGACCGAGTTGCGGCGCGACAGCCCGTCGTCGTTCGGCGCGATGTTCCTGGCACGCGCCGACCGTACCCCCGATGACGTCGCCTATCGCAAGCCCGGGACCGGCGGTGCGTGGACCGCGCAGACCTGGGCCGAGACCGCGCGGGCGGTCCGCGAGATCGCCGCCGGCCTGCTCGCCGCGGGCCTGCGCCGGGAGGACCGGGTGGCGATCGCGTCCGGCACCCGGGTCGAGTGGATCGAGGCGGATTTCGCGGTGATGTGCGCGGGTGGCGCGACCACCACGGTGTATCCGTCGTCGTCGGCGGAGGAGGTCGCGCACATCCTCACCGACTCGGGCAGCCGGTTCGCGTTCGCCGAGGACGCCGCCCAGCAGGAGAAGGTCGCCCCGCACGTGGAGCGCGTGTTCCGCCTCGACGACCTCGGCGAACTGCGGGCGAGCGGCCGGGACGCGCTGGAGAAGGAACCGGACCTGGTCGATCGCACCACCGCGGCGATCGGGCCGGACGATCTGGCCACGCTGATCTACACGTCCGGCACCACCGGCCTGCCGAAGGGGGTGCGGATCGCCCACGACGCGTGGGTCTATCAGGGCCTGGCCATCCAGGCGATGGGCATCGTGCGCCCCGACGACGTCGGTTACCTGTGGCTGCCGCTGTCGCACGCCTTCGGCAAGGCGCTGCTGTCCTGCCAGCTGTCGGTCGGTTTCGAGTTCGCGGTGGACGGCGACGTGAGCCGGATCGTGGAGCGCCTCGCCGAGGTCCGGCCGACCATCATGCCGGCCGTGCCGAGGATCTTCGAGAAGGTGTACGCCGGGGTCGGCGCCACCATCGGCGGCGGGCTGAAGGGCCGGCTGTTCGCGCTCGCCGTCAAGGCCGGGCACCACAACCCGCTCGCCGACGTGCTGCTGTCGAAGGTGCGGGCCCGGTTCGGTGGCCGGATGCGGTACTTCATCTCCGGCGCCAGCGCTCTCGACCCCGGCATCGCGTCCTGGTTCGGCGCGGTCGGGCTGCCGATCGCCGAGGGGTACGGGCTGACCGAGTCCTGCGCCACCACGATCTTCAACCGGCCGGACGATCCGGAGTACGGCACCGTCGGCCGCCCGCTGCCCGGCACCGAGGTGCGGATCGCCGAGGACGGCGAGGTGCTGCTGCGCGGCCCGGGGATCATGCGGGGTTACCACGGCCTGAGCTCGGACGAGGTGCTGGCCGGCGGCTGGCTGCACACCGGCGACATCGGCGAGGTCACCGACCGCGGCTCGCTGCGGATCACCGACCGCAAGAAAGACCTGATCAAGACCTCGAACGGCAAGTACGTGGCCCCGCAGGCGATCGAGGCGAGGTTCAAGGCGCTGTGCCCGCTGGCGGCCCAGATCCTGGTGCACGGCGACAAGCGCAAGTACGTCACCGCCCTGATCGACCTGGACGAGGGGGTCGCCCGGACCCCCGAGGTGGAGGCCGAGGTCGCCGCCTGCGTGGACCGGCTGAACGCCGGCCTCAACCCGTGGGAGACCATCAAGAGGTTCGCGATCCTGGACGAACACCTCGACGTGGCGAGCGGGCTTCTGACCCCGTCGCTGAAGCTGCGCCGCCGGGTCGCCGAGGAACGCTACGGGTCGCTGTTGGACGGTCTCTATCGGTAAGGTCTGATCATGCATCGCAGTCGCCTGTTCGGGCTCTTCATCGACACGCCCGCCGCCGACACGCCCGCCGCCGCGAAGTTCTGGGCCGGCGCCTTCGGCACCACCGCGCAGCCGGTTCCCGGTGAGGAGGAGTTCATCGCCCTCCACGACGCCTTCCCCGGCCTCGCGGTGGACGTGCAGGCGGTCGACGACGCCCCGCGCTATCACCTGGACATCGAGAGCGACGACGTGGCGGCGGAGGCGGCCCGGCTGCTCTCGCTCGGCGCGACGCTGGTGGCCGACCACGGCGGTCACCAGACACTGCGGGCGCCCGGCGGCCACCTGCTCTGCGTCGTCCCGATCCAGAGCGACCCGCGCCTCTTCGACGCCGAGGCCCGCTCCTGGCCCGCTTGAACTCCGCCCGGTGAGCCCTCTAAGATCACCGGCTCAGTGATCCACGGGGGAGATTCATGCTGTCGCGGCACGACCTGTCGAGAAGCCACCGCATCGTGCCGCTGCTCGCTGTCCTGCTCACCGCGGGTTGTGTCGGCCCGCCGTCGCCGGACAGTCCCGCCCCGGCCGCCCCCGCGCCCTCCTACCCGGTCGTCGTCGACGAGTTCACCACGATCCTGAACCGGACCCGCGCCGCTCCGTACGCCTACCGGGTTCAGGGTGATCTGCCCGCCGGACAGAACCTGACCGCCTCGGGCGCCTACGACGCGAAAGCCGGTCGCCTGGTCGCGGAACGGCGACTGACCGGCGGTGACCTTCCGGGTGGATTCGAGGCGCTGCGCGTCGACGGCGCGAAGACCTGGGTGCGGAGCAGCGCCCGGCTCACCTGGACGTCGATGCCGGGCGCCGCCGACATGAGCGACCCGATGGGCCTGTCCCGGTTCGCCGAGGCGATCCAGGACGTCCGGTCGGCCGGGCCCGGTCTCTACTGGGTGTACGTGCAGCCCGGCGAGTCCTCGATCACCGCGGCCGATTCCTTCCTGCCGATCGGGGCTCCGGGCTCGGTGCAGGTGTTCTCCAGGCTCGGCGGCGCCGTCCGGGTGAACGTGACCACCGACGCGGCCGGATGGATCACCGCATTCACGATGGAGGCCCAGAGCCTCGGCAAGACCCACCGGATCGTCACCACGCTGAGCGATCACGGCCGGCCGGTCATCGTCCCTCCGGTCCCGAGATAGCGAAGAGACCGTCGGCGCGGGTGGCCCGCAGCAGCCAGCGCAGGTGCGGCTGCGGGCCGTGCAGGTGGCAGGTGGCCTGCCGGGCCTCGGCCACCCGCCGCGCCGCCACCAGCATGCGCAGGCCGGCGGCGTCGCAGAAGTCGACGCCCGCCACGTCGATGTGGATCTGCCGGACCGGCACGCCGAAGCCGATCAGGTCGTGCACCCGGGCCAGGTCGTAGAGCTGGCTCTGCAGCGCCTCCACCGACATCGCGTCGAGGCTGCCGCACAGCGTGATCAGCAGACGGTCGCCGTCACGTGCGCCGTCGATCCTGGTCCCGCTCACCACTGCTCCTCCGGCCGGGTACGGATGATCGCCCACACCAGCTTGCCACCGCGGGCGGGCAGCGCACCCCACGCCGACGCGGCGGCCCCGACGATCCGCAGCCCCAGGCCCCGGTCGGTCAGGGACGCGCCGAGCGGCCCGGTGACCGGGTCCGGCACCCGCGGCAGTGTCTGGTCCCCGTCGTAGACGGCCAGGTGCAGGGCGGCCGCCCCGTTCGACGCGGTCCGCCCGCGCGACGACGCGATCACTTCGATGTCGGTGCCCGCGTGTTCGGCCGCATTCACCACCAGTTCGGAGATGACCAGCCGGGCGCGTTCGCACAGGTGCCCCAGGCCCCAGCCGGTGCACGCGTCGGTGACCAGGCTGCGGGCCTGGATGGCGGCCGCCGGGTCCGGGGGCAGGGCCAGGCGCAGCCGGTCGGCGAGCGGGTGCCGGCCGGACAGCACGGCCCGCGCCTGCGGCACGGAGGCGTAGAGCACCAGCCAGTCGCGGGCGCCGAGCCGCCGCAACCGGCGGGCCAGCGGCGCCGAGGCGGGCAGGCACACCGCGACCGCGGCCGGCGGCTGCATGGCCGCGGCCTTGGCGCACGCGGTGAGCCAGAGCGGCGCGCTCACCGCGTGCGGGTCATGCAGCCGGTGCAGGTCGATGATCAACCCGGTGGGGTGCTCGGCGAGGCATTTGTCGAGCACCACCCGGGCCTGCGCGGACAGCCGCCGGTCCCAGTCGCCCCACACCGAGAACTCGATGACCGCGGTGTCGGCGTCGATGACCGCCAGCACCGAATCCGCCACCGCGTCACCGGACCATCCGATCAGATGCGGTGAGCCCGAGCCCATGTCCTCTGTCTCCCGACCATTGGGGAATCAGCGACGTCGATGCCGCCGCCGCAATTCTTGATTCAGCCCAAAGTGGCCGTCAACGGAGATTCACCATCCGCGATGATCGCCGTCCTCAGAGGGCGCTCTGCAGAGCCAGCACCCCCCGGTTCACCGCGGTGATCGCCTTGCGGGCGGTCTCCTTCACGCTCGGTGAGGCGGCGGCCGCCTCGCGGACCTGACCGAGCAGGTCGAGCACCTGCCGCGCCCACCGGACGAAGTCACCGGCCGGCATGTCGGCGTCGTAGGCCCCGCTGGCCAGCACCCGGGCCAGCGGCTCGCCGCGGGCCCACCGGTACATCGGCCAGACGAAGCCGGGGTCGGGCTCGCGGGTCAGCGACAGCCCGTGCTCGCTCTCGTCGGCCGCGATCTCGCCCCACAGCTTGGCGCAGGCGTCGACCGCGGCGCTGATCGGGCCCTTCGGCACGTTCGCCCGGTCCTCGCCCTCGCGGCGGGACTCGTAGAGCACCATCGAGACGGCGGCGGCCAGCTCCTCCGGGGCCAGACCGTCCCACACGCCCTGGCGCAGGCACTCGGCGACCAGCAGATCGGCCTCCGACCAGATCCGCCCGAGCATCCGCCCGGCCTCGGTCACCTCGCCGTCGGCGGACAGGTAACCGCGGGCGGTCAGCACCGCGCACACCTGGTCGAAGGTGCGCGCCAGCGAACCGGTGCGCCCGGCCACCTTGGCCCGCAGCGTGTCGGTGTCACGCAGCAGCCGGTGCCGCCGCTCGGCCCAGCGGGCGTGGTCCTCCCGCTCCGGGCAGGCGTGGCAGGGGTGCTGCCGCATCTGCACCTTGAGCAGGGCGATCTCAGCGTCCTCACCGGGGTTGCCCTTGCTCCGGCCGCTGCGCCTGCGGTCCGGGTGCCGGTCCAGGCCGGTGGCGCTGACCTGGGCCGCTAGATCCCGGCGGGCGCCCGGCGAGCGGTGGTTGAAATTCTTCGGCACGCGCACCCGGGCCAGCACCTCGACCTCGCCGCCGAAGTCGCCGGGGCTGACCCGGCCGGCCCAGCGGTCCTGGGTGAGCACCAGCGGGCGCGGCTCGCCGAATCCGGTGGCGGCCGGCTCCAGGACCACGGCCAGGCCGGCCCGCCGGCCCTGCGGCACCCGGATCACGTCGCCGATCCGCAGCCGCTCCAGCGAGGAGACGGCGGCCGAGCGGCGCTGCTGGACGCCCTGGCGGGACAGCGCCTTCTCCCGGTCGGCGATGGCGACGCGGAGCCCGAAATACTCGTCGAAGTCGCCGTGGTGGCAGGTGGCGTCCTCGGAGTACGACTGCATGGTCTCGACGTTGCGCTGCACCTGCCGGGCCAGGCCGACCACCGACCGGTCCGCCTGGAACTGGGCGAACGACGACTCCAGCAGCTCCCGGGATTTCTCCGCGCCGACGGTGCCGACCAGGTTGACCGCCATGTTGTAGGACGGGCGGAACGAGGAGCGCAGCGGATAGGTGCGGGTGGAGGCGAGGCCGGCCACGTGGCGCGGGTCGACGTCGGGGCTCCACAGCACCACGGCGTGGCCCTCGACGTCGATGCCGCGGCGGCCGGCCCGGCCGGTGAGCTGGGTGTACTCCCCCGGGGTGAGGTCGACGTGGGCCTCGCCGTTGAATTTCACGAGCCGCTCGAGGACCACGCAGCGGGCCGGCATGTTGATGCCCAGCGCCAGGGTCTCGGTGGCGAAGACCGCCTTGACCAGGCCCTTGACGAAGCACTCCTCGACCGCCTCCTTGAAGGCGGGCAGCATGCCGGCGTGGTGGGCGGCGACGCCGCGCTCCAGGCCGTCGAGCCACTCCCAGTAACCCAGCACCGACAGGTCCTCGGCGGGCAGGTGCGCCACCTTGGCCGTGACGATGCGCCGGATCTCGGCCCGCTCGTCCGGGCCGGTGAGGCGCAGGCCGCCGTCCAGGCACTGCTTGACGGCCGCGTCGCAGCCGGCCCGGCTGAAGATGAACAGGATGGCCGGCAGCAGGTCGGCCCGCTCCAGCCGGTCGACGACCTCGGCCCGCGGCGGTGGCTGCCAGCGCCGCCCGCGGCCGCCGCGCCAGCCGGCGCCGGCCCGGTCGGTCATCTCCAGCCGCCGCTCCATCTCCCGGCTGTAGCGCAGCAGCTCGGGGTGGACGTCGTGCTTCTTCGCCGCGTCGGCGTCGTGGAACAGGTCGAACATCCGCTTGCCGACCAGCATGTGCTGCCAGAGCGGCACCGGCCGGTGCTCGCTGACCACCACCTCGGTCTGCCCGCGGACGGTGACCAGCCAGTCGGCGAACTCCTCGTAGTTGCTGACCGTGGCGGACAGCGAGACCAGGGTGACCGAGGCCGGCAGGTGGATGATCACCTCTTCCCAGACCGCGCCGCGGAACCGGTCGGCGAGGTAGTGCACCTCGTCCATCACCACATAGGCCAGGTTGCGCAGCTGGTCGGAGCCGGAATAGAGCATGTTGCGCAGCACCTCGGTGGTCATCACCACCACCGGGGCGTCGCCGTTGATCGCGTTGTCGCCGGTGAGGAGGCCGACCTTGTCGGCGCCGTGGCGCTGCACCAGGTCGTGATATTTCTGGTTCGACAGCGCCTTGATCGGGGTGGTGTAGAAACACTTGCGCTCGCCCGACCGCAGCGCCAGGTGCACCGCGAACTCACCGACCACGGTCTTGCCCGCGCCGGTCGGCGCGCAGACCAGCACCCCGCTGCCGCGCTCCAGGACCTCGCACGCCTGGCGCTGGAAGTCGTCCAGGTCGAAGCCCACGTCGAGCATGAAATCCTCGAGGGCCGGGTAGCTGGCGACCCGCGCCGCCCGCCGCTTTGATGCCGCATATTTCTCGGCGGGACTCGTCATGAACACCAGGCTAGTTCGTGGGTGTGACAAAACGCAGCACGGTATTGGGGTGTACGGGCCGTCGGGGCCGTCACCGGCGCTCGGTAAGGTGCACGACGTGCCGCATGTCTCGAATCCTCCCGCCCATCCCGTGCGGCCCGTCGAGGCCGTGCTGTTCGACTTCCACGGCACCCTGGCGCAGGTGGAGGATCCCCTGACCTGGGTTCTCGCCGCCGCCGCGGCCTGTGGCGCCGATCTGGACCGGGGGAAGGCGACCATCCTGGCCGACCGACTGCTGACCGCGGGCCGGGCCGGCGGCCCGCTGCCGAACCGGGTGCCGCCGCATCTGGCCGAGCACTGGGCCGACCGTGACCTGTACGCGCACAGTCACCGGGCCGCCTACACCGGGCTGGCCGCGACCGTGCACAGCGACGTCGAGGGCCTCGCCGACGCCCTCTACGAGCGGCTGCTCACCACGGACGGCTGGGTCCCCTACCCGGACACCGAGCCGACGCTGCGCAAGCTGCACGAGGCGGGCGTCAAGGTCGCGGTGGTCAGCAACATCGCCTTCGACATCCGGCCGCTGTTCGCCGCCTGGGGGCTGGACACCCTGGTCGACGCGTTCGCGCTGAGTTTCGAGCTGGGGCGGATCAAACCCGACCCGGCGATCTTCTACCGGGCGTGCGGGCTGCTCGGCGTGGATCCCGAGCACACGCTGATGGTCGGCGACACTCCGGCCGACGCGGGCGCGGTCAAGGCGGGCTGCACGGCACTGGTGGTGCCGGCCGCGGACGCGGGCAAGCCCAACGGCCTGTCGGCGGTTCTGGCGCTCGCACTGCCGTCAGAGAAATAGCGCCGGATCAGGCATAACGGTCCAGCGAGACACCGCGGCGGCCCTTCTTCGCGGCGGTCTCCGCGGTCGCGGCCGGTGATTCGGCCGACGGGCTGGTCGCCGCGTCGGCGATCGCCTTCATCGCCTCCCGCGCGTTGCCGAACACCGAGGTCGCCAGGCTGGTCACCGACGGCCGGTTGCTGCTGCTGATCGAGTTCGTCATGCCTTACCGTTCGGCCCGCCCGCGGAAATCTGACCCGCTGGTCAGCGCAGCAACCGAATCGCACCCGGCACACAGCTCACCTCGAGCGGCAACGGGCCGAGCCGCTCGCCGTCGGCGTACGCCACGATGCCCGCGGCCTCGATCCGCACCTCGCGCGCCCGCAGCACGGTGACCCGCGGATCGCCGACGTGGGTGCCGTGCCGCAGCCGCGGTTTCAGTCGGGTGAGCCCACCGCGCCCCAGCGGCGCCGCGAAGATGACGTCGAGGAGCCCGTCGGCCGGGTCGGCGTCCGGCAGGATCCGCATCCCGCCCCCGTAACTCGCGCAGTTGCCGACCGCGACGATCTCGGCGGGGAACCGGTGCTCCACGCCGTCCACGCACACCACGTAGCCACGCGCCCGGAGCCGGGCCAGTTCGAGCAGGATCGCCAGGTCGTAGCGGCGCGGGCCGGTGGGCCGGCGCATCCGGTTGGCGCGCTCGTTGACCAGCGCGTCGAAGCCCGCCGCCAGCACCGCGCAGAACCAGCGCCGCGCACCGTGGGCGTCACGGGTGCGAGCCAGATCGAAGCGGTGGTCACGCCGGTCCCGCAACGCCGCGGCGATCCCCTCCGCGGCTTCGAGCGGATTGCGGGGTACGCCCACCGCGCTCGCGAAGTCGTTCCCCGTCCCGGCCGGCACCACCCCGAATCCGGTCGAGGTTCCGGCCACCGACTGCAGGGCCCGGTGCACCGTCCCGTCGCCGCCGACCGCCACCACCGCCGCCGCCCCGTCCGCCACCGCCTGATGACAGGCGTGCTCGGCCTCCACGCCGCTGCCGGCCACCAGGGGCCGCACGGTGTGCCCGGCCGTTGCGAGCGCTCGCAGCACCCCGGGAAGCAGATCGCGGTGCCGGCCGCGCCCCGCCGAGGGGTTGGCCAGCACCGCGATGAAGTCGCCCGTCACAGCCGCAGACGATAGACCCGCCCGCGACCCGTGCCTAGATCACGTCATGTCGTCGAAGCGCCGCTCGATCGGCCGGGGCTGCTCGACCGGGCTCGGGCCCTCGACGGCGCTCGGGGCCTCGATCGGGTCGGACGCGCCGACCGGGATCCGCTCCTCGGGCAGCTCGGAGATCGCGTCGTCGTCGAGGCCGGCGTAGATCTCCTTGCCACGGCCCTTGCGCTTGTCGTTGAGGAACGCCACGCCGACGGCGATGAAGTAGAGCAGCGACAGGCAGGCGGCCAGCAGCGTCATGCCGAACGGCCCCGGGTCGGGGGTGGCGACCGCGGCGAACGCGAACGACAGGAAGACCACGGTCCGCCACCAGCTGAGCAGCCGCCGGGCGGAGACCACGCCGGTGAAGTTCAGCATCAGCAGGACCAGCGGGAACTCGAACGCCGCCCCGAAGATCATGATCATGCTGGTGACGAAGCCGGTGTACTGCGTGATCTCCAGCTGCGTCGTCTCACCGATGACACCGGCGGTCATGATGAATTTGAGGCTGTGCTTCACCACGAAGTAGGCGAGGGTCGCGCCGCCGATGAACAGGGGCGCGGCGATCGCGACGAACACGTACGCCCATTTGCGCTCGTGCCGGTGCAGGCCGGGCGCGATGAACGCCCACAGCTGGTAGAGCCAGACCGGCGCGCCGACGATCAGACCGACCCAGAGCGCGATCTTCAGCTTCAGGATCAGCTGATCCGCCACGCCCAACGTGAGGAAATCACACGTCCCCCGGCCGACCTTCGCCAGCGACCACGACGTGTCGAGACCACAGTAGGGCGCCCGGAGCAGATCGAAGACCCACTCGGAGAGGATGAAGCCGACGACCAGGCCGGCCACGATGCCGAGGGACGCGAAGAACAGCCGGTTTCGCAGCTCCCGAACGTGCTCGATGAGCGTCATCGAGCCGTCGGCCGCCTGCTGGAACTTGGTCGGTCCCTTTTTCTTACGCAGGCTCAGTGCCATCGGTCCGGGTCAGCGGTCGTTGGTGCGGTGCTGCACCGGGTCGACGAACGGCTGCGCCGGCGGCTGCTGGTAGCCCTGCGGCGCCTGCTGCGGGTACCCGGCCGGCGGCGGGGGCGCCTGCTGCGGGTAGCCGGCCGGCGGGGGCGCCTGCTGGTAGCCCGGCTGCTGGTAGGGCTGCTGGACCTCGCCCTGCAACGGGGTGCGGCTGTGCTGGGGCTCCGCCTTCTCCGCGACGTTGTTGTCGTCGTCGACGAGCCCCTTGGTCTCCGCCTTGATGATCCGCAGCGAGCGGCCGAGGGACCGCGCCGCGTCAGGCAGTCGCTTCGCGCCGAAGAGCAGGATCAGCACAACAACGAGAACAATGATGTGCCATGGCTTGAGGGCGCCCATGGGAGACTCCAGTCGGTCGGATCAGGTTGCGGGGTCCATCGTACGTGTGTATCCCGGCGAAGTTGCCCCCTGGATCCTTCCGGTTTCTTATGATCTTGGGAAGGTCAGGACAACAGCCGGGAACGGCTCAGCGCCGGCCCAGACCGGCCTTGATCTGCGCGACCTGGCCCTGCGCCGCCTCGGCTCGCTGCTGCAGCTCCAGCATCGTCTGCTGCATCCGCTCGGCCTTGACCTGCAACGCCAGCGCCTCCTCCTGACGATGCTGCAACTTGCGAGCGGCCCGCTGCAACCCCTGCAACCGCCCCACGACCCTCGTCCCGGCAGCAGCCAGGACGACCACAGCCAGCACCACCACGGCGATCCAGACCCACATCAGCACGCCGCAACCCTACCGGCCGGCGGGCGCGTCGGCAGCGAGGGCCTGCGGCGCGGCGTACTGATCGAGGGCGGTGGCCGCCTGCGCCCGGATCCGTTCGAGCAGCTCCGGCGGGCCGATCACGGTGACGTCGCGGCCCTGGCCGGTGAGGAACCGCTGCGCCCAGCCGAGGTCGGTGACCCGCATCGTGACCAGCCACTCCGGGGCGTCCTTGACGACCTGCTCGACCGGGTAGTACTCGGTGATCCACCGACCGCCCCGGCCCACCCGCAGGGTGACCAGCGGCAGCTCCGGGCCGGGCCGGAAGACGCCGCCGGTGACGTCGTGCGGCACCGCCTCGACCGGCGGCGCGGACGGCTCGTCCAGCTCGGCGAACGCGTCGATCCGGTCGATCCGGAAGAGCCGGGTCGCCTCGGCCCGGCGACACCACGCCTCCAGGTAGTTGAAACCGCCGACCATCAGCATCCGCATCGGGTCGACCACCCGGTCGGTCGTCTCGTCCCGCGCCGACGTGTAGTAGGTGAGCCGCAGCGCGTGCCCGGACTCCACCGCGGCACGCACCTCGGCCAGCCGCTTCTGGTTGGCCGGCATCCGCACGGTGACCGGCGCGTCGGCCAGGTCCCCGGCAGCGTTCTCGATCTTGGCGAGGGCCCGCTCGATGGCGTCGCGGGTGCCGATCCCGGGCGTCTCGGCGAGCATCCGCAGCGCCACCACCAGGGCCAGCGCCTCGTCCGGGTTGAGCCGCAACGGCTTGGACATGCCGGCGTCGTGGCTGATCGTCACGTGGTCGCCGTCGATGGCCATGTCGATCAGGTCGCCGGGGCCGTACCCCGGCAGCCCGCAGACCCAGAGCAGCTCCAGGTCCTCGCGCAGCTGCTTGCCGGTGACACCGAGATCGGCGGCCGCCTCGGAGATCAGGATGCCGGGACGGGCCAGCAGGTACGGCACCAGGTTCAACAGCCGGCCGAGCCGGTCCCCCGACGGGGTGCGCGCCGTGCTCATGCCGTCACCGCCACGACCTCGTGCCGGGTGATCAGCTCTTTGAGATGCTGGACGACGGCCTCGCGCAGTTCCGGCGGGCCGTCGGCGCGGGCGTCCGGGCCGTACCCGGCGATCCGTGACGCCAGCCACTCGACGTCGCCGTAGTTGATGGTCAGCCGGTCGCCGTCCGGGCCCGGCAGCACCTCGGCGGCCAGCCGGCGCAGCCCGGCCGCCCGCCCGGGACGGACCGTCACGGTGGCCCGGCCGTTGCGGGCGATCGGCCCGGAGAACCGCCGCACGTGACTGATCAGGTCGGCGCCGGCCGGCGGCTCGAAGGCGCCGGGACGGCCGGCGGCGCGGACGTCGCCGACGATCCGGGACAGCCGGAAGCAGCGGGGGGCGTCCCGGTCCCGGTCGTGGCCGACCACGTACCACCGGGCGCGCCAGCACACCACGCCCCACGGCTCCAGCCGGCGGGTGCTCGGCTCGTCGACCTCGGGCACCCGGTACTTGAAGGTGACCGCGCGACGGTCCCGGGCGGCCGCGGTCAGCGGGCCGAACGACGGGTCGACGGTGACCACCGGCTCCACGCCGAGGGTGGCCTGCGGGTCCACCTCGACCCCGGCGGCCCGGAGCTTGGCCAGGCCGGACGACGCGGCGGCGGCCAGCCCGGCGTGCTGCCACAGGCGGGCGGCGATGCCGACGGCGGCGGCCTCGTCCGGCTCGAGCAGGATGTCGGGCAGCGCGTACTCCCGCTGCGCGATCCGGTAACCCGGCTCCTGGTCGAAGATGCTCGCCGTGCCCGTCTCCAGGGGCACGCCCAGCTCCCGCAGCTCGGCCTTGTCCCGCTCGAACTTGCGCTGGAACGCCTCGTGGTCACGTGGGTCGGACGGATCGTGCTCGTAACCGGGCACGGTCAGGGCGATCTGCGCGGCGGTCAGGAACCGCCGCGTGGACAGGAGACAGATGACCAGGTTAACCAGGCGCTCGGTCCGAGTGCGCGACACGAGACGCAACGCTAGCAGGCGTGTGTGCGCGACGGTTATCCGTCGTTGTGCCGGGGAAGACCGCATTCGTGACCTCCGCTGAAACCCCCCTCGTCGCCCCCACCGAACCGCCCGCCACGTCGGAGAGCGTCGGCACCGTCCTGGTCGCCGGAGCCGCCAATCTGGCCATCTCGGTGGCGAAACTGGTCGCCGGGCTGATCTCCGGCTCGGCCGCGATGCTCTCCGAGGCGGCCCACTCCCTGGCCGACACCGTCACCGAGGTCTTCCTCTACGTCGCGTTGCGCCGAGGGCGCAAACCGGCGGACGAACAACACCCGTTCGGGTACGGCAAGGAGAGCTGGATCTGGGCCTTCATCGCGGCGATCTTCACGTTCGTCGGCGGCGCCGGGTTCTCGATCTACCACGGTGTCGTCACGATCGTCGAGGGTGAGCACACCGGCGACTATCTGGTGTCGTACATCGTCCTGGCCGTCGCCTTCCTGGCCGAGAGCGTCTCGTTCGCCAAGGCGGTCAAGCAGATCCGGGGCGAGGCGGGCCGCTGGCGGACCACGCCGCGCCGGTTCCTGCGGCACACGTCCGACACCACGGTGAAGGCGGTGTTCTTCGAGGACGCCGCCGCCCTGATCGGCCTGGTGCTGGCAGCGGCGGGCCTGGCCCTGGCGCAGGTGACCGGCGACGAGATGTGGGACGGGGTGGCGTCCATCCTGATCGGGCTGCTGCTGCTCGTGGTGGCGACCATGCTGGCCCGCAGCAACGCGTCGTTGCTGGTCGGGCAGGCGGTGCCGGCCCGGATCCACGCCGGGATCGCCGAGGACCTGGCCGCGATCGCGGTGGTGACCGCGGTGCCGACGCTGCTGACCATGCGGATCGGGCCGGGCGAGATCCTGGTCGCCGCGAAGGTCGACTTCGCCGACGACGCCTCCGGCCGCGACATCGAGGCGGCGGCGGACGAGGCGGAACAGCGGCTGCGGGCCCGCTTCCCGGAGATCCGGTACGTGTTCCTCGACCCGACCAGGGGCGCCGCCCGTCCCGGGCGATAGGGTCGCCGCCATGGTGCGGTGGCGGTCGGGAACAGTGCAGTCGGTGCGGCGCGGCTGGCACGGCGCCGTGGAACTCGACGTGACGACCGGCGACGGCCCGATGCGCGCCCTCGCCTACCCGCACCTGGTCGGCACCCCGCAACCCGGCGACCGGGTGCTGCTCAACGTCGGTGCGCTGGTGATGGGTCTGGGCACCGGCGGGTACGCGCTGGTCGTCGCGCTGCCCGACCGGCTGCCCGCCGACCCGCCCGACGACGGCACCGACCGCGGCCACGGCCACCTGGTCAAAGCCCGCTACACCCCGCTGCAGCCGATCCTGCTCGGCGTCGACGAGGAGGCGTCCCCACACCGGGCCGTCCTGGCTGCCGCCGAGTCGATCGACGGGATGCCGGTGGTCACCGCCGACCTGCACTCGGCGCTGCCGGCGATCCTGGCCGGGATCCACGCCGACCGGCCGAACGCCCGGGTGGCCTACCTGATGACCGACGGCGGGGCGCTGCCCGCCTGGTTCTCCCGCACCCTGGACGGACTGCGCGGCCACCTGGCCGGGACGATCACCACCGGCCAGGCGTTCGGCGGCGATCTGGAGGCCGGCACCGTGCACACCGGGCTGCTGGCCGCCCGGCACGTGCTGCACGCCGACGTGACGATCGTCGCGCAGGGCCCCGGCAACCTCGGGACCGGCACCACCTGGGGGTTCTCCGGGGTGGCGCTGGGGGAGGCGGTCAACGCGGTGGCGGTGCTCGGCGGCCGGCCGGTCGGGTCGCTGCGGATCTCCGACGGCGACGGGCGGGAGCGGCACCGCGGGGTGTCGCATCACAGCCTGACGGCGTACGGGAAGGTCGCTCTCGCCGCCGCCGACCTGCCGGTGCCGGACGGCCTCGACCCCGCCCTGGCCACGGCGGTCGACGCCGCGCTCGCCCCGCTGTCCGGGCGGCACCGCGTGGTCCGTGTCGCCACCGACGGCCTCGACGCGGCCCTGCGCGCCTGCCCGGTCCCACTGTCCACCATGGGCCGCAAGCTGGACCAGGACCACGGCTACTTCCTGGCCGCCGCCGCGGCCGGCCGGCACGCCGCCGCGCTGCTGACCTGACGGGCCTCCCGCTCAGGGCGGCCGGCATGCCGCCACACTGCCGACCTGACACGTCTCCCCCTCAGGGCCGCCGTCATGCCGCCGCGCTACCGACCTGACACGTCTCCCCCTCAGGGCGGCCCTCATGCCGCCGCGCTACTGACCTGACGGGCCTCCCGCTCCCGGCGGGCCGTCACGCCGCCGCGGCGCCGGCCCGGTCGTTCGGGGCGACCTCGATGCGGTTGCGGCCGGCCGCCTTGGCGGCGTAGAGCGCCGTGTCGGCCCGGGTGAGCAGCTCGTCGGAGGTCTCGGTGGAGTTCCAGACGGCGAGACCGGCCGAGAACGTCTGCCCGGACGGGGTCGCCGTCAGCGCCCGGGTCAGCACCCGCACGCCGTCCCCGGCGCCCGCCGCCGGCAGCAGCACCACGAACTCCTCACCGCCGTACCGGGCGATGACGTCGACGTCACGCAGGGCCGCATGCCACGCCGCGCTCGCCTCCTTGAGCAGCCGGTCCCCCGCCGGGTGCCCGTACGTGTCGTTGTAGCTCTTGAAGTGGTCCAGGTCGAGGATCGCCACCGCGACCGGCAGGCCGTCGCGGCGGGCCCGTTCCAGAGCGCGGGGCAGCTCGTCGTTCCAGGCGCGGCGGTTCGGCAGCCCGGTCAGCTCGTCCGAGCGGGCCAGCGCGCGGACCTGCCGCGCCTGCGTCTCCACCTCCCGGATCAGCAGCGCCATCCGGGCCACGACCAGCAGGAACAGGGTGGCCGAGCAGAACGCGATACTCCAGCCGTCGGACACCGTGCCGGACGCGGTCTGCGCGGCCAGCACCGCCGGCGCGATCAGTGAGGCGCCGGTCAGCAGGGTCAGCAGACCGGTGCCGAGACTGGCCGGGCGGGCGTCCGTGGGACCGGCCACCGCGCGGGCGCCGGGATGCAGCGCCGCCACCCCGAACAGCAGGAACGCGACCAGGAACACCGACTCCAAGGCGCGGGAGAACCACGGGGTGCCGATCAGCACGGTGCCGGTGTCGCCCAGGTTGTCCAGGATCACCCAGGCGCTGTCGCCGATCAGAAAGGCCGCCAGTGAGCCGGTGAGCCACCAGAACGGCGCGCCGCGGCTGCCCCCACTGCGCAGCAGCCGGGTGGTCGCCGCGAGGAGCAGGACATCCCCGATCGGGTACGCCACCTGAGTCGCGTGGGCCGCCCGGTCCATCGGATCGCCCAGATTCACCGGGGCGATCACATAGACCCAGGCCAGCAGCCCGAACCCGGTGGTGATGGTGGCCGCGTCGACGAGCGCCGCCCAGTCCCGGCGCGGGTTGCGGCGCCGGATCAGCACGATCAGGCCGGCCGCGCACGCCGGATAGAGGCCGAGGAAGAACGGGTCGGCCGGGGTCGGCAGGTCGACCAGCCCGTACCGTTCGGCGGCGACCGCGGCGACACCGATGCCGGTGGCGTTGCTGAACACCCCGGCGGCGAACAGCCACCAGGGCAGCCGGTCCCGGCGCGGCATCCGGTGCGCGCCGATCAGGATCGCGGCGACACCGGTCCAGCCGATCGCCACCTGCATGACGGTCGGCCACCACCCGCCTTCGGGCAGAAACTGGTACGTGATCAGGGCGAGGACCGCCACCATCACGTACGTCCTCGCGATTCGCTGCTCCGGCACCCCCTCAGGAGACGACACCGAGGGGACAGGCGGGTTCGCCGTCCGGGTGCGGGCCGGTTGCCGCTCGCCTTCCGCATCCCGCCGCCGTCTCCACCCGACGGCTGCACCCGCGGCTGAGATCAGCTGGTGACGATCCCGGCGGCTGCACCCGCGGCCGGGCTCAGCTCGTGACGATCCCGGCGGCTGCACCCGCGGCCGAGATCAGCTCGTGACGATCCCGGCGGCTGCACCCGCGGCCGGGCTCAGCTCGTGACGATCAGATAGGCCCAGCCGGCCAGCAGCAGGCCCAGGATCGCCGCCAGCACCCAGGTCGGCACCTTGTGGCCGCCGGCCCGGTCGCGCTGGATCTGCCGGAACACCCGCTCCCGGCGGCGCTCCAGACGCCGCCAGCGGATCTCGGACTCGGAGCGCTCGGGCGGTTCGGGCTGGCCGGGCATCGTCATGGCCCGGCCAGCCTATCGCGGAATCACATGCTGGCGATCAGGCGCTCCACCCGCTCGTCGTAGGCCCGGAACGGGTCCTTGCAGAGCACGGTGCGCTGGGCCTGGTCGTTCAGCTTCAGGTGCACCCAGTCGACGGTGAAGTCGCGGCGCTTCTCCTGGGCGTGCTTGATGAACTCGCCGCGCAGCCGGGCCCGGGTGGTCTGCGGCGGCGTCTCCTTCGCCTCGAAGATCTGCAGGTCGTTGGCGATCCGGTCGACCTGCTTGCGCTTCTCCATCAGCGCGTAGAGGCCACGGCCCCGGCGCACGTCGTGGTAGGCCAGGTCGAGCTGCGCGATCCGCGGGTGCGACATCGGGATGTCGTGCTTGGCCTGGTAGCGCTCGATCAGCTTGTATTTCGACACCCAGTCGATCTCGCGGGACACCGGGTCCAGGTCGCCGCTCTCGATCGCGTTGAGCACCCGGCCCCACAGCTCGACGACCCGCTTGGCGACCGGGTCGCCGCCCCGGCGCTCGACGAACTCGGTGGCCTTCGCCAGGTACTCCTGCTGGATCTCCAGCGCGGAGACCTCCTTGTTGTTCGCCAGACGGATCTTGCGACGGCCGGTGACGTCGTGGCTGACCTCGCGGATCGCCCGGATCGGGTTCTCCAGGGTGAGGTCGCGCATCACCACGCCCGCCTCGATCATGCGGAGCACGATGTCGGCACTGCCCACCTTCAGCAGGGTGGTGACCTCGTTCATGTTGGAGTCGCCGACGATCACGTGGAGGCGCCGGTACCGCTCGGCGTCGGCGTGCGGCTCGTCGCGGGTGTTGATGATCGGCCGGGATCGGGTCGTCGCGCTGGAGACGCCCTCCCAGATGTGCTCGGCCCGCTGGGACAGGCAGAACACCGCCCCGCGCGGGGTCTGCAGCACCTTGCCGGCGCCGCAGATCAGCTGCCGGGTCACCAGGAACGGGATCAGCACGTCAGCGAGCCGGCCGAACTCGCCGTGCCTGCTGACCAGGTAGTTCTCGTGGCAACCATACGAGTTGCCGGCGGAGTCGGTGTTGTTCTTGAAGAGGTAGATCTCCCCGGCGATGCCCTCGTCGTGCAGACGCTTCTCCGCGTCGACGAGCAGGCCTTCCAGGATCCGCTCGCCGGCCCGGTCGTGGGCGACCAGATCGGTGACGGAGTCGCATTCGGGGGTCGCGTACTCAGGGTGGGAACCGACGTCGAGGTAGAGACGGGCGCCGTTACGGAGAAAGACGTTGCTGCTGCGTCCCCAGGACACCACTCGGCGGAACAGGTAGCGGGCCACCTCGTCCGGAGACAGCCGCCGCTGCCCCCGATAGGTGCACGTGACTCCGTACTCGGTCTCGAGGCCGAAAATTCGCCGTTCCATGTCGAAACACTACCGGTAAGGACCGGTTAAGTGGCACCCACAATCGGGCTTTCCATGATTGCGGGGCGTGTTCCGGCGGAACACGCCCCGCAATCATGATCCGCCTTACTTGTCGGTGCCCTCGGTGTCCTCCGACGCCGCCGAGATCGTCGGCTTCGCCTCGGCCGGAGCCGGGGGCGCCGCGTCGACGTCACCGAGATCGGCCTCCGGCACCGACTCGTGGCCGAGCAGCGTGGTCAGCGCGGCCCCGGTGATCCGCCGGAACGCCCGGCCCGGCCGCCGCCGGTCCAGCACGGCCACCTCCAGCTGCTTGGCCTCCAGGGTGCGCGCCTGGCCGTTCTCGCCGCCCACGCTGCCGAGCGCCTCCCGGGCCAGCGTCAGCGCCGCCAACAGCTCCGCCGACGCGTCATGCCGCTCCCGCAGCACGTTCGCGATCGCCTCGGCCTGGCCGCCCATCGCCATGAAACCGGGCTCGTCCATGACCGAGCCGTCGTAGGTGATCCGGTACAGCTCGTCGGCCTCCGGCGTCGCGCCGACCTGCGCGACGCAGATCTCCACCTCGTACGGCTTCTGCGTCTCCGAGAAGATCGCACCGAGCGTCTGCGTGTACGTGTTGGCGAGCGCCCGGGCCGTCACGTCACGCCGGTCGTAGCTGAGACCGACCATGTCGGCCATCCGCACACCGCCACGGCGCAGCGCCTCGAACTCGTTGTAGCGCCCCACCGCCGCGAACGCGATCTTGTCGTAGATCTCGCTGATCTTCCGCAGGGTGGTGATGTTCTCGGCGACCAGCAGGATGCCGCCCTCGTAGGTGAGCACCACGGCCGACCGGCCGCGGGCGATGCCCTTGCGGGCGTACTCCGAGCGGTCCCGCTGGACCTGCTCGGGTGATGCATAGAACTGCATGGCCACAGGTGGCTACCTCTCTCTCCTCGACGCGCGGGTCAGCCGCCCGGGTTCTCCATACGCCCCGCGACGACCCGCTCGGCCACCGTGGTGATCTCTTCGTCGCTGAGCCGGTGAGTGCCGTTCGCCGTCGCGGTCATCACGACCGGGTAGATCTTGCGGGTGACGTCCGGCCCGCCGGTCGCGGTGTCGTCGTCGGCCGCGTCGTACAGCGCCTCGACCGCCAGGTTGATCGCGTCGCCGGTGCTCAGGCCGGCCCGGTACCGCTTCTTCAGCGCCGACTTGGCGAACAGCGAACCCGACCCGATCGCCTCGTAGCCGGTCTCCTCGTAGAGCCCGCCGGCCACGTCGAAGCTGAAGATCCGGCCGGCACGCGCCGTGTCACCCGGCGCCAGGTCGAACCCGGCGAACAGCGGGACCACGGCCAGGCCCTGCATCGCCGCGCCCAGGTTGCCGCGCACCATCGCGGCCAGCCGGTTCGCCTTACCGTCGAGCGAGAGCATCGCGCCCTCGATCTTCTCGTAGTGCTCGAGCTCCACCTGGAACAGACGGATCAGCTCGATGCCGATGCCCGCGGTGCCGGCGATGCCGATCAGCGAGTAGGCGTCGGCGGGGTGCACCTTCTTGATGTCCCGGCTGGCGATGAGGTTGCCCATGGTCGCCCGGCGGTCACCGGCCATCACCACACCCTCGGCCGTCGCGATCGCGACGATCGTGGTGCCGTGCGGCGCGATGTCCGCGGACAGGCCGGGCGGAAGCGGCCGGCGTCCCGGAAGCAGCTCCGGGGCGGCCTGGCTCAGGAACTGCGTGAAGGAGGACGTCCCCGTGCTGGTGAAGAAATCCGGTAGACGCCCGGATGGATCAAAGCCCGTCGCCACGTGGTTCCTTTCAGGTACGTAATCGCGCCGGCGAGGAGAACCGGGTCGTCCCGGAACTGCCCCAGACCGCCGTTGCAGTTGAAGCACAATATCCCGCGCACCCCACCGGTGCGATGATCGTGATCTACGTGTTGCGGGTCGGCCGCGCCACAGATGGCGCAGACATCCCCCTGCTCCGCGAGAAGCGCGTCGACCTCCGCCTGGCCGATGCCATACCTCTGGCGCGGGTGACACTCCCGGTTGCCACCGGATAGCCGCTGCCTGGTCTCGTTACCGCGCGCGTTGCGGCACGGCTTGCAGTACCTGCCACGGCCACCCGTGTCGTTACGACTGCGGGGAAACTCGGCCGACGCCTTCGTCTCCCCGCAGTCCGGACAGCAGCGGTGCCTCTCGGGAACAACCCTGCTCTGTGGACCTTCCGACCCAGCGGCATGTCCGTTTAGCGAACTATGCCCTACTGTCCGCCTTTTTGTACGTATCCGCGGACGAATTCCTCGGCGTTCTCCTCCAGGACGGAGTCGATCTCGTCCAGGAGGTCGTCGACGTCCTCGGTGATCTCCGCGACCCGCTCGGCGACCTCGGGATTGGCCTCGACGGTGACGTCCTCGATCTCCTGGTCGCTCGAGCCCTTGCTGCTCTGCGACTGACCACCTGTGTCTCGGGTTGCCATGGATGTCCCCCTTCTGAAGCCACCCGAAGTCCTGCAACATCGGGTTGGAAAAAACCTACCTCGCACCTGTGACGAAACGGCCCGCCGGAACGGGTGTTTTATTGCCGGCTCGTGATCACCTCGAGCAGATCCTTCGCGCTCTCGCACGTGTCGAAGAGCGCGCCGACGTGCTTCCTGGTGCCCCGCTCCGGCTCCATCATGGGGACCCGGACCAGCGACTCGCGGCCCACGTCGAAGATGACCGAGTCCCAGCTGGCGGCGACCACTTCGGAGGCGTACTGCGCGAGGCAGCGGCCACGGAAGTAGGCGCGGGTGTCCTCCGGCGGCTCGTACATCGCCCGCTGAGTGTCGTCCGGGTCGAGCAGGGTCTGCATCGACCCGCGGGCGACGAGCCGGTGGTAGAGGCCCTTCTCCGGGCGCACGTCGGAATACTGGAGGTCGACGAGCTGAAGCTTGGGCGAGGACCAGGCCAGGCTCTCCCGCTCCCGGTAACCCTCCAGCAGACGCAGCTTGGCCACCCAGTCCAGGGTGTCGGAACAGAGCATCGGGTCGCGGCCGAGCTTGTCCAGCACGTCCTCCCAGCGATCCATGACGTCCGCGGTCTGCTCGTCCACGTCGGCGCCGTACCGCTCGTCGACGAACTGGCGGGCCCGCTCGTAGTACGCCCACTGCAGGTCCAGGGCGGTCAGCCGGCGGCCGTCACGCAGTCGCATGAGGTGCTTGAGCGACGGGTCGTGGCTGACCGCCTTGAGCTCGCTCACCGGGTCGGCGATGCCGAGCTCGCCGGTGAACACCTTCTCCTCGATCATGTTGAGGATCAGGGCGGTGGTGCCGGCCTTGAGGTAGGTGGAGATCTCCGACAGGTTGGCGTCGCCGATGATCACGTGCAGGCGGCGGTACTTGTCGGCGTCGGCGTGCGGCTCGTCCCGGGTGTTGATGATCGGCCGCTTGAGGGTCGTCTCCAGGCCGACCTCGACCTCGAAGAAGTCGGCCCGCGAGGAGATCTGGAAGCCGGCGCCGCTGCCGTCCTGCCCGATGCCGACCCGGCCGGCGCCGCAGAAGATCTGCCGGGTCACGAAGAACGGGGTGAGGTGGGCGACGATGTCGGCGAACGCGGTCTGGCGCCGCATCAGGTAGTTCTCGTGGGCCCCGTACGACGCGCCCTTGTTGTCGGTGTTGTTCTTGTAGAGCTGGATGCGGTGCGTGCCGGGGATGGTGGCGGCACGGCGCGACGCCTCGGCCATCACCCGCTCACCGGCCTTGTCCCACTTGACCACGTCGAGGGGGTTGGTGACCTCGGGAGTGCTGTACTCCGGGTGGGCGTGGTCGACGTAGAGGCGGGCGCCGTTGGTCAGTATCACGTTGGCGAGGCCGAGATCCTCGTCGGCGAGGGCCTCGGCGGGATCGTAGGCGGCGCCGGAGTAGGTGAAACCGCGGGCGTCGCGCAGCGGCGACTCCTCCTCGTAGTCCCAGCGGGCCCGGCCTTTGCTGCTGAGCTCAGGACGGGCGCCGTAGGCGTTGACCACCTGGGACGACGTGACCATCGGATTGGCGCCGGGCTGCCCGGGAACCGAAATGCCGTACTCGACCTCGGACCCCATAATCCGTCGAACGCTCATGCGACCACCCTGTCCGCCACGAAGCCAAGCCTGCTCATGCATCGAGCCTAGACGCTCTCGTATCGCTTTCCGAAGCTGCCTGTGTGCGCGCCGGTACCTTGCGTGGCGAGTTTGATCACCGTGGCGTGGGCGGGCATGGTCCTGAGCGGGGGGTTTCACCCGTCGATGCACGCGCGGGTCCGCGCGAATGATGCGAAGCGGGGCTGGAGGGAGACCCTCCAGCCCCGCGTCACGGTGCCTGTTACAGGTACTGGCCGGTGTTGTTGGCGGTCTCGATGGACCGGCCGGCCTCGGCGCCCTTGCCTCCGGAGACGAGCGTGCGGATGTAGACGATCCGCTCGCCCTTCTTGCCGGAGATGCGGGCCCAGTCGTCGGGGTTCGTGGTGTTCGGCAGGTCCTCGTTCTCCCGGAACTCGTCGACGCAGCTGTCGAGCAGGTGCTGCAGCCGGAGGCCCTTCTTGCCGGAGGTGAGGAACTCCTTGATCGCCATCTTCTTGCCACGGTCGACGATGTTCTGGATCATCGCGCCGGAGTTGAAGTCCTTGAAGTACAGGACCTCCTTGTCACCGTTGGCGTAGGTGACCTCCAGGAAGCGGTTCTCCTCCGTCTCCGTGTACATCCGCAGCACGACCGCCTCGATCATCGCGGCGACCGTCGCGTCCCGGTTGCCGCCGTGCTCGGCCAGGTCGTCGGCACTGAGCGGGAGGTCCGAGAGGATGTACTTGCCGAAGATGTCCTTGGCCGCCTCGGCGTCCGGGCGCTCGATCTTGATCTTCACGTCGAGTCGTCCGGGGCGCAGGATCGCCGGGTCGATCATGTCTTCCCGGTTGGAGGCGCCGATGACGATCACGTTCTCCAGGCCCTCGACACCGTCGATCTCGCTGAGCAGCTGGGGAACGATCGTGTTCTCCACGTCGCTGGAGACACCCGAGCCACGGGTCCGGAAGATCGAGTCCATCTCGTCGAAGAACACGATCACCGGGGTACCCTCGCCGGCCTTCTCACGAGCCCGCTGGAAGACCAGGCGGATGTGCCGCTCGGTCTCGCCCACGTACTTGTTGAGCAGCTCCGGGCCCTTGATGTTGAGGAAGTAGCTGGTGTGCTTCTCCTCGCCGCGCCGCTCGGCGATCTTCTTGGCCAGCGAGTTGGCCACCGCCTTGGCGATCAGGGTCTTGCCACAGCCGGGCGGGCCGTAGAGCAGGATCCCCTTCGGCGGGCGCAGCTGGTGCTCCCGGAACAGGTCGGCGTGCAGGAACGGCAGCTCCACCGCGTCGCGGATCTGCTCGATCTGCGAGTGCAGGCCGCCGATGTCGGTGTAGTCGACGTCGGGGACCTCCTCGAGGACGAGCTCCTCGACCTCGCTCTTCGGGATCCGCTCATAGGCGTACGCCGAGCGGGGCTCGATCATGAGCGAGTCACCGGCGCGCAGCTTGGTGATGTCGAGCGAGTCGGCGAGGAACACGATGCGCTCCTCGTCGGCGTGCGACATCACCAGTGCCCGGTCGCGGGGGCCGCCGGACGGGTTGTCCAGCACCTCCTTGAGCGAGACGACCTCGCCGGTGCGCTCGAACCCGAACGCGTCGACGACGTTGAGCGCGTCGTTCAGCAGGACCTCCTGGCCCCGCTGGAGCTCGTCGACCGCGAGCGACGGCGAGACCGCCACCCGCAGCTTGCGGCCGCCGGTGAACACGTCCACCGTGCCGTCCTCGTGGGCTGCCAGGAAAACGCCGTAGCCGCTGGGCGGCTGGGCGAGCCGGTCAATCTCTTCCTTGAGAGTGACGATCTGAGCCCGGGCTTCCTTGAGGGTCGCCACGAGCCTCTCATTGTTCTCGGTCACTCGGGAGAGCTGCGCCTGCGTCGCCGCAAGCCGTTCCTCGAGCTGCCGGACGTGTCGGGGGCTCTCGGTCAACTTCCGCCGAACCAGAGCGAGTTCCTCTTGCAGGAACGCGACCTGGCTGGAGAGATCGTTGGCCTCTTTCTCCCATCGTGCGGCGCGGGAGTCCGCTTCGTCGCTACGTGCCACGTCCCACCTCCCCGGGGGGCTCGAACGTCTTGGGTCAACACTAGCCGTTCAGAAACCGTTTTTGACCCATGCAACACCCCTGTCACCGACTCTTGATCGATTGGCCGTACCGGCGGTGACCCGGCCGGACAGACTTCGGGTACCGTCGGGCGTTCGCTGTTGTGGGAGGTAGATGTGGCGGCCGACACTGATGAGCTGCAGGTCTGGATCGATCAGGACCTCTGCACCGGCGATGGACTCTGCGTGCAGTACGCCCCGGAGGTGTTCGAACTGGACATCGACGGCCTCGCCTATGTGAAAGACCACTCCGGCGAGTTGCTTCAGAGTCCAGGGGTCCGCACACTGGTGCCGTCCGGCCTGTTGCTCGAAGTCATCGACTCGGCCAAGGAGTGCCCGGGCGACTGCATCCACGTCGTGCGGACGGCCGACGACGTGGCGGTCGCCGGCCCGGACGCGCATGAAGGAACGTGACCGAGCTTACAGAGTGGGACGCCCGACCAGCGACGCCACCACCCGGGAGAACTCCTCCAGCCGGTTGATCTGCCCCGGCCCGCCGTCGTCGAGGGTCTTGCCGAAGCGCAGGGCGTCGTGGCGTAACGGCGCGCGGCCCTCCTCCTCACCCACCCCGGGCGGCGGCACCGCGTCGTCGACCGAGCTGAGCAGCAGGTAGACGTCGATGCTGTCGACCCGGGCCTGCCCGTTCGGGGTCCGGGTGAGCCGCCGCCGGCAGCCCACCTCGGTCACCGTGGACAACGGCACCACCCGCAGCGACGAGGTCATCGCGCCGACCGGGCCGTCGCCGGGAGCCACGTCCTCGCCGTGCCAGAGCACCAGCCGGCTGCCGTCGCAGACGACGACCTCCTGCCACACCCCGTTCACCTCGTTGACGAAACGCTCCAGGGTGAAACAGAGCACCTGGGCGCCGCGCAACACCCCGAACAGCGCCTCCAGGGCCACGTCCGGGTCACGCAGATAGGCGCGGGCCGCCGAGTCCAGGTCCGGGTAGGGCGACCAGTCGGGGAACACCGCCGGCATCTCGTTGCCGCCGCCGAACGGCGGAGAGCTCATCGTTCCCACCCCTGTCCTCCGATCGCAGACCCCCCGGAACCTACCGGACTCCAAAGGCGAGCGTCACTCCCCGGTGGTCTCCGTCTGCTGGGCGGCGAGCGCGGCCTGGGTGGCCTTGCGGGCGGCGTACGCCTCCGCGCCCTTGCTCGGCTTGCGGCGCCGTGGCGGCGCGGTGACGCCCGGGGCCAGCTTGCGAGCCGACACCAGGAAGGCGGTGTGCGCGATCATCCGGTGGTCCGGGCGGACCGCGAGACCGTCGGCGTGCCAGTCGCGGACCAGCGACTCCCAGGCCCGCGGCTCGGTCCAGCCGCCCCGCTCGCGCAGCGCCTCGACCAGCTCCGACAGCTGCGGGGTGGTCGCCACGTAACCGATGAACACACCGCCCGGGATGAGCGACCGCTCGACCATGTCGAGGGCCTCCCACGGGGTCAGCATGTCCAGGACGATCCGGTCGAAACCGGTGATCTCGTTGCCCGCGACGTCACCGTTGTGCAGGTGCCAGGCCGGGTGCGGGCCGCCGAAGAACGCCTCCACGTTCTTGCGGGCGATCGCCGCGAAGTCATCGCGCAGCTCGTAGCTGTGCACCTCGCCGGAGCTGCCCACGGCCCGCAGCAGCGAGCAGGTCAGCGCGCCCGAGCCGGCGCCCGCCTCGAGGACCTTCGCCCCGGGGAACACGTCACCCATCGCGACGATCTGCGCCGCGTCCTTCGGATAGATCACCTGCGCGCCGCGCGGCATCGACAGCACGTAGTCGGACAGCAGCGGGCGCAGCGCCAGGTACGCGGTGCCGCTCGCGGCGGTGATGACACTGCCGTCGGGCAGGCCGATCAGCTCGTCGTGCGACATCGCGCCACGATGGGTGTGGAACGCCTTGCCGGGTTCCAGCACGATCGTATGCATCCGGCCCTTCGGGTCGGTGAGCTGGACGCGGTCGCCCGCCCGGAACGGCCCGCGGTGCGCGGGGACGTCGTCGACGACGGTGGCTGGGGTTGTGGTCACGGATCTTCTCTCAGGAGGCTGTCAATTCCGGCTGGCCCGCCGCGGTTCCAGCACGGCGGCCACATCGGCGACCCGCAGGACGCCCACGACATCCTCGCCTGCGGTCACCAGGTACTGCGCACCCGGGTGGGCCTGCAGGGCGCGGATCACCTGCTCACCGGTCAATCCCAGCGGCAGCGCGGTCAGCGCGTCCCGGGACCGGGCCACGCTCTCCACGCTCACCCAGGGCCGCCGGTCGACCGGAATCCGCTCGGCGGCGACCGGATCGACCAGCGCGGTGAGGCTACCCGCCGAGTCCGCCACCGCCAGCACCACGTCCGGCCTCGGGTCCTCGGCCCGGCGCCGCTGCGCCTCCCCCAGCGGCGTCCCCGCCGGCACCGCCAGCACCGGCCGGGTCAGCGCGCCCAGATCGATCAGCGGGAACCGCCCCGTCATCCGGCCCAACCGGATCGACTGCCCCGCCCCCTGCCACAGCGTCAACACCACCAGCAGCACGAACGCCAGCCCCAGCACCGTGATCACCCCGAGCTGGTAGAGCATCGTGGTCAGCGCCGCGGTCAGCACCGCCAGCACCCGGCCCGCCCAGCCGGCCACCACCGTCGCCCGGTTCCGGTCCTTCAGCACCGCCCACAGCAGCGCCCGCAACGCCCGGCCGCCGTCCAGCGGCAACCCCGGCAGCACGTTGAA
Organism: Actinoplanes utahensis; assembly: GCF_016862455.1. Classification (GTDB taxonomy): domain Bacteria; phylum Actinomycetota; class Actinomycetes; order Mycobacteriales; family Micromonosporaceae; genus Actinoplanes; species Actinoplanes utahensis. Next base: position 46,768 of record NZ_BOMZ01000012.1, read on the forward strand.
GACCGCCACCAGCACGTTGCTCAACGCCAGCTGGAACGCGATCTCGCCGGGCACCGTGCGGTCCGGCAACGCCAGCGCGGCCGCCGTGGCGACCCCGCCCAGCAGCAGCGACACGGCCGGCCCGGCCAGCGACACCAGCGCGTCCACCCGCGGGGCTGGTGCGTCCCGGTCCATCTCGGTCCAGCCGCTGAGCAGCTCCAGAGTGATCCGGCGCACGCCGATGCCACAGCGCCGGGCGGTCAGCGCGTGACCGAGCTCGTGCAACAGCACCGAGCCGATCAGACAGACCACGAAACCCAGGCCCACCAGGTACGCCCACGGCTGCGCCAGGCCCAGCTGCTCCCGGGCGTAATTGCCGTACACCACCGTGACCAGCACCGCGAGCAGCAGCATCGAGGCGCTCGCATGCACCGGGATGCCGGCCACGTGCCCGACCGGCCGGCCGGCTCCCGGCGGCGGCGGACCCTGCGGGGTGCGGCTCTGCTCCACGCGATCGATGCTACGGACACGCCCGCGCCGGACCCACCCCGCGTTTTTCGTCGTACCCCTGGCCTAGCCTCTGATGCATGACGGCGCTCTCTCCCATGGCGGCCCAGCCGGTCTCCCCGCCCCCGCAGCCCGGCGACCCGGACCGGTCCGGCGCCGGCACCGCCGTTCCCGCCGGGCGCGGGCGGCGCCCCGAGCGGCCGACCGGGCCCTCGCTCTCCCCGTCGCGGGCCGCCGACTTCAAGACCTGCCCGTTGCTGTTCCGCTTCCGCACCGTCGACAAACTGCCCGAGGAGCCGTCGGCCGACCAGGTCCGCGGCACCCTCGTCCACGCGGTGCTGGAGCGCCTGTTCGACCTGCCCGCCACCGAGCGCACCCCGGAGGCCGCGGCCGCGCTGGTCGCCCCCGAGTGGGACCGGCTGCTCGCCGAGGAGCCCGGCCTGGCCGCCATCTTCGCCAAGGAGCCACCAGTCAGGGGCCGCCGCGCCCCCGCCTCGGACACATCCGCGGGCGCCGCCTCCGCGGCTCCCGCACCCGGCGCCGGCACCTCGAACCTCGCGCCGGACGCTGTCGCCTCCGCTTCCACGATCGATGTCGCCTCTTCGGCACTCGCGCATGACATCGCCGCCCCCGCCACCGCGCATGATGCCGCCGTCTCGGCCGGCACCGCCTCCTCGGTCCCCGTGCCCGGCGCCGCCTCCTGGGTCCCCGTGCCCGGCGCCGCCTCCTCGGTCCCCGTGCCCGGCGCGCCGATGCGGGATCCGGCCGCTGTCGCGGCGGAGGCCGACGCGACCGGCCAGATCGCGCTGGTCGACGTTCCGGAGGGCACGGCCGAGGTGGCCCGGATCGCCGCGTTTCTGGCCGGTGCCCGCGACCTGCTCGACGGCTACTTCGCCGTCGAGGATCCCCAGCGCCTCGAACCGGCCGAGCGGGAGACCCTGATCTCCACGACGATCGGCGACGAGCTGCTGATCCGCGGTTACATCGACCGGCTCGACGTCTCCCCCGCCGGCGACCTGCGGGTGGTCGACTACAAGACCGGCGGCGCGCCACGGGAGGCGTTCGAGGGCCGGGCGCTGTTCCAGCTCAAGTTCTACGCCCTGGTGCTGTGGCGCACCCGCGGTGTCGTCCCCCGGGCGCTGCGCCTGCTCTACCTCAAGGACGCCGAGGCTCTCGACTACAGCCCCGAGGCGGGTGAGCTGGAGCGTTTCGAGCGCACCCTGATCGCCCTCTCCCAGGCCATCGAGCGGGCCAAACGCGACCAGGACTTCCGCCCCAAACCGAGCCGTCTGTGCGGCTGGTGCAGCCATCAGGCGCTGTGCCCGGAGTTCGGCGGCACCCCACCGCCCTACCCGGAACTGCTCACCGTGAGCAGCCCCACCGGAGATCCCGAACCCGACCGGGTCGGCACCCACCTGCGGGACGACCCCCTTGGCTGACCACGACACCACCCGCCCCGGCCGCCCAGGCGCCTCGTCCGGGCCTGGCGTCCACGACGCGCCTGCGCCTCCGAGCCGCCTCCGCGGGCCTGGCGTCCATGACGCGCCTGCGCCTCCAAGCCGCCTCCGCGATCCCGCCCGGCCCGGCCGCGCCGGCCCATCCACGTGGCCCGGCCGCCCAGGCGCCTCGTCCGGGCCTGGCGTCCACGACGCGCCTGCGCCTCCGGGCCGCCTCCGCGATCCCGCCCGGTCCGGCCGTCCCGGCCCATCCGCATGGGCCGGCCGCCCCGGCTCACCCGCACAGGTCCTTGCTGGTTCTCAGTGCTGTCTCGACCGGCGCGAGACAGCACTGAGAACCAGCCGACCTGGCTCGTCCGCCCGGCCCGGTCGGCTGCACCTACTCGGCCGGTCCGGCACCGTGCGGAGACGGCATCGGTGCTGCGGACCGGGACCGGTGGCATGACCAGACCGATCCGGGTTCTGCTGGCGGACTCGGCGCCGCTTCAACGGGCCGGTCTCCGCGCGGTTCTCACCGCGTCGAACACCGCGTCGAACGCCGCGGGCGCACTTTCGTCGCCCGCACTTCCGTCACCCGAACGGGCGGCACCCGGCCAGGCAGCGCCCCGGCCCGATGTCCCCGAGCCGGCCTCCGGAACGCCACGACACGATTCGTCAGTTCCACCATCCGGGAAGGCAACGGGAGGTCCGCCGGCTTCGATGTCGGGGAAGCCACGGGGGAATGCCTCGGCTTCTGCTCCTGGGAGGTCAGGGCGGAATGCCTCGGCTCCCGCTCCCGGCGAGTCAGGGTGGAAACCGTCGACTCCACCGTCCGGGGAGGCAGCGGCCGATGTTCAGACGCTCCGAGGCGGAGATTCCCGGCAAGGCCGTCCTGCCTCGGCGCCGGGGCAGAACCATCAGGACTCGGCCTCGGGGCAAGGCCGTCCCGGCCCACCGCCGGGCGATCCCCCAGCAGCCCACCCGGTGCCGGGTCTCTCAGGTTCGGCTCACCCGGCATCCGGTACCCCGCGATCGGCCCGCACCGGACCGGGTATCCCAGGATCAGCCAGCACTGGGCCGGGTGTCCCAGGATCGGCCCGGCCGGCAGCCGCCGATCTGCGAGCCGCGGATCCGGCACCGGGTGAGAGCCGTGCGGGGGGACCCGGATCCGGCAGTCCGATCGCGGGCGAGGGCCCACCCGACTGGGTGAACGGCGAGCCGGCGGAGATCGTCGTGGCCGGGGAGGCCGGGGACGGTGTGGAGGCGGTCGATCTGGCTCGGCGGCTGCTGCCGGACGTGCTGATCACCGATGTCACGCTGCCGCGGTTGGACGGCCTGGCGGCTGCCCGGGCGATCACCGCGACCCGGCTGGGGGTACGGATCCTCGTGCTCACCGACCGCGACAGTGACGACGAGGTGGTGGCCGCCGTCGCCGCCGGAGCCACCGGCTATCTCTGCAAGGACGCGCCCCACGATGAGCTGGTCGCCGCCGTCCGGGCCGTCGCCGCCGGCGGTGCGGTGATCACCCCGACGGTGTTGGCGCGGGTGCTGAGCCGGGTCACCGGCGCGCTGCCGACGAGCCCGGCCGAGACCGCCGCCACCCGTCTGGCCCCGCTGACCGGGCGGGAACGAGAGGTGTTGGTCCACGTCGCTCGCGGCCGTTCGAACGCCGAGATCGCCGAGACGCTCGGCGTCAGCGAGACCACGGTCAAGACCCACGTCGGGCACGTGCTGACGAAGCTGCGCCTGCGCGACCGTACTCAAGCGGTGGTCCTGGCCTACGAGACCGGCCTGGTCCGCCCGCGTTCCTGACGCCCGAAGCCCCGCCTCCCCGTCCCGATCGTCCTTTCCTCTGCACACACCGTCCGGCGAGGGCTTCCGCAACCGCGCAGCCGGCATCCGCAGATCCGGAGCGCCGCTGGGCCGGGGATATGGAGCGCCGCAGGGCCGGGGATATGGAGGGCTAGGGCTCAGGAGAACCGGAGGCGGGGCCGCGCGCCGGACCTCCGGAAGACAGCCGGACGGGATTCAGGAGGCGGGGGACGAGGCGGTCAGGAGGGTGGCGAGGAAAGCCGGGTCGACACCGGTGAGGGTGTCGCGCAGGTGGACGCCGTCGACCGGGGCCAGTTCCAGCTCGGCCGGGACGGCGAGGACGGCTGCTCCCGCGGCGGACGCGCTGGCCACGCCGCTAGGGGAGTCTTCGATGGCGACGCAGGCGGTGATCGGCACGCCGAGCAGGGCGGCGGCGGTGACGTACGGCTCGGGGTCGGGTTTGGGACGTTTCACCTCGTCGCCGCAGACGACGACGTCGAAATTCTCCGCGCCGAGGGTCTTCAGTGCCACCTCGACGAGGCTGCGGCCGGTGGAGGTGACCAGCGCTGTCGGAATCCCGGCATCGCGGACCGCGAGCAGCAACTCCATCGCGCCGGGACGCCAGACGAGGCCTTCGGCGAAGAGCTCACGCACCCGCGCGGACAGCCACCGCACGTCCGGCTCCTCGGGACGGCCGGGCTGTCCCAGGTCGTCGCGGAAGATCTGCATGCTGGTGGCCATGCTGGTGCCGACCATGGCGAGCCGGGCCGGGTCGGACAGGACGCCGCCGGCATGGACGGCGAGTTCGGCCAGGGCGATGCCCCAGATCCGTTCGCTGTCGACGAGCGTCCCGTCCATGTCGAAGAGCACGGCGGCCGGATAGGCGGAAGTCACCGCCCCATTCTGGCCGCCCCGGGGGCCCCGGCCGATCGATTGTGACGGCCCCCTCAGACCCCGCAGGCGTCGAGGGACTTCTGGTAGCCGTCGGCGAAGGACTGGAACCGCTGCGCAGGCGTGCCGTGCGCACCCGGCGCGAACCACGGCTGCCCGGGGTCGTCGCCGACAGCGGCAAGACCGTCGGCGAGCTCCTGGGTGTCGTCGTCCTGCATGGTGAGGACGCCCTGGCGGGCCTTGTCGCCGATGAACGCCCCGGCCATGCAGTCGGCCTGCAGCTCCTGCTGGATGGTGAACTCCTTGCGGATGCCGAGCCGGGCCTGGATGGCATGCGCGTACTCATGGCCGAGCAGGTAGAACACGAACGAGTCGCCGATCTGCTGGAACGCGGCGAACGCCCAGTTCACGTCGTAGGCGATGAAGTCCCCGGCGGAACAGTAGACGGCGTTGTTGCGGGGCAGCGGCTGCCCGGCGCATTCCACTTCACCGTCCCGCTCGTACGGAATCACCTGCCGCACCGGCTGGAATCCGCTGCCGAGCCGGCCCGACCAGTACTGCTCGGCGATGAACGTCGAGTCCCGGATGTCGGACGCGAACTCCTCAGGCGTGTCGGTGCCGTCCGGGTCGGTGGAGGGGGTCGGGCTGGTCTTCGCCGTCCGGTTCGGTGTCGGCGGGCTCTCCGGCCCGGGCGCCACCGGCATGCAGCCGGCCAGCAGCGGGAGGACGGTGAGAAGAGCCAGGAGCGGTGCCGGTCGAACGCGCATGCGGTCCTCCAGGGCGGGGCTTCCACGTTAGACGGCGCCATCGAGTTCCGCCGTTCCTCAGGGGCTCCCCTGAGGACCTCCTGGGTGCCACCCCCGAGGAAATCTCCGCGTCGGCCTCCACCGCCGGGCGGAGGCAGACCGCCCCATCCGCCGAAACACTGAGGCGGACGCAATCGAGTCCACAGGGGGAGAAGACGGTGGCAGTGACGAAGGCCGGCGAGCCGGTAGCCGCGCGCGCGGAGGAGATCTGGAAGGTCTACGGCTCGGGCGAGGCCCGTGTGGTAGCGCTCCGCGGGGTCAGCGCCGAGTTCGGCCGGGGCCGGTTCACGGCCATCATGGGGCCGTCCGGCAGCGGCAAGTCGACATTGATGCACTGCCTCGCCGGTCTGGACACGATCGACAAGGGCACCGTGCACGTCGGCGGCACGGAGGTCAGCCGGCTGGGTGACAAGGCGCTGACGCGTCTGCGCCGCGACCGGATCGGGTTCATCTTCCAGCAGTTCAACCTGCTGCCGACGCTGAGCGCGGCGGAGAACATCCGGCTGCCGCTGGACATCGCCGGGCGCAAGGCGAATCCGCAGTGGTGGGACACCGTGATCGCCACGGTCGGCCTGGCCGACCGGCTCGGGCACCGTCCCAGTCAGCTGTCCGGCGGCCAGCAGCAGCGGGTGGCGTGCGCGCGGGCGCTGATGGGCCGCCCCGACGTGATCTTCGCGGACGAGCCGACCGGCAACCTGGACTCCCGGTCCGGCGCCGAGGTGCTGTCGTTCCTGCGGTCCAGTGTGCGCGAGCACGGGCAGACGATCGTGATGGTCACCCACGACCCGGTGGCGGCGAGCTACGCCGACCGGGTGGTCTTCCTCGCCGACGGCTCGATCGTCGACGAGCTGGCCGACCCGACCGCCGACACCGTGCTGGACACGATGAAACGTCTGGACACCCCGGACGTCCCGGCCGCCCCGGTGATGCTCTGATGATCCGCGCGACACTGAAGAGCCTGCTCGCCCGCAAACTGCGGCTGGTGCTGTCCGGCCTGGCGGTGATCCTCGGGGTGATGTTCGTGTCCGGGGCGCTGGTGCTCACCGACACGCTCAACCGCACCTTCGATTCGATCTTCGCCGACGCCTACGCCTCGACCGACGTCTCGGTCGCTGCGAAGCCCAAGGTCGAGATCTCGGAGATGGACGGCGAGGAGGTCGCCGCGACGCTTCCGGCCTCCGTCGTGCGGACGGTGCAGACCCAGCCGGGGGTACGGTCGGCGACCGGCCGCGTCGACGCCGACGGGGCCCGCGTGATCGGCGCCGACGGCAAGGTCCTCACCTCGTTCGGCCCGCCCCGGATGGGCTCCAACTGGACCGGCACCGACGAGATCATGCAGATGCGATCCGGCCGTGGCCCGGAGACGCCCGGCGAGATCGCCATGAACGCGGCCACCGCCGAACTCGCCGGCTATCGGGTCGGCGACCAGGTGCCGGTCCTCACACAGCAGCCGAAACGCGTGTTCACGCTGGTCGGCATCTGGGGTTACACCGGTGGCCGGGACAGCGTCAGCGGTGTGCAGGAGGTCGCCTTCACCACGCCTGTCGCGCAGGAGCTGATGCTCGGCGCGAAGGACGTGTTCACGTCGGTGACCGTCCAGACCGCCGACGGCGTCAGCCCGGAGGAGGTACGCGACCGGCTCGCCCCGCTGCTCGGCGACGGCTACCAGGTGCGGACCGGGGAGCAGCTGGCCGCCGACAGCGCCGCCGGCCTGAAGGAGGGCATCTCCTTCTTCAACCAGATCCTGCTCGGCTTCGCCGGGGTGGCGCTGTTCGTCGGCATCTTCCTCATCCTCAACACGTTCTCGATCGTGGTCGCCCAGCGCACCCGGGAACTGGCCCTGCTACGGGCGATGGGCGCGAGCCGCGGCCAGGTGATCAACTCGGTGCTGGTGGAGGCGGTCATCGTGGGCCTGCTCGCGGCGGTCCTCGGCCTGGCCGCCGGGATCGGCGCCGGTGCCGGGCTGGGCGCGCTGTTCAGCAGCATGGGCGGCGGGATGGACCTGGCCCCGATCGGGGTTCCGCTGTCCGCCGTGATCAGCGCGTTCACGGTCGGTGTCCTGGTCACCGTGGTGGCCGCGGTGCTGCCCGCGCTGCGCGCCTCCCGGATCTCCCCGATCGCCGCGATGCAGGACGTCGCCACCCCGGACCGCCCGCTCACCGGCATCACGGTGGTCGGCTCGCTGGTCACCGCGGCCGGGGCGGCCGCCCTCGGCGCCGGCCTGTTCGTCGCGTCCGGTGATTCGGTGCTGTGGCTGATCCTCGGCGGGGTGCTCGTCACGTTCATCGGCGTCGCCCTGCTCACCCCGCTGATCAGCCGTCCGGTGGTGTCGCTGCTGGGCCGGCTGTTCGCCTGGTCGGTGCCGGGCCGGCTGGGCCGGCTCAACTCGGGCCGCAACCCACGCCGGACCGCCATCACCGCCGCCGCCCTGATGGTCGGCATCGCCCTGGTCACCGGTGTCACCGTGGTGATGGACTCGGCGAAGGCCAGCCTCAAGTCGGAGGTGGCGAGCGTCCTCAAGGCCCAGATCCTGATCAACGGCGATCAGGACACCGCGCAGGCGCCGACGTTCGACCCGGCGATCCTGACGAGAACCGAGGCGATCCCGGGTGTCCGGGCGGCCGCCGGGATGCACACCGACATGGCGAAGGTCGGCGCCGACGTGTCGTACGTGGTGGCGACCCCGGACCTGTCCCGGCTGGCGGAGGCCTACGGCACGACCGCGGCCACGCTCACGCCCGGCCAGCTCGCGGTGAGCGACACCGAGGCGACGGAGCGGGGCTGGCAGACCGGCGCCCGGGTTCCGGTGCAGACGTCCCGCGGCGAGCCTCGCACCTACACGGTGGCCGCGATCTATCCGGAGAACAGCCTGCCGGGCCGGATCATCCTGCCCGCCGCGGCGATCCCGGGCTTCGGCGCCACCGGACCGGTCATGGGCTTCGTGCGCCTCGACGACGGGGTCGCCGTCTCGGCGGTCCTGCCGCAGATCAAGACGCTGCTCGCGGACAGTCCCGAGTTCAGCGCCATCGACCAGCAGACCTTCGTCGACGAGCAGGCCGCCCAGTTCGACCAGATCATCATGATGATCCAGATCCTGCTGGGCCTGGCCATCCTGATCGCGGTGCTGGGCGTGGTCAACACCCTGGCCCTGTCCGTCCTGGAACGCACCCGCGAACTCGGCCTGCTCCGCGCCATCGGCCTGGGCCGCGCCCAGACCATGCGCATGATCACCGTCGAGGCCGTGGTGATCGCCGTCTTCGGCGCACTGCTCGGCGTCGTCGTGGGCGCCGGCATGGGCAGCGCGGTCACCCGGGCCCTGGAGAACGACGGCATCACCCAACTCGTCCTCCCCTGGACCCGGATGGCCACCTACCTGGCCCTGGCCGCCCTGGTCGGCATCTTCGCCGCGGTCCTTCCCGCCATCCGCGCCGCCCGCCTCAACATCCTGAACGCCATCGCCCACGACTAACCCACCACCGATCCGGCCCCGGCTCCCGGCCGGGGCGGATCGGTGGCGCCAGGCAGACCACTGGCGGCCCGTCCCGAATGCCCGCGACAGCCGTCGAATCCCGCCTGGCTCCCGCACTGCGCACGGGTCGCGGTTCACGTCACCACCCTGGAACCGCGATCTTGTACGCCGTGAATCGCCCTTCGCCAACCCCGGCCCGTCCCGTGTCTCCCACGCGAGGTAGCTCCGGGCGCAGGCCGCAACGCGGCCACCGGGCCGAATGCGACGGTCACCGCCAACCCGTCAAAGCCGTATGCCAGCCCTGTGCCCAGCCCGCGAGGCAGTTCAGACCGGCGACTCGCGAACAGCGGTAACCGGAACCCCACCACCTGCCGTACCCCGGTTCGCTGATACGGCGGAACCGTTCGGCCAGCGGCGTATCGAGCTCGGCGGTACACGAGGTCCGCCCGAACGCCTCAGCTACCCCGACACGGCCCTGCCCACCGCGCCAGCCCGCGCCGCACATCACCACGATCCGCGCGCCACCGGCTGCGTGGAAACCTGCGGCCCAGCCCGCGCCGCACATCACCACGCGGTCCTTGGCCGGCTGGCGCCTGCTGACCGGCGACTCTCATCCACCTGTTGGCCAGCGGTCAGGCCCAGCCAACCGGCGGACCTGGGGCTGTCCGCACAGCGGCGGATCTTCCCGGCTGGCTCTCAGTGCTGTCTCCCGCTGGTTGAGAGAGCGGTGACGACCAACTGGCCGATTCCCCGCCCCCTGTCGAACGTGGAGACTGCTGGGCTTGACCCATCTTGACGGACAGGGTCGATTCCAGGTCCCCTGATCTTGGATGTCCGTCAAAACGGGGCAGGCCCATGCGCTGTCCGCGCCACCACGCGCTCACCAGCTCCAACCCAGCGGACGAAAAGCCGCCGGCCCGCGACGGAGACACCCCTTGCGCGCGAGATCCAGTGAGTTTCGGGCGAACCGATTCACCACGACCTCACAAGATCGACAACCGGCGGGCGAGCAATCGGCCAGCCGGATCAGCAGTGAGAGCCAGCCAGAAGTAACCCCGGTGGCCGGCTTGCCCGCGAGGCCATCAGACAGTCCCGGGACCAGGACCAGGACCAGGACCAGGACCAGAAGCGGAACCGGGACCGGGAGCGGGACCGGGAGCGGGACCGGGAGCGGGACCGGGAGCGGGAGCGGTGGGAATGCCGGTTGACGGCCGGTGGGTGGGAGGGGCCGTCGAGGGCGGGTGGGATGGGGTAGCCGTTCGGGCCGCATTCGGCCCGGTGGCCGCGCTGCGGCCCGGAGCGAGCAGCCACCTCGCGCGGGGGTCACGGGACGGGCCGATCCGGCGGGAGCGGGGCACGGCGTACCGAAGAGTGGGGTGGAGAGATCTGACCGTGACCGGCCGTCAGACCTTGCTCGGGACGCGGCGGTGCAGTTCGGCGAGGAGGACCTCGGGGCCGGGGGACATCAGGCCGACGTCGATCACGTAGGCGGTCTCGCCGCCGCGGCGGCGCACGCGAGGGGGCCCGCCGCGCCCGGGCAGCGCTGTCGCGTAGTCCCCGGCGATCGGGGTGATCACCAGTTCGGTGAACGGGCCGCGGCCGTGCAGGGCCACCGCGGCGATGCCGGACCAGGGCAGGTGGACCGGGCGGCGGCCGGTCGCGGCGAAGTCGAGGCCGTGCACGGAGGTGTGCAGCCAGCCGAGACGGCGCCAGACGACGAGCAGGACGACGGCGGCGACGACGGCCGGCACGACGAGTGTGAACTCGGCGAAGATCACGATGTCGGCGGGGCGCGGGCGGTAGCCGCCGGCCATCCGGATGAGCAGGGTGATCAGCAGCATGGGCAGCCAGGCGGCGGCCAGGACCCAGAGCGCCGTCACGTAGAACATGCCGCGCGCCTGGAAGAAGCTGACGGTGTCGTCGGTGGGTCCGAGTACCTGGTCAACATGGTCAGCCATAAGGGCATTATGCACGGATAAAAGCGACTTGGTGGCGGTTATCGACGACGATGGGCGTCGATTCGTCCGGTACCGGGCGCGGCCGCCGGGTGTGTTCCGGCACCCGCACGTAGGCTGTGTGCCATGACTGAGTTCGACGGCCTTCCGCTGCTCCGCTCCCCCGTGGCCATCGCCGCCTTCGAGGGCTGGAACGACGCCGCGGACGCTTCGACCGCGGCCGTGGAACACCTCGAGCAGGTGTGGGAGGCTCGGGAGATCACCAGCATCGATCCGGAGGACTTCTACGACTTCCAGGTCAGCCGCCCCACCATCACGATGGCCGAGGGCGAGACCCGGAAGATCGAGTGGCCGACCACCCGGTTCACCGTGGCCAGCCCGCCCGGCGCCGACCGGGACGTGGTGCTGATCCGGGGCATCGAGCCGAGCATGCGCTGGCGCACCTTCTGCGAGTCGGTGCTGGAGATCTGCCACAGCCTCGAGGTCAACCGGATCGTGCTGCTCGGGGCGTTGCTGGCCGATGTCCCCTACACCCGGCCGCTGCCGATCAGCGGCACCGCCCGTGACAAGGAGACCGCCGAGCGCTACAAGGTCGTCCCGACCCGCTACGACGGCCCGACCGGCATCGTCGGGGTGTTGCAGGAGGCGGCGACCCGCGCCGAACTGGACGCGCTGTCGTTCTGGGTGCACGTGCCGCACTACGCCAACAACCCGCCCTGCCCCAAGGCGACGTTGTCGCTGCTCAGCCGGATCGAGGACGTGCTGGACCTGCCGGTGCCGATGGCCGACCTGGCCGAGCAGGCCGACGAGTGGGAGAAGCGTGTCCGGGTCGCCGCGGAACAGGACGCGGAGCTCGGCGAGTATGTGCGCGAGCTCGAGGAACGCGTCGGGGACGCGGGGATCCAGCCGCTGACCGGTGACGAGATCGCCAGCGAGTTCGAGAAGTACCTGCGCCGCCGCGGCGGCTCGGCCGGCCCGACCGCCGGCTCCTGGTGACGTGCGGCGGCGGGCGCCTCGGGCGCCCGCCGCCGCAGCTTCAGCGGCTTCTGCCGACCTGCAGGACCAGCTCCTGAAAACCGTCCCACTCGCTGAGTGTGAAGACCAGCGGTGCCTGCTCAGGGTTCTTGCTGTCGCGAAGGGCGACGGCGGCGCCGTCCACGGCGACCTCGACGCACGCGCCGGTCGAGCAGAAGGTGCTTCGCTGCCACCCCGTTGTGGTGTCACGCATGGTGTGTCCTTTCACCGAAAAGTACATTAATCACTACAAGCCGGATTTTCGGGCAATCCTCGCGCGCAAGTCATACGCCCGAGCCAGCACCGTCGCCCGGCTCGCCTCCTCTTCCAGCGCCTCGTGCCAGAAACGCTCGAAGACCTCATGGTGGAATCGGACCTCGGCCGGGTCCTCGATCACGTCATCCCGGGTGTACGACTCCCGGTAGAGCACGGCGTCGTCCACGCCGTCGTCCTCGGCGTCGCCCTCGCCGAGGTGCAGCACGCTGAACGAGCCGAACATGCCCATCACCGCGCCGCCGTCCATCGGGATCACGCGGACCCGCACGTTCGGCCGGCGGGAGACCTCGGCCAGGTCCTCGAACTGGGCGGCCATCGTCTCCTGGTCGCCGATCATGCGCCACAGCGCGGACTCGTCGAGGAGCAGCCGGTACTCCGGGGCGCCGTCCCGCTCGATCACCTGCGCGCGCCGCCGCAGGCGCACCTCACGCCGGACCCGGCGGGCGTCCGACTCCAGGTCGAACCCGGACCATGCCAGGGTCGCCTCAGCCGTCGCCGGGGTCTGCAGGTAGCCGGGAACCATGGTCGGCTGGTACTCCCGGATGGTCGCCGCGGCCAGTTCGAACTGGAGCAACTGCACCAGTCCCGGCGGCAGGTGGCTGCGATGCTCGGGGTCCGTCCAGTACCGCTCGCGCCGGGCGATGCGGGCGTCCTCCAGGAGCCCGGCGACCCGGTCGGCGTCGGTCACCCGATAGAGGGTCAGGGCGGCGCGCAGGTCGGTGGCCGAGATGTTGACCTCGCCCAGCTCGATGCGCTGGATCTTCGACATGGACCAGCCGAGGGTCTTGGCGACGTCGCTCTGACTGTGACCAGTGCGCTCCCGCGCCGCACGCAAGGCCAGCCGCACCCGCCGTCGCGAGACCGCGGGTAGCTCCTCGCGCGCAGCCGACATCCAGTCCCCAGACCCTCAAAAGCCGCGAATCAACCACGAATGCGACGTGGCAGACAGCCGTGCAGCTCACGGCCGTGCCGAGAATACCGCAGGCCGGATGACCACCGGCCCCGCGCCTCCAAGGAGCGAACGAAACCGTCGGCGACAGGGGGGACAGTGGTCACCGAACGTGGCTCATCAAACGAGATGGCGTCCAGTTGCCGCTGGACGCCACCTCTTGTTCACCCCTACCCCTCCTCACGTGACCTCAGTATGGGGCGCAATCGCCCGTACCCGCCAGGCCCCTGTCTGCCTTATAGCTGATAAGCGAATTCATCCATCGTCGTCAGGCGTGTCGCGCGTGCCGATCGACGTCTCGCAGCGCATCCTAGGAACCTAGCTGGAAGGGGACGATCCATGAGCATCAACCCGGGCGCCGCCGAGTTCCCGCATCGGCAGATCGCGGCCCAGCTGCGGGAACGTATCCGGCGTGGGGACTGGCAGCCGGGCGAGCGGCTGCCCTCCATCCCCGCCATGGCGGAGATGTTCGGCGTGGCGAAGCAGACCGTGCAACGCACCGTCGACCAGCTGCGGGTCGAGGGCATCCTGATCACCAAACCCGGATCCGGTACGTACGTCCGGGGCACCCGCCGCCGCCTCAACCGGCTCTCCCGCGGCCGCTACGGAGTCCACCGCGGCTATCACGCCGACCTGGCCGCCCGCTACCGCCAGCAGCTCACCGGCGTCGGCCGGGAGGCGGCGCCGCCCGAGGTGGCCGACGCGTTCGGGGTCCGGGACGGCACGGAGATGCTGGTCCGGCGCCATGTGGTGCGCACCGACGACGCCACCGTCGAGGTCGGCGCGTCCTGGTTCCGGGTGACCGACGCGAGCGGCACCTCCCTGGAACGGCACGAGCCCTTCGGCCGGCCCCTCTACCAGGAGGCCGAGGAGGTGCTCAGCCGCCGCTACACGTCCGCCACCGACACCATCAGCGCCCGGCAGCCGAGCCGGGAGGAGGCCGAGATCCTGCAGATCCGGCCGGACACCCCGGTCCTGCATCTGCTGCATGTCGCTTTCGACGAGACCCGCAAGCCGATCGAGGTGGCGCAGGCCACCTGGCCGGGTCCGATGACCACGCTGACCGAGGAGTACCGGATCCCGGCGCCGGCCCCGGACCCCGACCCGGATCCGGGGCTCGCGCTCGCCTGAGAAGCAGGTCCTGTGTGGCGGACCCACCACACAGGGCTAGGCCAGCAGCTCGGTCAGGGTGCTGACGAAACGGTCCGGGTCCTCGGACATCGGGTGGTGGCCGGCCGCCGGGAAGGTCACCAGCCGCTTGTCCGGGGACTCCAGGGCCGCGTACCAGGCGGCGAACGGCTCGGCCAGACCGCGCATCTCCCGGCCGCCCTGCACGAAGTACGCCGGGACGGCCAGCGCCGGCACCTCCCGGCGCAGGTCGGTGTCCTGCATCCTCGGGTAGAGGGCGTCCCAGGTGTCGAGCATCCGGGTCATCGTGTGCGCCTTGGCGAGCAGCGTGTACTCGCCGGCGCCGATGTCAACGGGCGCGCCGGCCACCCCGTACGCCTCCGCGGCATGGAGATGGAAAGGCTCGTAGTCGTAGGCGTCGTCCCACGGCGGCGGTCCCTGCCGTTCCAGCTGCGCCACGACCTCGCTCCGGCCGCCCGACCGCGCCCAGGCCAGGACGTCGGTGTAGAAGATCCGGTCACTGGCGCGCAGGTCCACGGCCTGGCCGGTGCCGACGTAGGCGCGGTACCGCTCCGGATGCCGCTGCACGGCCAGCACCGCCGGGATCGACCCGCCCGAATGGCCGACGAGCGTGATCCGGTCCTGGCCGAACCGTTTCCGCAGGTGATCGGTGACCGTCAGGACGTCGGCCGTCTCGCTGTCCACGGTGAGTTCCGGGGCACGGCCCTCGGCACCGCGCCGGTCCATGGTGGCCACCACGAATCGGCGCTCCAGGGCGGCCAGCCGGCCGCGCATCGTCCCGGTCGCCGAACCGCCGGGTGGGCCGGGCACGTAGAGCAGCAACGGCAGCGACGGCGAGGCGCCCCGGATCATCACACCCAGGCCGCCGACGTGCGCGAGCTCGGCGACCCCGCCGGAGATCGGCTCGGTCCGGGCCGGCACGGCGGCCGCCACGGCGAAGGCCACGGTCACCACCGTCGCCAGGCCGAGCGCGATCCGCCCGGTGACCCGCCGCCATCGCCGGGCCGCCGGGCGGCGGTGCGCGAAGGCGGCGGCCACCGCCATCGGCAGCAGGGACAGCAGCGCGTGCACGCCACGGCCGGTGACCAGGACGAGGATGCCCATGATGCTCGGGTGCGGGGCGTCCACGGACGGGCCGGTGGCGGTGGCGCGAGCGAGTTCGAAGACCACGGCGAACGTCAGAGGGGCGCCGATGATCGCCCAGCGTGATCGGGTCGTCCAGCCGGCCAGGAAGCCGGCGCCGGCGCTGACGGCGACCGACCACAGCGCCTCCGCGCCGGTCAGCGGGCCACGGGGCGTCCAGGAGGCGGCGATCAGTCCCCAGCCGGCGGCGAGCAGGAACGCGCCGATCTTGGCGTAAGTCGTCATGCCCCGGAACGATGCCGCGTCCGGGCGGTGATCCACATCGGTCCGTGGCAGGGCCGGAGCCGATACTTTGGTAGGTGTCGGGTGACTATGGTTTCTTCTAGGCTTGCGGCCATGCTCTTCGCGCTGCTGGTGCCCGATCCGGGCGGCGCCCGGGCCGCGACACGGGACCGGGTGGCCGACACCGTCGCCGTCGTCGCCGCCCTCTTCTACGGCACGGTGATGATGGTGCTCGGCGACGCGACCCGGCCGGGCGCGATCCTGCCGTGGCAGGCCGATCTGGCGGCGGGCGTGGCGTGCGCCGCGGCCCTGCTGCTGCGCCGGCGCCATCCGCTCGCCGTCGCCGCCGCGCTGCTGCCGTTCGGCGCGGTGTCGGTGACCGCGACCGGGCCGATCATCGTGGCCCTGTTCACCGTCGCGATCCGGCAGCGGCCACCGCTGCTGCTCCTGCTCGGCACGATCAACGTCGCCACCGGCGGCCTCTACTTCGTGCTGCACGACGACCCGGCCTACGGGATCTGGATGGACCTGGTCATGCGCACCCTGACCAGCGTGGCGGCGCTCGGGTGGGGGCTGTTCGTGCAGGCGTACCGGCGCCTGACGACCTCGCTGCGCGAGCACGCCGCCCGCCTCGAGTCCGAGCAGCACCTGCGCGAGGACCGGGCCCGGCTCACCGAGCGCGCCCGCATCGCCCGCGAGATGCACGACGTGCTGGCCCACCGGATGTCGCTGATCACGCTGCACGCGGGCGCGCTCGAGGTGCGGCCGGACGCTTCGGCCGAGGAGCTGACGATCGCCGCCGGCGCGATCCGCAGCAGCGCGCGCGAGGCTCTGGAGGAGCTGCGCTCGGTGGTCGGTGTCCCGAGCGGGCGGCCGGAGCCGCCGCAGCCCGGCCTGGCCGACATGACCGATCTGATCGTCAGCGCGCGGGCCGCCGGGATGACCGTCGACTACGTCAACGGCATCCCCGCCGAGGAGCCACCACCGCAGCTCGGCCGCACGGCCTACCGGATCGTCCAGGAGGGGCTGACCAACGCGCGCAAACACGGATCGGGGCGGGGCGCGTCGGTGCGGCTGTCCGGCGAGGCCGGCCGGGTTCTGCGCATCACGATCATCAACCCCTTCTGCGGTACGGGGGGAGCACGGTCCACCGGTCACCCCGGCGGGCAGGGGCTGGTCGGCATCGGTGAACGGGTCGCGCTCGCGGGCGGGCGGGTCAGCCACCGCGCCGCCCACGGCGAGTTCCGCCTCGAGGCCGAGCTGCCATGGCCGTCGTGAGCGCGGCGCCGCAGCGGCCCATCAGGCTGGTGATCGTGGATGACGATCCGCTGGTGCGGGCCGGGTTGCGGATCCTGGTCGGCGGGTCGCCGGACATCGAGGTGGTCGCGGAGGCCGGTGACGGGGAGGAGGCGGTGACGGCGGCCGGGGCGCACTGGCCGGACATCATCCTGATGGACATCCGGATGCCGCGGGTGGACGGGCTGATGGCGACCCGCCGCATCCGCAGCCGGCCGAACGCTCCGCAGGTGATCGTGCTGACCACCTTCGACGCCGACGACTATGTGCTGGAGGCGCTGCGCGGCGGGGCGGCCGGCTTCCTGCTCAAGGACACGCCGCCGCGGGAGATCCTGGAGGCGGTCCGCGCGGTCGCGGCGGGAGCGGCGACCCTCTCCCCCACGGTCATCCGCCGGCTGATCGATCACGTCGCCGATCCGCAGGCCGGGGCACGCCGGGCTCGCGCCCGGACCCGGCTGGCCACCCTCACCGACCGGGAACGCGAGGTCGCCGTCCTGGTCGGTCACGGCCGGTCGAACGCCGAGATCGCCGCCGGCCTCGGCATGGGCGTCCCGACGGTGAAAGGCCATGTCTCCCGGCTGCTGAGCAAGCTGGACCTGAACAACCGGGTCCAGATCGCCCTCCTCGTCCACGACGCCGAACTGCTGTGACGCGACAGCCGTTCCTCCCGGCTGCGGGACGCGACGGATCGGTTCAAGACATGTTCAGCGCCGGGGCCCCGGCGCCACGCCGGCGGGGATGCCGGACCCGGTGCCAGATGCGGGGCAGAGACCGGAAGAACCGGTCGGGCAGGAACACCGCATCCGCGAGGATCATCACGCTGGAGAAGAACGGCAGGCCCATCAGCACGCCGATGCCCAGATGCATGCCGCACAGGATCGCCAGAACGACGTACTTCAACTTGCTGAACAGACTGAACGGGAAGGCCACCTGCGCCAGCACCGTGAGGTAGGTGGCGACGGCGATCACGAGGGGCTGACTGTCCACGAACTGCGACAACGCGGGCCACACCTGGAACGACTGCAGATCGAGGGAGTAGGCCAGGGCGGTGCCGTCGCTCCATGCCTCGCCCTGGACCTTGTAGAGGCCCGCGGCGCCATAGACGATGCACATCTGCGCCATCATGACGAGCATGGCGCAGTTGTGCAGGACCGTGACCGTGAACCGGCGGAGGACACGGACCTGTGCACGGATACTCCGAGGATCCTCGGTGGCCGGCCGGCTCTCGTCCCCACGGTTCCGGACGGGGCGACGCCTGAGTCTGCGAGCGTCCAGGGACCAACGCCGACCGCAGGCGGTGAAGGCGAGGTAGACGACCATGAGATACAACAGCTTGTCCCCGGCGTTGCTGATCGGCAGATTGCGGGCATGGAACGAGCCCACCACGATCGCGAACACGATGGAGACGGCCCTGGTCCGCCAGCCCAGCATGAACAGCACGGCCAGGACGAAGGCCACGACGTAGACGGCCTCGAAATACAGCCGGCTGTCGGAGAGAGTGAGAAGGCGGAACCGCTCGGCCAGGCCGGACGTCTCGAGCGCCATGGCGGGCGTCCACGGCGCCTCCGGCCCCCAGATCTGGTGGCGGTACGGGAATTCGCGCACCAGGAGGACCAGGAAGAGCAGTCCGTACCCGATGCGCAGGAACGCGGCGGCGTACAGGGACAGCGGTCGTTCGGTGAGAAGGCGATACGCCTCGGCGGAACGGTTTCTCCACTGCCGCTTCACCGTCCCGCGCGGTGGTGTCTCCGTCGCGTCCGGCTCACGAACCGGGCGGTGACTCTGGTCAATTGCCATCGGGCGTCACATTCCACCAGGGCAGGAGCCTGGTACCTCGATCCTTCGGGTCGGGCTCGACCCTCTTGTCCGCGGACGACGGCCTCACCGGCTGCGTGACGACCCACAGCCGGATCGCCTGGAAGGGGTGCGGACTGAGGGGGGTGACCCGTTGTACGGCGATGTTGCGAAGGCACTTCGCCCAGACGGCCGCCTGATCGCTGCGAGGCTCGTCGTCGCCGTCGTGCGTTTTCCGGTATTGGCTCCAAGCGGAGCGCAACATGCGCTGCGCCGTCCGGCTGGGGTAAGGCTGGTGCGTGACGCCGGCTCTATCCGTGGCGCTGATGTCGAACCAGTCGCTCACCTGACGTTCACCGGAGGCGGTCACCCAGCCCGTCCTCGCGAAGATCTGCGTGTTCACACCGCCCGGGTTCGGCGCGAAGAGCCCCCAACCCTGCTGGAAGAACGGACGGACCCACACATTCATCGGCTGCTCGAAGCGTTCCGATATCGGATTCGAAGGCGCCACGTACAGAAAGACCAGCACCATGTGAATCAGCGCCGTGCCCACACACAGCGCCGCGACGGCGCCCTTGCACGCGCGTAACGCTCGCAGCGGTTCGGCCGGCGTGGCATGACCGGAAGTCCCTACGCCGGGAGCCGTGCCGCCGGAGGCTTCCCCTTCCGCCTCGGCGAGCTCCCCGTTCCTTTGCCGCACCCCGGATCCGCCTTCCTTTTCATCGGTTCCCGTTCGCCCACGCGTGCACGACGTGACAGCAACGAGGCTTCCGAACGTGATGACCCGACCAGGCAAACTGATTCATCATTCTCAATCGAAAAGAACGAACTATTGAGAATTCCTCATCGAGCACCTCGGTTCTACCCCATATGCCGGCCGTGCGGCGGGGTTTCGCCGATCAGACCACCACGCGGCGACGTGGCTATTCGCACCGAGCCTGCGGGAGTGCGCACGCGGGTGTACCACCGGGCATCAGATGGCGATGTTCCGCCACCCACCGGTAGACCGGCCGGGCCACGAGCCGCATCGGACCCCACTGCAGCGCGACGCCCGCCACCTGCCACATCCGGCCGGCGTCCCGCAACAGGAGAGCGATCGCGTCGGCGCCGCTCGCGGTCACGTCACCCACCCATTGCACCGCCTTCTCGCACTGCTCAACGGTCAGACCCAAGGCCTCGAGGTCGGCGAACTGCCACGGGACCAGCCGGGCCCGGGAGGGAATCCTGCGCTCGACGAACGCAACGCAGGTAGCGCAGAACGAGCAGTCACCGTCATAGACGAAGGTCGGCACCGCCATGATCCTCTTTCCCTGATGCTGCGGGACATGCCACTTCGCTCAGCACGGGCGCACCACCCACACACAGCTCACGACGGATCCAGCCGGCCACACGCCAACCAAGATCAAGATCTTATCAGCGGTTTCATACCTTTTGTAGGTGACTTCGGAACACTCCACCACGGACGGCCCACTCACCACGGATCCTGGAAGCCCTACACGTCGGCGACCTCCCAGATCAGCGAGGTTGACACCAGACGTCTAGGCCAGTGGCAATCGGCCTTACGGTCAGGTTCGGAGGAAAGCCGTAGATTGCGCCGAGCCCCGTGGTGAGCTTCGCGAGTCATGGCAATTATTCCCGAAAAAGGTATGACATGAGGAACCCTAAACGCACCGCTCGGGCGATCGCCAAAATCGCTTCCCTCGGCTTGCTCATCGGTATGTCAATTCCCGGTAACGCTACGGCTCAGGCGTCACCAGTTACATTCCCGTCGACGGCGGTATCCCCCGTCATGGCGGAGGTGCAGCAGTGGGGCATCGACGACGAATACGTCATCGGATACTTCAAGCAGAAAGACGACTGCAAGAAATCCGGCTGGTACGGCAAGAAGATCGGCGCCTGGACCGCCTTCGCTTGTTACCAGGCGATCGTGCCCGACTACGGCACGGTCTGGGTACTCGAGGTCGCGGAGGACTACTGGATCTGGGACGAATGGACCGGCTGGCCCTCGGCATGGCCTTATGCCCCGGACTACCTGATCCACGTTCACTTCTACGTCGACCACGACGGGCATCACCCCGGCGACGGCGAGGATGACGGTGACAGTGACGCGGACGCCGACGCCGACGCGGACGCGGACGCAGACGCAGATGCCGACGCAGACGCCGACGCAG
>NZ_BOMZ01000013.1 GCF_016862455.1 Actinoplanes utahensis
ACAAGGGCAACGGCAAGCTGAACTCTGCCGACGACAAGAGCGCGTCGTCCAAAGCCAACGACCTGGCTTCAGATATCCGGTCCGGCGACTTCACCGGCCTTGGCGATGATGTTCCCGGGTTGCCGGGCTCCGGTGACTCCGACTCCCCTGAGGTTCCGAGCACCGATCCCGGCACCGGCGACTCCGACTCGCCCGGGCTCCCCGGCACCGATCCCGGTGCTCCCGGCAGCGGCGACGGCATTCCCGGCCTCGGCGATGGAATTCCCGGGTTCCCCGGCCTGGGCGACGGCGATGGCATTTCCGGGTTGCCCGGCCTGGGTGACGGCGGCGGCATTCCTGGGTTCCCCGGCCTCGGTGACGGCGGCGGCGTGCCCGGCCTCGGCGATGGCGGCGGCATGCCCGGCCTGCCCGGCCTCGGCGGCGGTCTGCCCAGCGGTGGCGGCGGCCTGCCCGGCCTCGGCGGCGGTCTGCCCAGCGGTGGCGGCGGCCTGCCCGGCCTCAGTGGCGGCCTGCCCAGCGGTGGCGGCGGCCTGCCCGGCCTCGGCGGCGGCCTGCCCGGCTTCTCGACCCCGCTTGAGCGCTTCTTGAAGGATTAGTACCGGCATGGGAGATGGGCCGCGCTCTCACGAGTGCGGCCCATCGTTGCTCGTACCCCGGCGGGAGCAGCCGGCCCGCGGCGACGGCTGAACCGGCGTTCTCCGGCGGCCCCGGCAAGCGGTGGCCGGCGCCGCCGGATCGGACGTGCCTCCTCGGTGTGCGGACCACGAGACCGGCGCGTCGACCAGGTCCTGCATGCCGGCCACCTCATAGTCGATGCCGGTACAGATACCGACGAATGTGGCGGCTCGACGTCGTGGAGGTGACGAAGTGGCCTTGCCAGGGCCCGGCACGTCACCGGTGGCCCGTGACGCCGCGCGTCGTGACCGTCTCCATCGTCTTTCCCGAACCTTCGGTCATCCCACGGCGCAACCGGCGTACGCGCGGTCACCTGGGCCCGAAAGATCGGCGCTTCCGTCGTCGGCTCCCCATGGACGACAGGCACCAGACCCGACAGCATCCTCGACTGGGCTTCGAAGCCGCCGCCGCAGGACTCGTCGTGGCGCGACTGCCAGGTCCCGGCCGGCACCGCTGTGATCACCACGGAATTCGCGCGCACCGGTGCCGGCTCGGTCACGTTCTCCGGTGCCACCGGCAGCGGCAGCAACCTGCCGTCGCTGCTCGTCTCCCCGATCACGCCGGTGCGGTCGGGCTCTGCTCGGCATGCCGAGGCGTACGCGGGGTCTCCGCCACCGGGATCACCGAGATCGCGCTGAGCCGGCTCGACTTCAACGGCACACGGATCAGCCAGAACGCCCGCGACCGGCTGCCCGTCGGTGACTCCGGCAGGACCGAACGCGCCGTGGACGCGGTCGCCCCGACCGGCGGACCGCTGCGAAAAGTGCGCGCTCGAACAGAAACGACTGATGCCTGAGACACCGGGGGGCGTCTCAGGCATCAGTCATTCGCTAGACCCCGTCAGGGGTCAGGTGTTTCGCCCTATCTCAGAGGACGTCGATACCCTGCACAGCAATGTTCGCGAGCGAGCTGCCCTGGGTGATGCTCTGCGAGTTGTTGATGCTGGAGTCGTAGCCGCCACCGAGGCCGTAGCCGCCGACGCCGTAGCCGCCGACGCCGTAGCCGCTGGTGTAACCGACCGGGACGACCGCGACCGGGTGAACCGGCTGGGCGTAGCCGTAGGCGACGCCGGTGCCGTAGTTGGCGTTGTAGCCGGAGACGGCGACGGTCTTCGGGCACTTGCCGTCAGCGGCCATCGCCGGGCCGGCCATGGCCAGCGTGGCACCGGTGGCCAGGAAGAGACCGCCGAGGTACAGAGCCGTACGACGCATGATGTTTCCTTTCAAGCGGTTGGTTGCTTGGGGAAAATTCTGGACCCAGTGGAGCCGTTTCGCGTGCATTTGCCCGAAAAACGCGCCATGTTTCATCATTTCGTGAAAATCAGCACGTAAACGGCGAAATCAGGCTAAGGTCCGGCGGGGTCGTCCATCCCGGAACCGGAAAGCCCGGCCCAGAAACCGGAAAACCCCCGCCCGGCGACCGGGCGGGGGCACTGGTGGACAGGCCTACAAATGCACTCCGAGCAGGGCATTCACGGTCCGCGCCATCAGCTCGGGCGCCGCGGCGTCATCCCCGGCGCCGGACAGCGCCGCCTCCGACCACGCGTCAACGATCGCCAGCGCGCCCGGCGCGTCGAGGTCGCCGGCGAGCGCCTCGCGGACCGCGCCGAGCAGCCCCGCGCCCGACGGACCGGCCGGTGCGGCCGCCGCCTCCCGCCACCGCGCCAGCCGCTGCTGACCGGCTTTGAGCACGTCATCGGTCCAGTCGCGGTCACTGCGGTAATGCCCGGAGAGCAGGCCCAGGCGCACCGCCATCGGGTCCACACCGTCGCCCCGCAGGCGCGACACGAACACGAGGTTGCCGCGCGACTTCGACATCTTCTCGCCGTCCAGGCCGATCATCCCGGCGTGCACGTAGTGCGCGGCGAACGGCGACACGCCGGTCAGCACCTCGGCGTGCGCCGCCGAGCACTCGTGGTGCGGATAGAGCAGGTCGCTGCCGCCGCCCTGCACGTCGATCGCGTCGCCGAGCAGCCCGAGCGCGATCGTGGCGCACTCGATGTGCCAGCCGGGACGCCCGGGGCCCAGGTCGCCGCCGTCCCACACCGGCTCGCCCTCCCGCGCGCCACGCCACAGCAGCGGGTCCAGCGGGTCACGCTTGCCCGCACGGTCCGGGTCGCCACCACGCTCGGCGGACAGCGCGGTCATCTCCTCCCGCGACAGATGCGACTCGTAACCCCAGTCCGGCGCGGCGGAGACGGCGAAGTAGATGTCGCCGGTGCCGTCGTCGAGGCGGTACGCCGCGCCGGACGCCAGCAGTTCGGAGACGTGCTCGACGATCTTCGGGATGGACTCGACGGCCCCGACGTAGTGCGCCGGCGGGATGATCCGCAGCGCCTCCATGTCCTCGCGGAACAGGGCGGTCTCCCGCATCGCCAGGACGATCCAGTCCTCACCGTCGCGCGCGGCCCGCTCCAGCAGCGGGTCGTCGATGTCGGTCACGTTCTGCACATAACGGACGTCGAGACCGGCGTCGCGCCACATCCGGTTCACCAGGTCGAAAGTGATCATCGTGGCGGCGTGCCCGAGATGGGTCGCGTCGTATGGCGTGATGCCGCAGACGTACATGGTGGCGACCCCCGACGGCGTGCTGGGCTGCAGCGATGCCCGCGCGGTGTCGTAGAGCCGGAGCGCGGGCCGGCCCGGCGAGTCCGGCAGGGTGGGTACGTCGTGACCGGTCCAAGCATCCATGCTCGGAGCCTAACCAGCGGCCCGGGAAGCAGTCTTGCCCCGTGACCAAAACCTCTAGATCGGCGGCCAGGGAATAGCCGGCCAGTCGGTCGGCGGCTGCGGGAACCGGCCGGCCCGCAGCAGCCGCTTCACCCGCAGGCCCACATGCTGCACCTCGGAGACCGTCAGGTGCTCCTCGAGAGCCTCGCCGAGCGGCCCCGCCAGCTCCTCCCCCAGACGCGTCAGGACGGCGGTCGTCTCCGCGGGCAGCGGCTTGCCGGTCCAGCCCCAGAGGACCGTGCGCAACTTGTTCTCCACGTGGAAGCTCACGCCGTGATCGACACCGTGCAGGCCGCCGGTCGACGGGTAGAGGACGTGACCACCCTTGCGGTCGGCGTTGTTGATGACCGCGTCGAAGACGGCCAGCCGGGCCAGCCGGACGTCGTCGGCGTGCGCCAGGGCGTAGGCGTCGCCGTCGTCGTCGCGGGCGGCGGCCACCGGGAACCAGCCGTCCGGCACGTCGTACGCGGGGACGAAACCGATCAGCGCCGGCACCTCGGCCGGCTCGTCGATCCAGAGCTGGAGCGCGCCCGGGCCGAGAGGGCCGTCACGCAGGATGGTGGGTGGCACCAGATCCCAGCCGGTGGCGCGGGAGACCAGATAGGCGGACACCTCACGGCCGGCGAGCGTGCCGTCCGGGAAGTCCCAGAGCGGCCGCTCGCCGCGGACCGGTTTGTAGACGCAGCGGCGGGTCAGCCCGCCCAGGCTGATCTCGGCGCGCAGGGTGGTGTTGGAGGCGTCGGCGAGGCGCCCCTCGATCTCGATGCGGCCCCGCCCGAGCAGTTCGAGGGCATCGGCCTCGGCCAGCGCGGACGTGGGCTCCGCCGTCACCGGTGGTAACCGTTGTGCCGGGGGCAGAGGTGACCGGCCGGGTCGAGCGGCTGGCCGCAGAGCGGGCACGGTGGCCGCCCGGCCGCGACGACGCGGCGGGCCCGGTCGATGAAGGCGCGGGTCGCCTCGGGGGTCAACCGCACCCGCAGCCGGTCGAGGTCGTCGTCGGGCTCGTCGTCGTCGGGCTCGTCGTCGTCATCCTCCTCGTCGTCGTCGAGGGGGGTGCCGGACAGGTCGGCCTCGGCCTCGCCGGCCTCGATCGCCTCGATGACGACGGTGCTGGTGTCGACGTCGAAGGCCAGGCCCAGGGTGCCGACCCGGAACTCCTCGTCGACGGGGGTGTCGAGCGGCTCGTTGTCGTGCACCGCCGCCAGCGGGGCCTCCGGCAGCGAGACGCCGAACCGCTTGTTCGCCTCGAGGAGGAGCTCCTCGAGTTTCTCGGCGAGCAGCGACACCTGGACCTTCTCCAGCGCGACGCTGACCACCCGGCCGCCACCGCGGGCCTGGAGGTAGAAAGTGCGGTCACCCGGCTCGCCCACCGTCCCGGCGACGAACCGCTCCGGCGGCTCGAAGGCATGCACTTGGTGGGTCATGGAGACAACCCTAGCCATCCGCGCGGATATCCGCGCCTGTCGGCCTGGTGGGTTCGCCGAGGGCGCAACGGGGTACACGCTGCGGCTATCCGGCGATCACGCAGTGTCGTCAGACGCCCGCTCCGGCGCCGCCGCCGACCGCCGCGTCGCTCTCCCGCGCCCGGTCCTCGCCCTCGGACTTCGGCGGTACGAGCGACGCCAGTTCCCCGGTCTCGTTGACCCTGACCACGAACGGCCGGGTGGGGGTGTACCGGATCACGGTGATCGATGCCGGGTCGGCCACGATCCGCTGGAACTGGTCGAGGTGCAGGCCCAGCGCGTCGGCGACGATGGCCTTGATCACGTCGCCGTGGCTGCACGCCAGCCAGATGGCGTCCGGACCGTGCTCGGCGGTCACCTTGGCGTCCCAGTCGCGGACCGCGGCGATCGCGCGCGCCGACATCGCGGCCATCGCCTCCCCGTTGGGGAAGACGACGGCGCTGGGGTGCTGCTGGACGACCGGCCAGAGCGGCTCCTTGGCCAGCTCCTTGAGGGGGCGGCCCTCCCAGTCGCCGTACCCGCATTCGATCAGGCCGTCCTCCAGGGCCGGCTCGGCCCACGGCAGGGCGAGTTCCAGGGTCTGCCGGCAGCGGATCAGCGGGCTGCTGACCACGGCGGCGAGCGGCAGGTCGCCGAGCCGGACACCGGCGTGGACGGCCTGGGCGCGGCCGGTGTCGTCGAGTTCGACCGGCTGGCGGCCGGCCAGTCCGCCGGACGCGTTGGCGGTGGTGCGCCCGTGCCGCAGCAGAAGGACGGTGGCCACTAGCCCACCACGTCCGCGTCGGCGTACGCCTCGGCGACCAGGCGCAGGGTGTCCAGGCCGCTCTGCAGGTCACCGACGTACGGGCTGATCGAGAGGGTGTCGACGCCGGCCGCCGCGTACTCCCGGATCCGCTGGGTGACGTTCTCCTTCGTACCGATGAGGGAGGTCCTCTCGATGAACTCGCGGGGCAGCGCCGCGGCCGCCTCGCGGGGCTGCCGGCTCAGGTAGAGGTCCTGCACCAGTCTCGCCTCGTCGGGGTAGCCCATCCGGACGGCGATGGCGTTGTAGAAGTTCTGTTCGCGGCTGCCCATGCCGCCGACGTACAGCGCCGCGTACGGCCGGATCGTGTCGGCGCACGCGTCCAGGTCGTCGCCGATCGACACCGGCACCGACGCGACCACGTCGAAGCCGGTCAGGTCCTTCCCGGCCTTCGCCCGGCCGGCGGCGATCGGGGCGAGCTGGTCGCCGAGGACGTCGGGGGCGAGGAAGATGCCCAGCCAGCCGTCGGCGATCTCCCCGGCGAGCTCCAGGTTCTTCGGGCCGACGGCGGCCAGGTAGATCGGGATGTCCGGGCGCAGCGGGTGGAAGCCGAGCTTGAGCGCCTTGCCCGCGCCGCCCGGCAGGGGCAGCCGGTGGTGCTCGCCCGCGTACGACACCGGCTGCCGGGCGAGGGCCATCCGGACCACGTCGACGTACTCCCGCGTACGCCCGAGGGGTTTGGCGAACCGCACCCCGTGCCAGCCCTCGGAGACCTGTGGCCCGGACACGCCGAGGCCCAGCCGGAACCGGCCGCCGGACAGCGTGTCCAGGGTGGCGGCGGTCATCGCCGTCATCGCCGGCGTCCGCGCCGGGATCTGCATCACGGCGGCGCCCAGGTCGATCCGCTCGGTCTGGCCGGCGATCCAGCCGAGCATGCTGACGGTGTCCGAGCCGTACGCCTCCGCCGTCCAGACCACGGAGTAGCCGAGCCGATCCGCCTCCTGTGCCATCGCGAGGTGGTCGGCGGGGGTGCTCCACGCCGTCTGGTAGCCGAGGCTGAGTCCGAGCCGCACGCGCCTGCCCTCCCGAAGATCTGTCGTCGACGTAAGCCTACTGATCGACGGCTTCCGCCGTTTCGGTCCGGTAACCGACCCGCCCGGCGGAGTTTGTGGGATGTCGCGGGGCTGGGACTCTGAATAAGGTTCACTCATGCATCAGCGACCGCTCGGCCGAAGCGGGTTGGCGGTTTCGCGGCTCGCGCTCGGCACCATGACCTGGGGACGGGACACCGATCCCGACGACGCGGCGGATCAGCTGAAGATCTTCCTGGAGGCGGGCGGCACGCTCCTCGACACCGCCGACGTGTACGGCGACGGCGACGCGGAGTCGGTGATCGGCTCGCTGCTGGATCATCTGGTGCCCCGGGACGAGGTGGTGATCGCCACCAAGGCGGGGCTGACCCCGCGCCGGTACCGTCCGCGCGACGCCTCCCGCGGCAACCTGCTGCGTTCCCTGGACGCGTCGCTGCGCCGGCTCGGCACCGACTACGTCGACCTGTGGCAGATCCACGGGTCCGACGGGCAGACCCCGTTCGAGGAGACCCTGGCCGCCCTGGACCAGGCGGTGGCCAGCGGCCGGGTGCGGTACGCCGGGGTGTCGAACTTCGCGGCCTGGCAGACGGCGCGGGCGGCGACGTGGCAGGCGGCGTTCCCCGGCCGGGCCCCGATCGTGGCCGCCCAGATGGAGTATTCGCTGCTGGAACGCGGCATCGAGCGGGAGCTGCTGCCGGCCGGCGCGGCTCTGGGTTTCGGGGTGCTGGCCTGGTCGCCGCTGGGCCGGGGGGTGCTCACCGGCAAGTACCGCAACGGCCGGCCGCTGGATTCGCGGGCCGCCTCCGAGCACATGGGCGAGTTCGTCCGCACCTATCTGGAGCCGCGCAGCTCCAGCATCGTCGAGGCGGTGGTGACGGCGGCCGGCGGGCTCGGGGTCTCGCCGCTCGAGGTGGCGCTGGCCTGGATCCGGGACCGGCCGGGGGTGGCGGCGCCGATCCTGGGCGCGCGGACCGCCGGGCAGTTGCAGGGGGCGCTGCGCAGTGAGCAGCTCACCCTGCCGGCGGAGATCGCGTTCGCGCTGGACGACGTGTCGGCGATCGAGGTGGGGTACCCGGAGCGTGAGGGCGTCAGTTACCCGACCACCTACTTCGGCTGAGCCGGCGTGCTGCGGCGGACGGTGTTCTTCCTGCTCGGCGGAGTGCTCGCGCTGCCGTACCTGGTGTCGGCCGGTCTGCTGGCGCAACTGTTCGTCACCGATCCGGGCAGCCGGGCCGGCATCGCCGCCACGGCCGTCGTGGTGGCGGTGATCGGGGTGCTGCCGCCGTTCCTCAGCGGCACCCGGGAGCTGGAGATCGCCGCGGCCCGTGCCCTCCTCGGGGTCGATCTCCCCGGCTCCGGCCGGGTCGAGCTGGAGACCCGGTTGCGGTCGGCGCTCTGGTTCGCGCTGCATCTGGTCACCGGCGGGCTGGTCGGCGCGGTGCTGCTGATCGCCCTGCCGGTGGCGCTGCTGGCGATCACCGAGCGGCTCGGCCTGACCAGCGGCGCGATCGGCGGGGTCGACCTGCACCCGTCGTGGGTCTGGGCGCCGGTCGGGATCCTGGTCACGGTGGCGGTGGTGGCCGGTCTGGGCCGGCTCGCCGGCACCATGGCGCCGGTGCTGCTCGGCCCGTCGGTGGCCGAACGTCTCGCCGAGGTGCGCGAGGCCGAACGCCGGCTCGCCGAGCGCAACCGTCTCGCCCGGGAGCTGCACGACGCGGTGGGGCACGCGCTGACCGCGATGACGTTGCAGGCCGGGGGGGCCCGGGCGGTGTTCGACGCGGATCCCGGGTTCGCCCGGCGGGCGCTCGCCGCGATCGAGGACACCGGCCGGTCCGCGGCCACCGAACTCGACACGGTCCTCGGCATCCTGCGGGACTCACCCGCCACCCGCCGCCCGGCGCCCACCCTCGACGATCTCGATCAACTTCTGACCGCGGGGGTACGGGCGGACGTGCACCCGTTCGACGTTCCGGCGGCGGTGTCGCGGGAGGCGTACCGCATCGTCCAGGAGTCGCTGACCAACGCCGCGCGGCACGGCTGCGGCGAGGTGACGCTGCACATCCGGCAGGAGGGGGACCTGATGATCGAGGTGACCAACCGGACCGCCGCGCCGCCGGCGCGTACCGGCGGCGGGCACGGCGTCGAGGGCATGCGGGAACGGGTGCGGCTGCTCGGCGGCACGCTGACCGCGGGCCCGGACGGCGGCCGGTGGCGGGTCGCCGCCCGGCTCCCGGTGGCGGCGCCGTGATCAGCGTGCTGATCGCCGACGACGACGCGCTGGTCCGGACCGGGTTGCGGGCGCTGCTGGACGCCGAGCCGGATCTCACCGTCACCGGGGAGGTCGCCGACGGCTCCGAGGTGGTTCCGGCGGCGATGCGGCTGCGGCCGGACGTCGTGCTGATGGACGTGCGGATGCCGCGTCTGGACGGCATCCAGGCCACCCGGCTGCTGCTGGAGCGGTTCGCGGAGCCGCCGAAGGTGCTGGTGGTGACCACGTTCGCCAACGACGAGTACGTCTACGAGGCGCTGCGGGCCGGCGCCGGCGGGTTCCTGCTGAAACGGGCCCGGCCGGAACAGTTCGCCGAGGCGGTGCGGGTGGTGGCGCGCGGCGACTCGCTGCTGTTCCCGTCGGCGGTGCGGCGGCTGGCGGCGGCGTACGGGCCACCCGACGGCCGGATCGCCACGGCGCGGCTCACCGCCCGGGAGGCGGAGGTGCTCACCCTGATGGCCGAGGGGCTGTCCAACACCGAGATCGCGGCGCGGCTGGTGCTCGGCGTCGAGACGGTCAAGACGCACGTGCGCAACGTCCTGGACAAACTCGGGGTCCGGGATCGTACGCAGGCGGTCGTCACGGCGTACCGCTCCGGTTTCGTCCCGCTCTGAGGTCTCCCTCTCGTGGGGGAGGCGGTTCCCTCCGGGCGGGGATCCGCGCCGCCGCCGCCGCGGCGAGCGTGGACGGCATGACTCATCGCATCGCGGCCGGCTGGGCCGCGGCCTACGGCCTCCTCGCTCTCGGCTGGACGATCACCGGCCGCGGTTTCCCCTTCGGCACCGGCGACTCCCGCAACGCCGACAGCGTGCTCCGCGCCCTGGATCCCGCGGTCGGCGCCCCGGTGTTCGCCGTGGTGCTGCTGGCCGCCGCCGCCGTCCTGTTCGCCGCCGGTTCGGGTGTCCCGGCCCGGCCCGCCCTGGTCGGTTACCTGTTCCTGGTGGCGTTCGCGCTGCTGGCCCTGGTGGCGGACGTCCGGCTGCTGACCCTCGCCGGCTACCTGCCGATCCTGGTGATCGGCTTCCCGTTCGGCTGGCCACCCGTCGACTACGGCACGATCTTCACGTGGGCGCTCGCCAATCAGGTCTGCGCGGTCGCCGGCGGGCTGCTGATCGCCCGCGCCGCGATCCGCTGGCGCCGCCGCACCACCGGCGCGTGCGAGGCGTGCGGCCGCTCCGCCGCCACCGCCGGCTGGGCGACCCCGGAGGGCGCCGCGCGCTGGGGCCGGGCCGTGACCTGGATCGCCGCGATCATCCCGGCGCTCTACGCCGCGACCCGCGTGGCCTGGCTGGCCGGGATCCCGCTCGGCATCACCGAGGAGTTCCTCGCCGAGATGCGGCGCACCGGCATGGTGTGGGCCGGCGCCGGCCTGGGTTCGTTCGCTCTGGTGGGGACGATCCTCACGCTCGGCCTGATCCAGCGGTGGGGTGAGCGCTTCCCGCGCTGGATCCCGTTCGCCCGCGGCCGGCGCGTCCCGATCCGGCTCGCCACCATCCCGGCGTCGATCGTGGCGGTCTTCGTGTGGTCGGCGTCGATCTCGCTGTTCACCGGCGAGGGGGCCGGCGCGCTGTACGACGGCTCGGGCCTGGCGTCGCGGATCCCGATGATGCTGTGGCCGGTGTGGTCGATCACTCTGGGCCTGGCCGCGTACGCCTACCATCTGCGCCGCCGCCCAGCGTGCGGCACATGTCACCGACCGGAGAACCAGCCGTTGCCGGGCCTGGTCACCGGGGCCGGGCCGGGAGCATATTAGATCGCATGGACTACGAATACGCGCCGCTGCGGTTGCCCTCACACGTCGATCGGCTGACCGCGGCGGCGCAGCTCGCCATTGCGGCCGAGTTCTCCGGGTGGGAACTGGCCAAGGTCCAGCTCTTCGCCGACGGCACCCGGAAGGTGATGCTCCGCCGCCGGGTCCAGGCGACGCCGCAGCCTCATCTGACCTACTAGCGGCGGCACGCGGAGCAGCGGTCCGGCCCGGTGGTCCCCCGGCGGGGACCACCGGGCCGAGGCTCAGTGGTGGTGGTGACCGGCGTGGTCGTGGTGGTCGTGGTCGTCCTCGTCCGGCAGGAACGGGTGCTCGTCCAGCCGGCCGACCAGCAGGTCGGTCTCGACCGGGGCGAACGGGCCGGAGCCGTCGGCGTCGTCGAACGCCTCCAGGTCGAGCGGCTCGGCGACCTCGGTGACGGTGAGCAGGCCGTCCAGCGGCTCCAGCTCGGGCACGTCGAGCGAGGACAGCGAACCGTCGCCGGCCTGCAGCAGCTCGAGCACGGCCTCGCCGACCGACTCGACCGGGCCGGCCTCCTCGTCGTCGGGGACCGAGCTGCGCCGCGCGTTCTCGGCGACCTTCAGCAGCGCGGACACGCTCGGCACGCGGTAGTCGCGGCGCTGGCGGACCGACACGACCTGCGGGTACGGGTCGGCGCCCGCCCCGGCTGCGGCCCCGGCGTCGGCGCCGAACCGGCGGTCCGCCTCGTCCGGGTCGATCGACTCCACGTCCCACGGCGTGACCTCGCCGAAGGCGTCGAGCAGCTTCTCGTCGTAGGCGTAGGAGGCGTTGTTGAGGTCGACGTACGCCTGCCAGACGTCGTCGTCGTCGATGCGGCCGGCGGCCGCCTTGACGGCCACCAGGTGCGCCCGCGCCGCCTCGACGACCCGTTCGAGGGCGGCGTCGAGTTCGGCGTTCTGGTCAGTCATGAAGATGGGGGTCCTTCCGATTCAGCTGTTTCGGAGCAAGCGGTCGAGCACACGCACGCCGAACTTTAGTCCCTCCACCGGAACTCGCTCGTCGATGCCGTGGAACAGCGCACTGAAGTTGAGGTCGGGCGGCAGGCGCAGCGGCGCGAACCCGAAACAGCGGATGCCCAGGGTGGCGAACGCCTTGGCGTCGGTGCCGCCGGACATCAGGTACGGCACGGTCCGCGCGCCCGGGTCCTCGGCCCGCAGCGCCGCGCCCATCGCGTCGACCAGGTCGCCGTCGAAGGAGGTCTCCACGGCCGGCTGCTGGTGCATGTGCTCGATCTCGATGTCCGGCCCGATCACCTCGCGCAGCTCGCGCAGGAACGCGTCGGCGTGGCCCGGCAGGGTCCGGCAGTCGATGGTGGCCGACGCCTTGCCGGGGATGACGTTGTCCTTGTAGCCGGCCTCCAGGCGGGTCGGGTTGGCGGTGTTGCGCAGGGTCGCGCCGATCAGGTTGGCGATCGGGCCGAGCTTGGACACCGCCAGCTCCGGCTGGTCCGGGTCGAGGTCGATCTCCAGGGCGTCGCTGACCTGCTCGAGGAAGGCCCGGACGGTGGGGGTGACGACGGTCGGGAAGCGGTGCCGGCCGACCCGCGCGACGGCCTCGGCCAGGTTGGTGACGGCGTTGTCGTCGTGGATGAACGAGCCGTGGCCGGGCCGGCCGGTGGCGTGCAGGCGCAGCCAGTCCAAGCCCTTCTCGGCGGTCTGCACCAGGTAGAGACGCAGGTCGTCGTTGACGGTGTACGAGTAGCCGCCGACCTCGCCGATCGCCTCGGTGCAGCCCTCGAACTGGTCGGCGTGCTCGCGGGCCAGCCACTGGGAGCCGTACTCCATGCCGGCCTCCTCGTCGGCGGTGTAGGCCAGCACGATGTCCCGCGGCGGGACGTAGCCGGTGCGCTTCCACTCCCGGACGACGGCCAGCACCATGGCGTCGAAGTCCTTCATGTCGACCGCGCCGCGGCCCCACAGGTAGCCGTCCTTCTCCTCGCCGGCGAACGGGTGCACCGACCACTCGGCGGCGTCGGCGGGCACCACGTCGAGGTGGCCGTGGACCAGGAGCGCGCCGCGGGAGCGGTCGGCGCCGGGGATCCGGGCGATCAGGTTGGCCCGTTTCGGCGCGGACTCCAGCAACCGTGACTCGATGCCGACCTCGCCCAGCCGCTCGGCGACGTACTCTGCGGCGGCCCGCTCGCCCACGGTGGTGCGCGGGTCCCCGGTGTTGGTGGTGTCGATGCGGAGCAGGTCGCGGCAGAGGTCCGTGACCTCGCTCTCGGCGGTGGTCGTCATCCGACCTTCTTACCAGCCGGTTGTGAAGGCAGAGTCGTCAGTCCGTGGCAAGAGTGGCGGCAGCGGCCGGCGGGGTTTGCCGAGAGAGCGTTCCCGGGTACCGGTGGTGCCGTGTCTGACGTGAATCTTCCCCCACTGCCGCCGGTGGGCGGCGCGACCTCCGGGCGCAGCATCGTCGACGTGGTCGCCGAGCAGCACCGGGAGATCCTGTCCCTGACCGGGCGCCTGCGCACCGCGCCCGCCGACCCGCGGCTCGCCTCGGTGCTGGTCGCCACGATCTCCCGGCACCTGTGCGCCGAGGAGCAGTACCTCTACCCCGCGGTCCGCGCCGCGGTGCCCGGCGGCGACCGGATCGCCGAGCGGGAGCTGGCCGAGGATCAGGCGCTGCTGGAGCGGCTCGGTGATCTCGAACACGGCGGTGATCCGGCGCCGGTCGCCGAGGCGATCCGCCGGCACGTCGCGGCCGACGCCGAGGAGCTGCTGCCGCTGCTGCAGCAGATGGCCTCGGCCGAGGACCTGATCCGGCTCGGCAACCGGTTCGAGACGGCCAAGGAGGCCGCGCCGACCCGGCCGCATCCTGCGACTCCGGCCACCCCGCCGTGGAACAAGGTGGTCGACCCGCTCATCGGCGTGGTCGACAAGGTTCGCGACATGGTGACGTCCCGGGCGACCTACCCGCGGGATCTGTGACTAAAAAGAACGGTACTGGCGAGTAAGGGCCGTCTGTCCTGTTCGTTCATACGTTTGTCACAAGCTGCCGATCATTCCACGTCTTCCGGACTAGCGTTCGATCCCTTTCTAGTCCTAACGTCACGCTATGAACCTCGAGCTGCGGCATCTGAAGGTGGTCTGCGCCATCGCGGAGACCGGCAGCGTGACCAAGGCCGCGTCACAACTCGGCCTTGCCCAGCCTGCGCTCACCGCCCAACTTCAGCGGATCGAGCGGACACTGGGTGGCCCGCTGTTCGACCGAGACCGCCGGGGCGCACGCCCGACGGCCCTGGGGGAGCTGGTCCTCTCCCGTGCCAGGGTGCTGTTGCCGGCGATGAAAGGGCTGCAGGACGAAGCGGCCCGGCTGGCCGCCGGCAGCGGTCCCGACACGATGAGCAGGTACCGGATCGGCGCGATCAGCGGACCGGTGGTCGCTCATCTCGTGCACCGTCTCTCGGCGACCCAGCCGGAGGCCCAGATCTCCACGCACGCGTCCTACTACATCTCCGAGCTGTCCAGCATGGTGCTGGCCGGCAAGCTGGACTACGCGCAGGTCGGGGTCTGCGGTGACGCCATCCCCTCCGCGGAGTACGGCCTGGTGTGGGAGACCATCGGGATGGACCCGGTCTGCGTGCTGATGCCGGAGGACCACCCACAGGCCAAGAACCTCGAGGTGGATCTCGCCGAGCTGGCCGAGGAGCAGTGGGTGGCCGGTCCCGGCGACGGCTGCTTCGCCGACTGTTTCGCCGCCTCCTGCGCCCGGTCCGGCTTCGCCCCCCGCCGGGTCCTGGAATCGGATGTCCGCAACTGCATCGACATGGTCGAGCTGGGCATGGCCATCGGGCTCTGCCAGCCGACCTTCCGCGCGCCGGCCGGGCTGACCAGCCGCCCACTGCGCGGAGCCCCACTGCGCTGGCGGGTGGTGCTCGGCTGGCACCCGGACTCGCCGGCGGCCCGCAGCGCGCCCAAGCTGATGGCGCACGCCAAGGAGGCGTACCAGGAGGCTCTGGCCCGCAACGAGAACTACATGGAGTGGATCCGCAGCCAGCCCCAGGAGCTCGCCGCGGCATGAGCCGGGTGAGGGGGCCGGCAGCCCCCTCACCCGTCGGGCCTCAGACCGCCGCCGACAGGGCGACGTCGAAGGTCAGCGCACCGTCCCGGGCGTCCACCCGCACCGTCCGGCCGGGCGCCAGGTCCGCCGCGAGCAGCATCTTCGACAGCCGGTTGTCCAGCTCGCGCTGGATGGTCCGGCGCAGCGGCCGGGCCCCGAACTCGGGCTGGTAACCCTTCTCGGCCAGCCAGTCCACCGCCGCCGGGCTGATCTCCATCCGGACGTCCTGGGCCTCCAGGCGCGCCTTCGTCTCGGTCAGCAGCATCTCGGTGATCCGGTGCAACTGGTCGCTCTCCAGCTGCCGGAAGATGATGATCTCGTCGATCCGGTTGATGAACTCCGGCCGCAGCTGCTCCTTGAGCCGCCGGTCGAGCCGGTCGCGCAGCTCCTCCTCGGCCGACCTCCCGTTGTCCACGGCGCCGAACCCGACGCTGCGGCTGGAGCCGTTGATCAGGTCGGCGCCCAGGTTGCTCGTCATGATCAGCACGGTGTTCTTGAAACTGACGGTCCGGCCCTGGCTGTCGGTGAGCCGCCCGTCGTCGAGCACCTGCAGCAGCATGTTGAAGACGTCCGGGTGCGCCTTCTCGATCTCGTCGAGCAGGACCACGCTGTACGGCCTGCGCCGCACCGCCTCGGTGAGCTGCCCCGCCTCGTCGTAGCCGACGTATCCGGGCGGCGCGCCGACCAGCCGCGACACGGTGTGCCGCTCCTGGAACTCGCTCATGTCGAGCCGGATCATCCGTTCCGCCTCGCCGAACAGCGCCTCCGCCAGCGACCGGGCCAGCTCGGTCTTGCCGACGCCGGTGGGACCGAGGAACAGGAAGCTGCCGACCGGCCGGTCCGGGTCGCCGAGCCCGGCACGGGCCCGGCGGACCGCCTCGGCCACCGCGGCGACCGCCTCGTCCTGCCCGATCACGTGCTCGTGCAGGTGCTGCTCCAGGCGCAGCAGGCGGTCCCGCTCGGCCTCGGTGAGCTGGGCGATCGGAATGCCGGTGGCCCGTGACACCACCTCGGCGATCTCCTCCTCGGTCACCTGCGGCACCGCGTCGGCGCCCGCGCCGGCACCGGCCAGCTGCGCTTTCAGCTCGTTGATCTGGTCGCGCAGTTCGGACGCCTTCTCGTAGTGCTCGGCGGCCACCGCCTGGTCCCGGTCCCGGGACAACTGCTCGAGGCGGCGCTCGCGCTCGCGCAGGTTCGCGTCCGGCGTCTTGGTCCGCAGCCGGACCCGGGCCCCGGCCTGGTCGATCAGGTCGATCGCCTTGTCCGGCAGGAACCGGTCGGTGATGTAGCGGCAGGACAGCTCGGCCGCGGCCTCCAGGGCGCCGTCGGTGATCCGTACCTGATGGTGGGCCTCGTAGTTGTCCCGCAACCCGCGCAGGATCGCCACGGTGTCCTCGACGCTCGGCTCGCCGACCAGCACCGGCTGGAAGCGCCGGGCCAGCGCCGCGTCCTTCTCGATGTGCTTGCGGTACTCGTCGAGCGTGGTCGCGCCGACCACCCGCAGCCTGCCGCGGGCCAGCGCCGGCTTGAGCATGTTGCCGGCGTCCATGCCGCCGCCCTCGCCGCCGCCACCGGCGCCGACCAGGGTGTGGATCTCGTCGAGGAAGACGATCAGGCTGTCGCCGGACGCCTGGATCTCCTCGATCACCTTCTTCAGGCGCTCCTCGAAGTCGCCCCGATACTTGGTGCCGGCCACCAGGCCGGGCAGGTCGAGCTGGACGACCCGCTTGTCCTGCAGGGTCAGCGGCACGTCGCCGTCCACGATCCGCTGGGCCAGGCCCTCCACGATCGCGGTCTTGCCGACGCCCGCCTCCCCGATCAGCACCGGGTTGTTCTTGGTACGCCGGGACAGGATCTCGACGGCCTGCTCGATCTCGTCGGCCCGGCCGATCACCGGGTCGATCTCGCCGCGCCGGGCCGCCTCGGTCAGGTCGACGCCGAACTGCTCCAGGGTCGGCGTCGGCGCCGCGGGGGCGTGCCCGTGGCCGTGACCATGGCCGTGCCCGTGGCCGGGGCCGCCGGGTTTCGGCAGCTCGCTGTGGTGCGGGATGCTGCGCGGGTCGACGATGCGCCCGGCGAGCAGCCGGCCGGCCGCCGAGTCGGTGTTCAGGCCGAGCGCCATCAGGATGTGCTCGGGCCCGATGTAGGAGGCGCCGACCGCGCGGGAGATCTGCAGGCTGTCCAGCAGCGCACGCTTGGCGGCCGGGGTGAGCGAGATGCTCTCCGGCAGGTCACCGGCGGCGGCCGCGGGGCGGCCCATCTCGCTGAGGAGCCGGTCCGGGTCGGCGCCGGCCCGGCGCACGGTCTCCTTCATCGGCTCCTGCTGGAGCACGGCCCAGAGCAGGTGGTCGGTGTCGAGGTCGGCCAGCGGCCGTGCCCCTCCGGCCAGCTCGGCGGCCCGGCGTGCCGCGTCGGCGAGAACCTGCCGGGCGTCGTCACTCATGTACCGCGCGATATCGATGCGCTGCGCCGACCGGCGCGGCTCGGCCGCACCGAAGAAGCGCGCGAACAGGTCGTCCCACTGGCCGGGCCCAGGCGGCCCGAACGGTCCGATGCTCATGAGTCTCTTCTCTCCTGGTACCTCGGGCCGGCTCGCCTGTCGGGCTACCCGGCCGCCCGGGCGGCAAACTCCGCCGCCCGGCTGTCAAAAGCGCGTGAGCCACCCCGCTGATTCCCGGATCGCGAAAAAAGTTGACACGACTACACTCAACTTCATGTCGGCGTCCCAGGATCCGCCCTCGCTCATACCTCTCTTCCGAGAGCCTTCCTTGCCGGAGCCTCCGATGCCGGGTGATCGCGGCATCCCGATGGTTGTCGTCGACGGCGCCAACGTCGTCGGCTCGGTTCCGGACGGCTGGTGGCGCGACCGGGCGGGCGCCGCGGCCCGGCTCCGCGACAGCCTGGCGACGGTCCCGGCGGCCGGCCTCCCGGGCGTCCCGGCGCCGGTCGAGGTGGTCCTGGTGGTCGAGGGCCAAGCCCGGGACATTCCGCCAGGCCCGCCCGGGGTGCGCATCGCCCGCGCCCCCGGCTCCGGCGACGACGAGATAGTCGCGGTGGTACGGGTGAGCGCACCCACCCGCCGGACCGTGGTCGTCACCGCCGACCGCGGGCTCCGCGACCGGGTCACCACCCTCGGCGCCGAGGTGCGGGGACCCTCCGCGGTCCCCCGCTGACCGGCGCCCCTTCGGCGCGTGGGGGTTCGGCCGCCGTCCGCACCCCGGCTCCGCACACGTCCGGGATCCCGGCGTCACCCGGCCGCGCCGCGGCGATGTCGCTTCCAGGAGTGATCGTGTCCCGGCGCGCCGACCCCTGAGGTCCACTGTGGATCTGGTGGCGGATACGATCTCACCTGCGCGATCTCCGGGCCCGGCCCGCGGAAACCGATTTCCGCGACGGCTGGCACGGGACGCCAAAAGCGGCACCATGGAACGGCGGGGCGGGAACCGGGCGGTACGCTTGGCACCGCAGTCGTCAACCGCACAGGAGGCATTCCGCAGGTGGCCAGTGTCGCCGAACTCAAAGCTGCCGTGCAGACCGCACTTCAGCAGGTCACCGAGGGACAACAGGCGATCCAGGCGGCGCAGGAGAAGATCGACGAGGCCCAGCAGATGCTCGCCATGGCCCTCGACGGCGGCACCAGCGACGCGGTCGGCGCCGCACACGCCTCCCTCTCCCAGGCCCACCAGCAGCTCGAGGATTCGCTGAGCGCGACCATGGCGGCGGTGGAGCAGGCCAACACCTACACGGCGAGTCTCTGACGCGATGTCCCTGCTGCAGGATCTCGGCGCCCAGCTTCGAGCGATCTCCGACGGCCTGCCCACCGGTGAGCTCGCCGTCGCGCTGAACAAGCTGAACGCCGCGACCCAGCTGCTGCTCTGGGTGCAGGAGGAGTCCAGCCAGGAGATCGGGGTGGCCCGGCTGGCCCAGGGCAACGAGCACGCGGAGAGCGCCGCCGCCGCGCTGCGTGCCACCCAGGACGCGATCGACCGTTACCTGGCGGTGCTGGGCCTGTCCGCCACCCCCGGCGCGCCGGCCGGCCAGGAGTGGCGGGCCCCGCTCAAACAGGAGCAGGAGCGCTCCCGCTCGCCCCGCCAGGACGAGGCCGCCGCCCCACCCGAGCGGCTCGGTCCCTGGTGGCAGCAGCGGGTCGCCCAGCTCACCGGCGAGGCGCCACCGCCCGCCCCGGACGGCAGCACCGGCGAGGAGGGCGACGCGTCCGAGCTGCTGCGCCGGATCGCCGCCGGAGTCCGAGCCGGGGACCGCGCCCGCCTCGGCCGGGAGCTGCACAAGGTCAACGCGTCGACCGGGCTCGGCCTGTCCGCGGTCACCCCGCAGGTGCTGCATCGCCTGGCCGGCGACCTGCTCGGTCACGAGCCCCGCCCGGAGGACGTGCCGCGGCTGCGCACGGCCGCCGAGGGCCGGGTCCGCGCCCTGCTGCCGGGCACCGCGCCCGGGGTGCTGGAGACCCTGCTCGACCGGATCTGCCGGGTGCCGGTCCAGCAGCAACAGCAGAAACGCGGCGATCAGCCGCCCGGCCATCCCGCCGACAACGCGGTGACCGCGAGCGTCCTCACCGGCGTGCTGCTGGCCCGCCTCGGCCGCGACGCCGGCGCCCTCGACCCGAACGCCCCGGAGCCGGTCCGCACCGTCCGGCCGGAGACCGAGAAAAAACCGGAGCGCGAGCGATGAGCGAGACCACTGCGACGATGCCGGCAGGTCATGGCTGAGTCCACCAGAGACCGGGTGATGGA
Organism: Actinoplanes utahensis; assembly: GCF_016862455.1. Classification (GTDB taxonomy): domain Bacteria; phylum Actinomycetota; class Actinomycetes; order Mycobacteriales; family Micromonosporaceae; genus Actinoplanes; species Actinoplanes utahensis. The sequence goes on from NZ_BOMZ01000013.1 coordinate 19,569, forward strand.
GATCCGCGCCGGGCTGTCGCATGCCCTCGGCGCCGCACAGATCGCCCTGGAACAGGCACACGAGGCGCGGGACGCCGCCCATGCGCGGTACGAGCGGGTGGTCGCGGCCGCCACGGCCCGGCGGCGCAAGCTGACGGCGGCCCGGGACGAGCGGATCCGCGAGATCGGCTCCTGGCACGACACCGAGCTGGCCGCGCTGGTCGGCGTCGCGGCGGCCGCGGCCGACCGGGCCGCCCCCGGCGCGGCCGGCGAGCCCTGGCACAGCTGGGAGCCGACCCCCCTGGAGCGGGCCGCCGAGCTGCGCGTCGGCCGGCTGATCCTGCCGGAGGCGCCGGTCCCGGCGCCGGTCCCCGGAGAGGGCCGGCGGCCCGACGGCCGGGACGGGGGCGCCGACGGCGAGCGGAGGCCCCGCGGCGCCTGGGCCGGCGCGCCCGGCGAGGTCACCGAGCCACTGCCCGGCCCGGAGAGCGAACCCCCGGAGACCGCCGCCGGGCCGCCCCTGGACGAGGCGCCGCCGGACGTGGCCGCCCTGGTGGCGCTGCTCGACCGCGGGCACATCGTGGTCGAGGGCGACCGACGCGCCGGTGACGACGTGGTGGCCGGGCTGCTGCTGCGGGCCCTCGGCACCAGCGCGCCCGGCGCGGTCCGGATCATCGGGTACGACCCGGAGAACCTCGGCGGCGGCCTGGCCGGCTTCGCGCCGCTCGCCCCTGCCGGGGTGCTCACCTCGGTCGGGCCGGGCGGGCTGGAACGCCTGCTCGACGACCTGGTCGGGCACGTCCGGCGGATCAACGAGACGGTGTTGGCCGGTGAGTACACCTCGCTGCGGGAGCTGCACGCGGTCACCAACCGGCGGCCCGAGCCGTGGCGGGTCGCGGTGCTGCTCGGCGGCGGCGATCTCTCCCGGCACGAACGCTCCCAGCTGGACCGGCTGCTGCGCACCGGCGCGGCCTGCGGAGTCCACCTGGTCATCCGAGGGCTCGACGTCGCGCCGGGGCCGGGCATCGAGTTCATCCGCGCGGCGCCCGGCGAGGACGCCCGCATCGAGGGAGCGGGAGATCTGCCCGTACGTCTCGATCCCGCCCCGCCGCCCACGACGGTGACCGCCACCTGCCGGCAGATCGCCGAGGAGGTCGCCGCCGGGCCGGCGCCGGTGGCGCTGGACAGCCTCCTGCCGGAGGCCGGGACCGAATGGCGGGACACCTCGGCGACCGGGCTCACCGCACCGCTCGGCGACAGCCCGCAGGGTGCCCGGGTGCTGGTGACGCTGAGCGACTATCCGCCGCACGCGCTGATCGCCGGGCCGTCCGGCACCGGCAAGACCAACTTCATCTACGCCTGGATGGGCGCCCTCGCCGCCCGCTACTCCCCCGACGAGCTCGCGTTCTACCTGCTCGACTTCAAGGAGGGCGTGTCGTTCGCCCGGTTCGCGCCCGGCCGGCGGGACCCGAGCTGGCTGCCGCACGTCCGCCTGGTCGGGGTCAACGTCAACACCGACCGCGAGTTCGGCCTGGCGCTGCTGCGGTTCCTCAGCGCCGAACTGCGCCGCCGGGCCGACGCCGCCAAACAGCACGAGGTCACCAACCTGGCCGAGCTGCGCGCCGAGGACCCGGACGGCTCCTGGCCGCGGATCGTGGCCGTCGTCGACGAGTTCCAGGTGCTGCTCGCCGGCCGGGACGCGGTCGCCGGCGAGGCCGTCGACCTGCTCGAGGACCTCGCCCGCCGGGGCCGGTCCCAGGGCATCCACCTGGTCCTGGCCAGCCAGGACGTCTCCGGCATCGAGGCGCTGTGGGGCCGGCCCGCGCTGGTCGCCCAGTTCAGCCTGCGGATCGCCCTGCCCCGGGCCCGCCGGGTCCTCGCCGAGACCAACGCGGCCGCCGACTCCCTGCCCCGCTACCACGCGGTCGTCAACGCCGACTCCGGCGCCGCCGAGGCCAACCGGGTCGTCCGGGTGCCGGCCGCCGGCGACCGGGAACGCTGGGGCGCCCTGCAGCACCGGCTGTGGCGCCGCCGGCCGCCCGAGCTCGGCCCGCCCCGGCTCTTCGACGGTGACGTCATCCCGAAACTCGTCGACAGCCCCGACTACCGGGGGCTGCGGGCCAGCGATTCGCCGGCCGCACCGGTCGCGCTGCTCGGCGAGACCATCGACGTGGCGGCACGCTCCGCGCGTACCGTGCTGCGCCGCGCCCCCGGCCGCAACCTGGCCGTCCTCGGCACCCGCGTCGACGAGGCCTGCGCCGTCCTGGCCACCGCGGGCCGTTCCCTGGCCGCCCAGTTCGCCCCGGAGGGCGCCCGGTTCTCGGTGGTCTGCCTGGACACCGACGCCCGGGCCGCCGCCGAGGCGCTGCACGCCCGCATCCCCGACTGCGGCTGGTACGACATGGACAACGTCGACTGGCTCCTCGAGGACGCCGCCGCCGAGGCCACCGCGGCGTGGCCGGCCGACCGGCCGCACTTCATCCTGATCTACGCCGCCGACGCGCTGCCCGGCGGCAAGGAGGCCGCCGCACAGCTGCGCACCGTGCTGCGGCAGGGACCGGAACGCCGGCTGCACGTGCTCGGCTGGTGGCGCGGCGCCGGGCTGCTGCGCGACACCCTCGGCGGCCAGGCGGCCCGGACCGACTCGATCGGCGCCTGGGTGGCCCTGGACGTGCACGGCAGCGAGCTGTCGCCGTACTACCCGGGGCAGGGGGCGCCGAACTGGTACCCGCGCCCCTGGCGGGCGCTGCACTTCGATCGCTCGGTGCACCGGGGCGCCGAGGTGATCATCCCCTACGGAAATCCTTAGCGAGACGGCGCCGTGAGCGAACTGGAACCGATGGACTTCGACCGGGCGGACTACCGGACCGTGCTGCGCCGGCTCACCACGCTGGACGAGAAGGCGGCCGAACTGCGCGACGAGGCGCACCGCTGGCACACCGAGCGGCGGCGCGCCGCCGACGCCGCCGTGCGCGACGCCCGGGCCGAGGCCGAGGCGGCCGACGACGCGGTCCGGGCGGCCCAGCGGGATCTGGAACAGGTGGACGCGCGGGCGGCCGGCCTGTGGTCGGAGTTCGTGCACCGGGTCGGGCCGGCCGCGGAACGGTTCGGGCGGACCCTGCCGCCGGCCAGCATCCCCCGCCAGCGCGGCGACGAGGAGCGGCCGCGCGACGCCCGGGACTATCTGGACGAGGTGGAGACGCGGGTCAAGTACACGCCGCCGGCCCGCCCGATCACGTTCGGCACGAAGGTCCTGTTCGTGGTCCTCGGGGTCGCCGGTGGCGTGCTCGGGGCGATCGGCAACGGGGTGGTGCGCAGCACCGGGGAGGCGGCCGGCGGGGACTGGCAGCAGGCCGCCCCGGTGGTGGCCCTGCTGGTGCTGCTGCTCCTGCCGGTGCTGGCGGTGGTGACCGCCAAGCTGGTCACCGACCGCCGGGGCACCGCGCTGGACACCGCGGCGGTGGTGACCGTGCTGGGCACCGGCCTGGCGACCGCGCTGGTGCTGCACGCGGCCGCCCAGCTCGGCCGCTGAACGCCCGGCTGGTTCTCACGGCTGCCTCAACGGCGTAGACAGCCGTGAGAACCAGCCGGGGGTGAGCCTCGGCCCGCGCCGGCCCGTGAGACAGGCGGCGAGCCGGGGCGGGTGGGGGTTGGGCCTCGGCCCGCGCCGGCCCGTGAGACAGCCGGCGAGCCGGGGCGGATGGGGTGGTGCCTCGGGCCCGTGCTCCCGCGTGCGAGTCGCCGGGCCGGGATCCTCAGGGGTTCGGGTTGAGGTCCAGGCGGCGGCGTGCCTCGTCGCGGAGCGCGGCGGGCACGTCGGGGCCGTCGTCGCCGCCGCCGTGCGCCTCGTCGTACTCGTAGTCGCCGGCCGGGGTCTCCGGGTCGCCGGCCCGGCCGTCGTCGTCCGCTGTGTCGGTCATGGATTCCGTTGTACCCGGGTAAGAGGCGGACATGTTGCGGATCGGGACATCGGGATGGCAGTACCGGGACTGGCGGCCCGCGAAGGGCGCCGACGACACCGGGTACCTGTATCCGGGCGGGCTGCCGCAGCGGTCGTGGCTGGTGCACTACGCGGACCGGTTCGGCACCGTGGAGATCAACAACGCGTTCTACCGGCTACCGGAACGCGACACCTTCGCCAAGTGGCGGGACCAGACACCGGACGCGTTCCTGTTCGCGGTGAAGATGAGCCGGTACCTGACGCACATCAAACGGCTGCGGGAGCCCGCCGAGCCGGTGGCCCGGTTCCTGGGCCGGGCCGAGGCGCTCGGCGACAAGCTCGGGCCGGTGCTGCTGCAGCTGCCGCCGACCATGAAGGCCGACCTGGCGGCGCTGGACGAGACGCTCGGGCTGTTCCCCGCAAGCGTCCGGGTGGTGGTGGAGCCGCGGCACGCGACCTGGTTCACCGCCGAGTGCGAGGCGCTGCTGCGCGGGCACGGGGCGGCGCTGTGCTGGGCGGACCGGTGCGGCCGGCCGCTGACGCCGCTGTGGCGGACCGCGGACTTCGGCTATCTGCGGCTGCACGAGGGTGGTGGAAAGCCGTGGCCCCGGTACGGCCGGACGGCTCTGCGGTCCTGGCTGGACCGTGCGGACGGCGTACCGGAGATGTTCGTGTTCTTCAACAACGATCCGGGTGGCGCCGCCGTGATAGACGCGGGCGTGATGGCAGCGGACGCCGCCCGCCGCGGCCTCGAAGCCGGGCCGGTCCCGCGGATCCCGTCCCGGCCGAATTCGTCGGTGAACCCGGCCGGATAAACGTTTGCCCGATAATGCATTGACGGCCCGCCGGCACATTCGGCAGTTATTCCACTGCCGTTGGCGTTACCGAAACGCCGGCGGGTCCGCGTCGTGTCAACTGGCCCGGCGCTCGCGAACCTGCTTGCAGTTCACACACGTGGTGGCCGAGGGGAACACCTCCAGCCGCTCCACCGGAATCGGGTTGGAGCAACCCTCACAGTTCCCGTACGTCCCCTCGTCGAGCCGGTGGAGCGCGTGCTCCGCCTGGGTCCGCCGGTCCAGCAGCGTCCTGATCAGCGAGGTCGCGGCGTCCCGCTCCGCGGTCTTCGACCCGCTGTCGGCCTGGTCGTCGCCGGCCGCGTCGCCGATCTCGACCAGCCGCAGCCGGGTGTTCTGGGCGACAGCCTCTTCGTACTCGGTGTTGAGCTCCTCGAATCGGCCTTGCAGGATCACGCGGATCTGCTCGATCTCCTCGGTCGAACGCAGCCCCTTAGCCGTGCCCGCGCCCTTACCCGCAACAACCGCTCCGTTGACGAGCATGCAGTCCCCCTGCCCTTCACTCAGCCCCAGCCGGTGGCCATCCGCCGGGTCACCCTCGTCCCGGGCCGGCTCGTTATGTGGAGCCGGACGATACCCACCGCCGGTGATCCCAAACGGGACCCCCGCGAAAAAGTAACCGGAGCATAACTGTCAGTGGTCGAAGCCGCCACACACTCGGCGCGCGGGTCTTGTGCCGGGCGTCACGGGGCCACCTCGACGAGTGCCGGCCGGCGCGGGTCGTCGAGGCGTATCACCACGTCAGCGAAGGTCTCCGGGGCCACCTCGGCCGTGTAGCGCCGAAATGCCGGAAGGGTCCACGCTGATTCCGGCGCGGTACGCCGGGCCAGCGCCGCGGCGGACAGCTCAAGGTGGATGGAGAAGTCGAAGTCGAGGCCGGCGCCGAGCAGCAGCGGGCCACTGACCAGCACGATCGCGTTCACCGGCAGCTGCCGGTACGGCGCCCGGGCGGCCCGGTCCACGCCCGCGTCCCACAGTCGTTCGAGGATTCGGCCGGAGCCTTCCGGGCCCGCCGGGGCCAGAACCTCACGGCTGAGCCCGGCCTCGTCGAACCAACCGGTGTAGAACGAGTCCGGATTGGCGTGACCAGCCTCCAGCCGCACCGAGGCGGGGCGGAGGAAATCGCTGGTGGCGACACGTGTGACGGGCCGGCCACGGACCCGCAGCGGGTCGACGAGGGCGTCCGCGAGGCGGCCCGGATCGGCCGCTTCGGCCCCGTCCACCGCCACTCGCAGCCTATTGTCGGATTCCCGACTCGCCAGCCGGGTGGCGAGATCCTCGACCAGGACCTCGAAGGAGATGGGGCGCACTCGCATCGATCCATGATCCCCCGCGGCGCCGTGCGGGCCTCCGCCGAGGCCGGTCGCGACAGGTCTCAATCGTGCGGCAGGATCGCGATGTTGGCGTCGTCGGCCAGCCGGTAACCGACGCCGTAGACCGTGGTGATCAGCGGCAGGGTGTTGCCCAGCTTGAGACGCAGCCGGCGCACGTGCACGTCGACGGTGCGCTCACCGGCCCGCTCGTAACCCCAGACGGCGGCCAGCAACTGCGCCCGGGTGAAGACCCGGCGGGGCCGCTCGGCGAGGTATTGCAGCAGGTCGAACTCGAGACGGGTGAGTGGCAGCGCCGCGCCGTCCAGAAGGGCCTGACGCGACGAGGTGAGCAGCCGCACCTCCGGACCCTCCGGAGCGGCCTCCCCGGCCGTCTCCGGCTCGGTGAGGGCGTCGCCCGGCAGTGCCTGCTCGACGGTCACCGTCCCCTTGCTCAGCTCGACCAGCTCACGGACGGCGGCGAGCAGGCGGTGCGCCTGTGGTGAGACCACGTCACCGGTGAGCGGAATGGCGAGAGTCACGGTCAGCGCGGGCTCGGCGGGCCGGCGGGCGGAACCCCGGCCCGGCCCGGCGGATCGACGATCGGCACGCGGCGACAATGCGCTGACCGGCATTGATTCATCCCCCAGAATTTGCTGCGGCAAGCGAATATGACTGATCACTGTGCGTAAAGCGGGGACGATAATTCCCGCATTCGGGTTCGCGGGTCAAGTCGCCGACCCACACTGTGGGAACAACGTTCCATATTGTCGCGCGTCACACAAATGCATTCCCGGAACGCTTTCTGTCAGCCTCATTAAACGTTGCCGAACGTGGGTAGTGTCCGTACGTGACACACCTGGATGCTGAAACGATCGAATACGCGCACCGGATGTTCGACCTGGCCCGCGACGGCGCCACCGGGGAACTCGCCGCACAGGTGGACGCCGGGCTCCCGGCGAACCTCACCAACGACAAGGGCGACACGCTGCTGATCCTGGCCGCCTATCACAACCACCCGGACACGGTGGCGGCGCTGGTGCGGCGCGGCGCCGACCCGGAGCGGGTCAACGACCGCGGCCAGAGCGCCCTGGCGGCGGCGGTGTTCCGGAAGAACGCGGACACCGTGCGGATCCTGCTCGACGCCGGCGCCGACCCCGCCTCGGCCCTGCCGACGGCGGAGTTCTTCGGGCTGCACGAGATGGTGGAGCTGATGGGGCGCCACCCGGGCGCCCCGTCAGCGAGATCCGAAGAGGTCAGCCGCCCGAGGTGAGGCGGCGGCCGACGGCGGCGATGAGCCGGTCCAGCTCGGAGCCGAACGGGTTGTCGTGCACCAGGTACGTCCAGGTGGCGCTGGGGCGGACGATCTCGGCCCGGTCCGGCTGCCAGCCGTCGGTGAGGTCGACCTCCTCGAAGGTCTCGATGGTCTTCGTCTCGACCTTGGTCAGCAGCTCCTGGAAGGCCGGCACGGCAGCCCGGTGGAACTCGTCCAGCGGGTCCAGCTTGCCCAGCGCGCGCAGGTGGACGCCCTCCCGGACCTCCGACAGGAACGCCAGATGCTCGGCCCACAGCCGGTCCAGGTGGAAGAGGGCGATGGCCCGGGCCGAGTCGGACAGCACGTCCTCGTCGGTCTCCTTGGCCTTCTCCGGCGACTTCTCCAGCAGCATGATCGCCGCGACCTCGGAGGTGAGCAGGCGCTCCCGGCGCTCGGCCAGCAGCAGACGCTGCTGCTCGATGACCACGCTGTAGCGCCAGGTGTTCTTGTGGATCTCGTGGTTGACGCCCTCGGCGACGCGCTGGGCGTGCTCGACCGCGTACTCCACCTGCTTGTCGTGGACAACGCCGTCCATGTCCATCCGCGGCGAGGCGGGCAGGATGTCACCGGCGTGCCGGTGCACCAGCTCGTCCTCCAGGCTGACGAAGAAGACCGAGCGGCCCGGGTCGCCCTGCCGGCCAGCCCGGCCCCGGAGCTGGTCGTCGACGCGGCGGCTGTCGTGCCGGCCGGAGCCGATCACGTACAGCCCGCCGAGCTCGACCACCGCGTCGCGGTCCTTCTCGTCGCTGCCGCCGAGACGGATGTCGACGCCGCGGCCGGCCATCTGGGTGGAGACGGTGACCGCGCCGAGCGCGCCGGCCTCCGCGATGATCGCGGCCTCCTCGGCGTCGTTCTTCGCGTTCAGCACGTTGCAGGGGACGCCGGCCGCCTCGAGCTGGCTCGCCAGCCGCTCGGACGCCTTCACGTCCAGGGTGCCGATCAGCACCGGGCGGCCCGACTCGTGGGCGATCCTGATCTCTTCGACCAGGGCCTCGTCGCGCATGTCGTGCGCCGAGTAGATCCGGTCGTCGTCGTCCTCGCGGATGTTCGGCGTGTTCGGCGGAACCACCGCGACCTCGAGCTTGAAGTACTCCCGCAGCTGCTCGCCGACGTGCACGGCGGTCGCCGTCATGCCGCACACCGTCCGGTAGAGGGCGATGTACGCCTGAACGGTGATGGTGTCGAGGACCTCGCCCTCCTGGGTGGCCGACAGCCCCTCCTTGGCCTCCACCGCCGCCTGCAGGCCGTCCGGCCAGCGGCGGCGCTGGGCGACCCGGCCGCGCATCTCGTCGATCAGCTCGACACCGCCGTTGCGGACGATGTAGTCGACGTCGCGGCGCAGCAGGGCGTGCGCGTGCAGCGCCACGTTCACCGCGGACAGGACCTCGACCTGGTCGTCGGCGTACAGGTCGATGCCGCCGAGCTTCTCCTCGAGGTGCTTGAGGCCGTCCTCGGTGAAGGCGACGCTGCGGCCGTCCTCGGCGACCTCGTAGTGCCTGCCCTTGCGCAGCTCCCGCATCAGCGCGGCGGCGTCGTGCACCGGGTCGCTCTCGGTCGCGATGCTGCCGGCCAGCACCATCGGCACCCGGGCCTCGTCGATCAGGATCGAGTCGGCCTCGTCGACGATCGCGGTGGCGAGGTCGCGCTGCACCCGGTCGGCGACGTCGGTGACCAGCTGGTCGCGCAGGTAGTCGAAACCGGCCTCGCTGACCGAGACGTAGGTGACGTCGGCGGCGTACGCCTCCCGGCGCTCCTCCGGGGTCATCGCCTCGGTGACCGAGGCGACGGTGAGGCCGAGCAGCGTGTAGATCGGCTCCATCCACTCGGCGTCACGACGGGCCAGGTAGTCGTTGACGGTCAGGACGTGCACCGGGCCGTTGCCGAGGCGGGTGTGCCCGTACGCCGCGACGGTGGCGGTGAGGGTCTTGCCCTCACCGGTGGCCATCTCGGCGACCCGCTTGTCGAGCAGCGCCATCGCGCCGAGGAGCTGCACGTCGTACGGCCGCTGACCGATCGCGCGGCGCGCGGCCTCCCGGCCGACGGCGCAGATCTCGACGTAGTCGCTCGCCTCGCGGGCGGCGTCGGTCAGCTCGGCGTCGGTCAGCTCCTTCAGCGCGTCCTCGCGCGCCTCGATCGCGCCGAGCCGCTTCGACAACGGCCCCAGGTCCACCGTCGTGCCCGGACGCTGGAGAAACTTGCGGAACCGGCTCTTCAGCCGCTGCGACACACCCATGGCGGGCAACGGTACTTCATTTTGCCCGCCATCAAGCGCCGGACTCCCGCCGCCTCGTCAGAAGGTGATGACCGCCTGCAGCTCCTGGCGGCGGCGCTCGGCCAGATCCTGCAGGAGAGCGGGCGCCTCCTCGAACGGGACCATGGCCGTGACCAGGTGTTTCCTGATCGCGTCGCCGTCGGCGCGGAGCAGGTCGATGGTGGCCGCGGACAGCCGCTCCCGATCCCACGCGTGTGCGAGGCCGCGCGGCACCCGGCCGATCTGCGCGCACCGTACCGCGAGGCCGTTGTGGTGGAACTCCTCGCCGAGGCGCACCTCGTCCGCGCCGCCCGGATAGAACGCCAGGTCGATCACCGTCCCCTGGGGCCGCAGCAGGCGCAGCGCGAGGTGCAGGGCGGCGGCCTGGCCGCGGCACTGGAAGACGACGTCGGCGCCGCGGTCGCCGTCGGCGTGCCGCCAGCGGGTCTTCAGCACCACCGCGGCGTCGCCGTCGTCCGGGTCGAGGGTCTCCAGGCCCAGCGACTCGGCCACCGCGCGGCGCGACGCGGTCGGGTCCACCACGACCACCGAGGCGGCGCCGTGCAGGCGGGCGAACAGGGCGGTGAGCAGGCCGACCACACCGGCGCCGACGACCGCGACCCGGCAGCCGGAGACACCGTCGGCAAGCGAGCGGACCGCCGGGCCGAACCGGTCGGCGGCGGCGTGCAGCAGGCCGTTGGCGCAGATCGGGCCCATGTGCGCGGCGTAGATGCCGAGCACCGGGTCGAGGCCGGGCGGCAACGGCACCACCCGGTCGCGCAGCGGGTGGCCGTGGTAGCCGGTGCGGTGGCCGTACGTCATCGCGACGACGGTGCCGTCCTTCCACGCCGGTGTCCGGCTGTCCTCGATCCGGGCGACCTCCATGTAGCCGAGGCGGGTCACCGGGTAGGCCTGCTCGGGCGGCCCGCCGAACAGGCCCAGGGCGCCGTCGAAACCGGCGTGCAGGGCCGGGTTGGTGCCTTTCAGGAAGGTCAGCTCGGTGCCGGCGGAGACGCCGCTGAACAGGGTGCGGGCGTGGAAGCCGCCGTCCGGCACGTCCTCGGCGGCGACGTCGGCGATCTCCAGGCGGCCGGGGCCGGCGACGATCAGGTTGCGGTCAGCCACGGGGCGCTCCGCCGGGACGGACGGCACGGCCCTCGGCCGCGGACTGGGCGACGGCGAGAGCGAGCTCGTGGGTGCGCAGCGCTTCGGCGTACGGCACCCGGATGTCGTCCCGGTCACCCCGGACCGCGTCCACGAACGCCTGGTCCACCGCGACGTGCCCGGTCGTGGGCTCGCAGGCGACCGTCTCGGTGTGATCACCGTCACGGATGGCGAGCTCGGTCTCGGTCAGGGCGAGGGCGAGGCCGTCGGCGTACACCTCCAGCCCGGCCCGGTGCTTCCAGCCGAGCACGCAGGTCGCCGCCAGAGTGCCGACCGCTCCGCTGTGGAACCGCAGCACCGCGGTGGTCGCGCCGTCCACGTCGGCGCCCTCGACCGCCGGCGGGGTGCCGTTGCCGTAGGCGAACACCTCGCCCACCTCGCCGGCGAGATGCCGGGCCAGGTCGAGCACGTGCGCGGCCTGCTCGACGACCGGCCCGCCGGAGCGCCCGCCGATCGGCCACCAGGCCACCGGCGGCACCTTGTCCAGCCAGGAGCCGGTGATCAGCCGGATCGGCCGGTCGGCGAGCAGTTCCCGGGCCTTCTCCACCACCGGGAGGTAGCGCCAGTGGTGCCCGACGGCGGTCAGCAGACCGCGTTCCGCCACCAGCGATGAGATTTCGGTCGCTATGCCGTGATTGATAGCGATGGGTTTTTCCACGAACATCGGTAGGCCGGCGGCCACGACGGCCCGCTCGGCGTCACCGTGGGCGAACGGCGGAACGCACACGTAGATCGCGTCCGGGCCGGAGTCGATCAGATCGGCGACCGAGTCGTACACCTTGCTCCCGTGCTCGCCGGCGAGCCGTCCGGCGGCCTCGGCCACCACGTCCGTCACGCCGCTCACCTGCACGTCCGGCAGTCCGGACAGCACCCGGGCATGCCGGGCCGCCACCCCGCCCGCACCGATCAGACCGATTCTCGTCATCGACATCCGCTCCCCTGTCCCCACCGGGCCGTTACAACGGCCGGTTCTGTATCCGGTCGCCGCGATCCCAAACTCCTTTCATCGACAGTGACCGTCTCGTCACGTTCCGGAAAGATTGATTCGGGTCGTCCCTGGGCAATGCCGACCGCGCCGGAAGATCGCGAACTTGGGGGTAAGCCGATGTGGCATTCGCATTCGACCGTCTCACCCGTGGTGGAGGCGTGGACGACCTACCGGACCGGCAACGCCGGCCAGTGGACGCCACGTGACCTGCTCGCCGCGAAGGGCACGACCAAGGTGAGCGTGGTGATCCCGGCCCGCGACGAACAGGCCACGATCGGCGCCATCGTCGCCACGATCCGCCGGGACCTGGTCGAGCAGGTCCCGCTGGTGGACGAGATCCTGGTGGTCGACTCCCGCTCCACCGACGCCACCGCGGCGGTGGCCCGCCGGGCCGGCGCCCGGGTGGTCAGCCAGGACCGGATGACCAGCGGACTGCCCCGGATGGAGGGCAAGGGTGACGCGCTGTGGGCCGGGCTGGCGGCCAGCAGCGGGGACGTGGTCGCCTTCGTCGACGGTGACCTGCACGAGTTCTCCTCGCACTTCGTCACCGGACTGCTCGGGCCACTGCTCACCGACCCGGGCGTCGAGTTCGTCAAGGGCTTCTACCACCGGCCGCTGAACGGGCCGGTCAGCGTGGAGACCGACGGCGGCGGCCGGGTCACCGAACTGTGCGCGCGCCCGCTGCTGAACCTCTTCTTCCCGGAGCTGTCCGGATTCGTGCAGCCGCTGGCCGGCGAGTACGCCGGCCGCCGCAGCACCCTGGAGCGCATCCCGTTCGTCTCCGGGTACGGCGTGGAGATCGGCATGCTGATCGACCTGGTGGACCTGGTCGGGCTGGACGCCCTCGCCCAGGTCGACCTGGGCGAGCGCAAGCACCGGCACCAGGGCACCGAGGCCCTCGGCCGGATGTCCGCGCAGATCATGACGACCGCCTGGTCGCGGATGCACCGGCGCGGCCTGGCCACCGAGGCGCTGCCGCCGTCGAGCCTGCTCACCCAGTTCCGCCGGGGCGGCCAGGACGCCCTGCCGAACCTGGACCGGCAGATCGCCGTCACCGACATCGTGGTGACCGAACGGCCGCCGCTGGCCTCCCTCGACCTGTCGGTGGCCGCCTGATGCGCGTCCTCATGAACGCGGGACCGTGGCTGCCGGTCCCGCCGGTCGGGTACGGCGGCATCGAGAACATCGTCGCCAGCCTCGTCCCGGAGCTGCGCAGACTCGGCGTCGAGGTGGTCCTCGCCAGCGTCGGCGAGAGCACGATCGAGGCCGACGACCGGGTGACGGTCTTCGAGACCGGGCAGTTCGCGCACATCCAGCGTCCGTACAACCAGGTCATGGGCGTGGTGCAGGCGCACCAGCACGCGGTGCTGCGGGCCGCGCAGCGCGGCGACATCGACGTCGTCCACGATCACGTCGAGGCCGCCGGGCTGGTCAGCATGGCCGCGCTCGGCACCGACGCTCCCCCCGCCCTGCACACCCTGCACTGGGACCTGCGCAAACACCCCGAGCTGTACGGCACGTTCGACGGCGGTGACCGGGTCCGGGTCAACGGGGTGTCGGCGGCGCAGCTGGCCCGGGCCCCGCAGGCGCTGCGCGACCACGCGATCGGGCACGTGCACCTGTCCACGCCACTGGCCGCCGAGCCGCTGCCGGACACCCCGCGCGGGCCGTACGCCGTGGTCCTGGGCCGGATCTTCCCCGGCAAGGGGCAGGATCTGGCGGCCCGGCTGGCGCACGAGGCCGGGTTCGATCTGATCCTGGCGGGGCCGGTCGGCCCGTACCAGAACGCGGCGGCCCTGGCCGGCGCCGACCCCGACAATCCGGACGTGCGTTTCTGGCACGAGAAGGTGGCGCCGCACGTCGACGGGGTCCGGGTGCGCTGGATCGGCACCGTCACCGGCCGGGACCGGGACCTGCTGGTGGCCGGCGCCCGGGTCGCCCTCTTCCCGCTGCGCTGGGAGGAGCCGGGCGGCACCGCGGTGGTCGAGTCGCTCGCGCTCGGCACCCCGGTCGTCGGCATCGCCCGCGGCTGCCTGCCCGAGCTGATCGAGGAGGGGCACACCGGGCTGCTGACCGGCGACGAGGAGGCGCTCGGCGATCTCGTGCACAAGGCCACCGCCATCGATCCGGCGGCCTGCCGGGCCGAGGCCGAACGCCGTTTCACCCCGGCCGTGATGGCCGAGGCCTACCTGAAGCTGTACGAACGGCTCCGCTGACGTTTGTCACCGGCGGGCGGCGGGCAGTGTGTGTGCCTGACGTCCGCCGGGCGTCGCCGCCCGCACGGTTCCCCGGAAGGGAGGGCCATGGCCAGCCAGCTCGTCTGCCGGCCGGAACAGGACCTTCCGGTCGCGGTCCTGACGGTCAGCGGGACCCTCGACCGGGTCACCGGTGGCGCGCTCGGCGCGGCGGTGCGCCGCAGCCTGTCCGCGCAGCCGCTGCGGGTGCTGCTCGACTGCACCCGATTACGCGTCGCCGATCCGCTCGGGCTGACCGTCCTGGCGGACGTGGTCTGCCAGGCCCAGGAGTTCCCGGCGGCGCCGATCGTGGTGTGCGGCGCCGACCCGCGGACCCGCGAGGCGCTGGCCGCCGCGCCCGGCTGCGCCGGTCTCCACCTGGCCGGGGACTGCGCCGAGACGCTCGCCCGGGCGCGGGCCGAGGCCGCCGAGCAGAATCCCACCGCCGATGTACGGGTACGCCTGCGCCCCGTCCCCGAAGCCTGCCGGCAGGTCCGCCACCTGGTCGCGCAGACCTGCACCGCCTGGCACCGCGCCGACATCACCGCCACCACCGCCCTGGTCGCCACCGAACTGGTGGCCAACGTGGTCCGGCACGCGCACACCACCATGGATTTCACCCTGCGGCTGCGCAACGGCCGGATGATCATGGCCGTCCGTGATCACAGCCGCCGGATGCCCCGCACCCTCGACCCGGACGTCACCGACGCGGGTGGCCGCGGTCTGCGCCTGGTGCGTGACCTCACCGACGCGTGGGGTGTCCTCCCCGTCCCCGACGGCAAGGTCGTGTGGACCCAGCTCGCCGCCGGAGCAGCCGTGTGACCCCGGCGCGCCGGGACATGGTCGCCGTCGGCGCCTCCGCCGGCGGCGTGCAGGCCCTGTGCGCGCTGGCCGGCGGCCTGCCCGCCGGCTACCCCGGCGCCCTGCTGGTGGTGCTGCACGTGTCCCGGGCCGCGCCGAGCGCGCTGCCGGCCATCCTGTCCCGCAGCGGCCCGCTGCCGGCCCAGACCGCCCGCGACGGCGAGCGGGTGCTCGCCGGCCGGATCTACGTCGCCCCGAGCGATCACCATCTCCTCCTGCTGGGCGGCCACCTCCGCCTCAGCCACGGGCCCGCGGAGAACTGTCACCGGCCCGCCGTCGACCCGCTGTTCCGCTCGGTGGCGCGAGCCGCCGGCCACCGGGCGATCGGGGTGGTGCTGTCCGGCTCCCGCGACGACGGCGCGGCCGGGCTGGCCGCGGTCGCCGCCCGCGGCGGGGTCACCGTGGTGCAGGACCCGGAGGACGCGCTGCACCCGAGCATGCCCCGGGCGGCGATGAAGGCGGTCCGGCCGGATCACACCGTCCCGGCGGCCGAGATCGGCGCGCTGCTGGCCGCGATCACCGCGGAGCCGCTGCCACCGGATGCGGGCGCCGGCCGTCTTCCCGCGCCGGCCGGTCTCGGCTGCCCGAGCTGCGGCGGCCTCCTCCCGCTCGACGATCGGCCGCTGCCCCGGTTGGTGTGCCCCGCCGGGCACGCCTGGTCGCCGGAGAGCCTCCTGACGGAACAGTCGGAAGTCCTGGACGGCGCGCTGCGGACGGCGTTGCGCGCACTCCAGGACAGGGCCGATCTGGGCCGCCGGATGGCCGGCGGCCACGACGAGCGGCTTCACCGGCTGGCCGACGACGCCGAGTCGGCGGCGGGCACACTCCGGCACCTCATCGCCCGTCTCGGTGCGACCACCGCCGAGTGACGTACGGTAGCGTTCCGGAGCGTGCAACCGACCGACCCCCACTTCGAGGCGCTCCTGGCGTACTTGAAGGAATCCCGTGGCTTCGACTTCACCGGTTACAAGAGGTCCAGCCTCATGCGGCGGGTCGACCGGCGGATGAGCCAGGTGGACGCCGTCGGCTACCCGGAGTACCTCGACCATCTCCAGGTTCACCCGGACGAGTTCACCGCGCTCTTCAACACCATCCTGATCAACGTGACCGCGTTCTTCCGCGACGCCGAAGCCTGGGAGTACCTGCGGGCCGACGTGCTGGAGCCGATGGTGGCCGCCAAGTCGCCGGACTCGCTGCTCCGGGTCTGGTCGGCCGGGTGCGCGTCCGGCGAGGAGGCGTACACCCTCGCCATGCTCCTGGCCGAGATGCTCGGCATCGACCGGTTCAAGGAACGCGTCAAGATCTACGCCACGGACGTCGACGAGGAACGGCTCGACGAGGCCCGGCAGGCGACGTACGGCGAACGCGACGTCCAGGGCCTCCCCCCGGAGCTCGTCGAACGGTACTTCGAGCAGTCCGGCGGGCGGTACACGTTCCGCAAGGACCTGCGCCGCTCGGTCATCTTCGGCCGCAACGACCTGGTGCAGGACGCCCCGATCTCCCGGATCGACCTGCTCACCTGCCGCAACACGCTGATGTACTTCAACGCCGAGACACAGGCGAAGATCCTCGGCCGGTTCCACTTCGCCCTCGCCGAGACCGGGGTGCTCTTCCTCGGCAAGGCCGAGATGCTGCTCAGCCACAGCGCCCTGTTCACCCCGATCGACCTGAAACGGCGGGTCTTCCGGCGGGTGCCCCGGCTCTACGTCGCCCCCGGCGTCGTCTTCACCGACCCGCCGTCGTCCGACGCCACCACCGTCGCCGGCCTCGACGAACTGCGCAACGAGGCCCTCGCGGCGAGCCCGCTCGCTCAGCTGGCGCTCACCTCGGACGGTCTCGTCGCGCTGTCCAACCGGCAGATGGACAAGATCTTCGGGGTGTCGTCGCGGGACATCGGCCGCCCGTTCCGCGACCTGGACCTCTCCTACCGGCCGGTCGAGCTGCGCCGCTACATCGAACAGGCCCAGCTCGAACGGCGTACCCTGCGCGTCACCGACGTCGAATACCAGCGCGGCTCCGAGACCACCCACCTGGACGTGCAGATCAGCCCGCTCAGCGGCGCCGACGGCAGCCTGCTCGGCATCAACCTGATCTTCCACGACATGACGGCGAGCCGGAGCCTGCAGGAGGACCTGGAACACGCCAACCAGCAGCTCGAAGCCGCGTACGAGGAACTCCAGTCGACGAACGAGGAACTGGAGACCACCAACGAGGAGCTGCAATCCACGGTGGAGGAGCTGGAGACCACCAACGAGGAGCTCCAGTCCACCAACGAAGAGCTGGAGACGATGAACGAGGAGCTCCAGTCCACCAACGACGAGCTCCAGAGCATCAACGACCAGCTGCGGATCAGCACCAGCCGCCTGGACGAGGCCGACGCCTTCCTGGAGACCGTGCTGACCAGCCTGGAAGCCGGGGTCGCGGTGGTCGACCCGGACCTGCGGATCCGGATGTGGAACCGGCACGCCGAGGACCTGTGGGGGCTGCGCTCCAGCGAGGTGATCGGCCAGCACTTCCTCAACCTCGACATCGGGCTGCCCATCGACCGGATCCGCCCGCTGCTGCGCGGCGCGCTCGGCCAGGACGGCGAGTCCGGCGACGTCCGGCTCGACGCGGTCAACCGGCGAGGGCGCGGCGTCACCGTACGGGTGGCGTGCACCCCGCTGCGCCGGCTGGACGGGCTCGCCGCCGGAGGAGAGGGGGCCATCATCGTGATGGAGACGGCCTGACACTCCGTCCCCGGCCCGGCGTTCCACCCTCGGTCCGGGTACCCTCCCCGGCCGGACGTTCCGCCCCGGCTGAGTTTCCATCCCTGGCTGGACGTTTCATCCCCGGCTGGACAGGGAAGCCCACGTCGAGCAGAAGGGCGATCCCATGTCGATCCGATGCGAGACCCATGGCGACGGCACCAACCTGACCGCCACGGTGTCCGGCCGGCTCACGCTGACCGACGTCGTGTCGCTGCGTGACAGCCTGCTCAAATGCCTCGCCGAACAACCCGACGCGCTGCTCATCGACCTGGCCCGGCTGGAGGTCGACCAGCCGCTCGCCCTGTCGGTCTTCACCGTGGTGCTGCGCCAGGCGGCCCGCTGGCCCGGCACCCCGGTCCTGCTCTGCGGCCCCACCCCGGCCACCCGCCGGCACCTCGTCATCGGAGCGCACCAGCGGCTGCCGCTCTTCGCCGGAATCGCGGAGGCGCTCGCCCAGGTGCACAACGAACGGATCACCGTGCCGTCGTTGAACGAACAACTGCTTCCCCTCAGCGGCGCGCCCCGGCACGCCCGGGACGTGGCCACCGAAGCCTGCCTGCGCTGGGACCTGCCCGACCTGGTCGGGGCGGCCAGCCTGATCGCCAACGAGCTGGTGGCGAACGTCGTCGACCACGCCGGCACGATGATGACGTTGCACCTGTCGCTACGGGCCCGCCATCTCAACATCGCCGTACGGGACGGATCACCGGCGCTCCCGGTGCCGCCGGTCGACGTCAACCCGGACTCGCTCGGCGGGCGCGGGCTGCTGCTGATCAACGAGCTGGCGTCCGCCTGGGGTTGTCTGCCGTCCGCCGACGGCAAGGTGGTGTGGGCGGCGATCCGCCGCCCCTAGATCCGTTGCGGGCCTCGCGGCCCGCGGTCATGCCCGGCGCAGGACGCCCGCCAGGCCGGAGACCGCCAGGATCCGTGCGACGTACGCCTGAGCGCCCGTCACGCCGAACTCCACCCCGGCCGCCGTCGCGGTCTGCCCGGCGTCCAGCAGCACCGCCACGCCGGCCGCGTCCACCAGCGGCACCGCCGACAGGTCCACCACCACCGACGTCGCCCGGTCCCCGGCGTTCGCGTGACCCGGGCCGGTCCCCCCGGCGTTCGCGTGTCCCGGGCCGGTCCCCCCGGCGTTCGCGTGTCCCGGGCCGGTCCCCCCGGTGATCGCGTGCCGCAGGCCGGTCCGCAGCCGCTCCGCGGTGTCCCGGTCCACCTCGCCGCGCACCCGCACCCGCAGGACGCCGCCCTCCCGCGTCACCGACACCTGCATCCCGGTGCGCTCGCCGCGGGCGTCGCCCTCCCAGTGCTGCGGGATGTCGCTGAGCATCGCCTCCCGCAACCAGGCCAGCGCCCGGCTCAGCAGCCGCGACACGTGCATCTGCGAGATGCCCAACTCGGCGGCGATCTCGGCCTGGGTGCGGTTGCCGTAGAACCGCATCGCCAGCATCCGCCGCTCCCGGGCCGGCATGCGCAACAGCAGATCGGTGACGGTCAGCTTGTCGGTCACCGACTCCAGATCGTCGTCGACGCCGCCGAGCAGATCCCCGAACTCGGCCGTGCCCTCCCCGGCGACCGGCGCGTTCAGCGAGGCCGGCGTGTAACCCGCCGCCGACTCGACCGCCTCCAGCACCGCCGCCTCGCTCACCCCGAGCCGGTCCGCCAACTCTCCCGCCGTCGGCGTCCGCGCCAGCACGCCGGTCAGGATCATCGAGGCGTGCCCGACCTCCAGGCTCAGGTCCTGCACCCGGCGCGGCACGTGCACGCCCCAGGTACGGTCCCGGAAGTGCCGTTTCAGCTCACCCGAGATGGTGATCACCGCATAGGCGGTGAAGGAGCCGCGCTCCGGATCATAGCGATCGACGGCTTTGATCAGACCCAGCCGTGCGACCTGCTCCAGATCCTCCAGGTACTCCCCGCGGCCACGATAGCGGCGGGCGAGCCGGCCGGCGAACGGCAGACAGTAACGGACCAGGTCCTCCCGGAGCGCCTCGGCCTCGGCATCCGACGCCCCGGCACGGCGTGCCGCGAACTCCAGCGCCGCCGCGTCGAGATCCTCGAGCGCGCTCTCGGCAGCCTCACCGGCGTGACCTCGCGCGGGCATGTCACCCCTTCCGGCAACGATCCTCCGGGCAGCATGAGCCGTGACCGGTAACGATCCTCCGGGCAGCATCAGCCGTGACGGAGAATCTCCCTGTCCAGAGACGCTACTGCCCGCAAGCCCCTCACCTCAAACACATCCACGAACGCCGACCCGGTTTCGCCTGCTGCCACCCACCCGCGGCGGCCGGCCGTCCCCGGAAGCCGGCATCCCCCGAGCCGGACACCTCCTGCCGTCCCAGCGTCCGGCGTCCTGCCGTCCTCGCGTCTGCCGTCCGGCGCCTTGCCGTCCTCGCGTCTGCCGAACGGTACAAAAGCCGTGAACAACCCCACGGCAAGACCACCGCCCGATCCCTCGATCGAGCCCCGTGATGAAGCCGTGGGCGGGTCAGTGAGAGCCGCGGGAGGGTAGGCCGCTGGGTGCGATAGAAGGGTCCTCCAAGGCTTCCGGGACGGCGGCCGGGGCGGGGCGCGCGGAGCCACTCCCCGAGCGGGCCGGAAGACCGGACGGGACGTTCTCGTCATCGGTCGGCGCGCCGTCGTTCGCGGATGCGCTCGCCGCCGCGGGGCGCCCGATCGGTGCGGTCGCCGACTGGGTGCCGGAGATCGGGGC
>NZ_BOMZ01000014.1 GCF_016862455.1 Actinoplanes utahensis
GTTGTGCTGGCCCATATCGGGTGCCCGCAACGGTGCGCGCCCACCGCCCTGCCCCGCAAGAGGGGCGTTCTGCTGGCCGATGTCCGGCGCCTGCAACGGTGCCCGGCCACCAGCCGACGGCGCGTTCTGCTGGCCCATGTTCGGAGCCTGCAGTGCCGGACGCCCGGAAGTCGTCTGCGGCTGACCTCCACCCGGGGCCGGCACCGGCATGACGGTCTGGCCGTCGCCAGGGGCCGACATCGGCACCCCGGACCGGCCCCCGCCAGGAGCCGACATCGGAATCCCAGCCGGGCCCGTGCCGGGGGCCGACATCGGCATACCAGTCTGGGCCGCACCGGGCGCGGTCATCGGCATACCGGTCTGGGCCGCACCGGACGGCGGCATCGGCATGCCGGGCGAGCCGGCGGGTGACAGGCTGCCGTGCTGGCCCATGGCGGGCGCCTGGAGCGGCGCGCCACCGGTGGGCGGGGCTGATGCCGGCGGCGGCATCGGGATGTTGTTCTGGCCCGGCCCAGCCGGCGGCAGCGGAGAACGTGCGGCGGTCGACGCCTCGCCACCGGCGCCGGACATGGCCGGAGGCGGCGGGAGCGTACCGGTCTGGTCGGGAGCGGCTGCCGACTGCGGGACGGCTGCCAGGTTCGAGGCGAAGGCGCCGGCCATCGGTGCGGGCGGCATGGCCGAGGCCTGCGCCGGGCGTGCCGACCGGGTGAACCGGGGCGCGTCGAGCGGGCTGTTCTGCTGGCTGTAGAGCGGAGGCCGGCGCATCAACTCGTCCACGTCGTCGACGCCGGGATGCCCTCCGGCCGACGCGGCCCCACCGCCGGTTCCGAACGCCATGCCGCCGGGCGCGGCATCAGCGGTTCCGGGCATTCCGGCATCCGGGCCCCCGAAAGTTCCCACTGCACCGGCGGAACCGGGACCGGAACCAGCCGCCCACGCACCGGCCGAACCGTAACCGCCATCAGCACCCAAAGCACCGGCTGAACCGGAACCGCCATCAGCACCCAAGGCACCGGCTGAACCGGAACCGCCATCGGCAACCCAGGCACCGGCAGCACCGGGAGACGCATTGGCAACCGGCCCCCCGGCGGCGCCGAAGTCCCCAGCGGTACCGGGGACATCAGCCATTCCCGAGGTTCCGACGGCACCCGGCCCGAAGATGCCCGGCGCTGCGGGATCGCTGGCGGCTCCAGGGCCCGACGGAGCCATTCCGCCGGGCGCAGCGGCCCCGGCGTGCGACGGTCCGGCGGCGCCGGGACCGTACGACGCCATGCCTGCCGTTCCGGCAGCAGGTTGTCCCGCGCCCGCGAAACCCGCCTTCGGATCCTCCCCGGCACCCGAACCGAACGAGCCGGAAGCCACAGGCATCCCCGCACCGGGACCCGACTCGTTCGGGCCGGAGGCCGCAGACATCGCCGCACCCGGACCGAACTGGTTCGAGTTGGAAGCCGCAGCGGAACCGAACTCGGCCGAGCCGGGAGCCGCAGCCGAACCGAACATGGCCGAGCCAGGAGCCGCAGCCGAACCGAACATGGCCGAGCCAGGATCCGCAGCCGAACCGAACATGGCCGAGCCAGGATCCGCAGCCGAACCGAACGTGGCCCGGCCGGGAGCGGCGGGTGTCGGGGGCATCGCGACGCCTGACGGCTCCGACAGGCCGCCCATCGTGCCGCCCCACGCCGGCCCCGCCGACGGTCCGCTCATGGCCGGCATTCCACCGCCGCCCGCCGCTGCCGCGGAACCCGGCGCAGGGTTCCACGGGAAGGACACTCCCGCGGATTCCCCGCCACGGGCCGCGGAGGAGCCGTCCGCCGGGGAACCGAGCAGGCTGGTCCAGGACGTGGAGTCACCGGGGGTGTCGGCGCCGTGCGGCGGCGTACCCGGGAAGCTTGTTCCGGAGGGACCGGGGACCGCAACGTCCGGGATCGCCGGTGTGCCCGCCGTCTGCGGATCGTTGTCACCGGTCAGCCAGGGCGGGCGGCGGTTCTCGCCGGTCGCGGCCCAGGACCCGGTCTCCTCGGTGGCCCAGCCGGGCGCGGACGGTTCGGGCGCGGGTGCCCGCAGGCCGGTGTCGGCCGCCGGCGGCCAGGGCGGGAACGCCGCGGTGGGGCTCCCCGGGGCGGGGACGGCCGGATCCGTGTCTGCGGCCGGGTCGAGGCCGTGGCGTCCGGCGGTGGACGGCCCGGCGGCCTCCGGAGGCGGTTCGCCGAGAGCGGTGGAACCGAACGCGGTGGAACCGAAGGCGATGGAACCGGCAGCGGTGGACCCGAAAGCGACAGGGCCGGAAGCGATGGGACCGGAAGCCGTAGAACCCGGAGCCGTAGAACCCAGAGCCGTGAAACCGAGAGCCGCGGAACCGAGAGCCGGTTCCGGGCTTGGAACGGCCGCCGTGCCGATGGCGGGTTCGCCGGCCGGGACAGCGGGCCGGAGCAGACCCAGCGGAGCCGGTTCAGTAGGGGCGACAGAAGGTACAGAAGTAGCGTCATATGACGATGGCTCCCAGGGTGGCGCCGACGGGGCGGCCGGTGGCATCAGGCCCGCGCCGGGCGGCGGGGTCCAGGCGGGGCGGGTGGCGGCGACGAGGCCGGAGTCCTCGGCGAGGCCGGCGGCGGCGAGGACCTCGGCGGCGGCCAGGGCGGTGCGGCAGGGCAGCGGTTCCCCGCAGGCGGGGCAGTCGGTGGCGCCGTCGTACGGACCGAGCCCGCCGTGCGCCTCGACCATTCTGCTCGCGGTGCGCGCCAGCACGCTCTCCGGCTTGACGTAAGTCGATGCCATCGCTGAAGTCGCCCCCATCACCGCCGGTCCACGTGCCGGGACGGCAGGGATCATCCCCGCCGGATCTCGACTCGGCTCCAGTTCACCCCTTCGGGGGTTCTCGGATGGTGGATTTCCGCAGATCCGTGCGGATCCGTGGGTGGGTCGTGGGAAAACCGGGCGGCGCGACGGATCCAGGGGTATGCACGGGAGAGGAATTCACTCACGGTGTCTAGGTCTGCTCTCTCCGTAGCATTGAAGAACATCCAAGGAGGTGACCCCCCATGGACGACATCGAGCTGCACCGCGAGCGGATCCTCCGGCATGTCAGTCCCATCATCACCGGCCGTTTCGTCGGCTTCCAGGCCTCGTACACCCGTGAGGTCCGGATCGGCCGCCCCCTCGCCCTGGCCGTCTTCGTGACGGCGGGCATCGCCCAGTTGCTGGCCGCGATCTTCCGGATGAGACCGGCCCGCCGCTCTCTCAAGGACCTGCGCAAGGGCCCGGAGTTCCTGGTGACCCCGGTGCGGCTGCGCGACGACCTGGGGCAGACCTACGAGATCGAGATGCACGGGCAGTTGCCGCAGTCGGCGCTGCACCGCGGCGACCTGGTCCAGGTCCGCACCCAGCCGCAGGCCGATCCGACCCTGCCGGTCCGGCTGACCCAGGTGGTGAACCTGACGACCATGCAGCCGTTGACTCCGCGCATCCCCACCCAGTGGTCGCATCTGGGCCCGGCCCTGCTGCTGCAGGCGGTGGTCGGTCTCGCGGTCGCCGGCACGCTGCTCGCCGCCTGGCTTGGATGATTTTGCAGCCCGGCGGGTAGATACACGGCCCATGGAAGATCGATTGGGCTCCAGGCGAGAATGGACGGTCGGTTCAGGCCCTCGAGCCATCGACAGCCGTCATCATGAGGTCGGGGGATGGCGGCTATGGCGCCGCGCGATCCTCTGGCGTCTTTGAAGACGGCTCGAAAGGTGGTGCGCGGTGGGCGAGAAAGTCGACCAGACCAATTTCACCCGCGAGGACCGGACCCGCTACCGGCAGAAGATCCGCCGCAGTCTCGACGTGTTCGCGACGATGTTGCGCGAGGCACGCTTCGAGTTCGAGCGGCCGCTGACCGGCATGGAGATCGAGCTCAACCTGATCGACGACAACGCCGATCCGGCGATGCGGAACGCGGAGGTGCTGAACGCGATCGCCGATCCCGACTTCCAGACGGAGCTGGGGCAGTTCAACATCGAGGTGAACCTGCCGCCGAGGAGGCTGGCGGGCGACGACTTCGCCGAACTGGAACGCGGCCTGCGCTCCAGCCTGAACCAGGCCGAACGGCGCGCCCGGGCGGCCGGCGCGCACATGGTCACCGTCGGGATCCTGCCGACGCTGCGGCGTGAACACCTCACCGGCGAGGCGCTCACCGTGAACCCGCGTTACCAGCTGCTGAACGAGCAGATCTTCGCGGCCCGCGGCGAGGACCTGGACATCCGGATCGACGGGGTGGACCGGCTGGCCGTCACCACGGACACCATCGCCCCGGAGGCGGCCTGCACCAGCACCCAGTTCCACCTGCAGGTGAGCCCGGCGCAGTTCGCGGCGTACTGGAACGCCTCCCAGATCGTCGCCGGCATCCAGGTCGCGCTGGGGGCGAACTCGCCGCTGCTGTTCGGCCGGGAGCTGTGGCGGGAGACCCGGATCCCGCTGTTCGAGCAGGCCACCGACACCCGCAGCGAGGAGATAAGAGCCCAGGGGGTACGCCCACGTGTCTGGTTCGGCGAACGCTGGATCACCAGTGTCTTCGACCTGTTCGAGGAGAACGTCCGCTACTTCCCGGCGCTCCTGCCGATCTGTGACATCCACGATCCGGCGGAGATCCTGGAGCGCGGCGAGATCCCCGAGCTGAGCGAGCTGCGACTGCACAACGGCACGGTGTACCGATGGAACCGGCCGATCTACGCGGTGGTCAACGGCCGCCCGCACCTGCGGGTGGAGAACCGGGTGATGCCGGCCGGGCCGACGGTCGCCGACACGATCGCCAACGCGGCGTTCTACTACGGCCTGGCCCGTACGATCGCCGAGGCTGACCGCCCGCTCTGGACCCAGATGAGCTTCCGCGCCGCCGAGGAGAACTTCCACAGCTGCGCCCGGCACGGCATCGACGCCAGCGTGTTCTGGCCCGGGCACGGCACCCTGCCGGTGACCGAGCTGGTGCTGCGCAGCCTGTTGCCGCAGGCGGCGGCCGGTCTCGACCTGTGGGGCGTCAACCCGGTCCAGCGGGACCGGCTGCTCGGCATCATCGAGCAGCGCTGCCTGCGGCACCGCAACGGCGCGTCCTGGCAGGTGGAGACGTTGCACGCGCTGGAGGCGCAGGGTCAGGACCGGCAGCGGGCGCTGCACGAGATGCTGCGGCGCTATCTGCCGTTGATGCACGAGAACGTCCCGGTCCACGAATGGCCGGTGGCTGGGTAGCACACACCTGGTCACCCTGTCATCACACTTTCACCTTCCGCACCATCGGACGTGTTCGCGGGTCGTCGATGATCTATGTTGGCCCTGTGCTTTTTCTGAGTCGTGGCGCCCGGTGAGCGCCCAGCAACAGGGCCGGCGCGGCGGGGGCACCCGTCTGGTGATCATCGACGGCCTGCGGATCTCGGCGGCCCTCATGGTGGCGGTGTATCACTACACCTCCCATGAGACGGCCTCGCGGATGATCTGGGGCGTCCCCCGGGACCAGGCGTTCCCCGGCTTCAGCGACGTCTTCAAGTACGGCTGGCTGGGCGTCGAGCTGTTCTTCATGATCAGCGGCTTCGTGATCTGCATGAGCAGCTGGGGCCGCAGCCCGGCGCAGTTCACCAGGTCGCGGATCGTGCGGTTGTTCCCGGCGTACTGGCCGGCCGTGCTGATCACGGCGCTGGTGGTGACGATCTGGCCGTGGGTGCGCGGCCGCCCGGACATCGACGACGTGCTGGTCAACCTGACCATGCTGAACGTCCCGGCCGGTGTCGGCTACATCGATCCGGTGTACTGGACGCTCTGGGCGGAGACCCGGTTCTACCTGCTGTTCGCCCTGGTCCTGCTGTTCCGCGGGCTCACCCTGACCCGGACCATCGCGTTCGGGTACGGCTGGCTGCTCTGCGCGCTGCTCACCGTCGGCGCCAAACTGCCGCTGCTGGACGCGATCTTCCAGCCGATGTACGCCCCGTACTTCGTCGCCGGCATCGCGTTCTACCTGATCCACCGGTTCGGCCCGGACATCCGGCTGTGGGGGCTGGTCGGGCTCTCCTACGCCCTGGCCGCGCACAGCGTCACCAGGCTCAGCGAGTTGCGGCACCTCAACCCGGCGACCGGCGTCGTCGTGGTCACCGGCTACTTCCTGACGCTCGGCCTGATCGCGCTCGGGTACGCGTCCTGGATCAGATGGCGCTGGCTCACCACGGCCGGGCTGCTGACGTACCCGTTCTACCTGCTGCACGAATACATCGGCTGGACGATCATCAAGGGCGCCCACGGCGTGGCCCCGCGCTACGTGGTCGCCCTCGCGACCCTGGCGCTGATGCTGCTGGCCGCCTGGGTGCTGCACCACATCGCGGAGAAGCCGATCGCCTCCTGGCTCAAGAAGAAGCTGGAAGCGGCCGCCGGCCGTACGGAACCGGCCGTCACCCGCATGGACCCGGCTCTCGATCGCAAGACCGAACCGGGGGCCGGGACACCCGTCCCGGCGGTCGAGCCGTGGAACGCGCCGACCACCGAGATCCCCGGCTCGCGCCCCGGTGACGGCCTGTTCAGGCAGTCGCAGCCAACGCGACAGTGACCCGGCCGTACACCTGTTTCGGCAGCACCAGCACCGCGCCGGGGCCGGCGGCCAGCAGCGCCGCCGCCTCGGCGACACCCGGCGTGCCGACCGCCGCCGCGACCCGCCCGCTGGGCCGGAACACCGGCTGACCGGCGAGGGCCGCGGCGGCGAACCCGGTCAGCCGCCAGCCCGCCGCCCGGGCGAACGCGCGCACGCCCGGCTCGGCCGCCCGCCGGTCCAGGGTGGCGACCGTCCCGACCCGGGCCGGCGGCACCCCGGCGGCGGCGAGCACGGCCCGGATCGCGCCGGCCAGTTCCCCGGCGGGGACCCCGGACCGGGCGCCGAGCCCGAGCACCAGATCGGTCACGCCACGGCCGCGGCCCGGACCAGCCGCTCCGCCATGCCCCGCTGCCCCGCCCAGTGCAGATGCAGGTAGGAGGCGTGCACCGTGGGTGTCGCGAAACCCTCCGGGTCGGCGCCGCGCCAGGCCCAGGCCGCCCCGGAGGCCGGGGACAGCAGCAGACCGGAACGGGGCGACACGACCGTGCGGTGGAACTCGTGCCCGGTGACCCGGGTCCCCGCCGGCGCCAGAGGGCTGTCGGACAGGGCGACCGCGTCGCGGTACCCGAGGGTCAGCGACGGTGTCATCACCGCGTCGGCGTCCAGCACGCCGCACATCGGCGCCCCGTCGAGGGTCTTGCACAGCCACAGCAACCCGGCGCACTCGGCGGCGATCAGGCCCCCGAAGCCGCGCACATCGGCCAGCAGTTCGGCGTTGCCGGCGAGGGCGGACGCGTACACCTCGGGGAAGCCGCCCCCGACCACCAGCGCCTTCGTGCCCGCCGGCAGGGCGGTGTCGTGCAGCGGATCGAACGGCACGACCGTCGCCCCCGCCCCGGACAGCAGTTCCGTCGTCTCGGCGTACGAGAAGCTGAAAGCCGGGCCACCGGCGACCGCGACCACCGGGCCGTCCGCCACCGGCTCCGGCGCCCGCGGGGTCCACGGGGTCACCGTGAGCGGCGCCGCGGACCGCGCCACCGCCGCCACCGCGTCCAGATCGACCGACGCCGCGACCAGCGCCGCGAGGGCCTCCACCGACGCGAGGGCCTCGGCCCGCCGTTCCGCCGCCGGAACCAGCCCGAGATGCCGCGACGGCGCCGCCACCGCGTCGGCCCGCCGCAACGCGCCGAGCACCGGCGTCCCGACCTCCTCGCAGGCGTCCCGCAGGATCTGCTCGTGCCGGTCCGACCCGACCCGGTTGAGGATCACCCCGGCCAGCCGCACCGTCCCGAAGCTGCGGAATCCGTGCACCACCGCCGCGATCGACCGGCCCTGCGCCGCCGCGTCGACCACCATGATCACCGGAGCGTCGAGCAGGTTCGCGACCTGCGCCGTCGATCCGGTGTCACCGGCGCCGGTCCGCCCGTCGTAGAGACCCATCACCCCTTCGACGACCGCCAGGTCGGCCCCCTGCGAGCCGTGCGCGAACAGCGGCCCGACCAGATCCTCCCCGACCATCACCGGATCCAGGTTGCGTCCCGGCCGGCCCGCCGCGAGCGCGTGGTAGCCCGGGTCGATGTAGTCCGGCCCCACCTTGAACGGCGCCACCCGCAGCCCGCGCCGCGCGAACGCCGCCAGCAGCCCGGTCGCCACCGTCGTCTTCCCGTGCCCGCTGGCCGGTGCCGCGATCACGATCCGGTTCACCATTCGATGCCCTGCTGGCCCTTACGTCCCGCGTCCATCGGGTGCTTGACCTTCGTCATCTCGGTGACCAGGTCCGCCGCCGCGAGCAGATCCGGATGCGCGTCCCGCCCGGTGATCACCACATGTTGGATTCCCGGCCGGTTCGCCAGGGTCTCGACGACGTCCGCCACGTCCACCCACCCCCACTTCATCGGATAGGTGAACTCGTCCAGCACGTAGAACTTGAACGTCTCCGCCGCCAGATCCCGCTTGATCTGCGCCCAGCCCTCGGCAGCCTCCGCGGCGTGGTCCCGCTCACTGCCGGCCCGCTGGATCCAGGACCAGCCCTCCCCCATCTTGTGCCAGGTCACCGGGGTCTGCTGCAGGGAGCCGAGCGCTTTGAGAGCCGTCTCCTCCCCGACCTTCCACTTCTCCGACTTCACGAACTGGAACACGCCGATCGGCCACCCCGCGCTCCACGCCCGCAACGCCATCCCGAACGCGGCCGTCGACTTCCCCTTGCCCGCCCCGGTGTGCACGGCGAACACCGCCTGCCGCCGCCGCTGCCGCGTCGTCAGCCCGTCATCCGGCACACTCGTCACTCTGCCCTGCGGCACAGTCCTCCCCTTCCCACAAAGTCCCCGCCACAACACGCCTGCCACTCACGGTCCGCTTCCCGCACGGCCTCCGCCGCCACTCACGGTCCACATCTCCCGCACGGCCTCCGCCGCCACTCACGGTCCGCGCCTGCCGCACGGCCTCCGTCGCCGGAACCCCCTTCCTGGTACGCACCTAGCCGCCCTTACCGGACTCCGCCGTTCCGCCATCCGCGGCGACCGAACTCGGCGCGGCTCCCGCCGCTCACCCTCCGGCGGCCCTCCCGGCTACCCCGCGTGTGTGGTTCGGCCGTCATACCCGCCCGAACCACACAAGATCTGGCCGCGTCCTCGCCGGCGTCCCGCCACTCCAGCCGGTCGTCCAGCACCGGGAAGACGCCCGCGCGTCGACTCACCCGCACCGGGACCGACCAGGCCGCGGAATCCCGACACCGGCCGTCGCTCGAAAACCTCACCGACCACCGGAATACGCCTGACCGTCGACTCATCCGGACCAGGACCGACCAGGCGGGACCCGGCACCGGCCGTCGCTCCGAGACATCCCCGGCCACCGCGGAGACGCCCGAGCGACGCCTCACCCGGACCTGGACCGGAACTGGCCGTCGGTCCGCCACGTCATGCTCGGACGGAAGGGTGGTGGGACTACGGGCGGGGCGGGGGGTCACGCCGCACGCCGGTAGGCACGGTCCTCCGGCTCGGCAGGACGTGCGGCAGGGCTGCGGAGGACGGTGGCGGCCTCGAGCTGGTCGAGCGGCATGACTTCGGCCTGCAACGCGGCCGCGAGCCGGCGGGCCAGGCCCAGGCGGATCGGGCCGGATTCGCAGTCGACGACCACGCTCGCCACCCCGGCCAGCGCCGGCACCAGGCGCACCGGGTCGGGACCGCTCGTGGCGCGGCCGTCGGTGACCAGCACCAGCAGCGGGCGGCGGCGCGGATCGCGGCGACGTTCGGTGGCGATCGTCGCCGCGGCGGCACGGAGCCCGGCGGCGAGCGGGGTGCGCCCGCCGGTCCGCAGCGCGGCCAGACGCTGCACGCCGACCTCGTGGCTGGACGTCGGCGGCAGCACGACCTCCGCGTCACTCCCCCGGAACGTGATCATCCCGATCCGGTCCCGCCGCTGGTAGGCGTCCCGCAGCAGCGACAGCACCGCCGTCTTGACCAGCGTCATCCGCTTCCGTGCGGCCATCGACCCGGAGGCGTCCACGACGAAGAGCACCAGGTTCGCCTCCCGTCCCACATGAACCGACTCCCGCAGATCCCCCGGCAGCACCCGGATACCGCGGCCGGCAGCGGAACCGTCCGCGGCTGCACGATCGATCGCACGGCCGAGCGTGGCACCGTCGGCAGGGGCCCTGAGGTGGGCGCGAGCGGCGCGATCCAGAGCGGTGCCATCCAGAGCAGCGCGATCCAGAGCGGTGCGGTCCAAGGCGGTGCGGTCGAGGGCGGCGCGGAGTGTGGCGAACAGGTGGGGAGCGCCGGAGAGCTTGCCGTGCGGGGGACGACTACCGACGACGCGGCCACGGCGGGCGAAGGCCGGGGACCGGCGGCCGGTGTGACCACCCTCGCCGCGGGCGGAGATGCGGAGCGTCCGGGTGCGGTAGGCGGACCCGGCGGTGGCGGCCGCACCCACGGGTGCGCGGCTGCCGCTGTCGCTCGTCTCCGGGACGGTGTCGGTGCCGGGGTGCGGAGAGCCGCTGTCGGGCGTACCGCCGGAGGGGTTGTCGGGGTGGGACGGGCCGCCGCCGTCACGCGGACCGTCACCACCGTCCGGCCCGCCGTTGTCCGGCCCGCCGTTGTCAGGCCCGCCGTCAGGGCCGCCCGGCCCGGGGTCCGGCTCGTCGTCGCCGTCGCCGTCGGCCTCGGACGAGGAGGCGTCACGGCGCTCCTCTTCGGCCTGACGGTCGGCCTCCGCCTGACGGTCGGCCTCCGCCTGACGGTCGGCCTCCGCCTGACGGTCGGCCTCCGCCTGACGGTCGGCCTCGGCGAGGGCCTCGTCGAGTCTCTGCTCGTCGGTGCCGGGCGGGTCGAGGGGGTCGGTGCGGCGGCGATGCGGCAGGGCGAGCCGTGCGGCGTCGGCGACGTCGGTGGCGGTGACGCGGGTACGGCCGTGCCAGGCAGCCAGGGCCACCGCGCACCGGGCCACCACGATGTCGGCGCGCATGCCGTCCACCCCGTAGGCGAGGCAGACCCGGGCGATCCGGTCGAGTTCCGCGTCGGGGAGTTCGACCGACGGGAGGACGGCACGGGCCGCGGCGATCCGGCCGGCGTGGGCGCGTTCCTCCTCGACGTAGCGGGCGGCGAACCGGGCCGGATCGGCCTCGTAGGCGAGGCGGCGCCGGACCACCTCGGCCCGCTGCACGGCGTCGCGCGGGGCCGCCACCGTCACTACCAGGCCGAACCGGTCGACGAGTTGGGGGCGGGGTTCGCCCTCCTCCGGGTTCATGGTGCCGACCAGCAGGAACCGGGCCGCATGCTTGACCGACACACCGTCACGCTCGACGTGGGCGCGGCCCATCGCGGCGGCGTCCAGCAGCAGGTCGACGAGGTGGTCGGGAAGCAGGTTCACCTCGTCGACGTAGAGCACACCGCGGTGCGCGGCGGCGAGCAGGCCGGGCTCGTAGGCCTTGACCCCGTCACTGAGGGCCCGCTGCAGGTCGAGGGTGCCGACGACCCGGTCCTCGGTGGCGCCGACCGGCAGCTCGACCAGACTGGCCGGGCGGAAGTCGGACGGCCCGCCGGGCGTGTGCGGGCCGTCCGGGCAGCCGGGGTCGGGGGCTTCCGGGTCGCAGGCGAACCGGCAGCCGTGCACCACCTCGACGTGCGGCAGCAGCGCGGCCAGCGCCCGGACGACGGTGCTCTTGGCGGTGCCCTTCTCGCCGCGCACCAGGACCCCGCCGACGGCCGGGGAGACGGCGGTGAGCAGGAGCGCCAAGCGCAGATCATCAAGGCCCACCACGGCCGAGAACGGGTACGGAGTCGTCACCAGGATCCCTTCCGGCGGGTGTCCACGCCCGCTCGTCGGTCGACGCGAGCGGCCGGAGTCTCCTGACTCCCGGGGAATCTCCCGGTCACAGTGGCGGGACCGTCCCGGACTCGCACCGGGTTCCCTCCGCTACCGCTCGCGGGTCACTCTTCCCGACCGCCCGGGCACCCGTCAACGCGGGGTCCGTCACGGCCGTCACTCAGCGGAGACGCCGGCCGTCACGGCGGCCACTCAGGGGAGGCCCCGGCCGCACGGCCGCCACCCGCGGAAGACACCGGCCGTCACGGCCGCCGCTCGCAGGAGACCGCAGCCGCACGGCCGCCACCCGCGGGAGATTTCAGCCGTCACGGCGGCCACCGTGACGGCCCGGGCAGGGCCCACACGCCGGTGACGGTCGCCGTCACCCGGGCCCGGGCCCGGCGGCGTGCGCCACTACGAGCGGACGGCCTTCTCGGTGCCGGGGAGCGGCTCGGGGGCGAGCCGGTCGAGTTCGGCGACCACGTCGAGGACGGCGAGGGCGGACTTCTCGACGAGCGGGCGCAGCCGGCGGTACAGGGCGGCGTCGTCGGGGTCGGGTTCGGTGTGCCGGCCGGTCGGGATCAGCGCGGCGGCCCGGTCGAGGTCGGGCAGTTCGCCGAGGGCGTGCCGGGCGAGCAGGCAGGCGCCGAGGGCGGTGCCTTCGGGCACGTCGGCGACGGTGACCGGCAGGTCGAGGGCGGAGGCGAGCACGCTGACCCACAGTTTCGAGGCGGCGGCGCCGCCGGTGGCCCGGATCTCGGTGAGCTGGGCGCCTTCGGTGTCGAACGAGTCCCGGACCAGGGCGAGTTGCTGGCAGACGCCTTCGACGGCGGCGCGGACCAGGTGCGGGCGGCCGTGTTCGCGGCGCAGCCCCAGGTAGGCGCCGCGCATCCCGGGCCGCCACCAGGGCGCCCGCTCACCGAGCAGGTAGGGCAGGCAGAGCAGCCCTTCGCTGCCGGCGATGATCCCGGCGGCCTCCTCCAGCAGTTCGGCGTCCCGGTCGTCGGAGTCCTCCCCAGACGAGCCCGACGAACCGGACGAGCCCGAACCTGACGAACCGGACGAGCCGGAGGAACCGGCGGAGGGAGCCGGAGCCGCCAGGGCCTGCCCGGCCCAGCGGACGACCGATCCGGCGTTGTTGACCGCGCCGCCGATCACCCACCGGTCCTCGGTGAGCGCGTAGCAGAACAGCCGCCCCGCCGCGTCGGCGGTGGGCCGGTCCACGACCGTACGCAACGCGCCGCTGGTGCCGAGCGACACCGCCCCGATCCCGGCCGGGGTGGCGCCGACCCCGAGGTTGGCCAGCGGCCCGTCGGCGGCCCCGATGACCAGCGGGGTGTCCGGGGACAGTCCGGTGGCGGCGGCGATGTCGGCGCTCAGCCGCAGCACGTGGGTGGTGGGCACGACCTCGGCGAGCTGTCCCGCGGACACTCCGGCGATCTCCAGGGCCTCCGGGTCCCAGCGCCGGGCGTGGATGTCGTAGAGGCCGGTGCCGGAGGCGATCGACAGGTCGACCTGGAACGGGCCACCGGTCAGCGCGGCGACGATCAGCTCCTTGACCCCGCCCCACCGGGGGGTGCCGGTCAGCGTGTCCCGGTCGGCGCGGGCCCACCAGGCCAGTTTGGTCAGCGGGGACATCGGGTGGACCGGGGTGCCGGTGCGGGCCTGCAGGTCCTTGGCTCGGCCGGCCGCCACGATCCGCTCGCACTCCGCGGCGGCCCGGTTGTCGGCCCAGGTCACGACGGGGCCGAGCGGCTTGCCGGAGGCGTCCATCGGGACGAGGGCGTGCAGGAACGAGCTGAGTCCGATCCCGATCACCCGGTCGCCACGTTCGCGGGCGGCGGCGGCCACGTCGGTGAGCGCCCGCACGGCGGCGTCGACGAGGCT
Organism: Actinoplanes utahensis; assembly: GCF_016862455.1. Taxonomy (GTDB): domain Bacteria; phylum Actinomycetota; class Actinomycetes; order Mycobacteriales; family Micromonosporaceae; genus Actinoplanes; species Actinoplanes utahensis. The sequence goes on from NZ_BOMZ01000014.1 coordinate 13,733, forward strand.
GCCGGCGTCGAGTTCGGCACGGCCGGACCCGGGGACGGCGAGGGGGTAGTGGACGCTGGTGAGGGCGCGGATCTCCCCACCCGGTCCGGCGGCGATCCCCTTCGTCGAGGTTGTCCCGGTGTCGATGCCGATCACGACGTCCATACGTTTTCCTCCCCTGCCGAGCATGTCGTCCGAACCCTCTCATGCCCGGTCGCGCGTCGCGCGTACCGCGAAAACGCCGGAATGCGAAACGCCCCACCGGAAGTCTCCGGTGGGGCGTCTGCCGTGGAAAGCGTCAGCGCTGCTCGAGCGGCACGAAATCGCGGACCGGGGAGCCGGTGTAGATCTGCCGCGGGCGACCGATCTTGTTGGCCGGGTCGGTCATCATCTCGCGCCACTGGGCGATCCAGCCGGGGAGCCGGCCGAGCGCGAACAGCACCGTGAACGAGTTGGTCGGGAAACCCATGGCCTTGTAGATCAGGCCGGTGTAGAAGTCGACGTTCGGGTACAGCTTGCGGGAGATGAAGTACTCGTCGGAGAGGGCGATCTCCTCGAGCTTGAACGCGATCTCCAGCAGCGGGTCCGGCGTGTCCAGGGTGGCGAGCATCTCCTGGGCGGCCTTCTTGACGATGGCGGCGCGCGGGTCGTAGTTCTTGTAGACCCGGTGGCCGAAGCCCATCAGCTTGACGCCTTTTTCCTTGTTCTTCACCCGGGTGACGAACGAGTTGACGTCTCCGCCGTCCTTGCGGATCTGCTCGAGCATCTCGAGCACCGCCGCGTTGGCGCCGCCGTGCAGCGGGCCGGACAGCGCGTTGATGCCCGCCGAGATGGAGGCGAACAGGTTGGCCTGCGAGGAGCCGACCAGGCGCACCGACGAGGTGGAGCAGTTCTGCTCGTGGTCGGCGTGCAGGATGAACAGCATGTCGAGGATCTTCGCGACCTTCGGGTCGACGTCGTAGTTGACGGTCGGCAGGCCGAAGGTCAGGCGCAGGAAGTTCTGCACGTAGTCGAGCGAGTTGTCCGGGTACGGCAGCGGGTGCCCGATGGACCGCTTGTAGATGTACGCGGCGATGGTCGGAAGTTTCGCCATCAGACGGATGGCGGAGATGTCGACCTGCTCGGAGTCCAGCGGATCGAGCGCGTCCTGGTAGTACGTGGACAGCGCGGTCACCGCCGAGGACAGCACCGACATCGGGTGCGCGTTGCGCGGGAAGCTGGAGAAGAACGTGCGCATCTCCTCCTGCAGCAGCGTGTGCACACGGATCTTGTCCGCGAAGTCCCGCAGCTGCGGCGCGGTCGGCAGCTCACCGTTCATCAGCAGGTAGGACACCTCGAGGAAGGTGCTCTTCTCCGCCAGCTGCTCGATGGGGTAACCGCGGTAGCGCAGAATGCCCTGGTCACCGTCGATGTAAGTGATCGCCGACTTGGTCGACGCGGTGTTCACGAAACCCTGGTCCAGGGTGACGTAACCGGTCTCCTTCAGCAGAGCACTGACGTCGATGCCGCCCGGACCGTCGACGGCCTTGGTGACCGCCATCGACAACTGACCACCGGGGTGGTCGAGCTTGACATCCGTCATGTATTTCCCTCACTTCACCGGCAGATGTCCCAAAGATTTTGCCGTTCACCGTAAACCCTCAACCTGAATGGGTCATCAGGTGGCCACCGGTTGAGGCATTGGTCACCAGTACGTATGGGTCGTTGCGCCATAGACAATGGTCGGTATATTGCGAGTTCGTTACGGGAGGGCCCATGCAGATCCCGAGTGAAGGACCCGTCGTGGTCGGAGCCGGCCGTGTGCCGGGCGACGCGGCCGCGGTCCGGTTCGCCGCGCGGGAGGCGGCCTCCCGTGGGCGCCCCCTCCGGGTGGTGCACGCTTTCACCGGGCCCGGCGACGCCGGTTACGGCCCGGCCCGCCGGCTCGCCTCGCAGGTCGTCGGCGAGGCGGTCGCCATCGCCCAGCGTTCCACACCCGGCCTGGATGTGCGGGGCCAAATCGTGGATGGGCCGCCGGGACGCGTCCTGCTGAACCTGAGCCGCACCGCGGTCCTGCTGGTGGTGGGCGGCTCGCTGATCGAGGTGGTGGCCGGGGCCTGGTGCCCGGTGGCGGTTAGCCGCGCGCCGCGCACGCCCGCCGGGCCGATCGTGGCGGCGGTGGACGCCTCGCCCTACTCGGTGCTCGCCGTGCGTTTCGCGGCGGAGACCGCCCGGCGCCGCGGCGGACCACTGCATCTGGTGCACGTGACCGATCCCGATCACGAGAGTGCGGCCGCGCGGGTGCTCGACGAGATGGCCGCCCAGGCACCGGGCGCCGTCGAGGTGCGCCATCATCTGTTCAGCGGCCCGCCGGCCGGCATCCTGCCCCGGGTCACCCGCCGGGTCGGCCTGCTGGTGCTCGGCCCGCGCTCCACCTGCCCGGCCGGCCGGCTCGGCACGGTCGCCGAAGCGGTGCTGCGGCACGCCACCTGTCCCACGGTGTTCGTGCACGGCGCCCGCCTGCGGGCCCGGTACTCCGGCGGTCCGCAGCTTTCGGGAAGCCCGGTAACCGCCTGACCGAATTGCTACCGTTGGCCCATACATTGATCTTCGGGCCGTACGGGAGGAATGCCCGGTGCGCTCCCTGCTCCCTCCCGGCGTCGCACGCCGGCTCTGGCAGGTCATGGCCGTCGGCGGCGTCCTCGCCACCACGATCTTCGTAGCCTTTCCGTCGTCGCCCCTGGCCACCACCGTCTTCGCGCTGCTCGCCGTCGCGGTCGTGGTGTCCTGCTTCGCCGGACCCCGCCGCTGGGGCGCCGAGCCGCCGGGCGCCTGGCTGCTGATGGGCCTGGCGGCGCTGCTGTTCCTGGTCGGCGTCGTGATCCGGCCGGTGGTCACCGAGCAGGAGATGCCGTGGCCGATCATCGCCGACGTGGCGGCCTGGACCGGCTACCTGCTGCTCGGCGTGTTCGTGCTGATCCTGCTGCGCCGGCGGGAGAGCCTGGACCGGCACGCGGTGCTGGACGGCCTGATCGTCTGCCTGTCCGCCGGGGTCGCCTCGGTGCTGCTGCTGGCCCTGCCGGCGGCCGCGGTCCCGGGCCGCTCCGCGGTGCTCTCGATCATCCAGGGCATGTACCCGCTGTTCGACGTGGCGCTGGTGCTGCTGCTGGTGAACCTCACCTTCACGGCGAAGTTCTGGCCGGTGAGCCTGATCGGGCTGATCGGCATGATGGCCGGCATCACCATCGGCGACCTGGCGTACGCCATCGTCGGGGTGAGCGGCAAGATCTACGCCTCGCCGCTGCTCAACGTGCCGTTCATGCTCGCCTACACGTCCCTCGGCGTGGCCGCGCTGCACCCGTCGGTGGTGGAGATGGGCCGGGCCGAGAAGCCGCCCGCCCAGGCCTGGTCCTGGCCGCGCCTGGCGCTGCTGCTGCCGGCGCTGGCGGCGCCGTTCGCGCTGCTGCTGACCACCGGCTCCCGGTCCGCGTCGAGCCGCCTGCTGATCGCCGTGACCGGCGCGCTGATCATGGGCCTGCTGCTGGTCCGGGCCATCTCGGCGGTCCGCGCCCAGGTCACCCTGCAGCTGCGGTCGGAGCACCAGGCCACCCACGACCCGCTGACCGGACTGCCCAACCGGCAGTCCATGTCGGCCGAGATCGAGCGTCTGGTCGCGATCGTCGAGCCGGAGACCCACGATCGGGTCTGGGTGTACATGCTCGACCTGGACGGCTTCAAGTGGGTCAACGACTCGTGGGGCCACGACACCGGCGACCAGCTGGTGATCGAGGTGGGGCGGCGGCTGCGGGCCGCGGTGCCGCACACCATCCCGGTGGCCCGGGTCGGCGGCGACGAGTTCCTGCTCGGGTTCATCGGCGAGAAGGGCAGCGCGCTGCGGCTGGTCGACGACATCCGCGGCTGCTTCGCCCGGCCGTTCCCGGTCCGCGACCACCAGGTGGTGATCAGCGCGTCGATCGGCATCGCGCACGCCGAGGGCGACCCGACCAACACCGCGGTCACCGCCGAGGCGCTGATGCGCGACGCCGACACCGCCATGTACCGGGCCAAGGGCGAGGGGCCGGGCCGGTCCACCATCTTCGACACCAGCATGCACACCCAGGTCCGGGAGCGCATCGAGCTGGAGGTGGCGCTGCGGCAGGCCCTCGCCTCCGACCAGCTGCACGTGGCGTACCAGCCGCTGGTCCGCCTGGAGACCGGCATCCCGGTCGGCGCCGAGGCGCTGGTCCGCTGGCTCCACCCGGAGCGCGGGCCGATCCCGCCGATGACGTTCATCCCGATCGCCGAGGACGCCGGCCTGATCAACGAGATCGGCACCTGGGTCCGCAAGGAGGCGCTGCGCCAGCTCGGCGTGTGGCGCTCGCAGGGCGTCGTCCGCGACGACTTCTACCTGTCGATCAACGTCTCGCCGCGGCAGCTCACCGACCCGGAACTGCCGCTGATCGTCTCCGGGGAGATGCTGCGGTACGGCGTACCCGCGCACTGCGTCGCCCTGGAGATGACCGAGTCGGTGATGGTCGACGGCTCCAGCGTCACCTCCCGGGTCCTGTTCGAACTGCGGGAACTCGGCGTGAAACTGCTCGTCGACGACTTCGGCACCGGCTTCTCCGCACTCGGCTACCTGCGCAAGTTCCCGGTCACCGGCGTCAAGATCGACCGCTCGTTCGTGATCGGCCTGGGCGTCAACCACGAGGACGACGAGATCGTCCGGGCCGTGGTGGCGATGAGCCAGGCGCTCGGCCTGTCGGTGATCGCCGAAGGGGTGGAGACGCCGCTGCAGCGCGAGGCCCTGTGGGCGGTCGGTGTGGTCAACGGCCAGGGCTGGCTGTGGGGGGCGGCGGTGTCGGCGGCCGAGTTCGCCGAGCGCTGGCGGGACGTGATGTTCCGCGGCCCGGTCGTCGCCGAGCCGGTGCCGAACCCGTCGGGCCGGCACCGCCGGCCCGACTGAGCTCGCCGTCAGAGGCGGGCGGCCCGGCGCTCCTCCTGGTCGTTGAGCCGGGTCGGCAGACCGCGCCGCTCGTCCCGGCGGAACGGCATGTCGTCCTTCGGGAACTCGTACATCCAGAACGACTGCGCGTCGAGCCGGGTCGGCTGGGCCCGGCCGGACGACGCCGCCCGGCCCAGGATCATCGCGATCATCCGGGGCAACTGGTTGCGTTCCTCGTTCCACGAGCAGATGTCGAAGAAGACCTTGCCGTCCACCTCCTCGATCGGCGCGTACATGGACCGCTGGAGCGCCACGAACACGCCCCGGCTCCGCCGGCCCACCGCGGAGCCCGCGAACAGGCAGTAGAAGAGCCGTCGCTGCTCGTACAGCTCGGGCCAGTGGTACTGGAAGTAGTCCGCCGAGACCAGTGGCACCGCCTCCAGATCGTTGGTGATCGTGCCCATGCCGGCCACCCCGTCGTCGTCGAGTGCCACGTGTTTGTCGATCCGCTGGTCGGCCATCACCTCGTCGAACTCGTGGCGGTACATCAGATGCCGGTTCACCGCCAGGACCCGCAGGTCGTTGAAACAGTTCGAATAGAAGTCCCAGGCCTCGTCGAGCAGGTCGGCCGGAAGCTCGGACATGACTTCCACACGCATAGTCGCCCCCTTTCGATCACCAACATTTCAGGGACCCCGGCGCCGTGCGGGCAACTTGCGGCAAACCACCGGGTAGAAACCTCGGTATGCGCTTCGCCACCTGGAACGTCAACTCGGTCAAGGCCCGGCTGCCCCGTCTGCTCGACTGGCTGGCCGGCACCGCCCCCGACGTCGTCTGCCTGCAGGAGACCAAGGTCGCCGCGGACGGCTTCCCGGAGAAGGAGGTCGCCGAGCTGGGATACGCGACGGCGGCGTACGGCCAGGGCCGCTGGAACGGGGTCGCGCTGCTCTCCCGGATCGGCCTCGACGACGTGCGCCACGGCTTCGACGGCATGCCCGGCTACCCGGAGCCGGAGGCCCGCGCGATCAGCGCGGTGTGCGGCGGCATCCGGTTCACGTCGGTGTACGTGCCGAACGGCCGCACCCCCGACGACCCGCACTACACGTACAAGCTGCGCTGGCTGGCCGCCCTCCGCGACGCCGTCGTCGCCGACCTGGCGGCCGGCCCGCTGGTGGTGGCCGGCGACTACAACGTGGCCCCCACCGACGCCGACGTCTGGGACATCGGGGTCTTCGCCGGCTCCACCCACGTCACGCCGCCGGAACGGGCCGCGCTCGCCGCACTGCGTGACGCAGGTCTCACCGACGTGCCGGCCCGGCCCCTGAAAGGCGACCGTCCCTTCACCTATTGGGATTACCGTGCCGGCATGTTCCACCAGAACAAGGGCATGCGGATCGATCTCGTCTACGCCGGTTCCGACGTGGCCGGACGGGTCGGTGACGCGTACGTGGATCGTGAGGCCCGCAAGGGCAAAGGTCCCTCCGATCATGCCCCCGTCGTGGTTGACCTGACCGATCCGGTGCCGGACCCCGTAGGCTGAGGGGAGTCCAGAACTGCTCGGCGGGGGAGAGACGGAGGCAGGATGACAGCGCGAACGCCGGCAGGCGCCGGCGAACCGCTGACGCCCACCGCTCCGGTCATGCCCGAGCCGGCCCTGCTCAGGGCCACTTTCGAGGCCGCTACCGAAGCCATGCTGCTGTGTGCCACAGCGAGCCACATCGTGCTGATGGCGAACGCGGCGGCCCGGCGTCTGCTGCCCGAGGTGATCGAGGGCCTGCCGGTCACCGACGCGCTCGCCGAGATGACGACCGATTCCTTTCAGTGCGAGCACGCGGGCCGGGCGCTCTACGGCATGCGGCGCCGGCTCGACGACGGGCACTACGCCTGGTTCCTGCGCGACCACACCGAGGAGGCGGCCCGGACCGCGGCGCTCGAGGTCGAGCGGTCCCGGACGGCGTTCCTGGCCGAGGCCGGCCGCCGGCTGTCCGCCTCGCTGCACGTGCGGCGCTGCGCCCGCACCACCGTGGAGCTGGCCGTCGCGCACCTCGCGGACGCCGCCGTGGTGGTCCTGCCCGCGCATCGCCGGCAGAGCGACTGGACCCGGCTGATCCCCGGCCACACCATCGAGGAGGGCACCCTCCGCGAGCCGCGACTCGGCGAGGTGCCCGGTCTCGTCGAGGCTCTCGGCGGCTTCCCGCCGATCCCGAGCCGCTGGCTCGACCCGGCCAGCGCGCCCGGCTGGCTGCTGCCCGCCGGGCTCGGCCCGGTCGGCGCGCTCCTGGTGATCCCGCTGCCCGGCAACGCCGAGCCGGCCGGCGCGCTGATCCTGGCCCGCCGCGGCACGGACGCCGCCTTCTCCGCCGGGGACGAGGCGCTGGCCCGCGTCTTCGCAGCCCGGGCCGGCGCGGCGCTGTCCGCCGCCATGCTCTACCGGGAGCAGGTCGACACCACCGCGGTTCTGCAGGCCGACCTGCTGCCGCCGCAACTGCCCGTCCTCGACGGCTTCGAGCTGAGCGGCTCCTACCAGGCGGCCCGCGAGACGCTGCGGATCGGCGGCGACTTCTACGACGTCTTCGGCCCGGCCGGGGACAGCACCGACACCGTGATCGCGCTGGGCGACGTGTGCGGCCACGGCCCGGAAGCGGCAGTGCTGACCGGCAAGGTCCGCCAGACGCTGCGGGCGCTGCGGCTGGTGCAGGCCGGCCCGGAAGCGATGCTCAAGGTGCTCAACGAGGCGCTGCTGCAGTCCGCCCGGCAGCCCCGGTTCGTGACCATGGTGATCGGCTCGGTCACCCGGATCGACCACGGCCGGGTCCGGCTCGACCTGGCCAGCGGCGGCCATCCGGCGCCGCTGGTGCTGCGCCACGACGGCGCCGTCGAGGAGGTGCCGACCAGCGGCACCCTGATCGGCGTGCTGTCCAAGACCGTGGTGCGTCCGGCCGCCGTCGAGCTGGCGCCCGGCGAGCTGTGCCTGCTCTACAGCGACGGCCTGACCGAGGCGCGGGGCGGCCCCACCGGCGTCGAGCAGTACGGCGAGACCCGCCTGCGCCGAGCCCTCGCCACCTGCCGCGGCCTGCCCGGCGCCGCCGCCGTCGAGCGGATCCGCCAGCTCGTCAGCGACTGGACCCGCGGCGACAACTCCGACGACATCGCCATGCTGGCGGTCCGCGCCCCGACCCGCACCCCGCTGAGCCTGCGCGGCGGCGGCGCCCCCGCCGAATCCCCGTTCGTCGTCGCCGCCCGCGGCCTGGAACGGCGCCCGAGAGCCCGTTCATGAACGCGCCCAGCCGCGTCACCACACCGCGGTCCCGATCATGAGCGCGCCCAGCCGTTCCGCCACACCGATCGACGGCACCGTCGCCGACTACTACCTGGCCCTCGTCTCCGACGGCGACGAAGCCGGCGCCACCGCACTCGTCAACGATCTGCTCGACCAGGGCATCGCCGCCCAGCGGATCATCGTGGACCTGATCAGCGCCACCCAGCGGCGCGTCGGCGAACTGTGGGCCGCCAACGAGTGGTCGGTGGCCCGCGAGCACGCCGCCACCGCCGTCGGCGAACGCGCCCTGGCCGCCCTCGCCGTCCGCACCACCGTCCCACCGACCCGCGGCCGCATCGCCCTGGCCTGCGTCGACGGCGAATGGCACGGCCTGCCCGCCCGGATGCTCGCCGAACTGCTGCGCCTGGACGGCTGGCGCGTCGACTTCCTCGGCGCCAGCGTCCCCGGCCGCCACCTGATCACCCACCTGCACCAGACCGGCCCCGACGCGGTCGCCCTGAGCTGCATGATCCCGACCCGGCTCCCGCGAGCCCACGCCGCCATCACCGCCTGCCGCGCCGCCGGCGTCCCGGTGATCGCCGGCGGCCGCGGTTTCGGTCCCGGCGGCCGCTACGCGGAACGCCTCGGCGCCCACGCCTGGGCCGCCACCGGCGAGGAGGCGGTCATCCGGCTCGCCACCGACTGGCCTCCCCCGCATGTCACCGACCTGCCCCTCCCCGAGGACTCGTTCTTCCTGGGCGACGAGGAGTACACCCATCTGGTCCGCTGCCGCCCCCAGCTCATCGCCACCGCGATGGACCGCCTGGCCGCCGCCTACCCCGACGCCGAGCGTTACAACAGCAACCAGGTCGACTCCACCGCCGACGACATCGGCCACATCACCGACTTCCTGGCCGCCGCCCTCTACGTCGGCGAGCAGCAGATATTCACCGACTTCATCACCTGGACCACAGTCGTGCTCGAATCCCGCGGCGTCCCCCCGACCGCCCTCCGCACCGGCCTCCACCTGATCCGCGACCAGCTCGTCGACTTCCCCACCGCCACAGCGATGCTCGACGCCGCGATACAGAGGATCTGAACCCTTCTTCGGTACGACCTACGCAAGTCCCGTGCCCACCACGCGAGGTCCACCCCACCCCGGACCGACCCGCGCCTCACGGGCGTAGCCCTTGCCCACCGCGCAATCCCAACCCACCCCGGGCCAGACGCACTCCACGAACACCCGGCCGCCACCACGCGAGAGGCACCCCGGGCCGCCCCGCACCCCACGGACACAGCGCCGCCACCACGCGAGACGCACCCCGGGCCGCCCCGCACCCCACGGACACAGCGCCGCCACCACGCGAGACGCACCGCGCCCCCGAGCCAGGCGCCCCAGGGTATAGCCCTTGCCCATCACGCAAGGCCACCCCACCTCGGGTCGCACCGCGCCCCACGAACGGGCCGCCACCACGCGAGTCCTACCCCGGGCCAGAATGCTGGATCCGGCCGCCCGCGGGACACCCAGCACGCCAGGGACAAGGCCCCGGCCACCAAGCGAGGCCCACCCCGCACCGATGGGCGTAGCTCTCGCTGTCACCCCACCGGCATCCCACTTCCCACCGTCCGCCCTCACGTTCCGCATAGCGGTGGGAGCCGCCTCGCCCGTGCGGCGCGTTTCGGTCGTGAGCAGGGAGGACGTCGCGCGGTAGTCCGGGACGGCGAGATTCGGCGGGGGCGAATCCGGGCGTACGAATAAATCGGTTGTGGCCTTTCGGGAGCCGCAATAGCGTAGGCCGCATGCTGTGATGCCTACCTGAGCCGCCGCCTACCGCCAGCGCCGTGGGCCGCGTTGTTCTCCGCATGCTGGACCGGCCGTCTCTTCGGCACGGTCCGGCCCGCCCGGTACATCCTGTTCGGGCTTCCGGTCGAGTCACGGCCTCCCGCTTCCGTCTCGGAGCGACTCTCCTCGCGGAGTCTCCCGTTCCGGAGCGTCCTTTCGCGAAGCGCTCCACCGCGGAGCGTTCCGGTGCAGGCCGTTCCGGTTGAGGATCTCGTTGCGAATCGTTCCGTTCCGAAGCATCCCGGCTCGGGACCATCCGGTCAGACCTTCCCACTGGATTCGGGCCAGGTCTTGCCACCGGATCCCAGCCGGGTCTCTCCCGGCCGCACCCGGGTTGAGTCTTGGTCCGGACCCCCGGCCAAGTCCTCCGGCTGGCCCTGGCCGGGTCCTTCGGCGGTCCTTCCCGCAGGACGTTCGGCTGCCCTTCCGGCTGGACCTCCGGCTGCCTTCCGGTTGGACCTCCGGCTGCCCTTCCGGTTGGCCTTCCGGTTGGACCTCCGGCTGCCCTTCCGGTTGGCCTTCGGGACGGACCTCCGGCTGCCCTTCCGGTTGGCCTTCGGGACGGACCTCCGGCTGGCCTTCCGGTTGGGCCCTTCGGACGGGGTCTTTCGGTTGGACCTCCGGCCGGCCTCTCGGTTGGAACCTTCGGACGGGGTCTTTTGGCTGGCGCAGGATCGTGACCCGGCCGCTACCTGTCGCGTCCCGTCAGGGGCGCTCCCCCAGGCCGACCGCTCGCTTACGCGTTGATCGTTCGCGGCGACCGGCCGTTCGCTTCCCGCTCCCCGCCGGGGAGCCGTAAGGAGGTTGCTTTATGCCTGCTGAACCATTTTCCGTGCATCTGAACCTGGACGAGATCGCCCAGCGGGACATCGCCGCCGCTCTGCGCCCGGCCCCACTCCCGGACACCGGTGACGATCATGCGACCGCAACGACGCCCGCCACCCGGCACGGCGCCGCAGACGCTCGTCAGGCCGCCCGGGAACGCTCCGGACGCGATCGCTCGGGCCGCGCGGGCCAGGCATCCGGAGGCCGCAGCTACGCCTTCCGCCGAAGCTGACCGTCCCATCCCGGCGGCCCGTCCCACCCACCTCCCCACGATCTTGTGAGGTTGTGACGTGGGCCGGAGCCGCCGGCCGGCCCCGCCCTCCTTCTCACCACCACACCGCAACCTCGCCGCCTCGCGGTCTCGCGGTCTCGCGGCCCCCCCGCCCGCGACCTCGTCATCTCCCGCCGCGCGGCCCCGCCGCCGCGCGATCTCGCCGCCTCACAAGCTCCCCACCCGGCGACCTCGCGACCTCACGGTCTGCGCGCCCGGTGGCCTTGTCCCCTCCCTGCCGCGCGGACCCCGCCGCCTCGCGACCCCGCCGCTGGCAACCTCCCCGCCTCGCCGCCTAGCGACCTCGCTGACTCGCCACCTCGCCGCCCCGCAACCTCGCCGCTCCGCAACCTCCCGCCTCGCGACCTCGCCGCCCGCGACCTCGCCCTGCCGCAACGTCCCCGCCTCGCGACCTCGCCACCTCGCCGCCCGGTGACCGCGCCGCCCCGCAACCTCCCCGGGTCGCGGTCTCGCTGACGCGCGACCTCCTGACTCGCGATCTTGAACGATTGACCACCAGAATCGATGGCAAATCGTCCAAGATCGTGGCGACGAGAACGGTGAGCACCTGAGCCGCCCGCCGCGGGCGGAGCCGGGAGTGCGGAACCCGAGCCGAAGGCTCGCCGCCCCCGCGAAGGCACAAGATCGCCAGAAGGCGGGGCGGCCCTGCGAGCCAGCCGGAGGAGATACGGGTGACGCCCGGCACCGTGGGACAGGTGCCGGGCGTCACCCGCGGACAGAAAGGTCGAAACCGCACACTCACCCGCCGACGCAACGCCCTGAAGGGGGAATGTCCGCATGAGTGCGAAGCCGCACGGGAATGCTCAGATGCGGAGCAGCCGGGCGGGCGAACCCGAGTCAGTACGAGCCGACCCGAACCAGCCCGACCCGAAAAAGTACGAACCGGGCGAATGTGAGCCGCCAGGAACCAGGCGGAACCCAGGCCAGCACGAACCAGGCGAACCCACGTCAGCGCGAGGGTGGACCGGTCGACACGAGCGGACGGGCCGGTCGGCGTGCCGGCGGCTCGGTTGGCGCGGGTCGGGCGGCGCGCCGACGGCCCGGTCAGCGCGGGCCGGCCAGCGCGGGCCGCCGGGCCGGTCAGCGCGGGTCGGGCGGCGGGCCGCCGGGCCGGTCAGCGCGGGTCGGTCGGCGCGCCGACGGCCCGGTCAGCGCGGGCCGGCCAGCCCGGGCCGCCGGGCCGGTCAGCGCGGGCCGCCGGGCCGGCGCGGGAGGCCGGTCAGCCGAGCTGGGCGTAGAGGTCGTCGAGCTGGCCGTGGTACATGTCGCCGTCGCCGGCGAGGTTGGGGCCGCCGACGCGCATCGGCATGGTGTTGTCGATGGTGGCGGTGGTGGGGAGGGTGGTCTTGGAGCCGGCGACGCCGTCGACGGAGATGCCGAGGGTGGTGCCGGTGCGCTGGCAGACGACGCGGTGCCAGGCGCCGTCGGCGACGGGGCGGGCGGAGATCGCCGCGAAGGTCTGGGCGCTGCCGCGGGCGGCGACGACGCACTGGGCGCGGCCGGATTTGCCGGTGACCTGCATCTTCCACTGGCTTCCGATGCCGGCGACGCCCTTCTGCATGATGTTGGCGTTGCCGCTGAGCTGGGCGGCGGTGAGTCGGACGCTGGCGGCCCAGGTGAAGTTGCGGGTGCCGGGGTCGAGGTCGGCGTCGTCCGGTGCTTCGAGGAGGGCTTTGCCGCAGGTGGTGGGGGCGGCGCAGGCGGCGGGGAAGGCGGCGTAGCGGCCGGTGCCTTCGGTGGTGAAGGTGATCTGGCCGTTGGCGGCATTGCGGACGGTGAGCGGCGCGCCGCGGCCGGATAGGTCGGCGACGCGGCCTTCGGTGGCGCCGCCGTCGAAGTTGTAGCGGGCGACCAGGGCCGCGGTGGTGGCGGGGTCGACAGCCGTGGCGGGAGCGCCGACGGCTGCGGTGGTGGCGGGATCGTCGGCGCCGGCTGCCGTGGCGGGGGTGCCGGCGGGGAGGGTGAGCAGCAGGGACAGTGCCGAGAAGCTGAGGATCTTCATAAGAAGAACATGACCTATCGGGCGGTTTCCCACATAAAGTGCCGTAAAATGTAGTCCGACGGGGTTACAGCAGCCCTTCGGTCTCCGCGATCAGGCAGATCGCGACCAGCCGGACCAGCGGGAACCCGGCGGCCAGCCATTCGGCGCCGGACATCGGGGCGAAACCGGGCTCCGGCAGCGGGCGGCCCATCCGGACGGCGCCGGCGGCGATGGACCGGGCGTAGGCGGCCAGGCCCTCGGCGTCGGCGACCCGGCCGGCGTCGCGCAGCGCGTCCCGGACGGCGGCGGCGTGCTGGTCGAGCCGGGCCAGCAGGGCGGGCTCGGCGAACGCGGCCGCCAGGCCGTCGACCCCGACCCGGGCCATCATCTCGTCGAGGTAGGCCCGGGCGGGGCGGACGGCGATCGGGGCGGCGTAGGTGAGGTTCTCGTTCGTCATGCCGAGAAACCTAATGTGCGCCGTTCGGTCACGACAGAGGCGTGACCGAACGGCACCACAGGCGCACCGACCTGCAACTCTGCTAGATCGGAAGCTAGATCGGAAGCTAGATCGGAAGCGAGTCCATGGCCTTGAATATGCGCTTGTCGGAGACGGGATAGGCGGTGCCGAGGGATTGGGCGAAGTAGTTGATCCGCAGCTCCTCGATCATCCAGCGGATCTCCCGCAACCCCTCCTCGGCGGGCCCGCCGGCGGGTGCCGAGTTGCGCAGTTCGCGGTACTCCGACTCGATCTCGTGGATCTGGGTGGTGAGCTGCCGGTCCCGGCCGAGGCTGCCGCCGAGACGGTCCAGCCGGTACACGATGCCGCGCAGGTACCGGGGCATCTGGTGCAGCTGCCGCCATCCGGCCTCGGTCACGAACCCGGCGTGGACCAGGCCCTTGAGCTGTTGCCGGATGTCGGCGAGGGCGGGCAGCAGGGACGGGTCGCGCAGCGATTTCAGGCGCTGCTCGACGTCGTACGCCGTCGCCAGCACCGCCTGCACCTGGGTGACCACGTTCGCCACCGCGTCGACCAGGTCCTGCCGGACGGTGTCTCGCAGCGACGCGAACTCCACCGACGACCACACCGGTCCCCCGGCTTCGGCGACGAGCCGGTCCACCGCCGCGCCCGCGCAGTCGTCGAGCAGTTCGGCGATCGAGCGGTACGGGTTCTGCCGGGACAGTTCCAGCTTGGCCCGGTTGTCCAGGCGCCCCTGCAGGAACCGGGCCGCCGGCGGCAGCGTGAGCATCAGTAGCCGCCGGGTGCCGGCGGCCATCGCGACCCGCTGTGACGCCTCGTCCTCGAAGACCCGGATGGCCACGCTGTCGCCCTCGTCGACGAGCGCCGGCCAGACGTTGACCTCGTATCCGCCGCGGACCTGGGCGACCCGCCGGGGCAGCACCCCGAAGTCGTTGGCGGTGATGCCGCGCCGTTCCAGGTTGCCGGCCGCCTTGGAGATGGTGGCCTGCACCTTGGGGGCCAGTTGCCGCCGCAGGACTTCCAGGTCGCGTCCTTCGGCGACGGTCTCGCCCGTCTCGTTGACGATGCGGAAGTTCACCCGCAGGTGGTCGGGCACCTGGTCGGGCCGCCACGCGTCGCGCGGGACGATGGTGCCGGTGAGCCGCCGCAGCTCGTTGCCGATGGCGTCGGGCAGCGGGCCGCGCCGGGCGGGCACCCGGTCGAGGACCGCCTCGGCCCAGTCCGGCACCGGCACGAAGCTGGTGCGCAGGTGTTTCGGCAGGGCCCGGATCAGCGCGATCACGACGTCCTTGCGGAAGCCGGGCACGGACCAGCCGAAGTCGTCGGCGTCCACCTTGTTGATGAGTTCGAGCGGGACCCGGGCGGTGACGCCGTCGTCCTTGGCGTTCGGCTCGAAGTGGTACGAGAGCGGCATCTTCACGCCGGCCGAGATCCACGCGTCCGGGAACTGCTGCGGGTCGACCGTGTCCCGGCCGGCGATCACGAGGTCGTCCCGGGTGAACGTCAGCAGGTCCGGTTTCTCGGCCCGGGCACGTTTCCACCAGCCGTCGAAATGGCGGGCGGAGACGACTTCGGCGGGGATCCGGGCGTCGTAGAGCGCGTACACCGTCTCGTCGTCGACCGCGATGTCGCGGCGCCGCGCCCGGTTCTCGATCTCGGTGATCTTCTCCAGCAGCCGCCGGTTCTCGGCGTAGAACTTGTGGTGGGTCTCCCAGTCACCTTCGACCAGCGCGTGCCGGATGAACAGTTCCCGGGACACCACCGGATCGACCCGGGAATAGCCGACGCGGCGCCGCGGCACGATCGGCAGGCCGTAGAGGGTGACTTTCTCGAACGCCATCACGGCGCCCATCTTGCGATCCCAATGCGGTTCGCTGTAACTGCGTTTGACCAGGTGCGGGGCGAGTTTCTCGGCCCATTCCGGTTCGATTCGGGCGTTCACCCGGCCCCACAGCCGGCTGGTCTCGACCAGTTCCGCCGACATCACCCAGCGCGGTTGCCGCTTGAACAGCGCCGATCCCGGGAAGATCGCGAACTTGGCGCCGCGCGCCCCGATGAACTCCCGTTTCTCCTGGTCCTTCATGCCGATGTGGCTGAGCAGACCGGCGAGCAGGGCGGTGTGCACCGGTTGTGGCGCGACTCCCGCCTCCCAGTCCTCCGTCAAGGACAGACCGAGGGTACGGGCCACCTGTTTGAGTTGTGCGTAGATGTCCTGCCACTCGCGTATCCGCAGATAGTTCAGGAATTCGCTGCGGCACAGCCGACGGAACTGGTTCCCGGACAGTTCCTGCTGCTTCTCCCGCAGATAGCGCCACAGGTTGAGATAGCTGAAGAAGTCCGATTCCTTGTCGGTGAACCGGGCGTGCTTCTCGTCGGCCTGCTGCTGTTTGTCGGCGGGTCGTTCGCGGGGGTCCTGGATCGACAGCGCGCCGGCGATCACCATCACTTCGGCGAGGCATTCCTGCCGGTCGGCCTCGATGACCATGCGGGCCAGCCGCGGGTCGACGGGGAGCTGGGCGAGCTGCCGGCCCATCGGGGTGAGCTTGCGGTCCTCGAGGGCCCCGAGCTCTTCGAGGAGTTTGATGCCGTCGGTGATGTTGCGCCGGTCCGGCGGGTCGATGAACGGGAACTTCTGCAGGTCGCCGAGCCCCAGGTTGGTCATCTGCAGAATGACCGAGGCCAGGTTGGTCCGGAGGATCTCCGGTTCGGTGAACTCGGGCCGCTGCTCGAAGTCCTCCTCCGAGTACAGCCGGATGCAGATGCCGTCCGAGGTGCGCCCGCAGCGGCCCTTGCGCTGGTTGGCGCTGGCCTGGGAGACCGGCTCGATCGGCAGCCGCTGCACCTTGAGGCGGTGGCTGTACCGGCTGATCCGGGCCGTGCCGGGGTCGATCACGTACTTGATGCCGGGCACCGTGAGGGACGTCTCGGCGACGTTGGTGGCCAGCACCACCCGGCGCTCGCTGTGCCGTTCGAAGACCCGGTGCTGTTCGGCGGCGCTGAGCCGGCCGTAGAGCGGGATCACCTCGGTGCCCCGCAGGTCCCTCTTGTTCAGCGCGTCGGCGGTGTCCCGGATCTCCCGCTCGCCGGAGAGGAAGACCAGGATGTCGCCGTCGCGCGGCAGCTCGTCGACGGCGGCGGCGATGCCGTCGATCTGGTCGATCGGCTCCTCGCGGATCTCGTCGTCGTCGATCACCGTGGTGGTCAGCAGCGGCCGGTACCGCACCTCGACGGGATAGGTCCGGCCGGACACCTCGATGACCGGCGCCGGCTCGCCGTCGGCGGCGGCGAAGTGCTGGGCGAACCGCTCGGTCTCGATCGTCGCCGACGTGATGATCAGCTTGAGGTCGGGCCGCCGGGGCAGCAGGTCCCGCAGGTAGCCGAGGATGAAGTCGATGTTGAGGCTGCGCTCGTGCGCCTCGTCGATGATCAGCGTGTCGTACCGGGACAGCATCCGGTCGTTCTGGATCTCGGCCAGCAGGATGCCGTCGGTCATCACCTTGACCATGGTGTCGTCGCTCACCTGGTCGGTGAACCGCACCTTGTAGCCGACGGTCGAGCCGAGCGGCCGGTCCACCTCCTCGGCGATGCGCTCGGCGACGGTCCGGGCGGCGATCCGGCGCGGCTGGGTGTGCCCGATCTGCCCGCGGACGCCCCGGCCCAGCTCCAGGCAGATCTTCGGGATCTGCGTGGTCTTGCCGGAACCGGTCTCGCCGGCGACCACGACGACCTGGTGGTCGCGGATCGCCTCGGCGATGTCGTCCTTGCGGGCGCTGACCGGCAGGCCCTCGGGGTAGATGATGCGCGGGACCGCGGCGATCCGGCTCTCCAGACGCGAGCGCGCCTGGTCGGCCTCGGCGGCGATCTCGGCGAGGACGGCCGAACGGGCTCCCTCGTCACGGATGCGCTTCGCCCCGTCCAGGCGGCGCTGCAGCCGCCGCTGGTCGCGGGGCAGCAGCTCGGAGATCCGGGAACGCAGCTCTGTGGTGCTGGTGGCAGGCGATGTCGACATGGCGGGCCAAGGATAGGCGCAACCGAGCGCGAACGCCTGGTGATTAACACCGCCCCCGCACGGTGGCGGTCAGGGCGCCGCTCGACTCCACCTCGGCGATCAGCGCCCCGTCCAGGGGGATCCCGGTCGGCTTCGTCACCGTCCGCGCGGTCAGCGGGGCGCCGCCGAACGCGTACGCCGCATTGATCTTGTTCTTCCCACCGCACCCGGCTCCGCGGCCCGCGAGGGATCCGAGCAGCAGCGGGTCGAGCGGTCCGGACTACCGGGGCGGGCAGGGTCATCCTCCTTCGGACATCTTTGATCTCGGGCGGAAAAGGTCACCAAGGCGGAAAAGGGTCACCCGTGTCCCCGCCCCGGCCTGGATCGGTAATCGGGACAACAACCACTGCATGAGACGAGGTCAACGGTGATCGTTGTCGCGGAGGATCACGACGACATCCGGTACGTGCTCAAGCGCTCCCTGGAACGGGCCGGCCACCGGGTGGTGGCCGCCGCGGACGGCGCGACGGCCCTGGCCGCGGTCCGCGAGCATCGCCCGGACCTGGTCGTCACGGACGTCGACATGCCGCACATGACCGGTTTGGATCTGTGCCGGGCGATCCGGGCCGACGACGATCTGCGGCACATCCCGGTGGTGGTGGCCAGCGGCTCGCTGATCCCCGGCGACGGGCTGGCCGAGGACGCGGGCGCCTCGGCGACCCTGCTCAAGCCGTTCGCCCCGGCGCAGCTGCTGGCCCTGATCAGCCGGCTGCTGCCGCCGCGGGTCACCTCGGAGAGTTAGGGCGCTCCGGGACGCGGGGGCGGTCCGGCGTCTCGTCGGGCTGGGCGCCCAGTCCGGGTAGACGGGCCGCGTCCATGATCGCGGCCCGTTCCGCCAGGGCCCGTTCCAGGGCCTCGCGGACCGCTTCGTCGTCGGCGGGCTTCGCGCTCACGGGTTCCTCCGTGTGGGTCGGGGTGGGCAGTGTGAACCAGAAACGCGTACCGCCGCCGGGGTTGTCCTCGACGCCGATCTCGCCGCCGTGCCGCTGCACGATGCGCCGGCAGATGGCGAGGCCGAGACCGGTGCCGGCATAGTTCGCGGTGGCGGCCGCGGTGCGGTGGAAGGACTCGAAGACGTACGGCTTGTCGGCGTCCGGGATGCCGATGCCGGAGTCGGCGACCTCGATCCGTACCCGGCCCGGTTCCGCCGGGCCGGCCGCCACCTCGACGTACGGCGCCGCGCCGGGCCGCACGTACTTGATCGCGTTGCCGATCAGGTTGTCCAGGACGTGCCGGAGCATCGCCGGATCGGCCTGGACCTCGGGCAGGGGCTCGACCGACCACGACGGGACCGGCCGGTCGGGTCCCAGCCCGGTGATCCGATCGGAGATGATCTCGCGGGCCAGCGCCGCCGGGTCGACCGCGGTGGTGCGCAGCGGCGCGTGCCGGGCGGTGGTGTACCCGAGCATCGTCTCGATCAGCGTGTCCATCCGGTCCACCGCCTGCACGATCCGGCGCAGGCCGTCCCGGGCCTCGGCCGTCTCCGGCAGGTCGGGCAGGTCCTCGCACGCCAGTTCGGCGTGGCCGCGGACCAGCGACAACGGCGCCTTCAGATCGTGCGCCACCACCCCGGCGAAGATCGACAGGTCGGTCTCGTACCGGCGCAGTTCGGTGATGTCCCGGCACACCGCGACCGCCCCGTGCTCGCCGGCGCTCGGGTCGAGCGGGCGCCCGTCGATGCTGAGCAGCACCCCGTCCGGATGTCCCGGATTGCGGATGATCACCTCGAAGCCGTCCGTCGGCTCGCCGCGCAGGGCCCGGATCAGCGGCATCTCCTCGGTCGGCAGCGGGGTCCGGCCGTCCGGGCGGTAGACGCCGTAGTGCTGCTGCCAGTCGGCCGGGTCGTCGATGCCCCCGGTGAGGCCGAGCAGCTGTTGGGCCGCCGGGTTCTCCATCAGCAGCCGCCCGCGTGAGTCGACCACGCTGACCCCGTCGCTGATGGTCGTCATGATCGCGCCGAGCAGGTCGGCCTGACGGCGGCTCGCGGCCTCCGCCTCGCGCAGTTCGGCGGTGGCCTCCTGGACCCGGATCCGGGCCCGGGCCCGGCCGGTCGCCAGCACGTGCACCAGCCAGGCGAGCAGCGCGGTGAGGGTCAGGCCCCCGGCCAGGGTGACGGCCGGCAGGTACCAGCCGGCGCCGGCCAGGTGCCGCGAGTCGCCGCGGGTCTCCAGGATCCACTCACGGTCGGCGACCCGCAGCGGGTCGGCGCGGCGCAGGCCCGGGTCGCCCGGGCCGGCCCAGCTCGCCACCGGGTGCCGGGTGCCGTCGCTGTTCACCGAGATCAGGTCGCCGGAGATCTGGCTCTGGCCGACGTGGGTCAGGATGTCGCGCAGGAAGGTGCCGCCGCGCAGGCCGGAGACCACCCATCCGCGGAACTCCGGGGTGTTGGCCCGGGTCCAGACCGGGACGGCGAAGACGAACGACTGCTGCTGCTCGGCGGCCGGTTTGTCACGGTCGCGCAGCAGGACGTACGCGTCCGACACGGTCGTCTGCCGGATGTCGCGGGCGGCCCGCAGGGTCGTGCCGAGCGGTTCCACCCCGGCGATGTCGAGGCCGGACGGGCTCTGCTGCTCGGATTCGTCGAGCGTACGGGAGAAGATCGTGAAGAAGTGCTCGTCCAGGCCCTCCTGCGGGCGCAGGGTCAGCCCGGTGGCGCCGCGGTCGCGCCAGCGCTGCTGGGCGGCGGCGACGTCCGGGTCCGGGACGGCGGCCACGAACGCGACCGGGGCCGCGCCGATCAGCGCCGCGTCGGCCAGCGGCGCGGTGGCCACGTCGAACTCGTCCCAGGTGAGTTCGTCGTCGGCGGCGATGCCGGCGGCCAGGGTGTCGAGCATGCCGCGGTAGCGGCCGGTCTCCATCCGGATCGCCGCGAGGGCGATCTGATGCCGCTGGTCCATCACCCGGTTCGCGGTCTCCGACTGGGCCGCCCGCAGGGTGACCGCGGACAGCACGGTGGCGACGACACCGGCCAGAAGCACGGCGACGGAGAGCAGCGGGCCGGTGGCCCGCCGCGCTCCGTCTCTCGATCGCCCCACCCGGAAAAGCGTAGGCCGCGAACTACTTCCAGGTGTCGTACCGGTACAAATCGTAGCTGCTCATGATTTTGGTGACCTTGGAGTAGTAGTTCGGGTCGGTGGCGTAGCCGGCCTTCCACACCGTCCAGATGAACCTGTTCGCGTCCTTCGTGTAGGCGAAGGCCGACGCGTACCGTTTGTTGCTCTTGAGGAAGTGGCCGTGGTCCCGGAACGAGCGGGCCATCGACGTGTACGTCCGGAAGGCGTCCTCGAACGGAAAGCACTTCCCGGCCTTGTCGCACTCGGTCGTCTTGTAGACGTGGCAGCCGTTGGCGTGCGGGCCGTGGAAACCCTTCTGGCACTTGATGCCGAAGTAGTTGCGGTCCACCGCGGAGAGGCCGCTGCGGCCCCAGCCGGACTCCAGGATCGCCTGGGCGATCGTGGTCGACGGCGGCACCCCGTACTCGCGCCAGCCCTGCTGCGCGCCCGGCACCGCGGCCTTGATGAACTCCTCCGGCGTCAGCGACGGCACGGGCGTGGCCGGAACGGCCGGCGCGGGCACGGTGGCCGGGCAGGCCTTCACCGCGCCGGACACCACGTAGGCGTGCGCGATGTAGCCGCCGTTGTCCAGCCGGTCCCACTGGGCGCTGGTCCGCACGGTGCCCCGCACGGTGGCGCCGGGCACACCGCAGACCACCTTCAGCGCGGCGCCGTCGGTCAGCCTGGTCACGATCGCGTCCTGCGTCGACGGCCCGCGGCGCACGTTCACCACACCGTCGGCGCTGCGCACCCGGCCGGGCAGGAACGACTTCTCGGCCGCCTTCCTCGCGCAGTCGACGACGGCCGCGCCGGTCCGGACGTAGGCGTGCGCCACGTACCGCCCGTTGGTCAGGCGGTCCCACTGGGCGGAGGTGCGCACCTTGCCGCGCACCTGCTCACCCTTCACCGAGCAGTCGATCGACACCTTCTGGCCGTCGCGCAGGGTGCCGACCACACCCGCGGCCAGGCTCGGCGCGGACCGCACCTTGAGCTCTCTGCTGACGTCGATGGTCGCTGAGACCCCGGCCGCGTACGCCGCGACGGGGGCGGCCGTCGCCCCGGCCCCGGCGGCGAGCACCAGCAGCGCGCTGCCGAGCAGTCGTCGGGTGGTGTGCGTCATCAAGATCCCCTTCGTTCCGTCGGCGGATCTCCGCCGGCGTCATCCGAAGATCCGTCCCAGCCGTTGCCGCCCGGGATCGCGAACGGGTGCGGGCACGGTGCATCACCAGGGCGTGCTTGGAAATCGGGCCATCGGGGAAAGCGGTGTCGACATCGCACAGGCAGGAGGTCCCATGACGGCCGTCGCGTCCCGCCCGGTCCCCGCTCCGGCGAAAGCGCCGGGCAGCACGTGGCACAGGCTCACCCCGCTGCTGGTCACGGTTCTCGCCGCGGCCGGCGCCTACGCCGTGCACCGGCTCTTCATCGGCACGGCGCTGGGCCAGGAGGTGGACACCGCGGCACTGCGGGGCGGCGACTTCCACCATCCGCGGGTCAGCGAGGTGCTCACCCGTACCCTCGACGCCACCCGGCTGGCGGTGCTCGCCCTGGTGTGCCTGATGGCCGCCGCCTTCGGCGTGCTGCGCCGCCGCCTCGACCTGGCGATCGCGTCGGGTTTCCTGGTGATCGCCGCGAACCTGATCACCCAGCAGCTCAAGGCCGGTCTGGAACGCCCGCTGCTGGACGGCTTCCCGGCCCCCAACTCGTGGCCCAGCGGCCACGCCACGGCCGCCGCCTCGGCCGCGTTCGTGCTGGTCCTGGTCTTCCCGCGGGCGCTGCGCGGCACGGTCGGCCTGGTCGGCGCCGGTTACGTGGCGATCGTCTCGGTGGCCACCGTGTGGGCCGAGTGGCATCGGCCCAGCGACGTGATCGCCGCCCTGCTGATCGTGCTGGCCTGCGGCTCCCTCGCGGTCTTCGCGGTGCGCCTGCGCCGGACCGGCCCGGCGCCCGCCATCCGCCTGCCGAACCGTCTGGTCATGGTGGTCCTCGGGGTGGCCGCCGCGCTGGCCGCCGCGACCGCCGCGTTCGGCATGGGCGCCGTGGCCCTGTCCGAACGCCCGCTCCCGGACCTCGTCTCCGGCCGCTTCGCGTTCCTCACCGGCACCGCCGGGATCATCGCCGCGGTCGCCGTGACCGTCATCGTCTGGGTGCGCCTCACCGCCGGCGAGCCCACCACCGCCCCCACCCCGCAAGGAGATCCGAAGTGACCACTCCGACCACTCCGACCGACTCCCCCGGAACGCCGCAGACGCCCGTGCCGCCCGGTCCCGGCGGCGCGGTGCCGAGCCTGCCCGCGCAGACCACCGGCACCGGCGTCACCACCGGCCCGACCGTGGTCGTCGGTACCTACCCCGACTACGCCCTGGCCCAGCAGGCGGTCGACCATCTGTCGGACAACAAGTTCCCGGTCCAGCGGACCTCGATCGTCGGCACCGACCTGCGCCTGGTGGAGAACGTCCTGGGCCGCCTCACCACCGGCCGCGCCGCCGCGGCGGGCGCCGCCAGCGGCGCCTGGTTCGGTCTGCTGATCGGCCTGTTCTTCGGCCTCTTCAGCGACTCCGGCTGGCTGGCGGTGCTGCTCACCACGGTGATCATCGGCGCGGTGTGGGGCGCGATCTTCGGCGCCATCGCGCACGCCGCCACCGGCGGCCGCCGCGACTTCTCGTCGCGCAGCTCGTTGCAGGCCGCCACGTACGAGGTGCACGCCGACACCGAGGTCGCCGACCAGGCCCGCTCGCTGCTGATCAGCCTCAACTGGCAGGCCAGCGGCGCCCAGTGACACCGCACGCACAGGGAACCCCGCGGACCGGCGGTCCGCGGGGTTCCCTGTGCGTGCGGTGTCAGATCTCGGCGGTCAGTTGGCTGCGG
>NZ_BOMZ01000015.1 GCF_016862455.1 Actinoplanes utahensis
CACGCTGAACAACCACCTCAAGGTCTACGACTACGGCGCCACGGCGACGTTCACCGCGCGCCTGGGTAGCACGTACAAGAACCGGACGGTGGAGTTCTGGGCCGATCCGTACGGCGACGACCAGGGCCGCCGCCTGCTGAAGAAGGTCGTGGTCGACAGTCGCGGGGAAGCCACGGTGGCACTGAAGGTGCACCGCAACACCGCGGTCCAGGCGATCTTCACCGGCGACGCCCTGTTCGCCGACCGATTGGCGGCCTCGGTCGTGTACGTGAAGGTCCCGGTCTCCCTGGCCGCGACCAACCACTACACGACCACGAAGATCGACGGCGTCGGCTACAAGGTCTTCCGTAAGAACGCCGGCCCGATTCTCACGGTGACGATGCCGAAGCACCCGAACCGGACCGCCTACCTGGCTACCGAGGTCTTCGTCCAGGGCAAGTGGCGGGCGCAGGGTGCGGGCTATGCGCGGCCGGACGCCGCGGGACGTTTCCAGGTTCGCATGAACACCACGAACGCCGGCGGTCTGCGTTTCCGGGTCCGTGCCGCCTACGTCGCCGGTGGCTCCGGCGACAACCTGAACGCCACCTCCTACACCCCGTACCAGTACCTCTACATCAGCAAGTAACGCCAGCCGGAGCCCGCCGCGAGGGTCGTCACGACTCTCGCGGTCGGGGGAACGGTGGCGTTGCGACGCACCGGGTGCGACTCATCCTTTCGGATGATCAACAAACCTTGCCGATTCGCTTAGGCTGCGCGAAACGCCATCCGTGCATGTCGATGCGCGGCGTTCGTGGCGAATCAGCGGTCTTCACCGAATACGGGGGAACGTCCACATGCGTACCAAGATTGCGGCTGCCACCGCGGCCGCAATGATGGCCTCGTCCGTGGTCCTGGCCGGTGCCTCGCCGGCCCGTGCCGACCAGGGCATCACCATCGCCGCGCAGTCGGCGAGCGACCTCATCGCCGATGGCGTCAACAAGCGCCTCTTCTTCTATGACAAGACCAGCGGGCAGATCGTGGCCATCGGCTACAACGGCGCCCCGCTCGGCAAATACGCCCTGTCCGCCGTCCACGACCTGGCCCTGGCGCCTGACTCGTCGGCTCTCTACGCCTCGCTGCCGGACGCTCACAAGATCGTCGCGTTGAACCCGGCGACGCTGGCGCTGATCGCCGAGTACGACCTCGGCGCCGAGGTCACGCCGTACTACCTCGCTGTCGCCGGTGGGAAGGTCTGGATCGGGCACGCTGAGAGCACCAGTGGCGGAAAGCTCGCCTCGCTGGACGTCTCCGGGGACGCTCCGGTGGTCACCCCGGCCGTGGGCGCCGGTGACTGGCTCTTCCGGGCGCCGCAGCTGGAGACGTCCGCGTCCGGCCGGCTGCTGGCCATCGGGCGGGGCGACCACGTCGTCTTCGATGTCTCCGACGGCACCGCGAAGCCGGTGTCGCGGCGGGCGAGCGACGAAAGCCAGCTGACCGACCTGGCCCTGAGCTCGGACGGCCAGCAGTACGTCACCCTGAACGGCAGCATCCTGACCGCCTACCGGGTGTCCGACCAGGCCCAGCTGGGACAGACGTGGGCACATTCCGGTGTCGGCATCGACCTGTCCGCCGACGGTGTCATCGCTGCCGCGGCCGACCAGTGGTACGGCCCCGACCTGTCCACTTTCACTCCCGGCGCGGGTGCGCTGATCCGTCAGTACGACCTGCCGAACACCGGCGACACCAGCGCGAGCGACGGTTTCACCGCGCAGGCCGTGGCGTGGGAGCCGGGTGGCAGCCGGGTCTTCGGCATCTCGGTCAACTCGCACGACCAGCACACCCTGCGGGTCTACACCGAGCCGCGGCTGAACCTGCCGACGCTCACCCTGGCCGGCCCGGCCACTGCCGCGCGCGCCAAGTCGCTGCTGATCACCGGCTCGCTCAAGTCGACGGTGGCGCTGCCGGCCGGCACTCCGGTGACCGTCAGCCGGGTCGACGTCGAGTCGCCCAAGGGCAAGGTGATCGCCACCCGGACGACCAACGCGGACGGCGTGCTGTGGTTCAACGACGTCCCGCCGGCCGGTGGCCGCGTCTACTACAAGGTCGGCTACGCCGGTGACGCCAAGCACGCGCCGGTCGTCGCCTGGAAGACCGTCGACGTCTCCCGGGCCACCCCCGGCCTGACGATCAACAACAACGGCAAGGTGTACGGGTACGGCTCCACCGCGACGTTCACGGCGAAGCTGACCACCGCGTACAAGAACCGGGTCGTGGAGTTCTGGGCCGACCCGTACGGCACCGACCAGGGCCGTCGCCTGCTGAAGCGGGTCACCGTCACCAACGCGGGCCTCGCCACGGTGTCGCTGAAGGTGGCCCGTAACACCGCGGTCCAGGTGGTCTTCGCCGGTGACGCCCGCTTCGCCGGCCGCGCGGCGACGTCGGTCGTGTACACCCGCGTGCCGGTCACGACGACGCTGACCAAGCACTACAAGACCGCCAACATCGGCGGCGTCAGCTACAAGCACTACAAGAAGAACGTCCAGCCGCTGGTCACGGCCGCGATGCCGTGGTACCCGAACCGGGCGGCCTACCTGCGCGCCGACTTCTGGTACCAAGGTCGGTGGGAGGCCTGGGGCGACATCATGGTCAACCTGAACTCGGCCGGCAAGGCTCAGGTCAACATGGAGACCATGGACTGGGCCGGATACAAGTTCCGGGTGCGTGCGGCGTACCGCACGAACGAATCCGGCGACAACATCAACTACACCTCGTACAGCCCGTACCAGTACTTCTACATCAGTAAGTAACCGAAGCGGGACGCACCGTGGGGTTCATCCGGACCCCGCGGTGCGTTTCCCTTTTCCGGTACGCCGTCCGACATCCGACATCGGACGTACCGTCCGACCCCTGCACGCTCGACGCTGTGTTTATTCGGGGGTGTACCCGTGACCAGGGAAGGTGGCGCAGTGAGCGAGAAGACCTACGCGAAGACGTTCGACGCCGGGGCGGCCGAGTGGCTGCGGTCGGGAGAGTCGAGCGGGGAGTACGTGGAGATCGCCCGCCTGCCCGACGGCGGCGCGGCGATGCGTAACTCGAAGGATCCCGCCACCATCCTGTTCTTCACGAAGGCGGAGTGGGACGCCTTCACCGGCGGCGTCCACGACGGAGAGTTCGACCTCTGAGGTCCGACGAGGATCGACAGAGGGAGCGCCGGCCACGTGGCCGGCGCTCCCTCTGTCGGTGGCCGGATCGCCTGTGCTGCCTGGCGGGACGGCGCAGGCGATCCGGAGCCGATCAAGCCGGGTCGAGGGCCAGCGCGTCGAAGATGAAGTTCGGGCTGAGGAACGTCTCTCCGCTGCTGCCGCTCACCACGGAGATCGACAGGGTGTTGGTGCCGGTCTTGAGGGCGCTCGCCGGGATCGTGTACGTGTAGGTGGTGTTGATCCCCCGCCAGGTGCCGCGGGTGACGTTGCGCGAGTTCAGGTTCGTGGGCGCCGGGGAGGCCGAGGCCGGCGACGTGTAGCCGCCGATCGCGACCGCGGGACGGCCGCCGGCGAAACTGGACGTGGTGGCGATGCGCAGCTTGACGCCCTTGGCCGGGACCGAGGAGAGGCTGAAGCTCAGCGCGGTCGGCGAGTTCACCGACTTGAACTCGGCCATCGGGAACGCGGCGGCGCCGTTGGCCACGCTGTAGCTGCTCGCCTTCCACGCCGACATCCGGCTGTCCGACGGGTGCATCGTCTCGATCTTGTCGGCGTTCCGGAAGCCGGCCGGGGTGCCGTCGAACGTGCCGAGCTGGAAGAGCGTGCCGGCCGCCGGGACGTTGCCGGTCATGGCCAGGGACGTGGTCGCTCCGGCGGTGACGGTGATCGACTTGGGGGCGCCGACGGCGAGCTCACCGGCGTACAGGGTCGCGGTGTAGGTGCCCGGCTTGACGTGCCCGATCACGAATTTGCCGCTCTTGACCTGACCCCGGTACTGCCCGGTGGGGCCGGCCAGCGCGACGGTGGCCTTGAGCCCGTTCCAGGTGCCGGACGCGGTGCCGCTGACGCCGCCACGCTGTGCGTTGGAGAGCATTCCGGGCAGGTACGACGCCAGGAAGTCCATGCTGCGGGCGGTGGGCGCCGAGCCGTCGGTGAGAGTGAGGGCGTACGGCCCGTGCAGGCCCAGCCGCAGCGCCTCGGTCTGCTGGTGACCGCTGAACATGTAGTGGGTGATGTTCACGGCGCTGCCGGTGTCGTTGACCTCGATGTCGCGGAAGAACGGGCCGCCCGAGGTCATGTCGGTGTACGCGGGCAGGATGTACGCGCCGTGCCCGTTGCCACTGGCGCCGAACGGCTTCTGCGCGATCAGCCGTTGCGAGCTGTAGAACTTCGACGCGGTCCGCCCGGCCGCGTTCGCGAAGACGTCCGAGCCCTCGACCGTGGTGGTGAAACCGCCGGTCTTCGCGGCGGCCGGTGAGGTGGTCAGCACCGACGGCTTGAGCCGGGCGATGAACCGGGCCTCACCCGGGTTCAGCGCCTTGCTGATGTTCGTCGCCATGTAGACCGTGTTGTCGCCTCTGCGGGCGAAGTAGTACTGGGTCACGCCGATCGACGTGTTCGCCACGCTCACCAGGATCGAGTTGCCGCTGTTGAACGTCTTGCTGGTCACCGTCGCGGACGACCAGCCGGATTCGAACTGGCCGGCGGCGTAACCGGAAGCGGTCAGCTCGGTGCCGTTGTGCTTCAGCGATGTCATGTTGCCGTTGGCGCCGTTGATCGTGAACGCCAGGCCGGCGCCGGTGTCGAAGCTGACGTTCGCGGCGGCGTTCGCCCAGGGCTGGCCGAAGCCGAGGAGACCGGCGCCGACCAGGACCGCCGCGGAGGTGAGACCGGCGGCCAGGGCTTTGCGGCGCGCGCGGGAAGCCGGGCGCCGGTGTGCGGGGATGGACATGTGAGGTTGTGGTCTTGCAGCGCTGAAAGGTTGCCCGCGAATCCGAACTTCTCCCGAAACCGGCCGGTGCGGCTCACGCCGGGGCGTCACCGGCCGTGACCGTCACCTCGGCCGCGCCCCGCGCCCGGGCCACGTGAGCGGCTTCCTCCTCGATCAGCCGCAGCCCGGCCGGCGTCAGGTCGCCGAACGGCGTGACGGTCAGATCGAGGCGTTTCCGCCCCGACATCCGGGCCCGCCAGACCCCGGCGATCTCGCCGTCGAGCAGCAGCGCCCCCGGGTTGCCGAGGATCCGCCACACCTCCTTCTGCCGGTCCCGGCTGGGCACCAGCAGGTCCCGGTCCCGAGCCTGGAGCAGCGGATCCATCGCCGGGATCCAGCGCACGCCGCGTGGCTGCTGCGCCGACTCCAGCAGGCTCACCGACGACGCGGGAAGCCAGGCGCGGCGACCGTCCACACGCACCTCCGCCAGATCCGCCGGCCACACCCGCTTGATCACGGCGGTCGTGGTGCCCAGGTATCTCGCCACCTCGGCCGGTCCGGCCGGGCCGAGCAGGCGGAGATAGGTCTCGATCAGACGGTCGACACCCTCGTTCACGCTCGGTGACGGTGGCGCGGCCGGGATCGGGCCGAGCATCGCGTCCTTGCCGCGGGCCAGCACCTCGACGCCACCGGCCAGGCCGGCGTGCTGCCACACGCTGCCGGAGATGTGCCGGGCGCCGCAGGACCGGCAGTCGTACGTCAACTCCGCCGGCACCCGGGCACTGACCTCGGTGCTCGCCCGCCCTCTCGGGATCGGCTCGGTCACCACCGCGCGCAGCGCCTCCGCCGTCGCCGTGAACGCCCGTGTCCCGAGACCGCCCGCGTCCGGCGTCTGCCCGCTCTTGATCCGGGCGGCCGCGTCGTCGTCGCCGAGCGGCCAGAGCTGCCGCACCAGGGCGGGCAGGTCGGCGCGGCGGTGCAGATGCGGGGCGCCGCGGGCGGCCCAGACGGTGATCAGGCGGTCGTCGTCTAGGCCGGCGGTGGTGCGGGCGGCCAGCGCGATCCGGGTCGAATCGGGGGAGTACTCCTGGACGCCGAGGTCGAGGACCGGCAGGTCGGCGGGGCGGCTGTCGCTCCGGTCGGACAGCCCCTGCGCGGCCAGCCGGAAGGCCATCACACGTGCGCGATCCACGTCGATCATCGGCGCCTCCACAGCGATGGGTGTGCTGACGCCCGGCGCGGTGGGCGGCCGGACCCCGCACACGGCAACGGGTCTACCGGCGACCGTACCGGCGGGAGGCGACATTGTTGCGGCGATCGTCGCGAGGGCGACCCTCCAGGTACTCCCAGGTGCCCAGGTGAACCGGGCCGTACGGCCCGGCCTGCTCGATCAGCGGCTCGGCCGCCGGCCGATAGCCGCACCGCCGTGCCACCGACGTGCTCCCGCTGTTTCCCCGGTCGATGCGCAGCAGCAGCCGGCGCAGCCGCAGGGTGTCGACGGCATAGCCGGTGAGCAGCGACAACGCCGCCGTCGCCAGGCCCTGCCGGCGAAAGGGCCGCCCGACCAGATAGCCCAGCTCCGCTTCGCGCGCCTCGGCGCCCACATTGAACAGCAGCACCTCACCCAGTGGCCGCCCACCGTCCGCGGTGATCGCCAGCTGGATCCGGCTCCCGTTGACCCGGCCCTGATGGGCCCGCCGCAGATAGGCCAGGCCGGCCGGCACGTCGAACGGTGAAGGCATCAGCGTCCAGCGGGCGATGTCCGGCTCGTCGAGGAGCGCGACCAGGTCGTCGAGGTCCTCCCAGCGCCATTCCCGCAGGACGATGCCGGTCCCCGTCAACCTCAGCGGGTATGGCAGGGGACTGACGGTCACCTGTCCAATCGTGCCGGTAGAGCCCCTTTGCGGCTAGTGGCGATCGATATCAGACTCGTCGGATCCCTGATACCGATCTCGGTGGGTGGCCTGCTCAGAGTCGCTGGGCGGTGATCTCGAACCCGGCGGTGCGCAGCCGGTCGACCAGGGCGTCGCCGATGGCGGTCGCCGGGGTCAGCACGCCGCCTCCGGAGTCTGGCAGCCGGTCCCGGTCCAGCGCCAGGGCCAGCGCGGATTCGCCGAGCATGACGGCTGTCGCGGCGTACCCCGGATCGCCTTCGGCCTTGACCCGGGAGCGGTAACGGGCCCCGGACGTGGTCCGGGTGAAGACGTCCACGGTGAAGTGTCCGTTGCGCTGCGTGCTCTCGCTCGGGCCGGTGCCCGGCGCGGGCAGGATCCGGTCCAGGACGAACCGGACCGGCGGCACCGCGAAGCCGATCACCAGGCCGTTCAGCACGGCCTTGGTGGCCAGGGCGAGGACCGGGGCGGCCGGCGAGGTGCCGACGCTCATCACCTCGCGGTAGCGGAACGAGCGCCCGTACGCCCAGTCGCGCAGCGCGTTGCTGCGTCGCACCACCCGGGTGTTGTAGGACGCCATCACGAACGGCGCGAGGTGCCCGCGCAGGCTCGGGTCCACGTCGGAACCGGCCAGCGTGATCATGTCGGGCTGACGGCCCAGGTCGGGCTCGGTCTTCCGGTCCGGGCTCAGCGAGTACGGGCTCGCCCCGATCGCCCGCAGCCGCCGGTCCTTCTTCATCACGTCGACCTGGTGGCGCATCGAGTCGATGGTGCCGCCGCTGACCCCGCCGCGCATGCTGGTCACCACCAGCGTGGTGTCGGTCAGTTCCCCGGCGTCGTCGGCCTGCACCTGTGCATGCAGAACATGGACTCCGATATCGGACGGGATCGAATCGAAGCCGCAGGAGTGGACGATCCGCGCGCCGGTGCGCCGGGCGGTCTCATGGTTCTCGTCGATGCTGTCGCGGGCGAACAGCACCTCACCGGTGAGATCCACGTAGTCGGTGCCGTTCTCCGCGCAAGCGCGGGCGAGCGGACGACCATATTTCGCGTACGGGCCGACGGTCGTCACCACCACGCGGGCCCGGCAGGCCATCGTGGTCAAGGCGGCGTCATCGGACGCGTCGGCGACCACGATGGGCCAGTCCAGGCGGAGGCGCTCCAGTTTCGCCGCCGACCGTCCCGCCAGCGCGATCCGCGTGCCGGCAGGCGCGTGCGCGGCGAGGTGCCGTGCCACCAGGGCGCCGACGAAGCCGGAGGCACCGTAGACGATCACGTCGAATTCGCGCTGTCGATCGCTCATGGCTGCCGATTGTGCACCTTCGGTGGAGGGATGGGTACCCGTTGCGCCACGCCGAGATCAGCTAAATATCCACACAAAGGAAGATCAAAGCGGCTAATTTGTGACCTACAACTCCATTGCCGCGTCTTGAACTTGTCAGTCGAGCGCGGCGAGTCGGCAGCCCGCTGCGGCGGGCACCGTGGCCGGAACGCCGAATCCTGCCGCCGGCCACGGATCAACGAACCCATCGGCATGGAGCGGGGGACCCAAGAGTTCCTCGGCGCTTCGGCGCCTCGGGGTGAAGCCGCATCACGCGACCGGGCACCTCTGCCCGAACCCGACAGCTGACCTCGCAGGCGTGGAGGACAGAACTCATGGCTCAGACAAGTAAACAGCTGCACCGCGCCCTCGGACTGGTCGCCGTCTGCCTGGCCGGCAGCGTCGCCCTGGCCGGCCCCGCCGCCGCCACCGGCTCGGACGGGGTCAACTGGGACGCCATCGCACAGTGCGAGTCCGGCGGGAGGTGGGGGATCAACACCGGCAACGGGTACTACGGCGGGCTGCAGTTCAGCGGGAGCACGTGGCGCGCGTACGGCGGCGGCAGATTCGCCAGCACCGCCAACCGGGCCACCCGATCCGAGCAGATCGCCATCGCGCAGCGCGTGCTGCGCGGGCAGGGACTCGGCGCGTGGCCGTTCTGCGGGCGGCGCAACGCCTTCAAACCCGCGTCGCGCAGCACGATGCGCCTGGTCTCCGCCCACCGGAGCACCACCCGGGCCACCGGCCGCACCTACGTGGTCCGGCCCGGTGACACCCTGGCCAAGATCGCCGCCCGACACCGCATGTCCGGTGGCTGGCAGGCGCTGTACCGGGCGAATGCCGGCACCCTGCGCAGCCCGCATCACCTGGTCGTGGGACAGCGGCTGCGGTTCTGAACACCCCCGGGAACGACTCCGGCCGTCCCGCGGCAAGGCGGGACGGCCGGAAGATCCTGTGGGCCCGGCGCGACTTGAACGCGCGACCTACCGCTTAGGAGGCGGTTGCTCTATCCACTGAGCTACGAGCCCGACGAACCTGAGGGTACCAGCCGGAATCGGCGGGCCGTCCCGGTCCGTCAGTTGGCGTCGACGCGTTCGCAGCCGGTGACCGTGTCACTGCGCGTACGCAGGCACGCGTCGCCGGAAGCGCCCTGCGCGCCGCCGCTCAGCAGGTCCTTCTGGTCGCTGCCGCCGTCCCGGCCGTCCAGCGAGTCGTTGCCCGCGCCGCCGTACAGCCGGTCCGCGCCGGCCCCGCCGTCGAGGCTGTCGTCGCCGCCGTTACCGACGATCGTGTCGTTGCCGTAGCCGCCGCCCAGCACGTCCGCGCGGGCGGTGCCGTAGAGCACGTCGTTGCCGTAACCGCCGTAGACGCCCTCGACGTCGGTACGGATGGTGTCGTGCTCGCCCGCCGCGCCGTCGTCCCGGGACACCCCGTCGGCGTCGGCCACGATGGCACGCTGGTAGCCGTAGGTGATGATGTCGCCGTCGGCGCCGCCGGAGAACACGTCCGCGTCGGCACGGATCTGGTCGCCGTAGGGCTCCAGCGGGCTGAAGACGTCGCTGCCGGTCTCGCCGTAGAAGACGTCGTTGCCGCCGCCACCGAAGAAGCTGTCGCCGCCGGCGCCGCCGTAGACGACGTCGTTGCCGAACCCGTCCTCGATGTTGTCGGCGCCCGCACCCCCGGAGAGCAGGTCGGCGTCGTAGCCGCCGTCGAGGCGATCGTTGCCGCCCCCGCCCCAGATCCGGTCCCGCCCGCGGTCGCCGCTCAGCCGGTCCCAGGCGGTGCCGCCGGCGATGCTGTCGTCGCCGATCCCGCCGCTCGCCACCATGGGCAGGCCGGAGCTGTTGGTGATCGCGTCGTTGAGGTCGTAGGTGTAGGCCTCCACCAGGGCCGGGACGCGGCCGTTGGCGCAGCGGACCTTCGTGGCGTCACCGGCGACCGCCTTGCAGCCGGCGCCCGCCTTGACGGCGACCCGGTCGTCGATCGTGATGGTGTTGCCGGAGCGGGTCACGACGACGTTGTTCTGCTTGCCGCTCGCGGCCCGGAAGAGCACCTGGCTGCCGCTCATCGAGGCGGCGCCGGTGGTGGCTGCCTGGGCCGGCAGCGCGAACAGGCTGCTGCAGGCGGTGACGAAAAGGATGACGCCTGCCGAAGCCGGGCGGATGGTGCGCGACACGTGGACCCTCCCCAGGGATCCGGGCGGTGATCGATCACCGCACGGTAGCGACATGTTAGAACGGTACCGTTACGACGTCGCTACCCGGATCGAAGAATCAGTTCTGCAGGTTCACGTACTCGGGGTGGTCGAGCAGGAAGGCCGCGACCTTGTCCTCGCGGACCGCCTGGAAGAACTCCTTGGTCGAGGGGACGAGCTCCTCACCGAGGTACTTGCCGCCGCTGGAGAACCGGCCGCCACCGGGGAGCTTGATCGTGGTCATGTCGTCGACGTTGAGACCCCTGAGGGCCAGCGCCCATTCCAGGACGGTGTGACCGCCGCCGGAGAAGGTCAGCGAGTCGCCGGCCGCGCTCATCACCTTCATCAGCTTGGACGGGCTGGTGATCACGTCCTTGCTCATCGCCTGCTTGGCCAGGGCCTTGACGAACTGCTGCTGGTGGCGCTGACGGTCGTAGTCGCCGTTGGGCAGCCCGTACCGCTGCCGCACGTAGTCCAGGGCCTCCCACGCCTGCAGGTGGTAGGTGCCCTTCTTGTAGACCTTCTGCACCCCGATGTACGGGTGATCGCAGCTGTGGTCGGCACACCGGGCCAGCCGGTCCCGGCCGCTGCCGTCCGGTTTCAGGTGCTCCGACTTCACGTCCTGGTCGATCGTCATGGTGACGCCGTCCATCGCCTCGACGATCTTCTTGAAGCCGCCGAAGTTGACGATCGCCCCAGCGTCGAACTTCTTGATGCCGGTGTAACCGGTGACCGTCTTGGCGAGCAACTGGAAGCCCTGGGAGGTGCTGTACTTGCCGTCGCCGACCCGGCTGCCCAGTGACATCGCCGAGTTGATCTTCCCGCTGCCGCCGCCGAAGCCGCTCTTGCTGAACTCCGGGATGTCGACGTAGAGGTCCCGGGGCAGCGAGAACAGGTAGACCGTGCTCATGTCGGCGGGGATGTGCGCCAGGATGACCGAGTCGGAGAGCGGAGCGGTGTTGGTGTCGCGCGGGTCGATGCCGACGAGCAGCATGTTGAGTGGGCCCTTGATCTCCGACTTCTCCTCGGGCGGCGCGGCGGCGTGCGCCGGGTCGGCCTCGAAGATGGTGTCGTCGGTCACCGCGTCGGTGTAGTTCGAGATCAGCGATTGGGCGCCGGCGACGGTCCCCACGCTGGCGACGATCAGGACAGTTCCGAAGATCGTGCTCAGACGTGCCCAAAGTGGCGCGCGCCGTTTGACCGATTTCGCCACTGATCCGCCGTTCCGCTCGCGCTCGAAGGATCTGCATTTTTACACACGGAAGCAGTGATGAGCCCGGGCTGATTCTGTGATCGACGCGGGCTGAGGCGAAGCGGGCGACCGGATCGGATCAGCTCGGAGTCGTCCTTTTCCGGAATGAGTCAAGAAAACTCGAGGCGCCTCACGTTGCGGGGAGGTGACCGGCATCCTAAGACCCGGCGTCCGTACAAACGCGAACCATGAACGGCCAGGAAAACCTGCTTGTCAGGTGGCCGCCTTCGCCGTTCCGTTACCATTCCGAGGATCTTTCGTCACCAGCGCTACCTACGCTGCGGCGGATCTACTTCCTTCGGAGGGTCAACCTCGATGCGTTCTTACCTACGCAGCGTGGATGACGCCGGACGGCCCTTCCCAGTACTGAAGACCCCCTCGGGTCTGCGTGCGCTGGGTGCCGCCGTCCTGGCGACCACGCTCGGACTCAGCCTCACCGGCCCTGTCTCCGCTGCCCCGGACGTCCCGTTCATCAGCGAGATCCACTACGACAACACGGGCACCGACAGCGGCGAGGCCGTTGAGATCGAGGCCCCGGCCGGGTACGACCTGAGCGGCTGGCAGCTCTACCTCTACAACGGCAACAACGGCGCCACCTACACGCCGACCACCACCTTCACCGGGGTCGTTCCGGCCTCCGGCGTGGTCGTGCAGAACGTCGCCGGCCTGCAGAACGGTGCGCCCGACGGGCTCGCGCTGGTCAAGCCGGACGGCACGCTCGCCGAGTTCATCAGCTACGAGGGCGTCGTCACCGCGACGAACGGCCCGGCCGCCGGGCAGACCAGCGTCGACATCGGAGTCTCCGAGTCGGAGGCCACCGCCACCGGCCTGTCGCTGCAGAAGATCGGCGGTGTCTGGAAGGCTGCCGCGACGAGCACCTTCAACGCCCGGAACACCGCCGCGCCGCAGGAGCCCGAGGAGCCGGAGGAGCCCGGCGCCGGCTGTGCCGCCGCGATCACCCACACGATCGCGCAGGTCCAGGGCACCGGCACGGCGAGCGGCCTGGTCGGCTCGGCCGTCACCGTCGAGGGTGTCGTCACCGCCGACCACCGCACCGGCGGTTACAACGGCGTCTACCTCCAGACGGCGGGCAGCGGCGGCGACCGTACGGTCGCCGCCGGCACCGCCTCCGACGGTGTCTTCGTCTACCTGACCGCGACCGCCGCGAACCACCCGTCGGTGGCGATCGGCGACGTGATCCGGGTGACCGGCACGGTCGGCGAGTACAGCGGGCAGACCCAGATCACCATCGGCGCCAAGGCCGACGTGCAGGTCTGCTCGAGCGGCGCGACCCTGCCGGCCCCGGTCGCGCTGGCCCTGCCGCTGACCGACGAGGCCCGGGAGTCCGCCGAGGGCATGCTGGTCGCCCCGGTCGGCGCGTTCACCGTGTCGGACGTCTACAACACCAACCGGTTCGGCGAGATCGTCCTCGCCGCCGGCAGCGACCCGGCCCGGATCCCGACCGACGTCGCCCGCCCGGGCAGCGACGCCGCCAACGCGCGGAAGGCCGCCAACAAGGCCGGCCGGATCCTGCTCGACGACGGCCGCACCACCAACCTGGCGACGGCCGCGCTGCCGCCGCCGTACTTCTCCAAGACCGAGCCGCTGCGCGTCGGCGACACCGTCGAGAAGTTCGGCTCCAGCGTGCTGGCGTACGGCTTCAGCGAGTGGCGCCTGCAGCCGGCCACCCCGGTCGACGCGAACACCCCGGCGGTGTCCCGGACCTCCTTCAAGGCCACCAACGCGCGGACCAGCGCGCCGGCCGAGGTCGGCGGTGACATCAAGGTCGCCAGCTTCAACGTGCTGAACTACTTCGTCCACTTCGGTGGCGAGGCGCGCGGCGCGACCACCCCGGCCGCGTTCGAGAAGCAGGAAGCGAAGATCGTCTCGGCGATCACCGCCCTGGACGCCGACGTGATCGCCCTCATGGAGATCGAGAACTCGGTCCGCTTCGAGGAGACCGACACCCAACTGGCGCTGAAGACCCTGGTCGGCAAGCTGAACGCGGCTGACGGCGCGGGCACCTGGGACTACGTCCGGTCGCCGGCCGAGCTGCCCGGCGCGGCCCAGCAGGACTACATCACCAGCGCGATCATCTTCAAGCCCGGCTCGGTCACGCCGAAGGGCGCCTCGAAGTCGATCAACGACGAGACGGTCTGGAGCAACGCCCGCGAGCCGATCGCGCAGACCTTCACCGCCGGCGCCATCGACTTCACCGTGGTCGCGAACCACTTCAAGTCCAAGAGCGCGTCGGTCACGCCGACCGGCGACAATGTGGACACCGGTGACGGGCAGGGCGCCTACAACGGCGACCGGATCCGGCAGGCGCAGTCGCTGGCGACCTTCGTCGCGGGCCTCGGCACCGACAAGGTGATCCTGCTGGGCGACTTCAACTCGTACGGCCAGGAGGACCCGCTCCAGGTCCTGTACGGCAAGGGCTACACCGACGCGCACCCCGAGGACAAGTACTCCTACGTCTTCGGCGGCGAGTCGGGCTCGCTCGACCACGCCCTGGTCACCGACGCGCTGAAGAGCCGCGTCACCGGCGTCGACATCTGGAACATCAACTCCGTCGAGTCGTTCGCCTTCCAGTACGACGGCTACGGCCCGTTCTTCGAGAACGGCCCGTTCCGTTCCAGCGACCACGACCCGGTCGTCGTCGGGCTGGAGACCGGCGCGACCGGCCCGGTCGACCTGCAGCTGCTGAGCATCAACGACTTCCACGGCCGTCTCGAGTCGCCGTCGACCGTCAACGGCCAGGCCGTCGGCGGCGCCGCCCAGCTCGTCGGCCTGGTCGACCAGCTGCGTGCCGCCAACCCGAACACCGCCTGGGTGTCGGCCGGTGACAACATCGGCGCGTCGACGTTCGTCTCCGCGATCGACGACGACAACCCGGCGATCGACGTCCTGAACGCCGGTGGCCTGGCGGTCTCGGCGGTCGGTAACCACGAGTTCGACCGGGGTCTCGCGGACCTGACCGGCCGGGTGTCCGAGCGGGCCGACTTCCCGCTGCTGGGCGCGAACGTCTACAAGGACGGCAAGCGCGTGCTGCCGGCGTACGACGTGCAGAGCCTGGGCGGGGTGCGGGTCGGCTACATCGGTGTGGTCACCGAGCAGACCAAGGCGCTGGTCAACCCGGACGGCATCGTCGGTGTCGAGTTCCGCGACGCGGTCGCCGAGGCGAACACCGTGGCCGCGCAGCTCTCCGACGGCGACCAGGCCAACGGTGAGGCCGACGTGCTGGTGCTGCTGGCCCACGAGGGCGCCGCGACCGAGAACATCGCCACGGCGGAGGCCCTCCAGGCGGACCCGGTGTTCGGCAGGTACACCCGGGTGAGCGCCGAGATCGACGCGATCCTGAGCGGTCACACCCACCAGCCGTACGCCTTCCAGGTCCCGGTTCCCGGACAGCCCGGCAAGACCCGCCCGGTCGTCCAGGCCGAGGACTACAGCGAGAAGCTGGGCAAGGTCGTCCTGACCTACGACCCGGCCTCGGGTGACGTCACCGCCTCCACCAGTGAGCTGATCACGGTGGCCGGCTACCCGTCGAACGCGGCGGTCGCGAACATCGTCGCCGCGGCCAAGGCGAACGCCACCGAGCTGGGCAAGCGGACCCTCGGCAAGATCAACGGGGACATCCTGCGGGCCTACACCGCCACCGGCGCCGAGAACCGTGGCGCCGAGTCGGTCCTCGGCAACTTCATCGCCGACGTCCAGCTGGACCAGACCAGTGCTCCCGGCCGTGGTGGCGCACAGATCGCCTTCATGAACCCGGGTGGTCTGCGGGCCGACCTGAAGTACGGCGCCGACGGCACGATCACCTACTCGCAGGCCTTCGCGGTGCAGCCGTTCTCCAACGACGTGGTGACCCGGACCCTCAAGGGCTCGGCGATCAAGAACGCGCTGGAGCAGCAGTGGCAGCCGAAGGACGCGGCCCGGCCGTACCTGCACCTGGGCGTCTCGAAGGGCTTCACCTACTCCTTCGACGCCGGCCGCCCGCAGGGCGACCGCATCATCGCCTCGTCGATCAAGCTGAACGGGGTCACCATCGACCCGAACGGCGACTACCGGGTGACGACGAACTCGTTCCTGGCCGGCGGCGGCGACAACTTCCCGGCTCTGGCCAGCAAGGTCGACGTGGTCACCACCGGTGAGAACGACCTCACCATGCTGGTGAACTACTTCGCCCAGAACACCCCGATCACCGCGGACACCACGCCGCGGGCCACCGCCGGTGTCTACGACTCCACCGCGCCGACGGGCACCTACGCCCTGAACGCGGCGGCGATCTGGCCCGGCCAGACGGTGACGCTGACCGAGAGCGCGCTCGACGACGACGTCAGCGACAACGCGAAGATCACCCGAGTGGTCAACTGGGGCGACGGCAGCGCCGCCCAGACCCTGGCGGCCGGCGCGACCACGGCGGAGCACACCTACGCCACGGCGGGCAGCTACCCGGTGACGGTCACCCTCACCGACGAGGCCGGCAACGCGGCCACGGTCAGCGCGTCGACCGTGGTGGTGGCGGCGCAGGCCGGGACGTACCAGCTGGACAAGAAGTCGGTCTGGCAGTCGCAGTCGGTCAGCCTGGGCCTCAGCGGCGTCACCGGCGCCACCGAGGTCACGGTGAGCTGGGGCGACGGCACCACGACCAGGACCTCGGTGAACAACGCGAGCGTGTCGCACGCGTACCTCAAGCCGGGGATCTTCACGGTCAAGGTGACGCCGGCCAACCCGGCGGGCGCCGGCAAGGCCGTCACGGTCGGGACCGTCCTGGTGGTCAAGGACGTCTTCGCGCCGGAGATCCGGCTCGACGAGCCGCGCCACGAGGAGCGGGTGTCGTCCTGGCAGACCCTGACCGGCACGGCGTACGACAAGGGCGCCGGGGTCGCGACGGCGAACGTCGAGCTGGTCCAGGAGCGGTCCGGCAAGTGGTACTACTTCGCCGCCGGCAAGTGGACCAAGGCGAACTCGGAGCGGGACGCCGTGGCGAAGGCCGCGACGCTGACCGCCGTCCCGGACGCCAAGGGCGCCTGGAGCCTCGCGCTCACCGGCGTCGAGCGCGGCAAGCTGAAGATCAGCTACTGGGCTGAGGACACGGCCGGCAACGACGGCAAGGTCCGCGTACACACCGCGCGCATCACCAAGTAGTAGGTCGCAGAGAAAGGCCCCCGCCGTCCGGCGGGGGCCTTTTCGCGTCTATTCCCATCGATACGAACCATCGGCAGATGTGGCGATCGCCGCCGGCGGCGCCACCACCCAGGTCACCAACAGCCGCACGTGGGCGATCGGCTGGCTGGCCGCCGCCCGGGCGCAGAACGGCTCCCGCTCACCCGTCTACCGGAGCGCCGCCCTCGCCGGCGCGGTGCGCCAGATCCTGATCACGCTGACGCCCACCCCGCCCGCGTACGCCCTCGCCACCCAGTACGGCAACCGGGTGGCCCGCCCGTTCGCCCTGCGCAGCGCGGGCCAGTACCGGCCGGCCCCGCCGGCCCTCGGCTCGCCCCGGTACGAACGCGACATCGCGGAGGTCAAGGCGTACGGCGCGGTGGACAGCACGGTCCGGACCCAGGCGTAGCCCCTACACCATCCCGAGCCCGTCCGCACCGGGCGTGACCCGCACCTACACCGACTGGCGGGCGCCCAGTCAGGAGAACGTCGACGCCCGGGTCTGGTCCGGTATCCACACCCGCACCGCCGACGAGGCCGGTATCCGGCTGGGCCGGACGTCGCCGCGCACACCCTCCGGAACGCCGGGCCATTGCTGACCGGATAACTCTTCCGCTACGTGACACGGCCGGCGCGCCCGCACCGGCCGTATCACCCCGCGCAGCCGGTACTTTGATCACCGGCTGACGTGGGAGGACGGATGGGCGTTCGGACGGGTCGATCCTCGTGGATCGTCCTCACCCTCGGACTGGGGATCCTGGTCCTCGGCGTCGTCCTGCTGCTGAACGACACGGCCACCTGCACCACCACCGAGATGCGCGCCGGCAACCAGTGCATCACCGTCGGCGACGGCGGTGGAGTGGTCCGCTCCCTGGAGCGCCAGGGCGACGACAGGTTCGCCGCCCTGCTCGCGATCGCCCTCGGCATCATGGTGGCCGGCGCCGGCGTCTGGCTCACCTTCTTCGCCGACCGCTCGGTGGTCCCGGCCACCGGGGTGGGCGACCGCATCGAACTGGCCCGCCGGCACGGCTGGAGCTTCGTCGACGTCGACCCCGAGCTGCTCGCCGACTGGAGCGACACCCCCGATTTCGGCGAGGGCCGTCCGGCGTACGCGGTGCTGCGTGGCACGTACACCGAACTGGACTTCGTGATCTTCGACTTCCGGCGGCCGGGCACCGGCGAGCTGAGCACCGCCTGGATCGTCTATCTGCCGGTGCCGTCGCGGGTCTTCGTCACGTGGGCGACGGCGCAGGAGCCGCTTTACCGTCACCCGCTCAACATGGTCGGCGTCCGCACCGACGCGATCGCCGACATCGGCGCCCGGCTGCACCGGTCCACCGAACCGGACAGCGTCCTCCGGCAGGTCCGCGCCCTCGCCGAGATCGTCCGCCGGTTCGAGGCTCAGAAAGCCGCGAACTCCTGATCCTTCCGGCCCGGTGCCGCTTTCGGTAGCACCCGCAACCGGGCAGCGACCGGACGGAACACCGTGTGGCTGAGAACGTCAGGGCTGCCGGAACGCCGTCTCGGCCCGATGCCGCCGCAGCCGGTGAACGGCGG
Organism: Actinoplanes utahensis; assembly: GCF_016862455.1. Lineage (GTDB taxonomy): Bacteria > Actinomycetota > Actinomycetes > Mycobacteriales > Micromonosporaceae > Actinoplanes > Actinoplanes utahensis. The sequence continues at coordinate 18,279 of NZ_BOMZ01000015.1, forward strand.
CCGCAGCGGTGATCACGGCCCAGGTCGCCACGATGGACGCGGCGATCCACCACCCGACCACGCCCAGCACGACGGCGACGGCGGTGATCACGGCGGCGATGATGAAAAGTGGCAACGCTGGGCGAGCGGTCGATGACACGCTGAAGTTTCCGCCGCCCATCCGGGCGCAGAAGTCGGGATCGTCGCGCCGAAGTTGCCGTTCGAGGGCCGCGAGCCGCCGAGTGTCCTCTTTGCTGAGCATGTCCGCCACCTTCCGGGCCGCCGAGCCGGTGAAAGCATGGATCGAGACTGGGCGATCCCGATCAGAGCCCATTGTTACCTCTGAGTTGCCGCTGTGATACGTCTGCGTGTGCCGAATTTTCGGTCCGTTCCGTTCCGGACGGCGGGACCTGCGGAAACCCCCGGCATCGGGTACAACGCCCCGCGATCGGAAGATGACGCGCTGCTTGATCAACGTGTTGACTTCGACCGCTCATCGCGGCCGAAGTCAACACGCCAGGGGTTCAGCTCTTCGGTGCGGTCAGGTCGTAGAGAGTGGTGCCGCCGACGGTCTGCGGCGTGAAGTTCGCCGTCACCCACTCGGAGATCCAGGCGCTCTCGTCACTGCCGCCGTTGCCGCCGCCGCGCGCGAACCCGCCGCCGCCGATGAAGTAGTGGATCTCTCCGTCCGCGACGTACTGCTGGAACCGCGCCAGCGTCGGTGACGGGTCGGTGCCGTTGAAGCCGCCGACCGCCATCACCGGCTGCTCGGTGGCGAGCTGGTAGCCGGACGCGCTCTGCGACCCGATCGCCGCGGCCGCCCAGGTGTACCGGTCGGCGTCGCGTTCGAGCAGCGCCTTCACCTCCTCGCTGACCCGGGCGGCATCGAGCAGCCCGCCCATGCCGCCGCCGCGGGCGCCTCGCCCGTCCTGTCCACCTTGTCCGAAGCGCTGGCCGCCGTCTCGGGGACCGCCGGCCGGCGGGACGCCGTCTTGTGGGCGGGCGCCGCCACCGGGGAAGCCGCCCCCGTTCGGCCCGCCCCGGCCGCCGCCCGGCATCGCGCCCCGGCCGCCGGCCACTGCCGGGCCAGCTGACGGGATCGATCCGGTGTGCGGCTCGGATGCCGTCTGCACGGCGTAGGCCGCGGGTCCTGCGAGGCCCGCGACCACCGCGACGATCCCGGCGACCAGAGCCGGCCGCGCCGGCAGGCGCACCGACAGCGCCAGCGCGACCGCCGCCGCCAGGCCCACGATCAGCACCGGCAACCGCAGCCACGGCAGGAAGTCGGCGCTGCGGCCGAGCAACGTGTACGACCACCAGGCGGTCACCGCGGCCGCCACGGCCAGGGTGAGCGCCGCGACCAGGTTGTCCCGCCGTTTCCACAGCAGCCCGGCACCCATCCCGACGACCGCGCCGATCGCCGGCGCCAGAGCCACCGTGTAGTACGCGTGGAAGATCCCCTGCATGAAGCTGAAGATCAGCCCGGTGGTCAGCAGCCACCCGCCCCAGATGATCAGTGCGGCCCGCCGTGCATCGGTCCGTGCCCGCCGGGCGGTGACGACCAGGCCGGCGACCAGCAGGATCAGCGCGGCCGGAAGCAGCCAGGAGACCTGGCCGCCCTGCTCGCTGTCGAACATCCGGGTCCAGCCGATCGCGCCCCAGCGGCTCGCGGCGTTGCCGACGCTGCCGGTCTCCTCGCCGTTGAGCCGGCCCAGACCGTTGTAGCCGAGGGTGAGTTCGAGCAGGCTGTTGTTCTGCGAGCCGCCGATGTAGGGCCGGGCCGACGCGGGCACCAGGTCGACGATCGCGATGTACCACCCGGCGGACGCGATCATCGCGGCCAGCGCCAGCAGCAGCTGCACGATCCGCTTGCCGATCCTCGGCGGGCCGGCGACCAGGTACGCCAGGCCGAACGCCGGCACCACCAGCAGCGCCTGCAACTGCTTGGCCAGGAAGGCGAACCCGACCAGCACACCGGTCAGCACGATCCACTTCGTGGCGCCGGTCTCGACGGCGCGCACCGTCGTGTACGCGCCGGCGACCATCGACAGCACCAGCAACGCGTCCGGGTTGTTGAACCGGAACATCAGCACGGCGACCGGGGTCAGCGCCGAGACCAGCCCGGCGATCAGGCCGGCGGCCGGGCCGAAACCGCGGCGCACGGTGGCGTAGAGCAGACCGGTGGTGGCGACGCCGAGCAGCGCCTGCGGGGCCAGGATGCTCCACGAGCTCAGCCCGAACACCCGCACCGACAGTGCCATGATCCAGAGCGCGGCGGGGGTCTTGTCGACGGTGATCGAGTTCGCCGCGTCCGACGAGCCGAAGAAGAACGCCTTCCAGCTCTCCGAACCGGCCTGTACCGCGGCCGAGTAGAACGCGTTGGCCCAACCGGACGCGCCGAGACCCCACAGATAGAGGACCGCGGTCAGCAGCAGCAGAGCGTAGAGGGAGGGCCGGATCCAGGCGGCGTCCGAGCGTCCGAACAGGACCTTGGCCCAGCCGGACCGATCCCGGGACGGTTCAGACGGCGGTGGGGCGTCGGCAGGCACGTCCATTGCCACCGGCGACAGCGAGGTCATCGAGATTCTCCCAGGGAACTGGCGGACTCGTACCCGATGAAGAATCGATCGACGTGCTGTCGCGCCCTTGTGCCCCGACTGTGCGATCCCTGAGAGTTCGCGTGTTGATTTCGGGCGCGCAGAGCGCCCGAAATCAACACACCTCCGGGATCAGAGCGCGCGGCGCTTCGCCGACGCGGTGGCCAGCCGCTCCAGCACGCTCACCGTGGCGTCCCAGCCCATGCAGGCGTCGGTGACCGACTTGCCGTAGGTGAGCTCGCCGCCCAGGTCCTGCCGGCCCGGCTCCAGGAAGCTCTCCAGCATCACGCCGCTGATCGCCCGCTGACCGGACTCCATCTGCTGCGCGATGTCCTCGGCCACGATCGGCTGCCGGTTGTGGTCCTTGTTGCTGTTGCCGTGCGAGCAGTCGATCACCAGACGTTCCGGCAGACCGGCCTTGCGCAGCAGCGCCAGCGACGACTCCACGTCCTCGGCGCTGTAGTTCGGCTTGCCGCCGCCACCGCGCAGCACCAGGTGACAGTCCGGGTTGCCGGCGGTGTGCAGGATCGCCGGGGTGCCCGAGTAGTCGATGCCGGGGAACACGTGCTTCGCCTCGGCGGCCTGGATCGCGTCGACGGCGGTGGAGACGCTGCCGTCGGGGCGGTTCTTCATGCCGATCGGCATCGACAGGCCGGACGAGAGCTGGCGGTGAACCTGCGACTCGACGGTCCGGGCGCCGATCGCGCCCCAGGCCACGGTGTCGGCGATGTACTGCGGGGTGATCGGGTCGAGGAACTCCACGGCCACCGGCAGGCCCCGCGCGACGACCTCGAGCAGCAGCTTGCGGGCGATCCGCAGGCCGGCGCCGACGTCACCCGAGCCGTCCAGGGCCGGGTCCATGATCAGGCCCTTCCAGCCGACCGTGGAACGCGGCTTCTCGAAGTACACCCGCATCACGATCAGCAGGTCCTCGCTGAGCCGCTCGGCCTCGACCTTCAGCCGGTCCGCGTACTCGCCGGCGGCCTCCGGATCGTGCACCGAACACGGGCCGACAACCACGATCAGGCGCTGATCTCGGCCATTGAGAACGTCTTCGACCTGCTTACGGCCGGCCAGCACGGTGTCGTGCAACTCGGACGTCAGCGGCAGCTCGTGGTGCAGAAGCGCCGGGCTCATCAGCGGGACGACCTTCTCGATCCGCTGGTCACGGACGCGCTGCACCTCTGGGGCGGTCATGGTGATCTCTCTCCTTCGACCGGCCCTGGTCAGAGCCGGTTTGCTCGGGGCAAACAAAAAGGCAGCGACATCGTCGCTGCCTTCGCCGGCTCTGGCTGGTGCCTCAGGTCATGCGGTCATGGCCGAGGCACCGGCGTGAGCCGGCCTCGTAAACCAATAAAACGACCACGTGCGAGACATGCCAGTGAGCATAGCCGGGTCACCGGACCGGATGCAGCATCCGCGACCCCTGTTCAGCTGATGGGACGACAGGGGGTGGGCCGAGCGGCAGCATCACGGTGAAGACGGTCTGGCCCGGACGGCTCTGCACGCCGACCTTGCCGCCGTGCGAGGTGACCACGGCGTGCACGATCGACAGACCCAGCCCGGTGCTGCCCGCGGCCCGCGAGCGCGAACCGTCGCCACGGGTGAACCGCTCGAAGATCCGCCCGACCAGATCCGGCTGGATACCCGGGCCGTCGTCGATCACCTGGATCACCGCCGCGTTCGGCACCGCGCCGATCTTGACGGTCACCGTCGAACCTTCCGGCGTGTGCGTACGGGCGTTGGCCAGCAGATTCGCCACCACCTGATGCAGCCGGGCGCCGTCGCCGAGCACCGTGACCGGCTCGTCCGGCAGATCCAGCTGCCAGTAGTGACGCGGCCCGGCGGCGTGCGCGTCACTTGTCGCGTCGACGGCCAGCATGGTCAGGTCCACCGGGTCCTGGGCCAGCGGACGGCCGGCGTCCAGACGGGCCAGCAGCAGCAGATCCTCGACCAGCGCGGTCATCCGCTTCGCCTCGGACTCGACCCGGTTCAGCATGTGCGAGATCTCGTCCGGCAGCACCTGCCGGCTGCGGCGGCTCAACTCGGCGTAACCGCGGATCGCGGCGAGCGGAGTGCGCAGCTCGTGGCTGGCGTCCGCGACGAACTGACGCACCTGCATCTCGGAGGCGTGCCGCGCCTCCAGAGCGTTGCCGACGTGGTCGAGCATCCGGTTCAGGGCGGCGCCGACCTGGCCGACCTCGGTGCGCGGGTCGGTGTCCTCTTCGGGCACTCGCTGCGCGAGGCGCACCTCACCGGCGTCCAGCTTCAGTTCGGCGACCCGCGATGCGGTGGCCGCGACACGATCGAGAGGCTCGAGGGTACGGCGGACGATGAGCGCCCCACCCCATCCCGCGATCAGCAGCGACCCGAGGATCACGCACCCGGTGAACCCGGCGACCGTGAGCAGGGTTGTGTTGACCTGCTCCATGGAGACACCGACGTAGTAGGTGCCTCCATTCTTTTGGACGGCCAGGGTCATCCGGTACTCGGGATGGTCGCCCCCGAGGTCCACGTCGGCGTTGGCGCCGTTGGTCGGGACTTCCTCGATGACCGTGGCGATCTCGGCGTCGCTGAGCGCGACGTAGACGTCGGTGCCCTGGACCTCGGAGAACTCGATCCGGCCGCCGGTGAACGTGCCGTCGGCCTGCTGCTGCAGCACGATCGCTTCGCCGGGTAGCCGGGGTGGGTCACCGCCGTACCTGTCGGTGAATGGTCCTTGGCCGGGCTCCTGCGAGCCGGACGAGGCCGGTCGTCTGGAGCCGCCGTCGGGTTGGGAGACGAAGAATCCCACGCGCTTGGCGGCGTCCGCCAGCTCGATGTCGAGTTGCTTGTGCAGGGACCGGTAGAGGTAGACCTCAGCGGTGCTGCCGACCACCAGGCCCAGCACGGACAGCAGGGCGATCATGATGGCGACCAGCCGGGTGCGCAGGGACCAGCCCGCAGGGCTGTACCAGCGGGCCGGCCGGCGGATGGAAGTGGCGGCAGCGCTCATGATCAGTCGGCCGGCTTGAGGACGTAACCGGCGCCGCGCATGGTGTGGATCATCGGCGCACGGCCGGCGTCGATCTTCTTGCGCAGGTACGAGATGTAGAGCTCGACCACGTTCGCCTGCCCGCCGAAGTCGTAGTTCCAGACCCGGTCCAGGATCTGCGGCTTGCTCAGCACCCGGCGCGGGTTGCGCATCAGGTAGCGCAGCAGTTCGAACTCGGTGGCGGTCAGCGTGATCAGGTCCCCGCCGCGCCGGACCTCGTGCGAGTCCTCGTCGAGGGTCAGGTCGCCGACGACCAGCTGCGACTCGGTGCGCATCGGCGCGTGTCCCATCCGCCGCATCAGCCCGCGCAGCCGGGCCACCACTTCTTCCAGGCTGAACGGCTTGGTCACGTAGTCGTCGCCGCCCGCGGTGAGCCCGGTGATCCGGTCCTCCACCGAGTCCTTGGCGGTGAGGAACAGCACCGGCACCTCGGGAGTCTCGCCGCGCAGCCGGCGCAGCACCTCGAGCCCGTCGATGTCGGGGAGCATCATGTCGAGGACGACGGCGTCCGGGCGGAAGTCGCGGGCGGTGCGCACGGCGGTCATGCCGTCCCCGGCGCTGCGCACGTCCCAGCCCTCGTACCGCAGCGCCATCGAGAGGAGCTCGGCCAGGGTCGGTTCGTCGTCGACCACGAGCACCCGGACCGGGGTCCCGTCGGGCCGGCGGAGTTCGGTGCTGGGTTCTGCGTTCGCCATCGTCATGCCCTTACTGTGTTGCGCCACGCTCGGTGCCCGCTTTCCGTCTGCTGTGCGCCGCCTGTGTGTCCGGTACAGCAAGATCGCGGGGGCGGGACAGGCGGAACACCTGCCGCTGCTCGAGGCTTTGTTCGGCACGGTGGTCGTCGTGCATGAGGATCCTGGCGAGCGGAGTGGCAAAGCGAAACAAAGCCCCAGAAATCCCATACTGGGCAAATGCGGCGACTCGCGGCGGTGTTCTCCGTCCTGGTCCTTCTCCTGTTCCCGCTGGCCCCGTCGGCCAAGGCGGAGCCGGCCGAGCCGCGCCGCCCGGAGGCCACCGAGTCCGTCCCGGACCTCTCCGAACTCCCCGGCGGCGGACTGAGCCCGATGCTGCTCGCCGCCATCGGCGGGTACCTGCTCACCGGCGGATTGGCGTTGCTGCTCCTCAAGCGGTGACCCCCGGCCGGGCGTCAGGGCTGTCTCGGCGCCGCTGAGACGGCAGCCAGAGCCGGCGGGTTGTTGACGACCTCTTATCACGGGAACACTCGAAGTCCGGACGATGTTGTGCAAGCGTTGGTCAAAGTCGCGGCGCGAGCGTGAGGAGTTTGCACGTGAATCTTCTCGAGGACTACCGCAGGGCCACATTCTTCTTCGAGTCCGGCGACCCGCTCGGCGCCGCCAAGCTGCTGGAGCCGATAGTCGAGGCCGAGCCGCACAACACCGCGGTCCGGCTGCTGCTGGCCCGGGCCTATTTCAACTCGGCTCAGCTCAACGGTGCGGAGACCCAGCTCAGGGTGCTGGTCGACCATGATCCGTCGGATCATTACGCGCATCACGTGCTCGGCCGGACCCTGGAGCGGGCCGGCCGTTTCCGTGAGGCGCTGCCGCATCTGCGGCTGGCCGCCGCGATGAAGACGCAGACCGACTACCAGGAGGCGTTGCGGCGGGTCGAGACGTGGCTCGGCAAGTCGAGCGCGGCGTAAGGTCGCGGTCGTGAAGCTGAAGCTGGACCTGCACGACATCTTCAACAAGGGTCACGAGATCGACCGCGCCCTCCGGGGGATCATCGACGAGGCGATCCAGAAGAAGGCATCCTCCGTCGAGATCATCCCGGGCAAGGGCAGCGGAGCCCTGAAGAAGAAGGTCATCCGCTTCCTCGATCAGAAAGAGATCAAGCAGCTCTACCACCGGGTGGAGAAGGACGGCGACAACTGGGGCCGTCTCTTCGTGCACTTCCGCCACGACGTGTCGACCGGTCGCCGGGGCCGGGGTCGCTGACGCTTCCCCTGGCCTCCGGCGGCCGGGCGGGCACCTTTCGGAGACGGCCGCGCGTACGGCGTACTTCTAAAGGGTGTAGGTCTTGGCGACCGCGACCAGTTCGCTGCTGTGCGAACCGAGGACCCCGACCCCGGCGGGTCTCGCCCGGAACCCGGGGACCGTGGCCAGGTCGTCGCTGCCGTCCATGGCACGGAAGGTGACCGGGCCACTCGCCCGGACCGTCAGTTCGATCTCGACGCCGGTCTCCGGTGGCGCGTGGAAGACGAAACCGAAACCCCATGGGCCGCCGGTGGCCGGGTCGATCGCGACCGTGCGGCCGCCGACCGTGGCCGCGGTGACCGGTGTCACCGTCGCCACGTGGAGCGTGGTGAAGCGGGCCGTGCGCTGCGGATCGAGCAGCAGTCTCATGGTGCGCCGATCGCCGTTCCGGGTCTCCGAGACCAGCGTGAGCGCGGGGGCGGGCAGGGTGGCGGCGGGCGCCGGACCGGTCCGCAGCAACTCCGCGCCGAAGGCCGGAAGGGTGTCGTCGACGGTCGCGGGGCCGCCTGTCACATACTGCGCGGTCCACTCCTGTGGGGTGGTCTCCTCGCTCAGCCAGCGGGCCGTGCCGTTGTCGGCGTCCAGCGCGTACATCAGATGGGTGAGCGACGGGTGCTCGTCGTCGAACGTGTCGACGGCCAGGCCGGTCACCGTGCACGCGACCGCGGTCACCGCGGCGACCAGGCCGGGTACGGCGCCCATCCGGCGGGCTCGCAGCGCCGCCATCCCCCGGGTGCCGGCCGCGACCGGGTGGATCAGGTCGAGCACCGGCAGCAGGGCCAGGCCGAGCAGCACGGTGAGGAACGCGCCGATCCCGGCCATCGGCATGCCCAGCGCGGGGAAGAGCATCAGCACGGTCGGCAGCAGGATCACGACCGGAACCAGGGCGCCGACGGTCAGCATGGCGACGGCGGGCCAGGGGCGGGCGAAGAACGCGAGCGCGGCGGACACCGCGACGGCCAGGGCCGGGAGCGCGGCCAGGTAGGAGCCGCCGGGAGCGAAGGCGGCCAGCGCGATGCCGAGCAGCGCCAGCCAGGTCAGCCCGCCGACGGCCAGGGCGGCGGGGCCGATCCGGCGGCGCAGCAGGGCGTACCAGATCAGGACGACCGCCGCGGACAGGGCGATGACCGCCATGCGGTACCACATCGGACGGTACGGGTCGATCGGCAGGCCGTCGTAGCCGGGCCGGATCAGCACCAGCAGTCTCCACAGACCCTGGGCGAGCAGCGGCGCCACCACGATCGGCAGCACCGCCAGGGCGATCGCGGCGACCACCCGGCGGCGTACCAGGACACCCAGTGCCACCACCGCGACCAGAGCCAGCCCGGCGAGCGGCCACACCAGGCCGCCGGGGTACCGGATCAGCATGCCGGGCACCGGGAAGTAGGTGGCGTCACCGTCGCGGGTGAGGGTGGTCAGGTCGAGGGCGCCGAACTCGGTCGCCAGGGCGAGCAGGTTGTCGCCGTGGTGCTGGAGACTGTCCCGGCTCATCGCCTCCGGCGTGTCGGTCGGCGCGTGATAGACGGCCGCGCCGTCGATGTAGGCGGTGTTCAATCCCTGGAACGCCGGCGTCTGGCGGAACGGGGTGAAGTCGGTGTCGTTCGGCAGCATCCGGTAGATCTCCACCGCGAACGAGGTGCCGACCGGGTACGGCACCTTCGCGTACGTCTCCACCAGGCGCCGGTTGTCCTCCGACGTCTCGAACATGATCGCCGGGCCGGTGCTGCCGCGCGCCTCCAGGTTGAGCACCACCCCGCCGTCGCGGGCCAGCGGATGCTGCTCGACGAACGCCTTCGCCCCGCACAGGCACGCCTCCTCGGCGTCGGTGAGCACCAGCACGATGTCGTTGCGGAGTCGTTCGCCGCCGGTCAGCGCTCGGGCCGTCTCCAGGATCGCGGCGGTGCCCGCGCCGTCGTCGTTGGCGCCCGGCGCGATCTGCGCCGAGTCGTAGTGCGCGACCAGGAAGATCCGGCCGGTCGAGGCGGCGCCGGGAAGCACCGTGACCACGTTGCGCACCCGGGCGAGCCCGGTTCCGCCGGCCGACGAGGAGAGGCCGGCGCCCTGTTCCGACACGGTGTCCTGAACCTCGGGGGAGAGGCCCAGACCGCGCAGCGTGGTCACCAGATGGTCCCGGACCCGGTCGTTGGCGGCGCTGCCGGCCGGGTGCGGGGTGGCGGCGATGGCGCGTACCTCGGCGAATGCCCGGGCGGCGCTGAACTCGCCGGCCGGAGCCGTCTCCGATCGCGCCGCCGGCGGCTGGACCGAGCGGACCGCGGCCAGCCCGGCCAGGGCCAGAACGGCCAGGACGACGGCCGCGGCGAGACCGCGGCGCGGCGGCGCGGTGAGACCTGAGTCACGCATGGGGACATCTGATCATCCCGGTACGCCCGGCGGGTACCCCGAAGATCAATCAGCGCGTGCAATAGCGTGGTGCGGTGACTACGCCGTTGGACCCAGCAGCCGTCATCGCCGAGTTCATCGACCGGGTGTCCCCGTACAATCCACACCCGGACGCCGCTCCGGTCGCCGTCGTCGGCGTGCGCACCGCGCTCGGCGAGGACGTCTTCACTCTCAGTGATCACGTCATCCGTGCGCTGTGCCGTGCGCTCGAGTCCTATCGCGACCCGGAGGACCGCGGCGACTGCTCGGGGTGCGGCGGCCGGCACCTCGACGAGAACCTGCACTGCCGGGATTGTGGCCAGTTGCACGGAATCCTCGGCCAGGTCATCGCGGAGCACGCCCGGCGCGTCGCTGCCGCCGGCGACGACCCACAGTGATGATCGACTACATCCGGGTGACCGAAGTTGTGTGGGACGGCCGCTTGGTACACGATTTGCGGGTCACCTATGCGTCGAGTGGGGAATCGGAATGACAGAGCGGTCGCTCGCACCCCGCATGTACGCGACGGATCGGATGGAACGGTTACGGATCCTGCTCGTCGAGGACGACGAGGGTGACGCCTTCCTGGTCCAGGAGTTGCTCAGCGAGGCCGAAGCGCCGTTCGACCTGACCGTCGCCACCAGCCTGCGCGAAGCCCGTGGCATGCTGACCGGCGTCGAATGCGTGCTGCTCGATCTGGGCCTACCGGACGCCGAGGGCATCGACGGCCTGCGCAAGCTGCTCGCGCTGGCCGGCGGCGCCGCGGTCTGTGTGCTGACCGGCCGTTCCGACGAGCACCTCGGCGTCCAGGCGGTCGCCGAGGGCGCCCAGGACTACCTGGTCAAGGGCCAGGTCGACGGGGTTCTGCTGATCCGGTCGCTGCGGTACGCGGTGGAGCGCAAACGTGCCGACGAGAACGCCCGGCGGCTGCGCGAGGCCGAGCTGCGGGAGGCGGAGTCGGCCCGCCTGGAACGCGGCCTGCTGCCGAAACCGCTGAAACGCGACGACTTCGCCATCGACGTGGCGCCGTTCTACCGCTCCGGCCGTGCGATGGGGCTGCTCGGCGGGGACTTCTACGACGTGGTGCAGGTCGGCGACGACCGGCTGCACGTGATCGTCGGTGACGTCTGCGGGCACGGTGTCGACGAGGCGGCGCTCGGCGTCGAGCTCCGGGTCGCGTGGCGGGCGCTGGTGCTCGCCGGGGTGCCGGAGGACCAGGTGCTGCCGTCGCTGGAGCAGGTGCTGATGTCGGAGCGGCGGGCCCGGGAGGTGTTCGCCACTGTCGCGTCGGCGGTCATCGACCTGCCGCACAACCGCGCGACGGTACGCGTCGCCGGCCATCCGCCGCCCATCGTGCTGGCCGGGGGACGTGCCGCGCCGGTCGCCGTGCGTACCGGAATCGTCCTGGGGGTACGTCCGACTCCCACACCCGCGACGGAGTTGGAGTTCCCCGGCAATGACTGGTCCCTGCTGATGTACACCGACGGCCTCATCGAGGGGCGGACCGGCGCCGGCGACGAACGGCTCGACGTGGACGGCCTGTGCCATCTCCTCGACGAGCCGGACGCCCGCGACCGGCCGCTGCCGGAACTGCCCGGATGGCTGGTGGCGCGGGCCGACCGGGACAACGGCGGCCCGCTCGCCGACGACGTGGCGATGCTGCTGATCTCCCGCGGCGGTGGCCGGTGAGCGTCATGCGGATGCGCACCTGGACGCTGCGCGGGCGGATCTTCGCACTCTGCCTCGCGGCCGGTCTGCTGCTCAGCGGACTCGGTGTGGTCGCCGCGGTCACCGCCGCGAACAACAACGGGCACATCGACAACCTGCTGGACCGGGTCGGGCCGATGCGCACCAGCGGCGAGGCGCTGAACACCGCGCTGGTCAACCAGGAGACCGGCATCCGGGGATACGCGATCACCGGGGAGGACCGCACCCTCGAGCCGTACCGGAGAGGGCGGGCCGCCGCGGACGAGCAGATCGCCCTGATCGAGGGCCTGCTCCAGCCCCAGGACGCCGAGATCCGTGCGGCTGTCGAACTGGTCAAGGCGCGCGCCGCGAAGTGGCGTGCCGATGTGGCCGAGCCGCTGATCGAGACGGTCCGCACCCAGGGCCCGGAAGCCGCGCAGCAGCGGTTCGACGGGTCCGACACCCGCGACTTCGACCAGCTGCGCCAGGCCGTCGACGACATGCAGAACCGGATCATCGTCCTGCGCGCCGCCTCGGCGGACGCGGCCCGGGACTCCAGCCAGACCATGGTGGTCATCGAGATCGCCGCCGCGGTGATCATCCTGATCACCGGCGTGCTGCTGCTGCTCCTGCTGGACCGGCTGGTCAGCCGCCCGATCCTGCACCTGGCCGGGCAGGTTCGGCAGGTCGCCGCCGGTGACTACGAGAAGCACATCGACACCTCGTCGTACGGCTCGCCGGACCTGGCCGGGCTGGCCGAGGACGTGGACCGGATGCGCCGGCAGATCGCCAGCGAGCTGAGCGAGGTACGCATGGCCCGCCAGCAGGTCGAATGGATCAACCAGCAGCTCCAATCCCAGGCCGAGGAGCTCACCCGGTCCAACCGCGATCTGGAGCAGTTCGCCTACGTCGCCTCGCACGACCTGCAGGAGCCGCTGCGCAAGGTGGCCAGCTTCTGCCAGCTGCTGCAACGCCGCTACGCCGGGCAGCTCGACGAACGGGCCGACCAGTACATCGGGTTCGCCGTCGACGGCGCGTCCCGTATGCAGCGGCTGATCAACGACCTGTTGGCGTTCTCCCGGATCGGCCGGCTCACCAGCGGCTTCACCGACGTCGACCTGAACAAGGTGCTCGACGACGTGAGGTCGCAGCTGGAGACCCGGGCCGGCGAGGACGCGGAGATCAGCTGGGACCGGCTGCCCACGGTGGAGGGCGAGGAGCCGCTGCTCACCACGCTCTTCGCGAACCTGATCGGCAACTCGCTGAAGTTCCGCCGCCCCGACGTGCCGCCGGTGGTGCGGGTGACGGCCACCGTCGAGGACCGGGAATGGAAGGTCAACGTCCGGGACAACGGCATCGGCATCGAGGCCGAGTTCGCCGACAAGGTCTTCGTCATCTTCCAGCGGCTGCACGCGCGGGACGCGTACGAGGGCACCGGCATCGGACTGGCGATCGTCAAGAAGATCGTCGAATACCATGGCGGACGGGTCTGGCTGGACGTCGATGTGCCGGAAGGCGCGTCGATCTGGTTCACGCTTCCGGTGATGCCGGGCATGGAGCTGCCGGAGCCTGAACCCGCCGACATGGAGGAGACGACAGCATGAGCGTGCAACGGGACAACGGCACCCCGATCGAGGTGCTCCTCGTCGAGGACGATCCCGGTGACGTGCTGATGACCCAGGAGGCGTTCGAGGAGCACAAGGTCCGCAACCGGCTCAACGTCGTCCCCGACGGCGCGGAGGCGCTGGCCTACCTGCGGCGCGAGGGGCAGTATGCGGAGGCCGTCCGCCCGGACTTGATCCTGCTCGACCTGAACCTGCCGCGGCGCGACGGCCGCGAGGTCCTCGCCGAGATCAAGAAGGACGACGACCTGGGCCGGATCCCGGTCGTCGTGCTCACCACCTCCTCGGCGGACGAGGACATCCTGCGCAGCTACCAGTTGCACGCGAACGCGTACGTGACCAAGCCTGTCGACTTTGAGCGGTTCATCGCCGTCATACGGCAGATCGACGAGTTCTTCGTCAGCGTCGTGAAGTTGCCGCCGCGTGCTTGAACAGGTCGCTGAGCTGGTCCGCGAGGTCGCCCAGACCATCGTGCTGCCGCGCTTCCGGCGCCTGGCCGACGACGAGGTCCAGCAGAAATCCCCCGGTGACCTGGTCACCATCGCCGACCAGGAGTCCGAGCGGGCGCTCACCCGCGGCCTGACCGCGCTGCTGCCCGGCTCGCTGGTGGTCGGCGAGGAGGCGGTCGCGGCCGACCCTGCGGTTCGGGACCGGCTCGGCGCGGGTGGCGCGGTCTGGATCGTCGACCCGGTCGACGGGACGAACAACTTCGCCGCCGGGCGGACCCCGTTCTGCGTGATGGTCGCGCTGATCCGCGACGGCGTGACGACGGCGGCCTGGATCCTCGACGTGGTCGGCGATCACCTGACGGTGGCCGAGGCCGGGTCCGGCGCCTACCGCGACGGCGTCCGGGTCAAGACCCGCACCGACGACCCGGGCGCGGCCGCGCTGCACGGCGTGATCTCGCACAAGTACTACCCCGAGGATCTGCGGCGCCAGGTTCTCGGACGGGCCGGCGAGCTGGGCGGTTTCACCGCCGGGCGGCACTGCGCGGGGTACGAGTACCCGGCCGTCGCCACCGACGAGCAGCAGTTCGCGATGTTCTGGCGGATCCTGCCGTGGGACCACGTGCCCGGCGCGCTGATCGTCCGCGAGGCCGGCGGGGTGGTCCGCCACCTGGACGGCGCCGAGCACCGGCCGACCGACCACCAGCGCGGGCTCCTGGTCGCCGCCAACGAGGAGATCTGGCACACAGTTCACCGCACGCTCTTCCCGGCGGGCCCGCCCTCGATCGACGCGTAGCTAGGGTGCGGGGCATGTCCTCGTACCTCGAAGAGATCTTCGGTCTGCAGGGCCGGACCGCGGTGGTGACCGGTGGCAGCTCCGGGATCGGCCGGGCGATGGCGGTCGCGCTGGGCCGCGCGGGCGCCCGGATCGTCCTGGTCGCCCGGCGTGCGGCGCCGATGGCCGAGGTGGTCGCCGAGTTGCGGGCCCACGGCGCCGAGGCCCACGCGATCTCCGCGGACCTCGCCGATCGCGAGGCGGTCAAGGCACTCACGGCAAAGATCATCGAGGGGTACGGGGAACCCGACATCCTGGTCAACTCGGCCGGGATCAATCTGCGGCCGCCGCTCGGCGAACTCACCGACGACGTGTGGGACGTCACCCTCGCCGCCAACCTGACCGCACCGTTCCTGCTCGGGCAGGCGTTCGGCCCGGCGATGGCCCGACGCGGGTGGGGCCGGATCGTCAACGTCGTCTCCCAGCAGGCGTTCCGCGCGTACGGGAACAGTGGCGCCTATGGGGCCGCCAAAGCCGGTCTGGTCGGGCTCACCCGGTCCCAGGCCGAAGCGTGGTCCGCGAGCGGCGTCTGCTGCAACGCGATCGCGCCCGGCGTGGTGCACACCCCGCTCACCGAGGCGGTCTTCGCCGACCCCGCGAAGGTGTCCGAGCATGCCGCCCGAACGATGATCGGCCGGAACGGACTGCCGGACGATTTCGCCGGTTGTGTCGTTTTCCTGGCGAGCCCCGCCGGCCAAGCGGTAACGGGACAGACACTTTTTGTCGACGGTGGATACTCGGCGACCTGATCGATCTCCCGGACGGGCGCGTCGCCACGGTAAAGTACCGGCGCTCACGACTTGGAGGTTTCTGTGGCGGCCAGTCTTCCGCGCCGGTTCACCGCCCTGTTCGCGCTTCTCGCCGCGGCCGTCGCGGTGGCCCTCGCCACTCCCGGATCCGCAGCCCTCGCCGCCCCCGAGGACGAGGGCGGCAGCAAGAAGCTGCGGACCGCGCTCGAGGCCGCGGCCAAGGGCTACGACTCGGCGAAAACCAAACTGGCGAACTCCAAGAAGCGGCAGACCCAGCTCTCCGCCGCGATCGCCGCCTCCGAGGCGAAGGCGAAAGCCCTCACCGCACAGGTCGACGAGGTGGCCGTCCGCGCCTACCAGATGGGTCGGATCAGCACCGCCACCATGCTGCTCAACAGCGCCGACCCGGGCGACTTCATCGAACGGGTGCAGAGCCTCGACACGCTCGCCCAGATGGACAGCGGCACCCTCGTCGCCTACCGCCAGGAGATCGACAAGGCGAAACGGGCCAAGCTCGCCGTCGACGCCGAGATCAAGGAACAGCAGCGCCAGGTCAACGTGATGGCCAAACGGAAGAAGGACGCCGAGACCGCGCTCGCCGAGGTCGGTGGCGGCGCCGCCGGCGGCTTCGTCGACGCGAACTCGGCCGCGGCCAAACCCGCCCCGCGCAACTCCGACGGGTCCTGGCCGAAGGAGTCCTGCACCGTCAAGGACCCGACCTCGGACGGCTGCATCACCCCGCGGACCCTGCACGCCTACCAGCAGGCGCGGGCAGCCGGATTCACCAGGTACACGGTCTGCTACAGCAAACGGGCCAGCGGGGAACACCCGAAAGGCCGGGCCTGCGACCTGTCCTCCGCGCCGGGGACGTTCGAGGACTCCGCGGCCACCGGCGACGACAAGGAGTACGGGGACCGGCTCGCCGCGTACTACGTGAAGAACGCCGACCGGCTCGGCGTGATGTACGTGATCTGGTACCGCCAGATCTGGATGCCGAGCACCGGCTGGTCGTCGTACAGCGCGAGCGGCGGACCCTCCGTGGTACACACGAACCACGTACATCTGTCCATGCTCTAGGGTCAGGGTCTTCCCAGGCTGATACCGGTAGCATCCCGGCGGTGGAGACCCAGCCGCGCGCCCTGCCCTCGGCCCTGGCCACCGCACTGGCCTTCGGAGCCAGCGGTGCCGTCCTCGTCCTCGAGATCGTCGCGTTGCGCCTCGTCGGGCCCTATGTCGGCGTGACCCTGCAGGTGAGCAGCTCGGTCATCGGGGTCTCGCTGGCCGCCATCGCCTACGGCGCCTGGGTGGGCGGGCGGCTCGCCGACCGGTTCGACCCGCGGACCCTGCTCGCCCCGGCGCTGATCCTCGGCGCCATCGGCACCGCCGTCACCCTGCCGCTGGTCCGCTGGGGAGGCGAACTGCTGCGTGGCGGGGCCGCCCCGGCCGTGCTCATGCTCGCCGCACTCGCCGTCTTCCTGCCCGCCCTGGTGCTCTCCACGATCGCCCCGATGGTCGTCAAACTACAGCTCGGCGACCTGCGGCAGGCCGGCTCGGTGGTCGGGCGGCTGTCCAGCATCGGCACCCTCGGCGCGATCACCGCGACCCTGGTGACCGGATTCATCTTCGTCGCCGCCATGCCCAGCAGCGTGATCATCCTGAGCCTGGCGGTGCTGCTCGCCGTCGCCGGGCTGGTGCTCGGCTGGTGGCTGCGCCGCGACGGGACCCGGGCCGACGTGCCCGGCACACCACGGGTCCGGGCGTCGCTCGCCGTGATCGGGCTGGCCGGGGCCGGGCTCGGCGCGATCGCCCCGACACCCTGCGACGTGGAGACCGCCTACCACTGCGCGAACGTGGCAGCCGATCCGGCACGCGACGGTGGGCGGACCCTGGTGCTCAACTCGGCGCGGCACTCGTACGTCGACCTCGACGATCCCACCCACCTGGAATTCGAGTACGTCCAGTGGATCGGCGCCGTCGCCGACGTGCTGAAACCGGCCGGCGCGCCGGTACAGGCCCTGCACCTGGGCGGCGGCGGATTCACCGTGCCGAACTATCTGCGCGCCACCCGCCCCGGCAGCGACCAGCTCGTCCTCGAACTCGACGGCGGCCTCGTCGACCTCGATCAACGCAGCCTCGGCCTGCGGACCGGCCCCGACCTGCGGGTCCGGGTCGGCGATGCGCGGGTGGGGCTGGCCGAACGACCCGAAGCCTCGTACGACCTGGTGGTCGGCGACGCCTTCGGGCACCTGGTCGTGCCCTGGCACCTGGCCACCCGGGAAATGGCCGACGAGGTGGCCCGGGTGCTGCGACCCGACGGCGTCTACGCCCAGAACGTGATCGACTACCCGCCCAACCGTTTCATCCGCGCCGAACTGGCCACCGTGGCCGCCGCGTTCCCGCACGTGGCGCTGATCGCCCCACCGGCCGCGCTGGCCGGCGAGGAGGGCTCCAACTTCGTCATCCTCGCCGCACACCGCGAACTGCCGCTGGACGCGATCCGGCCGCGGCTGAGCGCCCTGAAGCAGCCGGCGACCCTGCTGTCCGGCCGGCCCTTGACCGACTTCATCGGCGACTCCCGCATCCTCACCGACGACTACGCCCCCGTCGACCAACTCCTCGCCGGCTGAGCTTCCTCCCGTACCTCTTCCTTCTTTTCTTCCTCTCGTGCCCCTTCCTCCCTCTTCCTCCTTTTCAGCACCCCGGCTCGCCTTTTTCGTCACGGCGGTGGTCGGTGGTGGCGGGTGAAGGCCTGGTTACGGTTTCGGGGCGGGTTTCGGGGTGCGGCACCGCACGGTCAACCCGGCGGGCGAGAATCGGCACATGGGGCGTACGGAGCGAAACGGTCACGATGGCTCGCTCCGCCTTGCCGGCCGTTACCGCCTGGTGGAGAAACTCGGCACCGGCGGCATGTCCGTGGTGTGGCGCGGCTACGACGAGATCCTCGGCCGTGACGTCGCCGTCAAGGTGCTCTCGCCACGACTGGCCGAGGACCGTACCTTCCGGGACCGGCTCCGCCAGGAAGCCCTCGCCGCCGCCCGCCTCTGCCACCCGCACATCACCGGCATCCACGACTTCGGTGAGGCCCCGATCTCGGAGCAGCTGACCGTCCCCTACGTCGTGATGGAGCTCAACGACGGCGAATCCGTCAGCGCCCGGCTCGGCCGCCAAGGATCCCTCGACTGGCGGGAAGCCGTCCTGATCACCGCCGAGATCGCGTCCGCGCTGGCCACCGCCCACGCCCGCGGGCTCGTGCACCGCGACGTCACCCCGGCCAACATCATGCTCACCGGCTCCGGCGCGAAGATCGTCGACTTCGGGATCTCCGCTGTGGTCGGGCAACGGGACGCCGCCGCCGACGGCAGCCTGCTCGGAACACCCGCCTACCTCGCGCCGGAACGCCTCGGCGGCGCCTGCGTCCTGCCGGCCACCGACGTCTACGCTCTCGGGCTCCTGCTCTACCGCGCCCTCACCGGCCGGATGCCGTGGCCCGCCGAGAGCACCGCCGAAGCGTTGCGCGCCCACCTCTACGCCGAACCCGACCCGGTGCCCGAACTCGACGGCATGCCGCCCCTCGTCGCCGACCTGTGCCTGCGCTGCCTGGCCAAGAGTCCGGCCGATCGTCCCGGAGCCGCCGAAGTGGCCCGCGCCCTGGCCGCGACCGTCGGGGTACGCCCGATCATCCCGCCACTGCGGCCGGAGGAGAAACGGGAAATGGCGGCGGCCCGCGCGGTGGCCTCGGTGCCGGCTCCCCGCGGGCGGCCGTCCAGCGTGCTGGGGCTGGTGCGCGCCTGTCTCGGCCGGTCCGCTGCGGGGACGGTACGGCTTCGCGCCGGCCTGCGGATCAGATCCGCCCTGCGGCTCGGCTCGGTACGGCCGCTCGGCGCCGGCCTGTTCCTCGGCGGGCGGCGGCGAAGATCCGTACCCCCCGAGCTCCTGATCTCGGCCGCCCGCCTGCGGGGAGGCCGGGACCGCAAGCCCGCCATCGCCGCCCTGGCCACGTTGACCCTGCTCACCGCCACGGTGCTGAGCTGGTCGGCACGCCGTGAGGCGGAGGACGCCGATCAGGGCCGGGCGGCCGCGGCCGGACCCGGTGTCCAAGCCGTCGCTGCCGGGCCGGACCGGATCCGCTGCACCGTGCGTTACCAGGTGCGGCGGGACTCCGGCGCCGACTTCGAGGCCAGGCTGAGCGTGTCGACCACGGAGACGTCGGGGTGGCGGATGGAGTTCTCGTTCCCCGGCACGCAACGTCTCAGCGGCACCTCCGGGACGATCACACAGCACGGCCGCCGGGTCGTGGTCGCGGGCCGGGGGCGGGCTCGTGCGGTCACCCTGCACGGCGGGTACCGGCAGCGGAACCCGTTGCCGTTGTCCTTCGCCCTCAACGGCAGCCCGTGCCGTGCCGAGGTCCTGGGCGGCACCACCGATGGCTCGACCCTGTCGCCGGCCCTTCCACCGGCTCTTCCACCAGGCCTTCCGCCAGCCCTTCCGCCGTCCGGGGACGACTCGGTGAACGCCGCGACGGTGGAGAAGCCGGAGGCCGAGCGCCCCCGCCCGCGGAAACGCCAGCCGTCCCGCGGTGGCGCTCCGCGTCAGCACCACCCGGCACCCACCGCCACCAGTGCCGATCCGGAGCCCACCGGAAAACGCCCGAACGGTTTCTCGCTGGCCCTGTGACAACCGTTGACGCCGGGCGGGCCACCTGCGGTCGACGTCGGGCGGGCAACCGGTGATCGATGTCGGGCGGGCCACCTGCGGTTGACGTCGGGCGGGCAACCGGTGATCGATGTCGGGCGGGCCACCTGCGGTTGATGCCGGGTGGATCACCGGCGCAACAGTCCGTCGATAGGGTCGAGAACATGACAAGACTGGCAGTGGTCACCGGAGGTGGCACCGGCATCGGCAGGGCGACGGCGGGCATGCTCGCCGGCGAAGGCTTCGACGTGATCATCGTCGGTCGCCGGCCCGAGGTGCTCGACGACGCGGTGAAATGGATCGGACCGCAGGCCACCGCGGTGACCGCGGACGTCTCGGACCCGGCCCAGGTGCCCGCGGTCGTCGAGGCGGTGGCCGGCCGCCCGCTGGATGTGCTCGTCAACAACGCGGGCGCGTTCCTCGGCGGCGACGAGAGCACCCTCGACGGGGTGGCCGCCCGCTGGCGCGCCAACCTCGACTCGAACGTGCTCACCGCGGTCCTCACCACCACCGCACTCCTTCCCAGCCTGCGCCGTCCCGGCGGCAAAATCATCCTCACCAGCTCGATCGCCGCCCAGCGGGGCGGCGGTGGGCCCTACTCCGCGGCCAAGGCGGCCCTGCACGGCTACGTTCTCGATCTGGCCACCTCCCTCGGCGCGGACGGCATCACCGCGAACGTGATCTCACCCGGTTACGTCACCGACAGCGAGTTCTTCCTGGGCCGGATGACCCCGGAAGGGCATCAGAAGCGCGTCGACGCCGCCCTGCTCAAACGCGGCGGCACCCCGGACGAGATCGCCGAGGCCGTCCGCTGGCTGACCGGCCCGGGCGGCGCCTTCGTCACCGGCCAGATCATCAACATCAACGGCGGCTCCGTCCTCGGCCGCTGACCCCGATCTCCGGCCCCTCATCCCGGCTGTTCCGCCGCGGCCGGGCGCCCTCTGTCCCGGGTGTTCCGTGCCCGGGTGTTTCGTGCCTGGCTGTTCCGTGCCCGGGTGTTTCGTGCCTGGCTGTTCCGTGCCCGGGTGTTCCGTGCCTGGCCGTTCCGTCACCGGCCGTTTCCTGCCCGGCCTTCCCGTCCCGGGGCGGGGCAGGAAGGGATCGGTCCCGGCCAGGCAGGAACAGACCGGCCGCCGCCGCCCGTCACGGGCAGCGGCGGCCGGATCCGCGGCTCGTGGCCTCTCATCCCGCACCGCCGGTGAAGCGGCCCTCGTCCGGACGATTGGCACGGAACCGCAGCCCCGACCAGCGCTCGTCGATCGCGACCTGCCCGCACGGGCGCATGTCGAAGTCGGCGACGATCGGCCAGAGCGAGTCCCGGTTGATGTCGGCCTTGTTCCCCTTCGGGTAGGCGATCCAGAACGCCGCCGGCTTGTCCAGGTCGGTGCGGTGCTCCTCCAGTTGCTCCCGCACGCCCGCGGCATCCTCGGCGAACAGCACCGCTGTGCTGGCGGTCGCCAAGCTCCCGGCCTCGCGGACGCCCTCCGGCATCGGGGTGAGCAGGGGCAGCCGGGCGGGTTCGTTCAGCCAGACGGTCGAGTTCGGCTTGATCAACAGCTTCTCGGCGATCGTTTTCGTCATGCCCTCGACATTTCCACCCCCCACGGCGACCGGTCGCCGTCTTCGCCGAACGCACCCCACCCAAGTGCGACCCGGTCGTCTCGTCGAGCCGAGCCGGCCGTCGGCCGGCCCGTCCTGGTGGTGGCCGGGGTGCGGCCTCTGCCGGCTTGACCCGTCGGCGTGCCGGAACCCGTCGTGCCGCAATCCCACCCGACTTTCGCACCACGTCACCTCCAGCCGATCCCGCTTGGACGTCCCGGAGCATCGCCGATCCGCACGAAGATCGCCGTGCGCCCTGTGGACAACTCCGGACTGTGGATAAGTCCGGGCTCGGCTTTGCGGACTGATAGACATGCCGGGTGACTGAGACGACACGGATGGCGGCCGGCGAGGCCGAGCGGGCGGCCGTGCGAGAGCGGGCCGAGGAGGTGCTCCGCCGGCTGGCCGGGGAGCACGCGGTGCTTCGGGAGGACCAGTGGCGGGCGATCGAGGCGCTCACCGTGGACCGCAGGCGGGTGCTCTGCGTGCAGCGCACCGGCTGGGGCAAGTCGGCGGTCTACTTCGTGGCGACCGCGCTGCTGCGCGGCGGTGACCGGCCGACCGGCCCGACGGTCATCGTGTCCCCACTGCTCGCCCTGATGCGCAACCAGGTCGACTCCGCCGCCCGCGCCGGCATCCAGGCTCGCACCATCAACTCGGCGAATCTCGACGAGTGGTCCCTGATCGAGCAGGAGATCCGGGCCGGCGAGGTGGACGTGCTGCTGATCAGCCCGGAGCGGCTCAACAACCCCGACTTCCGGGACAACGTGCTGCCCGGCCTGGCCGGCAGCACCGGCCTGCTCGTGGTCGACGAGGCGCACTGTGTCTCCGACTGGGGCCACGACTTCCGCCCCGACTACCGGCGGTTGCGCACCTTCCTGGCCGGGCTCCCGGCGCGCACCCCGGTGCTCGCCACCACCGCCACGGCCAATGCGCGGGTCACCGCCGACGTCGCCGACCAGCTCGGCGACGCTCTGGTGCTGCGCGGCCCGCTCGAGCGTGACTCGCTGCGCCTGGCATCTCTGCGCCTGCCGGAGGCCGCGCACCGCCTGGCCTGGCTCGCCGACAATCTGGAGCGGCTCCCGGGTTCCGGCATCGTCTACACACTGACCGTCGCCGCGGCCGCCGAGACCGCCGACTTCCTGCGTTCCCGCGGGTTCGAGGTGGCCTCCTACACCGGCCAGGTGGAGGATGCCGAGCGCCGCGCCGCTGAGCAGGCGCTGCTCACCAACAAGATCAAGGCGCTGATCGCGACCTCGGCGCTCGGCATGGGTTTCGACAAGCCCGACCTCGGGTTCGTCGTGCACCTGGGCGCCCCGCCGTCGCCGATCGCCTACTACCAGCAGGTCGGCCGGGCCGGCCGGGCCGTCGAGCACGCCGAGGTGGTGCTGCTGCCCGGCCCGGAGGACACCGCGATCTGGCGCTATTTCGCCTCCCTCGCCTTCCCGCCCGAGGATCAGGTGCGGGCCGTGCTGTCCCGGCTCTCGGCGTCCCAGCCGATGTCCACGCAGGCCCTCGAGCCGCTCGTCGATCTCCGCCGCACCAGGCTGGAGCTGATGCTCAAGGTTCTCGACGTGGACGGCGCGGTGCGCCGGACCCGGGGCGGCTGGCTCGCCACCGGCGAGCCGTGGACCTATGACGAGGCCCGGTTGCGGCGCGTCGCCGAGGCACGGGAGGTCGAGCAGAAAACCATGCTGGAGTACGCCGTGACGACCGCCTGCCGGATGGAATTCCTCCGCCGTTGCCTGGACGATCCGGAGGCCGCTCCGTGCGGCCGGTGCGACAACTGTGCCGGCCCGCTGTTCGGGCCGGAGGTGTCCAGCGCCGCGCTCGCCGCCGCCGAGGCGTTCCTGGGGCGTCCCGGCACCGAGATCGCTCCGAAGAAGATGTGGCCCACCGGCCTGGCCGCCGTCGGCCTGGGTCTGAAAGGCCGCATCGCTCCCGCCGAGCAGATCGAGCCGGGCCGCGCCATCGGCCGCCTCTCCGACCTGGGCTGGGGCAACCGCCTGCGAGCCGCGGTCGCGCCCGAGTCCCCGGACGCTCCGATCCCCGCCGATCTGGCCGACGCGGTGGTCGAGGTCCTCAAAGCCTGGGCCAGGGGAGACGATGCCTGGAAGCAGCGCCCGGCCGCCGTCGTCGCCGTTTATTCACAGCGTCATCCACAACTTATCCACAGCCTTGCCGAGCACATCGCCACTGTCGGCCGACTGCCCCTGCTCGGTTCCCTGGAGCCGACCGACCCCACGATTCCCGGCGACCTCGGCGCCCACCGAGGCAACAGCGCTCAACGGGTCCGCGCTCTCCATGACGCCTTCACCGTTCCGCCCGCGCTGGCCGCCCAACTCGCGGACCTTTCCGGCCCGGTCCTGCTGATCGACGACCTGGTCGACTCCGGCTGGACGATGACCCTGGCCGGGCGTGCCCTCCGCCAGGCCGGCGCTCCCGCCGTCCTGCCCTTGGCCCTCGCCGTCGCCGGCTGATCCTGGCCCGGCTCCAACCGCCGGCTGATCCCGGCCCAGCTCCTACCCCACCCGTTTCAGGCCCGCGCCAACCCTGGGGCCACGTCGGCCTGGCCGAGCGGGTGGGGAAGGTCGCTGCCGTGGAAGGCCATGGGGATCGGCGGCTCGGTCACGGTGGGGGCGATCCGGCGGCGGAGGGCTTGTGGGGCGGCGGCCTGCCGGACGGCGGTGGGGTCAGGATTTGCCGAGGATGGCGTTGCGGGTGGGGCGGCGGTCGATCTCCATGAACCGGTGGGCGCCCGCGAGCTCCTCGAAACCGGAGCGGCGGTAGACCTCGTGGGCGTCCTTCGTGGCCAGCAGGAAACGCTGGATGCCACGGTCGGACAGGTCGGCCAGGATGGTGTCGATCATCCATTTGCCGAGGCCGCGGCCCCGGTGGGTCTCGTCCACGAACACGTCGCAGATCCAGGCGAAGGTGGCTCCGTCGGTGACCGCGCGGGCGAACGCCACCTGCTCGCCGCCGGCGAAGACCGAGTAGGGGAGGGAGCCTTCGATCGAGCGGGCCACCAGGTCGTAGGGACGGTTGGCCGCCCAGTACGACTCCTCGGCCAGCCAGCGATGCACCCGGCCGAAGTCGACCCGCTTGGGATCGGCGGTCAGGAGGTACCCACTCCGTACCTGATCTTCCATCAGCACTCCTTCGTCACGTTTCAGCGAGGGGCCGGTCGCATCGTGTCATAGCAGCCGATCCGTAGCGGCAGCGAGGCGCTCCAACCACGGAACGTGACCGCCACCGCCGGGCGCATCGCCCTCGATCGGCCACCGGCGGATCGCGTCCGGGGTGAGGAGTTCCGCCAGCGAGCGGGAATCGGCGACGCCGGGCGGGTACGGGGCCTGAGCGCTGAAGGACGGCACCTCGGTGGTGTAGACGGGTGACTGCGCCAGCTCCAGCGACGACCGGGCCGTCGAGGGTTCGGTGCGCAGTGCCACACGCTGCAGCATCGGCCGTAGGTGCATGCCGTCGAGCTCGGCCAGCAGCACCGCGTCGTAGAGGTCCTTCATCGCCGACACCCCATGTGTCTCCTGGTCGGCGGCGAGCCAGTGGAGTTTCCACGCCAGGGACAGTTCGCGGCTCGCCGTCCACAGGCCGACGGGCGGTTGTCCGCCGGCCCGCGGCACCGCCGTGCACACCGGCGGCTCGGGCAGGCGTTCGCCGATGGTGAGGTCGAGTTGTACGGCGCCGTTCTCCCCGTCGGCCGCCTTCCAGGGAATCCGGAGCCGGATCCGGCCGCCTTCCGCGCCGGGCTCGTACTCGGCGTAGTCCCAGTCGTGTTCGGATTCGATCTGTTCGGTGTGAAAGGCGAGGCCGTCATCGGTCCGGGGACGAGCCGCGATCAGGAGGGGAAGCAGTTCATCCACGTAGTCCCACGGTTCGGGGGCCTCCGCGGCGGTGGCCCAGTGCAGGTCCTCCGGCGGCAGGCGCGGTTTCCAGCCGCCGGTGTCGAAATTCTCGAACTCCCAGATCTCGTTGCGGGCCGCCCCGTGTGCCACCTCCGGCCACAGTTGCACGGCCGCGACACGGTCAACGTACGGGTAAGGGTTCAGATCGTTGCGTGGTTCCCAGGGCGGATGCCAGGCGATCCAGTCGAGGTCGGCGGGTGGGCGGGCCGCGTCGCCGACCCAGGCCGGCATCGTCATGCTGCCGCGAAGCACCAGCACGTGGGCCCACTCCGACTCGGCGATCAGGGTCAGCACGTGGTCGAGGGCGGCCCGGTGCGCGAACCCGGTCATGACGTCCACACGAGGCGGTCCGCGGCCGCGCCGAGCCGGGCCAGCCAGGGGGCCGGGTCGCCGCCGGGTGGGTCGCCGTCGATCGTCCAGCGGGCGATGTTCGCCGGGCGGAGCAGTGGTTCGGCTTCGTCGGCGGCGCGCACCATCCGGCGCAGGCGGCGGGACAGTTCGATGCCGTCGAGTTCGGCGAGGAGCACGGCGTCGTACACGTCCTTCATCGCCGACACCCCGCTCACCGCCTGGTCGACGGTCAGCCAGTGCAGTTTCCAGGCGAGCGACAGCTCCCGGCTCGCCGTCCGCACCGTGACCGGTGCGTGCCCGCCGGCCCGCCGCACGGGTGTGTGCACCGCACGGTCCAGCATCACCTCGTCGTAGGCGAGGTCCATCCGGAGGTCGCCCGCCTCACCGCCGGGCGTCACCCACGGGATCAGCATCCGGGACTGGGCGCCGTCCGCCGAGCTCGCATAGGCGTACCCGTCGAGTCGTTGACAGGAGACGCCTCCGGCGTCCAGGATCACGCCCTCGACGGTACGTGGATGCCGGGCGACGAGCGCCGTGAGCTGCTCATGCATCGTCTCGTAGGTGTCACGGGACCCGTCGCGCGCGGCCCGGGCATCGCGCTCCGGATCCGGGTCCTGGAACGTCCAGATCTCGTGTGGCCTCCCGGCTTCCGGGGAGACGAGGTCGCGGCGTTCCAGATGCGGGTACGGATCGAGCGCTTCGATCGACACCGCATCGGGCGCCCACACCACCCAGTCGAGGTCGCCGGGTGGCCGGGCCGCGTCCCCCACCCATGACGCCATGGTCATGCTGCCGCGCAGCACCAGGCTCTCCGCCCACGGCGCCGCGGCGACCAGTCCCAGCACATGATCGAGAACCGACCGGTGCGCGCTCACGCGAACCAGCCCGCGTCGAGTCCGGGGTTGTCGTCGACCAGCACGTACTCCTGCTCGACCTCGGTGACCTCCCACCCGGACAGCGCGCCCAGCAGCCCGGCCAGGGCGGCTGACGCTTCCGCCTGCCCGGCCCGGTAGCACCGCTGGGTCACGAACCGCTCCTGCACCCCGTCGGCCCGGACGCGCCGCGCGTTCCGCGAGAGGTGGGCGTCGTGTCCGGCGGCCGCCGCCCGCACCGGCTCCAGTGCCGTGCCGGCCGGCAGCAGCAGCTTGACGTGATGCTCGAAGTAGAGGTCGGGCCGGGCGTCGGCCGCGGTGGCCGGCGCCTCGCGGCCGGAGGCGGCGGCCTCCACCTTGAGCCGGGTGACCGGGAAACCGGCGGTGCGCAGAGCGTCGGCGGTGCGGCGGGCGTCGGCCTCGGCGGAGGCGGGGGTGCCGTCGGACAGCCAGCTCAGCATCGGCTGGCTCGCGTGGTCACCCCGGTCCAGCATGATCCGGGTGTATTTGACGCCCCGCCCGGCGGCCCACGATCGGAGCAGATCGTCGGAAGCGTCGGCGAACACCGTCAGGTGGATCTCGTATCGGCTCACGCCCCGCACGTTAACGGCGGGGTATGACACCCCGGTACGCTCGGAACCGAGTCAGAATCGGCTGAAGGGACCATATCGTGGCCGTGACCAGCACTTTCACCGTCAAGGGCATGACCTGCTCACACTGCGTCCAGTCGGTCACCGAGGAGCTCTCGGCCCTGCCCGGCGTGACCGACGTCGCTGTCGATCTGGCCTCCGGCGGAGTGACGGTGGCGAGTGAGTCGCCGCTCTCCGACGAGGCGGTGCGTGCGGCGGTCGACGAGGCCGGCTACGAGCTCGCGGATGCCTGACGAGCAGCCCGGCACCCCGGTCCTCGACGAGGAGCCTGCTTTCGGGCTGACGTCCGGGGATCGGCCACCGGGCGGCGGATTCCGTTTCGCGGCGATCGGCGCGCTGCTGATCGTCGTGCTCTTCGCGGGGTACGGTCTGGGCCGTCTCAACAGCGGCACCGCCGGGGCCAGCCCGGCCGCCGCTCAGCCGACCCCGTCCGCGAGCGCTTTCGACGAGAGCCAGCCGCACGTCCACGGCACCACCGCACCGATCGGCGCCGCCGGCAGCGCCCCGGTCGGCGGCCTCTCGCTCAGCGGCGGCGGTCTCACCCTGAGCCCGCTGAGCACGATCTTCGAGGCCGGCAGGTCGCGGAAGCTCGAGTTCACGGTCGACGGCCCGGGTGGCGCGCCGGTCACCACGTTCGCCGAGGTGCACGACAAACCGTTGCACCTGATCGTGATCCGGCGTGACCTGACCGGCTTCCAGCATCTACACCCGGTGATGGCTAGCGACGGCACGTGGAGTGTCGATCTGACCCTGGGGCAGCCCGGTCCGTACCGGATGATCGCCGATTTCACCGCACGGGTCGGCGGCGTCGACGTGGTGACCTCGCTGGGCGGCGACCTGACGGTCGCGGGCGACTACGCGCCGGTCACGGTCCCTGATCCGGTGCGGGCGGCGACAACCGACGGTCTTTCGGTGGGGTACGAGGGAACCCCGTCCACCGAGTCCACCCAGCCCCTGCTGATGACCGTCTCCGACGGGGCCGGCAAGCCCGTCGCGGTCGAACCCTACCTGGGCGCTTTCGGTCACCTCGTGGTGCTGCGCCAGGGCGACGTCGGCTACGTCCACGTGCACCCGGAGACCCGGCTGGTGGACGGCAAGGTGAAGTTCTGGCTGGCCGCCCCGAGCCCCGGCACCTACCGGATGTTCTTCGACTTCCAGGTCGCCGGGAAGGTGTCCACGGCGGCCTGGACCGTCGTCGTCAGCTGATCATCGTGGCGAGGGCGGGTTTCACACCCCACTGCGCGATCAGCGAGTCGTACTCGGCCTGCTGATCGGCGGTGGGGGCGGCCCCGGTCCGCCGGGCCCGCAGCATCAGGTTGCGCGGGGTGTGCGCCGAGTCGATGAACTCGACCACGTCCACCCGGTACCCGTGCAACCGCAGCAGGGCGGCGCGCAGCGAGTCGGTCAGCACGTCGGCGAACCGTTCCCGCAGGATGGCGTGGCGCGTGACCTCCCCGTACGGCGAAGGGGCGGCATTGCCTTTGAGCTGCGCCGCGATGTCGTGGTGGCAGCACGGGGCGGCCAGCACCCACCGGGCGTTCCAGCCGAGGGCGCGGGCCAGCGCCTGATCGGTGGCCGTGTCGCAGGCGTGCAGCGCGAGCACCAGATCCGGCTCGAACGGCACCGCGGCGTCCTCGATGGTCCCGGCCACGAACGTCACGTCGCCGGAGCAGCCGAGTTCGGCGGCGACGGCGTTGTTGCGTACCCGCTGATCCTCGCGGACATCGACCCCGGCGACCTGAACCGTGACACCCCGCCCGGCCAGATACCGGTAGGCGGCGAAGGTCAGGTACGCGTTTCCGCAGCCCAGGTCGACGACGCGCAGCGGCGACGGCAGTTCCTCGGGCAGCGTCGCGGCGAGCGCCCGCAGGAAGGCGTCGATCTGCCGCCGTTTCGCCGCGTTGCCGCCGATCACGTCGAACAGCGGGTCGCCCGGGTCGAGCAGCCACTGCTTGGCACGGTCGTGATCGGCCGCGGCCACCGTGTTCGCGGCGGCGGCCCGGTGCACTTGGGCGTCGCCCTTCTTGGTGATCCGGACCTGCACGGTCGCCGACTCGGTCTCGACGTGCCAGTTGCCGAACGGCTCGGCCAGCAGCGCGTCGACCGCGGCGGCGGCCTCGGTCCCGTCCACGTTGCGGGTGAACGGCCGCGCCCCGTCGTCCGTGACGATCTGTAGTTTCCGTCCCTGCTTCAGAGTCACGGGGCGTAACTGCGCGCGGGTCACCGAAGGCGTGTGGCCACGGCGCCGGCCGGCCGCGACGGCGCGGGTGAGGCCGGGCGTGAGCAGAAGCTCCCGCACTTCGGCGAGGACGGATTCGAGCGGTTCTGGCATGACTCCCATTCTGGGACGAACGGACCCGACGGTGCCCGGCTGGTTCTCAGCGCTGACCCGACGGTTGCCCGGCTGGCTTTTCAGTGCTGACCCGACGGTTGCCCGGCTGGTTCTCAGCGCTGACCCGACGGTTGCCCGGCTGGCTTTTCAGTGCTGACCCCCTCAGGAGGCCGCCGAGCTTGCGGGCGCCGGGCGACGGTCCCCCGCTCGTTCTCAGTGCTGTCTCACCACGGGTGAGACAGGACTGAGAACCAGCCGGGCCCGACCGCGACCGGATGGCGGCGGTGCGGACCCGGCTGGGTCGACGTCGATCAGGCGTCGGCGGTGGTGCCCACGCCCGCCTCGGAACCGCCAGACAGGTCGGCCTCGGCGGTGGTGGTCCGGGTGGGGGTCCGGCGACGGCGGCGACGCGGTGCGGCGTCGGCCTCGGCCCCGGCGTCCCCGGCATCCCCAGCGGCCGCCGCGGGAGCGGCCTCAGCAGCGCTTCCCGAGGCGGCGGGAGCGGCCTCCGCAGCGCTTCCCGAGGCGGTGGGAGCGGCCTCAGCAGCGCTTCCCGAAGCGGCGGGAGCGGCCTCCGCAGCATTTCCCGAGACGGCGGGAGCAGCGGGAGCGTCGCCTTCCGATGACGAGAAGGTCAACGATGTCGCCGGAGTGCGGCGGCGGCGCGTCCGGGCCCGAGGTGCGGCCGCAGCCTCCTCAGCGGGCGTCTCAGCGACCTCCGGCGACGACGCCGCGGAGGAAGGCGACGACGCCGTAGAAGAAGGCGATGACGCCGCGGAAGAAGGCGACGAGGCCACGGCAGAGGACGAGGATGTCACCGGAGCCGGCGAGGAGTCCGCGGTAACCGGCGAGGAGGCTGCGGGAGCTTCGGTAGGCGTACCGGCGGGAGCATCGTCGAGCCGCCGGCGACGACGCTGCCGCTTGGGCCGCTCGCCCCCCTCGCTGTCCGCCGCCGGAGCGGGCCCGGGAGCCGGCGCCGAGTCCCCGCCGCGTGAGCGGCCGCGATCACGGTCCCTGTCCCGATCACGGTCACGGCCACCGCGGGTCCGGCCGCCACCACGCCGCCCGACGGTGCCGAGGTCCTCCTCGACCTCCGCGGACAGCCCCGCCCGGCTGCGCGAGGCGGTCGGCAGGGTGCCCGAGATGCCCTCCGGGATGTCCAGGTCGTGGTAGAGCGCGGGACTGGTGTGGTACGTCTCCGGGGGCTCCGGCATGGACAGGCTGAGCGACTTGTCGATCAGCACCCAGCGCGGCATGTCCTCCCAGTCGACGAAGGTGACCGCGACACCGGTGGCACCGGCCCGGCCGGTGCGGCCGATCCGGTGCGTGTAGGTCTCCGGGTCCTCCGGGCAGTCGTAGTTGATCACGTGGGTGACGCCTGACACGTCCAGGCCGCGGGCCGCGACGTCGGTCGCCACCAGCACGTCGATCTTGCCGCTGCGGAATGCCCGCAGTGCCCGCTCGCGCGCGCCCTGGCCCAGGTCACCGTGGACGGCGGCGACCGCGAAACCGCGGAAGTCGAGGTCCTCGGAGACCCGGTCGGCGGCCCGCTTGGTCCGGGTGAAGATCATCGTGAGGCCGCGGTCCTTGGCCTGCAGGATCCGGGCGACCATCTCCACCTTGTTGAGCGGGTGGGTGCGGTAGACGACCTGCTTGGTCAGCGGGGACGCGGCGCTCTCGGTGGTGTGCCCGGCGTGGATCGTGACCGGATTGTGCAGGAACCGCCGGGACAGCGCCACGATCGGGTCCGGCATGGTCGCCGAGAACAGCATGGTCTGCCGCTTCTCGGGGATCATCGCGAGGATCTTCTCGACGTCCTCCAGGAAGCCCAGGTCGAGCATCCGGTCGGCCTCGTCGAGCACCAGGGCCTTGATCGAGCCCAGCTTCAGCATCTTCTGCTTGGCCAGGTCGAGCAGGCGGCCGGGGGTGCCGACGAGGATCTCGACGCCCTTTTTGAGGACCTCGACCTGAGGCTCGTACGCCACACCGCCGTAGATCGGCAGCACCCGGACGCCCCGGGTGGAGCCGGCCGCGGCGAGGTCACGGGCCACCTGCAGGCCCAGCTCACGGGTCGGAACGACGATCAGGGCCTGCGGCTGGCCGTCGGCGCCCTCGGACGGGGCGGTGACGCGCTCGAGCAGGGGCAGGCCGAAGCCGAGGGTCTTGCCGGTGCCGGTCGGCGCCTGACCGATCAGGTCGGTGCCGCGCAGCGCGATCGGCAGGGCGTATTCCTGGATGGCGAACGCGTGGGTGATCCCGGCTTTGGCCAGGGCCTCCACCGTCTCCGCCCGGACGCCCAGATCCGCGAAGGTGGGGCTGTCGGGACGGACCGGAGCGCGGGTGACGACGGGAATCAGAGCTTGCTCATTGTCGGTCATGAAGTTTTACGGGTGCCCTCTCGTGGTGCGCCCGTCGGAAAAGTCTTTGGGCGCGGTCTCGTATAGGCGCGGGCCGCACGCTCGAAAGCGGGCCACACGCGGGTCGCCGAATCGACAGATCGACGGCGACACAGCCACTCTACCCGACCTGGTAGCGGAAGCACCCGAGAGAGAGTTACGGGAGGGAGCCCTGGGAGCAGGGCGCCCTCCCGGTGCTGAAATCAGCGAGTGGTGAACCCGAACGGGCGGTGCGACGCCTCGGCGATCTCCACGTAGGCCACCTTGGCGACCGGGATGATCACCTTGCGGCCCTTTTCGTCCGTGAGCGACAGGACGCCGTCCTTGGCCAGAGCCTCGGTCACCGCCTGCTCGACCTCCGCCGGGGTCTGGGCGCTTTCGAGCACCAGCTCACGCGGCGAATGCTGCACGCCGATCTTGACCTCCACGGGGTCCCTCCTCAAAAGATCCGTATACCCGGTCGAAAGGCTATCCGATTTCCGGCGCCATTCCGGCCGTTGAACCGCCCTGTAGCGGGAAGCTGGCGATCCCGCGCCAGATCAGCGCTGCTACGAGCGCTTCGGCTTCAGCTTTGGGCGTACGCCGCCCGTTCGCCAGCCAGAACTGAGCGGCCTGTCCGGCCGCCCCGGCGAGACCCGAGGCGAGCAGCTCGGCCTGATCCGGCCGCAGCCCCGTGTCGGAGATGATGGTGTCCGTCACAGCGGCGATGCAGCCCTGCTCGACCCGCTCCACCCGCTGGCGGACCTGGGGGTCGTTGCGGAGGTCCGACTCGAAGACGAGCCGGAACGCCTCGCTCTCGTGATCCATGAAGTCGAAGTACGCCCGGACGGCGCCCTTGACCCGTTCCTTGTTGTCCGGGGACGCCTGCATGGCCCCGCGCACCTTGGCGATTATCGCGTCGCAGTGCGTGTCCAGGAGGGCCAGGTAAAGCTCCAGCTTGCCGGGGAAGTGCTGGTAGAGAACGGGCTTCGAGACGCCGGCCCGCTCCGCGATGTCGTCCATCGCGGCGGCGTGGTAGCCGTGGGCGACGAAGATCTGCTGCGCGGCGGCCAGCAACTGCTTGCGGCGCGCCGAACGGGGCAGGCGGGTGGGTCGTGCGGTCTGTGGCCCGCCGGACGCAGCGGTCATTTCTGTGAACCTCCAGGGGGGTCGGGTCCCCGCGGTCTGTCGTCTCGGATTGCCCGGATCGGCGCATGTCGCGGTCGTGCGGGCAATTGTCGCGACGCTGCAACTTATCGCCACTGCAACGACACGGTAGCCTCAGCGGGGGCGAGCGAGGAGCACGCGGTGGATGAATCAGGGCATTCCGGGGACACCGGGGCCTCAGCGGGTGGCAACGGCGCCGACTCGCATGACCGCACACGAGTGAACGGCTGGACGGGCAACGACAGTCCGTGGGCCAACACGGGAGCGTCATTGGAGCAGGGAGTGGACACGCCGCCGTGGCGGCGCCCGTCGGACGGGCGTGTCTTCGGCCGGCAGCAGGTCCCCGGCGAGCGGCCCTTCGGGGTCACGCCGCCGTCCGATGTGCCCGCCTCCCAGCCGGGTCCGGAGATTCCCCCGTCCGAGGGGTGGCCCACCGACCGGAGCAGGCTGGCTGACATCCTCGGACACCGGCCGCCGCCGGGTGGCGTCCCGATGCCACCGAGCAGCGCCCCGCCGTACCCGTACGAGGGTGATCTCGACGACTCCTACTCCCAGCGGGCTCCCGTGCCGATGCCCCGCCCGGACTGGCTGCCCGATCCGGTCACGCCGCCCGCCGCGCCGGTCGCGGCCGAGCCCGTCCGATCCCGGCACGCGCTGGTCACCGACACCCTGGCGCAGGGCCTGCCGCAACTGGACAACCCGATCGCCGAGTCCTCGGCGTACGATTCGCCGAGTTTCCAGCGCACACCGACCCACGCCCCGCCGACCTTCGCGGATTCCGACGGCGTCGAGACCGATGCCGACAGTGATCGGAACGGGGTCCTGCCGCAGCGCGTCCCGGCCCAGCCGGACGTCCCGAGAGTTCCGGAGCCGCCCTCCGTGGAGCCGTCGGCCGAAGCGCCCGCCCTGGCGCGCATCGCGACGCACCTTCGTCGCGGTGACGTCGTGCCCGCCCGGGAACGCCAGGAGGGCTTCGACGTCCAGGACATCCTCGCCGCCGTGCGCGAGGTCGAGGGCGTCCGGGACGCGTCGCTGCGGGCCACCCCCGCGGGTGCGCACAGCCTTCGCCTCGACCTCGCCGACGGCGCCGATCCGGCTGAGGTGAGCCGCCAGGTGGCCCGCCTCCTGCAGGACCGGATGGGCCTCGACGCGGCCATGCCGGGCGACCCGCCCGCCGCGCTCCGGCCGTCCAGCGCCCCGGTCTCGTCCGCCCGGACCCCACTGCTGCCCAGCCAGCCGGCCCGGGCCGCCGCTCCGGTCGCCCCGGTGTCCAGCCCGACCCGGCCGGTGTCGACCCCGGTTCGGCCGGTGTCGAGCCCGGCCCGGCCGGTGTCCAGCCCGGTTCGGCCCGTTTCCAGCCCGGCCCGTCCGGTGTCCAGCCCGGTCGCTCCGGCGTCCAGCACCGCGGCCTCGGTCTCCAGTCCGGTCCGGCCGGTGTCCAGCGTGCCCGCGCCTGTCTCCAGCCCTCCGGCCCCGGCTCCGGCCCCGGCTCCGGCTCCGGTTCCGGTGGCCCCGCCGGTCAGCGCTCCGCCGCCGACGGCCCCGCCGGTCAGCACTCCATTGGCGACGGCCCCGCCGGTCAGCGCTCCGCCGGCGACGGCCGCGCCGATCAGTACTCCCGCCGCGCTGGTCCCCGCCGACGCCTCCAAGCCCCGGCCCCTGGACCCCGGCGGCAACCCCGGCCCCCGCGTGATCATCGAGAACGTGCACGTCAACACGTTCGGCGCGGACGCCACCGTGGAGGTCCGGCTGCGTGCCGGCGGGCGGGCCGCCTCGGGCGTCGCCACCGGCCCAGCCGTCGACGGCTATCTGCTGCGGCTCTGCGCCACCGCCACCGCCGGGGCGGTCGACGACCTGCTCGCCGGCTCGGAGCACCCGGACGGCCCGGCCCGCTGTTTCGTCGAGCACGCCTCGGCGGTCTCGTTCGGCCCGATGCAGGTCGCGGTGGTCGTGCTGCTGCTGTCCTGCGGCGGCGGCTGGGTCGAGCAGCTCGCCGGCTCGGCCGTGGTGACCGGTGACGACCGGCACGCCATGGTGCGCGCCACATTGGCGGCGGTCAACCGGCGGCTTGAGGCACTCTTGGCTTGATGAAGGGTGCGATTCTGGCCGACGACAGCGCGCTGTTGCCGGAAGGGGAGATTCCGCCACCGTGGCCCGCACGCCGGGTGACCGTGGCCGGGTCGATGCTGCATGTGCGCGACACCCCTGGTCAGAGTCCCGACGCCGAGCCTGCTGTCTATGTGCACGGGCTCGGCGGCTCCTCGCAGAACTTCACCGATCTGGCCGGGCTGCTCGCCGACCGGCTCGACGGCCAGGCGGTGGACCTGCCCGGTTTCGGTTACAGCGATCCGAGTCCGCGCTATTCGATCCCCGCGTTCGCCGACACCATGATCGGTTATCTGGAGCAGTCCGGCCGGGGCCCGGTCCACCTGATCGGCAACTCGCTCGGGGGTTCGATCTCGGTGCGGGTCGCCGCGCTCCGTCCCGACCTGGTGCGCACCCTCACGCTGATCTCCCCGGCCATGCCGTTCCTCGACCCGCGCCGCACCGCGCAGGGCCCGGTCCTGCCGCTGCTCGCCCTGCCCGCCGCCGACCGCCTGATGGCGTGGGCGCTGACCCGGATCACCGCCGAGCAGATGGCCGAGCAGGTCCTCGCCGCATGCTTCGGCGACACGACGAAGGTGCATCCCCAGCGCCGTGCCGAGGCGATGGAGGAGATCCAGCTCCGCTACACGGTCGCCCACTATCCGAAGGCCTATCTCGGCACCCTGCGCGGCCTGGTCGGCAGCTTCCTCCGGGCCTACCTCCCGGGTCTCAACTCGCAGTGGCGCCTGGCCGCCCGGATCGAGGCTCCCACCCTGGTCATCGGCGGCCTCAACGACCGTCTGGTCGATCCCCGGGTGCCCACCCAGGTCGCCCGCGTCGTCCCCGACGGCCGCCTGCTGGTCCTTCCCGGCGTCGGCCATGTCGCCCAGATGGAGGTCCCGCGTCTGGTGGCCCGCGGCATCGTCGGCCTTCTCGACGAGGTCCGCGCTGATCGCTGACGCGGTCGGCCACGTTCCGCGGAGCCGTGTGGTTGCACGATGTAACGATGCGCACAAGATCGTGCACGGGTAGGTGCGGTGAGCGTCATGTGCGACTCTGAAGGCCCATGATCTCGCCTGCCCCGCCGGCCTCCTCCCGGCGATCCACATCCCCTGGCGGCCGTTGGCGGCAGTCCTGGCTGATCGCTCTCGCGGCGACATTGGTGCTGCTCACCGCCGTGGTGATCGGTCGACAGCTCAGCAGCGACCCGGGCCCGGCTGGTCATCCGGCCGCGGCGGCCGCGTCGCCCGCCGGCTCACCCGCGTCCAGTGCGGAGCACTCCGGTGCGGCAGCCGGTCCGTCCGGCTCGGTGCCGTCGCCCGGGTCGTCCCCGGCGGATGCTCCGGATCCCGGTTCTCCCGGCACACCGGTGATGGCGCCCAGATCGCCGGCGACCTCGGTCTTCCCGGCCGAGGACGTGGTGCAGATGCCCGGCAAGGTGCCGGTGAAGGGCTCCGGCGAGTTCCAGTACGCGACCACCCGCGGCCCGGTCGCCGGTCCCCAGGGCACGGTCCGGCGGTTCAAGGTCGCCGTGGAGAAGGGCAGCGGCGAGGACGTCGCCGCGTTCACCGCACAGGTCCGGGCGGTGCTGGAGGACTCCCGCAGCTGGGTCGGCGCCGGCCGGTTCCGCCTGCAGCTGGTGACCGGCGCGGAGAAGGCCGACTTCACCGTCTACCTGGCGACCCGGGAGACCGCGGGCCGGATGTGCCAGCTGGGTGGCACCAACATCCGGATCGGCGGCGTGCCGTACACGTCCTGCCGGGCCACCGGCAAGGCCATCATCAACCTGGACCGCTGGCGCAAGTCCGCCCCCACCTACGTGGAGTCGGGGACCAGCCTCGCCCAGTACCGCCGCTATGTGATCAATCACGAGGTCGGGCACGAGTTCGGCCACCGTCACGAGGGCTGCCCCAAGACCGGTGGCCCGGCCCCGGTGATGGTCCAGCAGACTCTGACCCTGCGCGGTTGCAACCCGTACTCCTGGCCCCGCCGCAACGGCAGGGACTTCTCCGGCCCGTCCCTCTGACCCACCCGAGCGGGCCGCGGTGTGGCTGGTGGGGTTGTCGGCACTTCCGGTACGGAAATGCGAAAGTCCGGTGACGGCCGGTGAGTCGTGGCAGGCTTTCGCTTGCTATGGCAAACGCGACAAATGGCCCCGTTGACCCGAACGCCGGCATCGAGCGGCGTGGTCGAGGCGAGCGTTCCCGCGCACAGGTGAATCCTGCGGCGCCGGACGCGACGCCCCCCGCCACGGCCCGGCGCAGCCGCACCGTGGCGGCGGCCGCCACGGCGAAGTCGCCGTTGACGGCCGCGGCCGAACCCGCCCGTAAGACGGTGCGCAAGTCCGCGCCCGCCGAGGATCCGGCCACCCGCCGTCCGGCCGCCCGCAAGTCGACCGCGGCGGCCGACACCGGCGAGACCCCGGTCAAGCCGGCCGCGGTCAAGTCCACCTCGTCCCGGACCACGACCGGGCGCTCGCCGGCCCGCAAGACCGCTACGGTCAAGGCCCCGGTGGAGCCGGACCCGGAGACCGCGGTCCGGCCGGCCCGCCGCCGGACGGCCGCCACCACGGAGCCGGCGAGCCCCGGCGGCCGTGTGGCAGGCGCCGCGTCCCAGGGCGAGGCCCGGGTACGCCGTACCCCCGCCCCTGAAGATCTCGAGGCGCCCGCCGGAGGTGAGGCGGGGTCCGCGCCGGCGGAGATGACTCGCGGCATCCTGGAGTTGGCCGCCGAGCGCCTGGCCGCCTCGAAACCGCGCCCCGCGGAACCCGAGCCGTCCCGGCCGGCCGCTGACGACCCGATGGCCGCGCCGGGCGGGTACGTGAACCCCCGTGGCGCCGGCGCCCGCCGGTCGAGCCGCTCCACGGCGTCCGGACCCGGTTTCCGGGCCGTTCCCGGCGCTGCCCGGCCCGGTTCGGCCGGCCGTCCACCGCTCACTTCGCGGCCACTCGCGGGCCCTCCGGAGGTGGAGTCCGGCCAGTGGGACGGGCTGTCCGCCGGTAACGGCTGGCTCGGGGGGCCCGGATTCCCGGAGCGGCCCGAGCGAGGGGACGAGTCCGGGTTCGTCGACCGTCCCGGCTCGCATCGTGGGTTCGCCGACCGGGGACCGGACGTCTCGCCGGAGGCGGCTGCGCCGGGAGCGGAGCTCGCGGATGTGGCGGCGGAGAACGGGTACCCGAAGATCAGGAACCGGCCGGGCCTGCCGCCGAGCCTGCGGCTGCCGGTCGAGCTGCCGGACAACCTGTGGCCGCCACGCAACCTGCTGGAACGCAACCTCGCCGAGAACATCCACGTCCCCGCGCCGGTTCCGCCCATGGTCGAGGATTCGGAACCCGGGCACGAGGCCCCGGAGGCCCGCACGCCCGCCGGGGCGGCCCCGGCGTCCGTGGAGGCGGTCACCGAGGAACGCCCCGGCATGGCGGTGCGGGAACCGGACGAGCACGAGCGGATCTACGTGCCGGCCGCCGAGCGGCACCGCCCACGCGTGGACACCCTCCCCGAGGCGGAGCCGGAGCACCACGACTTCCTGCCGTCGGTGATGTCCCGGGGGGACAGCGACGCCGAGTACGTTCCGGCGCACTCGCGGACCGACCCGCCGGCCCGGCACGCGGCGCCGGAGACCACCACCACCCGCCGGGTCCGATGGCGGCGGAGGGCGGTGCTCGTGGCGTACCTCCTGCTGGTGATCGCCGTCCTGGTCGCCGGCCATGAGCTGCGCAACGAGGAGCAGCCCGTCGCACCCGGGCGGGAGACCGCGCAACGCGCGGCCGAACCGGCGGAGATACGCCCCGCCCCGGCCGTGACCGGGGCCGCGCCGATGAAGACCGGCGACAGCGAGACGGTGGCGGCGGCGAAGCCGGGCGAGTTCGGGTACGCGAACACCCGCGGCCCGGTGCTCGGCACCGGCGGCCGGCTGTACCGGTTCCGGGTCGCGGTCGAGGAGACCGTCGAGGGCACGTCGCCGGGGGAGTTCGCCGAGGCGATCGACGACACCCTGGGTGACGAGCGCAGTTGGATCAACAAGGGCCGGCTGCGGCTGCGGCGGGTGCCGAAGGCCGGCGCCGACGCGGACTTCACCGTCTACCTGGCCTCGGCGAAGACGTCGGAGCGGATGTGCGCGGCCGGTGGCCTGGACACCGAGGGTTACACCTCGTGCCGTGTGCCCGGCCAGGTCGTCATCAACGCCGATCGGTGGGACGGCGCGGTCCCCGACTACGACGGCAAACTGGACGTCTACCGGCGTTACACGATCAACCACGAGGTCGGTCACGAGCTCGGGCACGGGCACGAGGCCTGCCCCGGCAAGGGCGAGCCGGCGCCGGTGATGCAGCAGCAGACCTTCGGCCTGAAGGGCTGCACCGCGAACGCATGGCCCTATCTGGACGGCAAGCGTTACGCGGGCAAGCCGATAGCGTGAATTATTCCGCGATCCCGCATGTCGGGCCCGTGGCCAACGTCATGGGTGCTGGTGCGCGAATCGAGCGACAATGGGCGGCGTTCCAACACATCCGAATTCACCGAACCCCGGGGAGTGAACTGTGGCTCTGCCCCCGCTCGTCGAGCCGGCCGCCGAGCTGAGCGTCGACGAGATCCGCCGCTATTCGCGTCACCTGATCATCCCCGACGTCGGGATGGACGGGCAGAAGCGGCTCAAGAACGCCAAGGTCCTCGCCGTGGGCGCGGGCGGCCTCGGCTCGCCGACCTTGCTCTACCTGGCCGCGGCCGGCGTGGGCACGCTCGGCATCATCGACTTCGACACCGTCGACGAGTCGAACCTCCAGCGCCAGATCATCCACGGCGTCTCCGACATCGGCACGCCCAAGGCGGAGTCCGCGGCCCGGAGCATCGCCGAGGTCAACCCGCTGGTGAACGTGGTCATCCACAACACCGCGCTGGACCGGGACAACGTCAAGGAGATCTTCTCCCAGTACGACCTGATCGTCGACGGCACCGACAACTTCGCGACCCGTTACATGGTCAACGACGCCGCGGTGCTGCTCGGCAAGCCGTACGTCTGGGGTTCGATCTACCGCTTCGACGGTCAGGCCTCGGTCTTCTGGGAGGAGCACGGTCCCTGCTACCGCTGCCTCTACCCGGAGCCCCCGCCGCCCGGCATGGTCCCGAGCTGCGCCGAGGGCGGCGTGCTCGGCGTGCTCTGCGCGTCGATCGGCTCGATCCAGGTCAACGAGGCGATCAAGCTGATCACCGGGATCGGTGAGCCGCTCGTCGGGCGTCTGATGGTCTACGACGCCCTGGAGATGGAGTACCGCAAGATCAAGGTGCGCAAGGACCCGAACTGCGCGCTCTGCGGTGACAACCCGACCGTCACCGACCTGCTCG
Source organism: Actinoplanes utahensis (assembly GCF_016862455.1). Lineage (GTDB taxonomy): Bacteria > Actinomycetota > Actinomycetes > Mycobacteriales > Micromonosporaceae > Actinoplanes > Actinoplanes utahensis. The sequence goes on from NZ_BOMZ01000015.1 coordinate 58,982, forward strand.
AGGACTACGAGGACTTCTGCGGCGCCGTCTCCGAGGAGGCGCAGGAGGCGGTCACCGGCTCCACGATCACCGTCCGCGAGCTCAAGGACTGGCAGGACAGCGGCAAGGACATCTTCCTCGTCGACGTCCGCGAGCCCGCCGAGTGGGAGATCAACCGGATCCCCGGCGCGGTCCTGATCCCCAAGGGCGAGATCCTCTCCGGCGAGGCGCTCGCGAAGTTCCCGCAGGACAAGCAGATCGTCCTGCACTGCAAGTCGGGCGTGCGCTCGGCGGAGGCGCTGGCCGCGCTCAAGACGGCCGGCTTCAAGGACGCCGTCCACGTGCAGGGCGGCATCGTCTCCTGGGTCAGCGTCATCGACCCGTCCCTGCCGTCGTACTGATCCACGCTTTGGGGAGTCACCTTCGGGTGACTCCCCGGGTGGGACGGGCCTGCGGTTCGCCGATCCGGCCGGTACCGTCTTTATCGTGATCGATATAGATGCCGCGATCGGTTACGTGGTCGCCCATGGTGATCCGGTGGAACGGGCGCGGTTGTCACATCTGCGCACCGGGCATCCGGCCCCGCCGGAGGTCATGGTCCGGATCGCTGCCGGGCAGATGGCCGAGGGCGGCTGGCCCGCCTCCGCCGACGGTGCGATCCCGTCGATCGACGCCACCTGTTTCCGCCTCGCCGAGCTCGACGACATCGGCGCCCTCAACGACGCGGTCGGTGTGCGCGCCCTGCACTGGCTGGCCAGCGCACAGCGCGGCGACGGGACCTGGCAGGAGCACGAGTCGCTCGCCGACCAGGCGCCACCCTGGGCGCTGCCCGGCGACCCCGAGGCGACCCTCTATCTGACCTCGGTCGCCGGTTTCTGGCTCACCGTCGCGGCCGTCCAGATCGACCCTCATCAGACCCGGTCGCCGTGGGGCGAGGTCCTGCGGTCCGCCGCCGGGTGGGCGGTCTCCCAACTGCGCCCGGACGGTACGTGGCCCTCGTTCCTGGCAACCGGCTGGCACGCCGCCGGATTGCTGCACCAGCAGCAGTTCTTCTACGAGTCGGCGCGGGTCCAGCAGATCCTCGGCGACCGCCTGCCGGACATGTCGCCGGCCGATGTCGCCTCGATGGCGGCGGCCCTGCGCCGGGTGAACCTGGGCGACGACTGGCTGTTGCAGAGCGCCCGCAAGCGGCTGGCCGCGACCCAGCGCGGCGACGGCGGCTGGGACAGCGACGAAGGCCCGCTCTTCGACGTCAACATCACGCTGACGGCGCTGCGGGCCTGTCGTTGAAGATCTGCCGCTATGCGGTGGCCGGCACTCGTGGGCGGGCGGTGCGGATGAATCCGGCGTTGCGGTCGGCGATTGCCATCCGTACGTACCAGACTGCTCCGAGCGGGGTCATGACCAGGCTGTTGAACAGGGAGTACAGCGGGAGGAGCGCCAGCATGGGGCTGCGTACCCGCCAGTGGACGATCACGGTGGCGATGGCGTGCAGGGTGAAGATGGCCAGTAGCGCCCAGCCGCCGGTCGCGAGAGTGATCCAGCGGAACGGCAGTCCCACAGTGGTCACGATCGCGCCGTAGATCCAGAAGAACGGGTGCCGGGCGAGCAGGTGCAGGTTCATCACGAACAGCCGGAACTCGCCGCCGGACCACGCCAGACGCTGCCGGTACCAGCTCTTGAGGGTGTCCGGCACCGCGGTGCGGACAGCGAACGGCAGGTGCCCGACCCGATAGCCGAGAGCCTTCGCCAGCAGGCCGGCCTCGACGTCGTTGCCCTGGAAGAACAGTGAGTGCCGGCGCATGACCTCGCGGTGTGCCTCGGCCCGCGCCACATGGCAGGCTCCCGACACCTGCCAGGGGGCGATGAGGCGCAGCTTCATGGCGCTGCGGTACTCGTAGGCCTGGAGACGGGCGAGCACCGACCGCGTGTTCGTCGGGACGAGCGGCACGGACGCGAAGTCGTACCCGTTGGCGGCGAGCATGCCGACCAGGACGCCGAACGGCTGGTCGGTGATGCTGTCCGCGTCGATGCACACCACGTACGGTGCGCGCACCTGATGTTCGAGCGCTTCCCGGACGAGCATGTCCCGTGCCGCCCCGGAGGTCGCCCGCTTGCCGTCCGCGCCGATCCCACCGGCCACGGCGGCGGCGCGGAAGATCCGGAAGCCGTACTGGTCCGCGATGGCGGCGAGTTCCCGGTAGAACTCCGGGCTCTCGCCGTTCGTCGTGCAGAGCAGTACCCGGTCGCCGTATTGGCGCAGGTACTGCACGTTCTCCAGGTAGGTGACCGACCCGTAGATCGGGACCAGGACCTCGAAGTCCTCGACCGCGGGGCCGACGGCCGGCTTACGACCGCCGAACGCGGCGACCAGCGTGGGCGACCGGTCGATGAGCACCCATATCACCGGGATGATCAGGAACGACAGAGCGAAGACCGACCAGGAGACCGGCGTCATCGAACACCGGCCAGATCAGCCGCCGTGCTGTCGACGAGGTCCCACAGCTGGTCGCGCAGCTCCTCGTCGGCCAGCGTGGTCAGGTCATCGGCGAGCCGATCGACCCGGTCCAGCAGGGTGGCCGGGGCCGGCCCGTTGGCGATCACGGCTGACACCCGGGAGTGCCGGGTGCCGGTGAGGTTCTCGATCCCGTCCAGCAGTTCCTCGTGCAGCTTCTCGCCGGGCCGGAGCCCGGTGTAGACGATCTCCGGCGTCACCTCGAGATCGATGGCGAACCGGCGAACCAGGTCCTCGATGCTGACCGGGTCACCCATGTCCAGCACGTAGGTCTCACCGGTACGGGCCATCTCACCGGCCTCGATCACGAGACTCGCCGCCTCCGGGATCGTCATGAAGAACCGGGTGATCCGCGGGTCGGTGATGGTCACCGGCAGGTCGTTGCTCAGCTGCCAGTGCAGTGTCGGCAGGAAGGATCCACGACTGCCGAGCACGTTGCCGAACCGTACCGAGGCGACCCGCATCGGACCGCCGGACCAGGCCGCCACGACCCGCTCGGCGAGCCGCTTGGTGGCGCCGAGAACACTGGTCGGGGCCGCCGCCTTGTCGGTCGAGATGTTGACGAACGTGCCGGTGCCGGCGTGGGCTGCCGCCGCGATCATGTTGGCGGTGCCGAGGAGGTTCGTCTTGATGCCCTCGGCCGGGTACCGCTCGAGCAGCGGGAGGTGCTTGTGGGCGGCGGCGTGGAAGACGATGTCCGGGCGGATCCGCTCCATCAGGCGGCGCATGACATCGCCGTCCCGGATGTCGGCCAGCACCGTCCGGTCGTCGTCCAGCAGTCCGTGGCCGTTCAGCTCGACCTGAAGGCTGTGCAGCGCACCCTCGTCGTGGTCGAGCAGGTAGACCGGACCGGGGGAGAGGCGGTGCAACTGGCGGACGATCTCGCTGCCGATGGAGCCGCCGGCGCCGGTGACGAGCACCGAACGGCCTTCGACCGACGCCCGCGCCGCCGCGCTGTAGGTCGGATCGGAGTCCTTACCGAGCATTCGGGCCAGGGTGGCCGGGTCGGCCAGGAACTTGTGCACTGAGCGATCTCCTTGGTTGACCAAGGACGTCGGTTTCGCCGCTGGCTCCCCGCCGGACATGGGCGACCAACTCGCCCGACGGTTCAGTGCCTCGCCCACGGCCTCCTGCAGGCCGCATGCGAATATCATTCCTTTGTCATAGATTCCCGGCATCAGCTGATCAGTCGGTATCAGGTGGGTTTGCGGTAGCCCTTGATCAGGCGGATGTGGTCGCCGACAGTCAGGACCCGTGGTTGCTCTCCGTAGTCCTTACTTCAGGCGTTCGGGCGCTGCCGACGCCAAGAGGAGCCGACGTTTCGCGGTGGTGTGCGCGGGATGTCAAGAGACGCCGCGCCTTTGTGCCGGGAAAAGACCGAAAGGCTATGGTCCTGCTGTCCGGCTGATGGGTCACGCACAGTAATAAGGGCTATTGGGTCAAGGCGGGCATGTCACGCATAGTTGTGGCAGGCCCGGCGAGGGCCTAGGCGAGACGAAGATCCGCTGGGCGATGAAGATGGTCGCTCCAGTCCGGCGGGGAGTCAGTAGCGAAACCGGCGCCTGCGAAGCATTTCTACTTCGGAGGAACGCCATAATGCGTAAGTCTGTCAAGCGTGCAGTTGTTGCCGGTGCGATCTTCGCCGTGACTGCCGGCGCCGGTACCGCGGCCCTGGCCGCCTGGAACGTCCAGGGTGCCGGTACCTCCTACGCCAAGGCCGGCACCGCCGTTGAGCTGAAGACCGTCGAGACGGTCGTCGACGCCTCGCTCTACCCCGGTGTCACCGGCAATGCCAAGATCCGGGTCCAGAACGACAACAAGTTCCCGGTCAAGATCACGAAGATCGTCTGGAACCCGGCGGATGGCGTCGCCGCCACCCCGCTGCCGGGCAAGAACTGCAACAACACCGGTGTCTACTTCGGTGACTTCAGCGCCAACACCATCGGCACCAACGGCGTCCTCGGCGTCGCCGGCAGCAACATGATCGTCGACAAGGACGGCTCCGCCTCCTTCACGCTCAGCAAGGCCGTGCGCATGATCAACAACTCGGAGGACGGCTGCCAGGGCGCCACCTTCCGCATCCCGGTCAAGGTCTACGGCGAGAGCGCCGCCAACTGATTCCCGGCCGAGGGGCGAGGCGTCCGCCTCGCCCCTCGGTGGTGTGTCTCCCCACATCCGACCCTAGGAGAGGCCTCTCATGCGACTGCCGCTCAGTGCGTACGTTCTGACCGGCGGCGGCCTGGTCGCCGGCGCTCTGCTGGCCGCGCCGGGAGCCGCCTACGCCTCCTGGTCGGTGGAGAGCGACGGCGGCGCCGCAACCGCGCGGGCAGCCGAACTCCCCGCTGTCGACAGCCCGGAGGCGCGTCCCGGCGGATCGACGTCCTCGGTGATCGTGAGCTGGCCGACCACCGACCTCGCCGACGGCTACCACCTGTCCCGGATCGACACCGTCACCGGTGCGACTGTCGGTCTCGTCGGCAGTTGCGCCGGCGTGATCACCGGAACGACGTGCACGGACATCGGTGTTCCCGACGGCCGGTGGACCTACCGCGTCCGTGCCGTCCTGGGAGCGTCCTGGGCCGGCCCGTGGAGCACACACAGTGATCCGATCCTGGTCGAGACCACACCGATCAAAGCCGCGATCACCTTCCCGGCCGCGGGCGGGCGCTATGACACCGGATCGTTCGACGACTGCGGCACCACCGGCTTCTGCGGCACCGCGACTCCCGCCGGGGGTGCCGAGTCGACCGACGTCCGGATCAGCCTGAAACAGGGCCACAGTTACTGGAACCCGGTGACCGGCGCGTTCAGTGGTGCCGCCGAGATCCTCTTCCCGGTCGAACACCGCGGCGGCACCTGGCTTTCGGGCTTCGACGTGAATGACTTCCGCAACGGCAATCCGGCCTACACCCTGCGCGTCGTCGCCCGCGACGATGCCGGCGGAAGCACCGACGACACGGCGAGCTTCCACTTCAAGAATGAAAAGCCGGAGCCGGCCGTGGTCCAGAAGCCGACCGAACCGGTTGACCCGTCGACGCCCGGGAAGGCCACGGATCCGGCTCCGGCCGACGATCCCGGCATGATCTCCCCCGGAAGCGGTGAATCGGGCGACGGCTCCGGCCCGGCGGGCGGGAGCTCCGGCCCGGACGGGGGGACGAAGCCCGGCGACGACTCGGATGCCGGTGATAAATCGGGCGAGGGCGAAAAGCCCGGCGAGAGTGAAAAGCCTGGCAAGAGCGAAAAGCCCGGCAAGAGCGAAAAGCCCGGCAAGAGCGAAAAGCCCGGCGATAACAGCAAGCCGCACGAGGCTACCGAGCCGGACGATGCCACCGAGCCGGAGAAGTCCGTCGAGCCGGAGAAGACGCCCGAGACCGACGGCGGCAAGGGCAACGACGACGGCAAGGCGAAGAAGGAAGACGCCGCCGAAGCAGAACAGAGCTGACCCGTCGTGGCGCCTGGATCATCCAGGCGCCACGAAGCCGTACGTCAGCGGGTGTGGCCGTTGCCCGTCACGATGTACTTGGTGGAGGTCAGCTCGGGCAGGCCCATCGGCCCGCGGGCGTGCAGTTTCTGCGTGCTGATGCCGATCTCCGCCCCGAACCCGAACTCGCCGCCGTCGGTGAACCGCGTCGACGCGTTGACCATCACCGCCGCCGCGTCCACGCCGGCCACGAAACGCCTGGTCGCGGCGATTGACTCGCTGACGATGGCCTCGGTGTGGCCGGTTCCGTACTGCCGGATGTGGTCGAGCGCGTCGTCCAGGGAGTCGACGACCGCCACCGAGATGTCCGCGGACAGGTACTCCGTACCCCAGTCCGCTTCGGTGGCCGCGACCACCGCATCGCTGTAGCCGGACACCCGGGCGTCGCCGTGCACGGTGACGCCACGCTCGGCGAGCTCTTCGAGGACCAGCGGCAGGAACGTGTCGGCGATCTCGGCGTGCACCAGCAGCGACTCGGCGGTGTTGCAGGTCGAGAGCCGTTGGGTCTTCGAGTTGACGGTGACGGCGAGGGCCTTCTCCAGATCGGCGGCCGCGTCCACGTAGACGTGACAGTTCCCGACCCCGGTCTCGATCACCGGCACCGTGGACTGCTCCACCACCGTCTTGATCAGTGAGGTGCCGCCGCGTGGGATCAGCACGTCGACCAGGCCGCGGGCCCGCATCAGCTCCTTCACCGAGTCGCGGGTGGTGGCGTCGAGCAGCTGGATCGTGTTGGTCGGCAGGCCCGCGTCGGCGACCGCCTTGCGCAGCACCGACACGATCGCCGCGTTCGACGAGAAGGCCGAGCCGGAGCCGCGCAGCAGCGCCGCGTTGCCGCTTTTGAGGCAGATCCCGGCGGCGTCGACGGTCACGTTCGGCCGGCCCTCGTAGATCATGCCGACCACCCCGAAGGGCACCCGGACCTGCCGCAACTCCAGCCCGTTCGGCAGGGTGGAGCCGCGCACCACGTCACCGATCGGGTCGGGCAGGGCGGCGAGCTGCCGCAGGCCGTCGGCCATCGCGGCGACCCGCTCCGGGGTCAGGATCAGTCGGTCGATCATCGCCTCGCTCGTCCCGTTCTCCCGGGCGTTGGCGATGTCGACGCCGTTGGCGTGCACGATGTCGTCGGTCCGCTCGACCAGCCGGTCGGCCATCAACAGCAGCGCCGCGTCCTTCTCGGCTCGGGTGGCCCGGGCGAGATCGATGGCGGCGACCCGGGCGGCTGCCGCCTGCTCCAGCACACTCATGACAAACCCTTCAAGATCAAACGGGGGGTACGAACTCCACACGCGGCCGAGGCTTACAGCAGCACCAGGTCGTCGCGGTGGACGACCTCTCGTTCATATCCCGGCCCGAGCTCCGCGGCCAACTCGGGTGTGGACCGCCCGAGCAGCGCCGGCAACTCGACCGCGTCGTAGTTGACCAGGCCGCGCGCGACGGGCGTACCGGATCCGGCATCGACCAGATCCACCGGATCGCCGGCGGCGAAGGAACCGTCGACCGCGGTGATGCCGGCCGGCAGCAGTGACTTGCGCCGGGCCACGACCGCCGCGACCGCGCCCTCGTCGAGGTGCAGCCGCCCGCGCGGCGAGGTGGCGTGCGCCAGCCAGAACAGCCGGGCCGCCGGCCGGGTGGGGGAGGCCTCGAAGAGGGTGCCGACGTCCTCGCCGGCGAGGGCCGCACCGGCCAGCGGGGCGGCGGTGAGCACGACGGGGATGCCGAAGCCGGTGGCGATCCGGGCGGCCTCGACCTTGGTGACCATGCCGCCGGTGCCGACCCCGGACCGGCCCGCGGTGCCCACCTGCACACCGAGCAGGTCGCTGTCGTCGCGGACCAGCGGAATCTTGCGGGACGCCGGGTCGGCCGGGTTGCCGGTGTAGAGCGCGTCCACATCGGAGAGCAGCACCAGCAGATCGGCGTCGGCGAGCGCGGCGACCAGCGCGGCGAGCCGGTCGTTGTCGCCGAACCGGATCTCCTCGGTGGCGACCGTGTCGTTCTCGTTGACGATCGGCAGCGCACCCAGATCGAGCAGTTTGCGCAGCGTGCGATAGGCGTTGCGGTAGTGCGCCCGCCGGGTCACGTCGTCGACGGTGAGCAGCACCTGCCCGACCGTCAGCCCGTGGCGTGCGAATCCGGCCGCGTACCGCCCGATCAGCAGACCCTGACCCACACTCGCGGCGGCCTGCTGAGTGGCCAGGTCCCGCGGTCGGCGGCGCAACTGGAGCGGAGCCAGCCCGGCGGCGATCGCGCCGCTGGAGACCAGAACCACCTCACGCCCGCCGGCTGCCAGCTTGCCCAGCACGTCCACCAGGGCGTCGACCCGCTGCTCGTCGATGCCGCCCGCCGCGGTGGTCAGCGAGGACGAACCCACCTTGACCACGATCCGGCGCGCACCGGTAACCACTTCCCGCACCCGGCCCATTGTGCTCGGCTGGCCGCTGTCGATCGTTGTCAGATCCCATATCGTGGCGGGTGATGACACCGCAGGAGTACGTGGAAGAGGTCCTGGCCCTGGTGGAGAGCATCCCTGAGGGCCGGGTCATGTCGTACGGCTCGATCGCCGACGCCCTGGCCGAGCGCTCCGGCCGGAACTCGCCGCGCCAGGTCGGGCGGATCATGTCGTTGCACGGCGGTGGTGTCCCGTGGCACCGGGTGTGCAGCGGCGGCGGCCGGCTCCCGCCCGGTCACGAGGCCCGCGCGAAGGCGTTGCTGCTGGCCGAGGGCGTCCCGATGCGCGGCGACCGGGTGCTGATGGCCTCCGCCGGCTGGACGCCCTGAGCCCGCTCAGGGTTTCTCCTCCAGGCCGGCGGTCCGGGCCAGTGTGCGCAGCTGATATTCGAAGAAGCCCCGACGGTCCTCCTCGATCGACTTGTTGAGCTGCCCGAACAGTTCCGCGCTGATCGCGCCACCCATCTGGATGAACGCGGTGATCGCGTCGGCCACCACCCGGACCGGCAGGTCGGGAAGGACCGAAGCGGCGATCGGTTCGAGTTCTTCGGCGAAGAGCCCGGCGAGCGGTTCGCGCGGAGCCAGGACCCCCGCGGTGTACGCCTCCGTCAGGATCGCCCCGAGCAGCAGCAACACCCGCGTGGCCGGGATGACGGTGTCCTGGGGCGCCTGGTACCCGGGCACCGGGCTGCCGTAGATCAGCGCCCACTCGTGCGGGTTCGCCAGCGCCCAGTCCCGTGCCGCGTGCCCGGCCGCCAGCCACTTGTCCAGCGGTGCCGCCTTCTCGGCCGCGGCTCGCTCGGCGGCTTCGCCGATCGCGTTGTACGCGTCGATGATCAGTGCCGTGAGCAGGTCGTCCCGGCTGGCGTAGTACCGGTAGACGGCGGACGAGACCATCCCGAGGTCCCGGGCGACGGCTCGCAGCGACAGGTTCGCCCCGTCGGTCGCCAGGTGCTGCCGTGCCACCGTCTTGATCTCTTCGGTCATCTCGGCCCGCACCCTGGCCCGCAGGTTCGCCGCGCCTTTCGTCCGGGTGGGGGGCGTTTCGTTCGCACTCATGTGGCCAGTGTGCCATAACGAGAGCACTGCTCTTGCATCTGCGGCACTGTCTGTGTAATCGTTGTTCTCAGCAGAGAGCAGTGCTCACAAAAGCGAGCAGGGAGAACGTCATGCATGTCGTCATCGGTTCCGGCCCCATCGGCTCCACCGTCGCCCGCCTGCTCGCCGAGCGTGGCGAGCGCGTCCGCATCGTCACGCGCAGCGGCAGCGGCCCGGAGCATCCGCTGATCGAGCGGGCCGCCGCCGACGCGTCCGACGCCCGCCGCCTCACCGAGCTGTCCACCGGCGCCGAGGTCGTCTACAACTGCGCGAACCCGAAGTACACCGAGTGGGCCGAGAAGTGGTTCCCGATGAACAACGCGATGATCGCCGCGGCGAAGGCGTCCGGCGCGGTCTACGCCATCACCGGCAATCTGTACGGTTACGGCCCCCAGCCCGGCGGCCTGATGACCGAGCACAGCCCGCTCGCCGCGACCGGCCGTAAAGGCCGCATCCGCATCCGGATGTGGCAGGACGCCCTGGACAGCGGCGTCCGCACGGTCGAGGCCCGCGGCTCCGACTACCTGGGCGCCGGCGCGGTCGGCGTCTTCTCCGCGGTCCTGCTCCCGGCGATGAAGGCCGGCCGCACCGCCTGGGTCCCCGGCGCCCCGGACGCCCCGCACACCTTCACCTACACCGGCGACATGGCCCGCGCCCTGGTCGAGCTGGCCCGCGACGAGCGCGCCTGGGGCAAGGCCTGGCACGTCCCGTCCGCCCCGGCGATCTCCATCCGCGAGCTGGCCGACCGCTACGCTGCCCTGACCGGCCAGCCCCGCCTGACGATCCGCAAACTGCCCCGCTTCGTCATGCGCACTGCCGGCCTGGCCGTCCCGATGGCCCGCGAGATGGCCGAGATGGACTACCAGTTCTACGCGCCGTTCCTTCTGGACGCCGCCCTGACCGAGCGCACTTTCGGCCTCACCGCCACCAGCCTCGACATCCCGCTCCGCGAAACCGCCACCGACGCCGCCTCCATCGCCGCCCGCACGATGTGAGTCAGCTCGCACGATGTGGCCAGCTCGCACAATGTGAGCCAGCTCGCACAATGTGAGCCAGCTCGCGCGGGGTGGGCCGCCCGCGCGGGAAGCCGCTCGCGCGGAATGAGATGTCCGCGCGGGGTGAGCGGCCCGTCCTGTCAGAGCAGGAGGCCGACCCCGCCACGGCGGGGGTCGCCGGCCGCGCCGGCGCGGCCCACGGCGGTGACGCCGCCGAAGTAGTGGTCGATGTCCGGCCACTCGACGATCTGCCAGCCGGCCGCCGCCAGCTCCGCGAGTTCGCCCGGCGGGCAGCCGGCCTCGGCGTGCACGGTGTCCCCGACCACGTGGAACCGGGGCCGCGCGATCGCCTCGGGCACGCTCAGCCCGTCGACCAGCACGCCGAGCAGCGTGTCCACCAGGGCGGTCCGGATCCGCGAGGCTCCCGCCGACCCGGCCGCCACGGCGAGGCCGCCGTCGGGCGCGGTCACCACGAGCGGGCACATGTACGACGACATCCGCCGCCCCGGCGCCAGTTCGTCGGTGAGCAGTTCGCCCTCGCCGAGCATCGAGTTCAGGTTGACGCCGAGGCCGGGCAGCCACACCCCGGCGCCCAGCCCGAGCGTCGTGGTGATCACGCAGGCGTTGCCCTCGGCGTCCACCACCGAGACGTTCGTGGTGTCGCCGAGCCGCTGCTGACCCCGGTTGATCAGCGCCGTCGCGACGGCGGGCGCCCGCGACGGCCGGGACAGATCGGACGGCAGCGCGGCGATCGTGTCGATGGTCCGGTTCAGATCGTGCCTGGCGTGGACCTGGTGCCCGGCGAACGTCGCGTGGGCCACCCCGACCGACTCGACCCGGTACGAGGCGAGGTCGGCCGGCCCGATCGTCCCGCCGGCTGCCCGTACCGTCTCGACGAGCAGTTTCCCGTACTCCCCGGTGTAGAAGATCTCCGGACCGTCCACCGCCAGAGCGTCCATCGCGGTCGCCAGCCCCGGCAGGAACAGCAGTTCGTCGCCCTGCAGCAACCGCCCGCCCGGCTGGTAGAGGGCGGCCCCGTCGCCGTACGCCAGCGCCGGCGCGCACGATTCCAGGGTCCGGGCGTGCGCGTCCGGCAGCAGCACCCCGGTCCGGGCCAGGCCCGCGGCCGGCGCCACCACGTCCGGCCACGGCAGCTTGCCCCACCGCCGGTGCACCTCGCCGAGCCCGGCGGGGACGCCCGGCACGGCCACGCTGGCCCCGCCGATCGAGTAGATCTGTGGCAGCCCGCCGAAGAACACGTCCACGGCCACCATCGGTGACGGTTTGCGATCGTCGTCCAGCCCGGGCACCGCGACGAAGAAGTCCAGGCAGGTGACCTCCTGCGTGGCGGCCTCGAAGAAGGTGGCGAAACCGCCGCCGCCGAGCCCGGTGTAGACGGTCTCCGACACACAGCAGGCCAGTACGGCGGCCACTGCCGCGTCGGCGGCTGTACCTCCGGACTGCAGAACGCGCAACCCGGTGCGAGCGGTCGCCGGGTGACTGGCGGCGACGCCGGCAGCAACGCTTTTCATAGCGGCGAGCGTAGGCGGAGCAGCCCGATCATGGTTACGATGCGCGTCGATGACGGCCGCCGGTCCCCCTCCCGTGGTAACCCCGTCGAGTGTTCTGCCTCGCGGCGTTTTGGCTGGTTATGCCCTCGGGTCCCTGGTCACCGGCGCGTTCGGCACGGTGCCCGGTTTGCTTCTTCTGCCTTATCTGACCGACACGCTCGGTGTAGCCGCTGGCGTGTCCGGACTCCTCGTGCTCCTCCCGAAAGCGTGGGACGTACTGGTCAACCCGGTGGCCGGCCGGATCTCCGACCGCACCGGTTCGCGCCGCCCGTTCCTGCTGGTGGCGGGCCTGCTGCTGGGCGTGCTGTTCGCCGCGATCTTCGCCGCGCCGTTCGCCGGCGGGGCCGCCTCCGGCGCGTACGTCGCCGTCGCCTTCCTCGCCGCCGCCACCGCGTTCGCCTTCTTCCAGGTGCCCTACGTCGCGATGCCGGCCGAGCTCACCGACGGCTACGCCGAGCGGACCCGCCTGATGACCTGGCGCGTCGCGGTCCTGGCCCTGGCCATCCTGGTGTCCGGCGCGCTCGCCCCGCTGGTGGTGGAGACCACCGGCGGCGGCCGTGAGGGTCACCGGTGGTCGGGGTTGTTCGTCGGCTCACTGATCATCGTGGGCACGATCGCCACCTTCCTCGGTACGCGGAAAGCACAGTCCCGTACCGCCGGCGAATCCGAGCCGACCCTCCGTGCGCAACTGCGCGTGGCCGGCGGCAACGCCCCGTTCCGCGCCCTGCTGATCTGCTGGGTCGTCCAGGCCGCCGGCATCGGCACCATGCTGGCCGGCGTCCAGTACTTCGCCGATCACGTGCTGGGGCAGAAGTCCGGCGCCACCTTCCTGTTCGCCGCGTTCGTCGGCCCGGCCCTGCTGGTCATGCCACTGTGGACCGCGGTCGGCAGGCGACACGGCAAGCTCCGCTCCCTCGTCGCCGCCTCGGTTCTCTTCGTCGTGGGCGCGCTGGCCCTGCTCACCGCCCGGGCGCTGTCGCCGGTGGCGGTCTACCTGATCGTCGCCGTGGTCGGCGCCGGTTACGCCGGCCAGCAGGTCTTCGCGCTGGCGATGCTGCCGGACTGCATCGCGTACGACACCGAGCGCACCGGCCGCCGCCAGGCCGGTGTCTTCACCGGCCTGTGGACCGCCGGCGAGACGCTCGGACTGGCCCTCGGCCCCGGCATCTACGCGGTGCTGCTGCAGATCTTCGGGTACGCCTCGTCGTCCAGCGGCGAGTCGGCGGCGCAGAGCGGCACGGCCCGCCTCGGGGTGCTGCTCGGCTTCACGCTGGTGCCGGCGATCCTCGTCGGAACGGCGATGGTGGCGCTGCGCGGTTACCGGGACACCCGGCAGACCGCGTCTTGACGACGGCGGTCAATATCGCCGGGTGAGTCCTCAGCTCTCCCGCCTCCGGGCGATCACCGCGCTGGCGGCCGGCGCCGTCCTCCTCGCCTCCTGCGTCCGGACGGCCCCCGGCGGCGGCCCGAGTGCGGGTCCGGAGCCGCACCGGGGACTCGGTGACGTGCCGGCGGCGGATCTCGGGTTCGTCCAGCATCCCGATGCCGTCCAGTGGGCTTCCGCGAGCGACTGGATCCCGCCCGGCGACGGCGTGCGCGCGCTGCTTCCGGTCGGCGACTGCGCCCTGGGCCTGGGCACCTACCAGAACGGCCACCGGGCGGTCACCGCGAATTGGACCGGACCGGCCACCTGTGACCGTCTCGATCTGGATCCGGCGCCGGACGGGAGCACCCGGGCCGGCGACGGGCCGCCCGATGTCTCGAGCGGCTGGCCCGGCGGTGGCATCGGGGCGGACGCGGCAGTGCTCGAGCGCGACGGGTCGATCCTGGCCGCCGACAGTTCCGGCCTGATCCGGTACCGGCCCGGAGGACAGGTCGAGCGGCTGGCCCGGGACGACTTCGCCGAGCCCGGCTTCGAGGGGCAGGGCACCCGCAGCTCGATCCGGCAGCTGGCGGTCACCGGTCGTGGCACGGTGGTGCTCGACGCCGGACGGAGCAACCCGGGCAGTACCGCGCCGGTGCTGCTGATCTCCCGCGACGGCGGCCGGACGCTGAGCCCGGTGAACCTGCCCGGACCGGCTGCCGGGATGGAGGCGCAGCCGGTGATCGGGGTGCTCGCCGCGGCCGGCGAGACGATCGTCGCCATCGGGTCCGGCCCGCGCCGGGCGGCCACCTGGCGTTCCACCGACAGCGGTCGGACCTGGCAGGTGTCCGCGGTCGAGGATCTGCCCCAGCATCTGCTCCTGACCCGGCTGGTCCGGGCCGGCGACCGGTGGCTGGCCTTCGGCGGCGTCGACCACGAGTCCGGCGCACAGGACGACACCGTCGTGCTGACCAGCACCGACGGCCTGCGCTGGGATCGGGGTGTCACCACCGGCATGGGGGTGGGCCGGATCCGGGACGTGACGGTGACGCCCGGCGGCACGATCGTCGCCGTCGCTTCGATCGACGACGCCACCCGGCCCGCCGTCGACCAGCGTCCCGAGTACTGCGGTGTGGTCTGGGTCGGTGACGGCGGCAAACCGTGGAGACGGGGCGAACTCGGGTGCGGCGACTCGCCACCCCAGGCAGTGACCACCCTGCGTGACGGGCGGGTGCTGATCGCCGGGAACCGGGATCTCTGGCTGCGTCCCGCCGCCGTGGGGGCCGCGGCCGGCGGTTGACGCCGGCTATGTTTCGCCGATGCGCGGGCCGCGGCCGGCGACTAGCGTCACGGGCATGATCGATGCGCTGCCGGAGAAGGGCGTCCCCGCCGAGCAGATCCTTGCTGAGCTGCACCGGTTGCGGGGCGCTGACCTGCCGACGCACGGGGGTCGCCTCTTCGCGTACGTCTATGATCCCGCCCTGGACGGCCTGGACGATCTGGCCCAGGCCGCCCACGCCACGTCGGCGCACGTCAACGGCCTCGACCCGACCGCGTTCCCGTCCCTGCTGGCGATGGAGAACGCCCTGGTCGCCGCCGCGGCCAAACTGCTCGGCGGGGATGAGCGGACGGTCGGCAGTGTTACCAGCGGCGGCACCGAGTCCCTGATCCTGGCCGTCAAGGCGGCCCGCGACGCCCACCCGTCGATCCGCGCGCCTCGGCTGCTCATCCCGTCGACCGCGCATGCCGCGTTCGCGAAGGCGGCGCATTACCTGCGGGTGGAGCTCGACGTCGTACCGGTGAAAGGGTGGAGAGCCGACCCGCAAGCGATGGCCGCGGCAGTCACCCCGGAAACCGTCCTGATCGCGGCCTCCGCCCCGAGTTACGCCCACGGCGTCGTCGACCCGATCCCGGAGATCGCCGCGATCGCCGCCGCCCACGACATCCGTTTTCACGTCGACGCCTGCTTCGGCGGGTGGATCCTGCCGTACCTGCGCCGCCTGGACGCTGCCCGGCCCGCTTTCGACCTCTCCGTGCCGGGCGTCACCAGCATCTCGGTCGACCTGCACAAATACGCGTACGCGCCGAAGGGTGTGTCGATCCTGCTGCACGCCTCCGAGGAGTTGCGCCGACCGCAGTACTTCGCCTACGCCGACTGGCCCGGCTACACCATGATCAATCCGGTGATCTCGTCGACCCGCTCGGGCGGCCCGATCGCCGCCGCCGTCGCCACCCTCCGCAGCATCGGCGACACCGGCTACCTGGACCTGGCCCGCAAGACCCGCGACGCGGTCACGGTCCTGGCCTCCGCGGTCTCCCGGACCGACGGGGTACGCCTCTTCGCCCCGGCCGAGACCAGCGTCGTCTGCCTGGCCTCCGACGGCGTCGACCTCTTCGTCCTGGCCGACGAGCTCGCCGCCCGCGGCTGGCACACCCAGCCCCAGATGGCCTACGCCGACTTCCCGCCGACCCTCCACCTGACGGTCACCGCCGCGGTCCACGACACCGCCGCCTCGTTCGGCCCCGACCTGGCCGACGCGGTGGCCGCCGCCACCGCCCGCGGCCCGATCGAGCTTCCCCCGCTCCCGCCGCTGACCCCCGAGACGGTCACCCCCGACCTGATCGCCTCCCTCGCCGACGGCGTGGGCCTCACCGGCGGCGACTTCACCGAGATGGCCACCGTCAACACCATCCTCAACGCCGCCCCACCGGCCCTCCGCGAAGCCTTGCTGACCGGCTTCCTCAGCTTCCTCCAGCGCCCGGCCGAGCCGCCACGGCAGGGGAACGGCGAAACGCGATGACGCGATGACGGCGTCGTAGGATCGATTCCATGTTGTATCCGGCTCCGGTCCTGTCCGCAGCCGACGGTCAGGTTCTGGCCGAGATCGACGAGATGCGCCACAGTCTGCGTCATCGACTCCAGGCCGGCCCCGCCAAGTGGGTCATGGGGCTCCGTGACTTCCTCACCGCTGACGCGGTGGCCGCCTCGAACACCATCGAGGGCTTCCGCGTCTCGACCGTCGATGTCCAGGATCTGATGGCGGGTGAGAGGGACGTCGACGTCTCCGACGAGAATCGGGAGGAGACCCTTGCCTACCTGCGCATGATGACCTATGTGCAGTCCTTGCACGACGTCCCTGACTTCGCATACAGTAAAGGTCTCCTGAACTCACTGCACTGGATGTTGCAGGGCCATCGCCACACTCGGGACAAGGTCGCCGGCCAGTGGCGGCGTGGTTCCGTCTACGTCACCGACGGCGGCAACCGGAGGTCCGTCGCCTATACGGCGCCGGATGCGGCCGAGGTTCCCCGACTGATGGCTGAATTGGTGGAATGGCTCAATGCCGACTGCAGCGATCACCCACTGGTTCGCGCAGCCATGGCACATCTGCAGTTGGTGTCGATCCACCCGTGGCCTGACGGCAACGGCCGGATGTCTCGATCGCTGCAGACCCTCGTGATCTCTCGAGAGGGCGTACTCGCTCCGGAGTTCTCGTCGATCGAGGCATGGCTCGGCCGGTCGCAGAACACTTGGAGCTACTACCTGGAACTCAAGCGCCGAGGTGCCACCTATCGCCCGGATCAGGATGTCTCGAGTTGGATCCGGTTCAATCTCACTGCCTATCACCAGCAGGCGCAGGCTGTGCAAGGTGAAGCGAGTCGATCCGCTGCGGTGTGGGACCTTCTCCTGTCCTTCGCCGGTTCTGCAGGCCTGGATGAGCGAATGGTTTCAGCGTTGCATGATGTCGCGGTGCACGATCGTGTCCGACGGGCTCGGTATGAGCAGGCCGAAGGATTGACGCTGCAGCAGGCGCAGCGGGATCTGCGGGATCTGGTGGCGGCGGGGCTGCTGGAGCCGGTCGGGCGGACGCGGGCGCGCTACTACACCGAGGGGCCGCGGTTCCCGGAGCGGGTGCTGGAGGTGGCGCGGACGCCGATGACGCTGAGCCGGCCGTACCCGGATGCGTTAGGTTGACCGGATGGCCGGTCTGCCAGGAGTGCTCGGGGAACCCATCCGGTTCGTGCTGAACTGGGGGCGCCGCTATTCCCTGTGGGTGTTCAATTTCGGGCTGGCGTGCTGCGCGATCGAGTTCATCGCGTCCAGCATGGCCCGGCACGACTTCATGCGGCTCGGGGTGATCCCGTTCGCGCATGGTCCGCGGCAGGCGGATCTGATGGTGGTCTCGGGTACGGTCACCGACAAGATGGCTCCGGCGATCAAGCGGCTGTACGACCAGATGCCCGAGCCGAAGTATGTGATCTCGTTCGGGTCGTGTTCCAACTGCGGCGGGCCGTACTGGGATTCGTATTCGGTCACCAAGGGTGTCGACCAGATCGTCCCGGTGGATGTCTACGTGCCCGGTTGCCCGCCGCGGCCGGAGGCGTTGCTGCACGGCATCCTGCGCCTGCAGGAGAAGATCGCCGCTGAGCAGTCCGGTCTCGGCGGCGTGCACCGCCCCGACCCGCTGGCCCTGACGGCCCCTCTGGTGAGACCGCCGGCGCAGCCGGAGTGAACGGTGGCACGCGGATCTGACAGCCTGCCTCATTTATCCACGGATATGAATGGATGAGGCGGAAGTCCGTCACTGCGTTGCACCCGCTCCATCCCGCTTGAAGGCTGGATGCCGTTCGTGCGAAACGGCAACTCCAGCCAACCGGGGGTTTCACATGCCACGTTTCCGCAGGTTCTTCGGCGTGGTCGTCGCGACCGCGCTCACCTTGACCGTTCCATCGGTGCTGGCGCCGGCCCCGGCTCGGGCCGACGCCGCCCGCCCCAACTCCGTCGTCGCCTGGCACGCCCACGCCCAGGCCACCATCTACGACACCGCGCGGCAGTCGCCGAACGCGGCCGCCCGCAGTTTCGCGATGGTGCAGGGAGCCGTCTACGACGCGGTCAACGCGATCTCCGGCACCCCGTACGAGCCGTACCTGATCGCGCCACGCGCCCACCGTGGCGATTCGGTGCCCGCCGCGGTGGCGGCTGCCGCCCACCACGTACTGCTGTCGCTGTTCCCGGCGCAGGCCGATGCGCTCCGGGCCCGGTACGCCGAAGAGCTTGCCGAGATCCCTGATGGTCGTGCGAAGCGCGGCGGCATCGCCGTCGGTGAGGCGACCGCCGCCGCCATGATCGCGGAGCGCGCCGGTGACGGCGCGTTCGACACGAGCGTGACGTGGCCGGTCGGGACGGCGCCGGGCGAGTACCGGCTGACGCCGCCGGGCTTCGTGCAGACCGGCGCCTGGTACGCGTTCCTGAAGCCGTTCGTCGTCCGCGACCCGAGCCGTTACCGTGTCGCCGGCCCGCCCTCGCTGACCAGCGCCGAGTACGCGCGCCAGCTGAACGAGGTGAAGGCTCTCGGGTCGGCGACGAGCACGGTCCGCACGCCGGGGCAGACGGAGGCGGCGATCTGGTGGGACGACTACGACATGGTGGAGTGGGATTTCCGGCGAGTGCTCGCCACGAGCCGGCGGCTCAGCGACCTGCAGACGGCCCGCCTGTTCGCGCAGACCGACATGGCGACCGTGGACGCGCTGATCTCGTGTTATCAGCAGAAGCGCCGCTGGAGCCTGTGGCGGCCGGTGACCGCGATTCCGCTGGCCGACACCGACGGCAACCCGGCGACGGTCGCGGATCCGTCGTGGCAGCCGTTGCGGGTGACGGCCCCGTCGGCGGAGTGGCCGTCCGGGCACACCTGTTACACGTCGGCGACGATGGTGAGTTTCCGGACGTTCTTCGGGCGTGACGACGTGCCGTTCCACGCCTACAGCCCGGCTTCCGGCACGACCCGCTACTTCACGAGCTTCGCGGCGGCGCAGGCCGAGGTGCAGCTGGCCCGGATCTGGGCGGGTGTGCACTACCGGGAGGCGGCCGTTCTGGGTGACCGGCTCGGCACGGCGGTCACGAAGGAGGTGCTCCGCGGGTTCGCCCGGCCGGTCAGGCGTTGAGGATCTCCCGGGCGCCCTGGCGGAGCAGGGACGCCGCCACCGACGTGCCGAGGACGACGGGATCGGACGCCCACTCGTGGGCGTCCAGGACCGTCTTGCCGTCCAGGCTGATGACCCGGGCGCGCAGGCTGATCCGCCCGTCCGGCTCGCTGCGCGCGTAACCGCCGATCGGCGAGCTGCAACTGCCCTGGAGGATGTGCAGCATGGTGCGCTCCGCCTCGGTCTCCAGCGCGGTCGTCCGGTCCCCGAGCGCGGCGGCGATCTCCAGCAGCGGCTCGTCGTCCTGCCGGCACTGCAGCACGAGCGTGCCGGAGCCGACCGCGGGCACGAAGGTGTCCACCTCGATCGGATGGGTGATCCGTTCCGGCAGGCCGATGCGGTGCAGGCCGGCGACGGCGAGGAGCAGCACGTCGTACTCGCCGGCGTCGAGTTTGGCCAGGCGGGAGTTGGCATTCCCGCGGATCGGGAGGGCGGTCAGGTGCGGGTGGTGCAGGGCGAGCTGGGCGATGCGGCGTACGGCCGACGTGCCCACCCTCGTCCCCGGCGGAAGGTCCTCGATCCGCCGCCCGGCCGGGTCCACCAGGGCGTCGCGCACGTCGTCGCGGGCCAGGTAGGCGGCGAACACCGTCCCGGCCGGCGCGGGCCGGTCCCCGGGCACGTCCTTGACGCAGTGCACGGCCAGGTCGGCCCGCCCGTCGAGCAGCGCCTGGTCGACCTCTTTGGTGAACGCGCCCTTGCCGCCGAGCTCGGACAGCGCGCCCTGCCAGCGGTCGCCGCTGGTGGACAGCGCCACCACCTCGACGGTGACGTCCGGCCGCCGCTCGGCGAGCATCCGGCGGACCCGTTCGACCTGGGCCAGAGCCATGGGGGAGGAGCGGGTGCCGATACGCACCAAGCGGGAAGCGGACATAGCGGAAAGGGTAACCGCTGGCAGGCTCCGGCTGAGTACCGTGACCGGCATGAGGGCCGACTTCATCATCGACGTACTGACCCGTGAGTTCGGCGAGCTGATGGCGCTCGACCCGGCCGCGTTCCGCCGCAAGTTCCGGAAGATGGCGGCGTCCCCGTTCGCTTTCTATCGGGGCAGCGCCGCGCTGTTCTACGCCGACCTCAGTGGCGACTACCGTGACGACAGTTTCCTGGATGCCCGGACCAGCCGGGTCTGGATCCACGGTGACCTGCACGCGGAGAACTTCGGCACCTACATGAACTCGTCGGGCCACCTGGTCTTCAACGTCAACGACTTCGACGAGGCGTACGTGGGCCCGTACAGCTGGGATCTGAAGAGGTTCTCGGCGAGTGTCGCGCTGATCGGCTATTCGAAGGCGCTCTCCGACGAGAGCATCACCGCGCTGGTGACGACGTTCGCGCAGGCGTACCTGACCGAGTTGCGGGCGATCGCGCACGGCGGCGACGACGCGATCGGCTCGATCACCCTGAAGAACGCGACGGGCGTGCTGCGGCGGGTGCTTCAGGAGGCGCGGCTCAACACCCGGGTCGGCCTGCTCGCCCAGCAGACCACGATCGACGACTACGAGCGGCGGTTCTCGCTCGGCGACGGTGTCTACGAGGTGGACGAGGCTGTCGACGCCAAGGTCCGGGAGGCGTTCGGCCGTTACCTGTCCACGCTGCCGAACGACGGCGCCCGGCCGGTGTCGCTGCACATCAAGGACATCAAGCTGCGCAAGGGCGTCGGGATCGGGTCGGCCGGGCTGCCGTCGTACAACCTGCTGCTCGAGGGGCACACCGAGGCCCTGGAGAACGACGTGATCATCTATATGAAGCAGGCGCAGGTCCCGGCCGTCGCCCGCTGGATCGACGACGACCGGGTCCGCGGCTACTTCACGCATCAGGGGCACCGGACGGCCGAGTCGCAGCTGGCCCTGCAGGCGCACGCCGACCCGTGGCTGGGCTACACCGAGCTGGACGGGGTGGGGCAGCTGGTCGCCGAGGTGTCGCCGTACGCCGCGGACCTGGACTGGTCGGACGTCAACGAGCCGGAGGAGCTGTCCGGGGTGATCGCCGACCTGGGCCGCGCGGTGGCCAGGATGCACTCGGTCGCCGACGACGAGTCCAGTCACGACCTGGTCGACTTCTCCACCGAGGAGGCGATCGTCGCGGTCGTCGACAAAGACGAGGCCGGTTTCGTCCGGCACCTGGTGGAGTTCGCGCACCGGTACGGTGACCAGGCCCGCGAGGACCACCAGGACTTCGTCGACGTGTTCCGCAACGACCGCCTGCCCGGCCTGTGACAGTGGCTACCGCTTCTCCAGCTGGATCATGAAGTCGGCGCCCGCCCGCGAGTCGGTGGTCGGCTGGTAGGCGACGTGCAGGACGAGTTTCCCGCTGCCCCGGGCCGGTTCCCAGTCGTACCGTTTCGCCGGCCACCGACAGGTCGCCGTGGTCGTGTCGACGAGCTTCCCGCCGGCCTGCCGGAGCTCGATGGTGAGCGTGCCGATGCCGGTGCAGGCGGTCATCACCCGGAACCGTGTGCCGAACCGGGACGGCACCTCCTCCTCGTGGCTCCGGTTCTCGTCGATGGGGGAGCCGAACCCGTACCCCGTGTTGCTCTGCTCCTCGGTGAGTCGCAGGGCGCTGATCGCGTACGAGTCGTCCCCCGACCCGTCGAGCGGTTTGCCGGTCTCGACGGTGACCCGGAAGGCGAAGACGGCCCGGCCTTCGGCGTCGGCCGCGTCCTCGATCCGGTATTCGACGGTGGTGAAACCCTGCCCGAGCACATACCGTTCGGTCGCCGGCTCCGGCCGGTCCGTGCACGGCAGCTTCAGCCGGGTCACCTCGACGGGTTCCTTCTCGAGGCTCTCGCCACCCGGGATGCCGTCGACGATCAGCGTCATCGTGCCGGTTCCGGCGCAGGCGGCCCGCAGCGTCAGCTCACCGAGGTGACTGGCGCTGGTGGCCTTCCATGTGGACTTCACCGCGGCCTGCTGCGCGACGGCGACGGCGGCCGGGGCGGTGACCGGCCCGAGCGCGGCCTTCGCGGCGCCGGGCAGATCGACCGGGGTGGCGGCGGGCGGTGTGGGCGGAGGTGATGACGGCGCGATCCAGGTGACCACGCCCCCCAGGACGGCGAACACGGCGGCGGTGGCGAGCACCACGGCCCGGCGGCGACGGCGGCGGCGTACGGTCGACCGGGCCGCCTCCGCACCCGGCGGGCGCACCTCCCGGATCGCGTCCGGGCGCGCCCGAACGAAGATCTCTTCCAGCTGGTCAGACATTGGCCACCCCCGAGGCCTCGGCGCCGAGCAGCCCGGCGAGTGTTCCACGGGCCCGGTGCAGCCACGACTTGACCGTCCCCGGAGCCACCCCTTCCCGTTCCGCGATCTCGGCGATCGTCAGGTCGCCCAGGTAGTGCAGCACCATCGCGCGGCGCTGCGTCGCCGGCAGTTCGGCGAGGGCGGCCACCAGCGCCACCCATTCACCGGTCGGCCCGGCCAGTTGCGGCTCGTCGGTCCGCTGCCGGCGCAGGAAGTTGAGCGCGGTACGGGCCCGCCGCCACCGGCTCACGGCCAGGTTCCAGGCGGTCCGGCGGATCCAGGCGGCCGGGCTGTCGTACCGGGAGACCGTGGACCAGCGTGCCAGCGCCCGGCAGAACGCCTCCTGCACGACGTCCTGGGCCTCCTGCCGGTCGCCGAAGTATGCGTACAGCTGCACGGTGAGGCCCGCATAGTGCGCGGCGTAGACCTCATCGAACGACGGTGGGTCGTGGTGCACGGCGGCCGGCGTCTCCGATCGGTGTCTGGCGATGACTGTCACGGCGACTACACGTTCCGGTCCGGCGTGCGGTTGCGGTTCGACCCCGGCCGGCTGTCAGTGCTGTCTCGGCCCGGCCGAGACAGCACTGACAGCCGGCCGGATCTCCAAACCCTAGGATGTGACGCATGACGCCCGAAGAGGTCGGTGAACGCCTGGTCCACCTGCTGGCGACCGACGACCCGGAGAAGGGCACCATCACCGCCGGCGTGTCCGGCGGCGGCCCCGGCCACGCCCGTGCCGTCGTCGACGTGCCGGCCGCCCGCTGGTGGTTCGCGGCCGAGGCGGCCCGCGACGCCGGTGCTCTGGGCTGTGACTTCTTCGACTGGCTGTCCGCCGTGGACGAGCTGGACGGCGGTTTCTCGGTGCTCGCCCACCTGTGGTCGACCCGACGCCGGCACGGTGTGCTGCTCCGGGCCCGGGTCCCGCGGGAGAGTCCCGAGATCGAGTCCCTGGTGGACCTCTATCCGGGCGCCGACTGGCACGAGCGGGAGACGTTCGAGATGTTCGGCATCGTCTTCGCCCGGCATCCGGGCCTGCGCCCGCTGCTGCTGCCGCCGGAGTTCGAGGGCCATCCGCTGCGCAAGGAGTTCGTGCTGGCCGCCCGGGTGGCGAAGCCGTGGCCGGGCGCCAAGGAGCCGGGGGAGTCGGAGGGCGGCGCCGCCAAGCGTGCCCCGGTGCGCCCACCCGGCGTCCCCGACCCGAACGAGTGGGGCCCGATGAAGGGGAAGGTGCCCCCGCCGGAGACACCGGCCCGTCCGGCGCGCGGTGAGCGGCCGGTGCGCCCGGCCGGTGAGCGCCCGGCTCGGCCCGTGCGCCCGCCGAGGACCGAGGGGGAGAGCTGATGCCGCTCTGGTTGGACCTCCTGATCCGGGTCGCCGCGGTGATGGCCGGTTTCCTGGTGCTGCCGCTGGTCATCGGCCAGGCCGAGCACAAGGTGATGGCGCACATGCAGGGCCGGGTCGGCCCGATGTACGCGGGCGCCTTCCACGGCTGGGCGCAGCTCGTCGCCGACGGGGTGAAATTCGTCCAGAAGGAGGACATCACCCCGCGCGACGCCGACCGGGCCGTCTTCCAGCTGGCCCCGATCGTCGCCCTCTTCCCGTACCTCGTGGTCATCCTGACCATCCCGCTCGGCCCCGGCCTGGTCGCGCAGAGCCTGGACATCGGGCTGTTCCTGGTTCTGGCGGTCCTCGGCATCGGCGTGGTCGCGGTTCTGATGTCCGCCTGGTCGTCGGCCAACAAGTACAGCCTGCTCGGTGGCGTCCGCGGCGCCGCCCAGCTGCTCGGTTACGAGCTCCCGCTGGTCCTGGCCGCGGCGAGCGTCGCGATGGCGGCCGGCACGCTGAGCCTGCCCGGCATCGTCGAGGCGTGGCAGCCGTGGTGGCTGATCTGGCAGGCCCCGGCCGCGCTGGTGTTCTTCATCGCCGGCCTGGCCGAGATCCGCCGCCCGCCGTTCGACATGCCGATCGCCGACTCCGAGCTGGTCTTCGGCTACATGACCGAATACACCGGCCTGCGCTTCGCGTTCTTCCTGCTCGCCGAGTACGTCGGCATCGTGGTGATCGCCGCCCTGACCACCGTCCTGTTCCTCGGCGGCTGGCACGGCCCGTTCGAGGAGACGTTCGGCTGGCTGTGGACGCTGCTGAAGATCGGCGCGCTGTCCTTCGTGATCATCTGGCTGCGGGTCACCTACCCCCGCCTGCGCGAGGACCAGCTCCAGCGTCTCTGCTGGCTGGTCCTGGTTCCCGTCTCGCTGGCCCAGCTCGTCCTCACCGTCGCGGTGAAGTCACTCCTCTGAAAGGCCGGGGCAAGGTCGCGCCGACCGGGCCGAACGGGCAGGATGTTCCCTTGTGAGTGAGAACGGTGAGCGCAACGTGCCCGGCAAGGGCCTGCTCGACGGGCTCGCCGTAACGCTGAAGACCTTGACGCGGCGGTCCACCACCCAGCAGTACCCGGACGTGCAACCCGATCTGCCCCCGCGGTCCCGGGGCGTGATCGCGCTGTCCGAGGAGAACTGCACGGTCTGCATGCTCTGCGCCCGTGAGTGCCCCGACTGGTGCATCTACATCGACTCGCACAAGGAGGAGGTCGTCGTTCCCGGCGCCGCGCGCGCCCGCCAGCGCAACGTGCTGGACAAGTTCGACATCGACTTCTCCCTCTGCATGTACTGCGGCATCTGCATCGAGGTCTGCCCGTTCGACGCGCTGCACTGGACGCCGGAGTTCGAGTACGCCGAGACCGACGTCCTCTCGCTGCTGCACGACAAGGACCGGCTGGGCGAGTGGATGCGCACGGTTCCGCCGCCTCCGGTGCACGACGTGCTCGGCGAGCCCTCCAAGGAGGAGGCGACGGCGGCGCGCAAGGCAGCCGGTCCGGGTGCGGCCACTGCCGCCAAGACCGCAAGACCGGGTGGCGTACGTACGAGGCCGCCCGCCACCGCGCCGCCCGCCGTCCCGCCGCCCCCGGCAGCCGAGCCCGCCCCGGAGACGGACAAGTGACCGTCGCCGACGTGCTCCTGCTGGCGCTCGGCGCTGTCGCGGTCGGCTCCGGCGCCCTCGTCGTCACCAGCTCCCACCTGGTCCGCTCCGGCCTCTACCTGGTCGTCAGCCTGGGCGCGATCGCCGGCCTCTACCTGGTCCTCGGCGCCGAACTGGTCGCCTGGGTGCAGATCCTGGTCTACGTCGGCGCGGTCGTCGTCCTGCTGCTGTTCGCGGTGATGCTGACCCGCGCCCCGATCGGCCCGTCACCCGACCTGGACCGGCCCGCCCTCCCGGCCGCCCTGATCGGCGGCGGCATCGGCATCGGCCTGGCCGTCCTGTTCGCCGACGCGTTCCGCTGGGTGCGTCACCCGTACCCGGAGCCGGCGACCGCCGAGCGGGTCGGCGAGCAGATCTTCGGCGCCTGGGTGCTGCCGTTCGAGGTCATCTCGATCCTGCTGCTGTCGGCCCTGGTCGGCGCGATCGTCCTGTCCCGCCCCGACATCGGCGCCCGCGCGGCCACGGAAGGGGACTGATGCACGTCGTCATCCCGTACGTCGTCGCCGCTCTGCTCTTCGGCCTCGGTGTCTACGGCGTCCTGCGCCGGCGCAACGCGGTCCTGGTGCTGATGGCCGTCGAGTTGATGCTGAACGCCGTCAACCTGATCCTGGTCACCGCCGACGTCTCCCTGCGTTCCGCGCTGACCGGCGTCGCCGTCGAGTCGTGGGCCCGCCCCGCGGCTGCGGCGCCCGGCACCGGCGGGGTCCTGGCCCTGTTCGTGATCGTCCTGGCCGCCGCCGAGGTCGGCGTCGGGCTGGCGATCATCCTGCAGTACTACCGGATGCGGAAGGCCGTCGTGGTCGACGACGTGCGGCTGGACCGCGACGAGGACACCGACGAGGAACGGGTGGCCGGGTGAGTGCCGACGTCCCCGGGCTCCTGCTCCCGGCCGTACCGCTGCTCGCGGGTCTGATCGGTCTTCTCCTGCCCCCGGGCGACGGTGACGGCGCCCGCCGGCGCCTCGCCGCCGGAATCGGTGTCGCCGGCGCCGGAGTCGCGCTGGTCCTCGCCGTCCTGGCCGGTATCGCCCCGATGACCGGCGCAGACGCCGTGGGGAACGGCATCGATCTGGCCACCTTCGGTTCGCTGACTGTCGGGCTCACCCCGTTCGTCGACGCCGCGGCCGCCTACGTCGCCGTCGCCGTCGCCCTGGTGGCCCTGTTCGTGCAGATCTACTCGATCGCCTACCTGCACGACGACCCCCGCTACGCGCCGTACGCCGCCCAGGTCAGCCTCTTCACCGGCGCCATGCTGCTGGTCGTCACCAGCGGCGACCTGATCGTCATGCTGATCGGCTGGGAGGTGATGGGCGCCTGCTCCTACCTGCTGATCGGCCACGACCGCCGGCTTCCCGAAGCGCCCGCCGCCGCGGTCAAGGCGTTCCTGGTGACCCGGGTCGGTGACGTCGGCTTCCTGCTCGGTCTCGCCGTGCTGATCGCCGGTGCGGACAGCACGAGACTCGCGACCGTCCTCACCCACGATTACTCGACGACGGCGCTGACCGCCGCCCTGCTGCTGATCCTGGCCGGGGTGGCCGGCAAGAGCGCGCAGTTCCCGCTGCACACCTGGCTGCCCGACGCGATGGCCGGCCCGACCCCGATCTCCGCGCTGATCCACGCCGCCACCATGGTCGCGGCCGGCGTCTACGTGGTGTTCCGGCTCTACCCGCTCTACCAGCAGTCCCCGGCCGCGCTCGCGACGCTGGCCGTGATGGCCGCGATCACCATCCTGATCGGCGCCCTGTCCGCGACCGCGCAGGACGACCTGAAACGCGTTCTGGCCTGGTCGACCGTGTCGCAGATCGGCTACATGACCGGGGCCCTGGCCGTCGGCTCGCCCGCCGCCGCCCTGTTCCACCTGCTCACCCACGCCGCCTTCAAGGCCCTGCTGTTCCTCGCGGCGGGCGCGGTGATCCACGCGGTCGGCACCAACCTGCTGTCCCGGATGGGCGGCCTGCGCACGCACATGCCGGTCACCTTCTGGTCGTTCGTGATCGGTCTCGGCGCGCTGGCCGGCCTGCCGCCGCTCTCCGGCTTCTGGTCCAAGGAGAACGTGCTGACCGCCGCCGCGCACGCCACCGAAGGCGGCGAGACGGCCCCGGCCTGGGCCGCCTGGCTGGTCTGGCTGGCCGCGCTGCTCTCGGTCGGGATCACCGCCTGGTACGCGACCCGCCTGCTGCTGCGTGCCTTCTTCGGCGCCTCCCGCGCCGACGGCCCTCCCTTGACCGACGGTCCTCCCTCGGCCGGTGGTCTCGACGACGCCCGGCTCCACAGTCCGTCCTGGCAGGTGGGTTTCGACGACGCCGGCTACCACCGCCCCGCCGAACCGCACGACCCACCGGCGCTGATGCGCTGGCCGTTGATCCTGCTCGCGATCCCGGCCGCCCTTCTCGGCCTCGCCGCCTTCGCCCCGGGTTTCCGGACCGCCCTCGAACTCGAGAACCCGCACCTCGGTGTGGCCGTCGCCCTGCCGATGCTGCTGCTCGCCACCGGCGCCGGAACCGCGTTCTGGCTCTGGTGGGCCGTCCCCGGCGCCGACCCGGCGACCGCGCTGGGCCGCGCCCGGCCGTTCCTGGCCGCCGGCTTCCGCCTCGACGACGTCCAGCACCGATTCGTCGTCCGCCCCGTCCAGGCCCTCGCCCGGTACGTCACCGCCGCCGACACCCACATCGTCGACGCGGCCGTCATGGGAACCGGCGCCGGAACCAGCCGGGCCGGCGACGCGCTCAAGGAGGCGCACCGACTTCCGCTGCCGGCCGCCGCCGTGGCCGTCTGCGCCGCCGCGCTGCTGCTCGGCGCCATCGCGTGGTGGGGAGCCGTCGCATGATTCACGGGGAACAGGCGCTGCTCCTGGCGCTGCTCGCGGTGCCGGCCCTGGGCGCCGCCCTGGTCGCGCTGATCCCGGCGACCCGGGACCGGCAGGCCCGGATCGTCGCCACCGTCTTCGCCGCCATGACGTTCCTGCTGTCCCTGGCCCCGCTCGCCTATCAGGGGGACATGCCGCGCAGATGGGACCAGTACACCAGTGGGCTGGAACCGTGGATCGACCTCGACCTGCCATGGGTGCCGGCCCTCGGGCTGGAGTTCCACCTCGGCGTCGACGGGGTGTCCGCGCCGCTGATCGCGCTCACCGGGCTGCTCACGCTGCTCTGCTGCGCGTACACGATCAGAAAGGTCCCCTCCGGCGGCGCCGGGCGCACCCTGGCCGCGCTGCTGCTGGTCCTGGAGGTCGGCGTCCTCGGCACCTTCCTGGCCCTGGACCTGGTCCTCTTCTTCCTGTTCTTCGAGGTCGTGCTGCTGCCGATGTACGCGGTGATCGCCGGCTGGGGCGGCCCGAGGCGCCGGGCGGCGGCCCGCAAGTTCGTCCTCTACACCCTGGCCGGCTCGGTCCTGCTGCTGCTCGGCGTCCTGATCGTGGTGGCGAGAGCGGGCACCGGCGACCTCGTCGACCTGACCGGCAGCGTGCAGCTCACCGCCACCACCCAGCAGGCCGTGTTCGCCCTGCTCGCCGTCGCGTTCGCGGTGAAGGCCCCCCTCTGGCCGCTGCACACCTGGCTGCCCGACGCGCACACCGAGGCCCCGACCGTCGGCTCGGTGATCCTGGCCGGAGTGCTGCTGAAAATGGGCACCTACGGCCTGATCCGGGTCGGTGTCGGCGTCGCCCCGCTCGGCGCCGCCTGGGCCGCGCCCGCCCTGGGCATCCTGGCCGTGATCGCGATCGTCGCCGGCGCCCTGATCTGCCTGCGCCAGACCGAACTGAAACGCCTGATCGCCTACTCCAGCGTCGGCCACATGGGTTTCGTGCTGCTCGGCATCGCCACCCTGTCGATCACCGGAATCCAGGCCGCCCTGGTCGGCAACATCGCCCACGGCCTCATCACCGGCCTGCTGTTCTTCCTGGCCGGCACGATCAAAGACCACACCGGCACCGGCTCGTTGAACCAGCTCAGCGGCCTCCGGGAGACCGCCCCCCGTCTGGCCGGCCTGTTCGGCTTCGCCGCCGTCGCCTCGCTGGGCCTGCCCGGCCTGGCCGGTTTCTGGGGCGAAGCCTTCGCGGTGGTCGCCGCCGTCCAGCGCGGTGGGCCCCTATGGATCACCCTGGCGTCGATCGCCGCGGTCGGCGGAGCCCTCACCGCTGCCTACTTCCTGCGTCTGCTGCGCCTGCTCACCCACGGCCCCGCCACCCCCGAGACGCACGCGATGCCACCGGCGCTCTCCCGTACCGAATGGCTGGCCTGGACCCCTCTGGTTCTGCTGACCATCGCCGTCGGCATCGTCCCGGCCCTGGTCCTGCAGGGCACTTTCGAGTCCCTCACCACCCTGCTGGGAGCCCGCCGGTGAGAAGCCAGGCCGTCGACCACATCGCGCTGCTGCCGCTGTACGCCGCGGCCGCCACCGCCGTCCTCGCCCTGCTGGCCGACCTGTTCGTGGCCAAGCGCGCGGTGACCGCCGCCGCAACCCTGCTGGGGGCGCTGGCCACCGCGGTCTGCGCCCTCGCGGTCGGCCCGTGGGACCCCACCTTCTGTACGACCGGTGGCTGCTCCTGGGTCCCCACCTGGCCGGCCGCCGTGACCGCCGCCCTCTTCGCCGCCCTGACCGCGGCCGTCCTCGCCCTCTCCCTGCCGGCCCTACGGCTCGGGACGGCCCCCGCCGGTGAGTTCTGCTTCCTGCTGGCCTGCTCGATGACGGGCGGAGTGACGATCGCCTACGCCGGCGACCTCCTCACCCTGATCGTCGGCCTGGAAACCCTCACCCTCCCGCTCTACATCCTGGTCGGCCTCCGCCGCTCCGCCCCGGACGACTCCGCAGCCGACGGCCGGGCCGCGACCCGAGCCGCCTCCGCCTCCGTCACGTTCTTCCTGATCAGCGTCATCTCGACGGCGATCGCCCTGCTCGGTATCGCCCTCAACTACGCCGCGACCGGGACCGTCCACCTGAACCTGCTCGGCCCCGCCCCGACCCCGTTCGCCGCGCTCGCCGGCGTCGGCGCCGCCCTGCTGGTGATCGGCCTCGCCTTCAAGGTCGCCGCGGTCCCGCTGCACGCCTGGGCCCCCGCCACCTACGACGACTCGCCGCTGCCGATCGCCGCCTTCCTCTCCACCGCCTCCAAGCTCGGCGGTGTCCTGGCCCTGGCCGCCATCGTGTCCCGGCTGGACACCGGCGCGGTCATGTCCGCCTTGGCCGTCCTGACGATGACCGTCGGCAACCTGGTCGCGCTCCGGCAGACCCGGATGGTCCGCCTCCTGGCCTGGTCCTCGATCGCCCAGGCCGGTTACATCCTGGCCGCCCTGACGATGGGCGCCCCCGGCGTCCCCGCCGCCCTCGCCTACGCCACGTTCTTCGTGATCCTCGAACTCATCGCCTTCGGCGTGGTGACCGCCCTGCGCCCACCCGGCGCCGACGGCGGAACCCTCGACGACCACCGCGGCGCCGCCCGCCGCCACCCCTGGCTGGGTGCGGCAATGGTGCTCGCCCTCGCCGGCCTCGCCGGGCTGCCACCCGGCCTGGCCGGCCTCTTCGCCAAGGTTTCGGTGGTAGGCGCGCTGGTCACCGAAGGCTGGACCTGGCTGGCCGTCGTCGTCGTGATCAACGCCGTGATCGCGCTCGCCTACTACATCCGCGTCGCCGCCCTCCTCTACACCCTTCCCGCCCAGCCCGGCATCGCGGTCGCCGACCCGATCCTGGTCTACGACGCCACCCATCCCCGGGTCACGGTCACCCGCCCGGTCATCGTGACCCTCCTGATCGCCGCGACGGTTGCCGTCGTTGTCGGCTTCGCTCCCCAGTTGGTCTTCAGCGCGCTGATGTAGACGCCGATCGGCATGCCGTAACTTGCCGTGGGTTGCCGCGAATCAATCATTTGACCAGTTCCACGCGCCGCGTGCCCCATGCGGTCTTGCCTCGACCTGTGACCTCCGTGTGGGCCATGGGCGTGAATACCTCATTGCCGCGAATCGTTCGAGGGCGCGGCAGGGGACGACTCACGAACTTGCCGTAGATGCCGTAGCATCCTGCGGCATGCTATGGTGTGACCGTGGAGGAGAGAGCGAATGAGCCCCTGAGCCGGGAGGGTGAAGCTGCCACGCTCCCGGATTGGCGTGACGAGAAATGGGGGCTGCGGGTCCGGCTGGCCCTGTTCTTGGTGTCGCAGGTCGGCGAAGGAAACACGTTCACACTGGCTCAGCTCCGGGAAGCGTTCCCGGGTCACTCGGAGATCGGGCGGCGGCTCCGTGACCTCCGCCCTGGCGGTTGGGGGATTGAGGGGCCGCGCGACGATCGATCCCTTCGGCCCGACGAATACCGTCTGGTCAAGATCGGCTCACCGGTCTGGGAGAAGGCGCACCGCTCCGACGGTCTCCGCATGATCTCGGCGAGCGTCCGCCATCAGGTGCTATTGCGCGACGGATATCGGTGTGCCGCTTGCGGTGTCCTCGCCGGCGAGCCGTACGCGGAGGATCCCACCTCGCAAGCCCACCTGACGGTCCAGCACATCACGCCGATCATGCATGGCGGCGGGACCGATGCGAGCAACCTGATCACCCTGTGCTCGCTCTGCAACGTCGCCGTCGGCTCCGCCCCACCTGTCGCGTCAGCTGAGGAGGCGTGGTCGCGGGCCGTCAGCCTTTCCCCGAAAGACCAGGCCAGATTGTTGGCCTGGCTGATCCGTGGCCGACGTGAGGCGTCCCCGTTGGAGTCCGCCGCTTCCGCGATCTTCCGCCTGCCGCCCGGCGAGCGTGCCGAGATCCTCGGCCGATTGGCCGATCACCTGGCGCAGTGACCGTCTGCCCCCGGGATCGCCATCGTCCCGGGCGGCAGTGACAAGTGTGGCGGCACCCGCTCCAACGGGTGCCGCCATGAAGGAACCCGCCCCAAACCCATGGAGAAAGGATCCAACCTTGAGCCTACGTCAGATCCCGCCGCCGGAGCCGCCGCGGAATCCCGGAGACGGTGAGGTGTCTCTGCGTGTCCTGCTGATCGCCCTCGTGGCGCTGGCGCTCGGCGCGATCGCATGGCGCTTCCCGTTCACGGTGAACCCGATTCTCGTCACCGTGGCGGCCTACGCGGTCTTCGACCGCCTGACGGCGAAGCAGCCGGCCCGCTAGGAGTCGTGCCAGGGGGCATCCTGGCGTTCACTACCCGACGGCCGGGCGGTGAGAGCCGGGATGCTCCCAGCACGGCAGGGGGCTTTTCGGGAAGAGGTGAACGCGGGGCATTGCCCTGGCCGTCCCGCGCTGTTGTCACCCGCCGTCGTTCGTCGAAGCCACCTGATCGGCGGCCGGCGACGGTGAGCCTCCGCGGTCAATCCCCGGAGAAACCCCAGAAGTAGATCTCCGCCGGCTCACCGGCCTGGTCGTGCAGGACCGCGCAACGCCCGACCCACCGCTCCGTGGCGAGCGGCTCCAACTCCGCCACGTGCTCCCGGGTCGGTCTCGCCACCCCGACCCGCTCCAGGGCCTCCGCCTCATCGACGACATGAACGGTCCCGCACGTGGCCCGCCCCGGGACGGTGACGATCTCCCGCACGTCGAGGATCGAGTGAGTGCCGGAATCCTGCACGATCTCCTCGGCCCACAGCTCCTCCTCGGTGCGTGGCCGGTCCGGGAAGTCGGCGGCCGAGGTCTTGTTCTGACGGGGGACCGCCCACCAGTAGTCACCCTCCGCGAAGGCCCGCTCCCGCAACCCGTCGAGCGCCGCCTGCAGATCAGGCTGGTAGGGGACGTGGTAACTCCACCAGGAAGCGCCCATGATTCCTCCTCATCGTTCTCCCGAGGACGCTATCCGGACCCCCTGACATTTTCGGCGGAGCGGGAGGCGTGCTCGCGAAGGCGGGGCGGGAGGCGTGCCCGTGAAGGCAAGGCGGGAGGCGTGCCCGTGAAGGCGGGGCGGGAGGCGTGCCCGCGAAAGGCGGGGCGGGAGGCGTGCCCGCGAACGCCGCGACGCACGGCGTACCCCCGAAGAAAGCCGGCAAAGCCGGTCATGACCGCCATCCCGAGCCCTCGCTGGTGTTCAGCGAAGTCACAGCGGGCACTCGGATGAACACGATGCCGGCCGATGTTCCGTGGAGGGCGGGTCACAAGCCCGCAACCTGAAGGAGTGAACGTGCATCGCCACCACAACGGCCTCAAAACGGCCGCCCTGCTGGGTCTGCTGACCGGTCTCATCCTGACTGTCGGCTACTGGCTCGGAGGCAGCACCGGCCTGATCCTCGCGGTGATCATCTCGCTGGTCACCAACGCTGTCAGCTACTTCTATTCCGACCGGATCGCGCTGCGGGCGATGGGCGCCCGCCCGGTGACCGAGCCCGAGCTGCCCGGTCTCTACCGGATCGTCCGTGAGCTGGCGACGACCGCCGGCCAGCCGATGCCCCGTCTCTACGTCTCTCCGGCCTCGCAGCCGAACGCGTTCGCGACCGGCCGTGACCCGGAGCACGCCGCGGTCGCGGTGACCGCCGGCATCCTGAACCTGTTGGAGCCGCGTGAGATGCGCGCGGTGATCGGTCACGAGTTGTCCCATGTCTACAACCGCGACATCTTGATCTCCAGTGTCGCCGGGGGTCTGGCCGGCATCATCACGATGCTGGCGAACCTGGCGTTCTTCCTACCGTTCGGCGGTTCGGGCGATGATGACGGCCCGAATCCGGCCGGCTTGCTGATGATGATGATTCTCGGTCCGCTCGCCGCGTCGGTCATCCAGCTGGCGATCAGCCGGAACCGGGAGTTCCAGGCGGACGCCTCCGGCGCCACGCTGACCGGCGATCCGCTCGCGCTGGCGAGTGCCCTGGAGAAGATTCATTTCGGTACGCGACGCGCGGCCCTGCCCGCCGACGGCCGGTTGACGAGCGCCGCGCACCTGATGATCGCCAGCCCGTTCTCCGGTGGTGGGGTGGCCGCTCTGTTCTCCACCCACCCGCCGATGGTGGAGCGAATTCGCCGTCTGCATGAGCAGGCCGCTCTGACCAGGCACGCCGCGTGATCAACGTGACAGCGCCTCACGTTTGGATCGGGGTGGTCGGCCGCCGACGTTAACCTCGGAGCCCGTTACCGATCAGCACCCGGAGGCCAGTTCGTGACCGCATTGCGTCAGTACCTTGGCGTGTGGCAGCTTCCGGGCGCACGGACCCTGCTGATCGTCGGGATCCTCGCCCGGCTCGGCATCGGGATGACCCCGCTCGCGCTGCTCCTGCTGGTCGAGCAGGCCACCGGGCGGTACGCGGCGGCCGGCCTGGCCGGTGGCGTCTACGCGCTGGCCGGCGCCGCGCTCAGCCCGATCGCCGGCCGGCTCGCCGACCGGATCGGCGCCTCCCCGATCCTGCTGGCCACGGCCGTGCTGCACCCGCTCGCGCTGGGCGGTCTGCTGCTGGCCAGCCGGGGTGGCGCGGAGGCCCTGGAGTGGATCTTCGTGGCGTCGGCGGCGGCCGGGGCCACGTACCCTCCGCTGACCGCGGCGATCCGCCGCGCCTGGACCGACATGACCGCCCCCGGCACCGGCCGCCACGATCTGCGGTCCGCCGCCATAGCCGCCGAGACCTCGCTGTTCGAGCTGGTCTTCGTGCTCGGCCCGATGCTCGTCGCGGCGTTCATGGTGCTCACCGGTGAGCCGGAGTCCGCACTGATCAGTGCGGCCGTGGCGACGCTGGCCGGCACCGCGTGGATCGCCCGTCTCCCGGTGATGCGGCACCGCGGCGCCCATGACCCGGAGACCGCCGCCAAGGGCCTGGGCCCGCTGCGGACCGGCGGCTTCCCGGCGCTGTTGCTGTGTGTCGGCGCGCTCGGCGTCGCGTTCGGGGCGGCCGGTGTGATCGTTCCCGCGTACGCTGCCCAGCACGGCGGCGGCGACTCCCTCGGCGGTGTCCTGCTCGGCGTCTGGGGCATCGGCAGCGCGATCGGCGGCATCTGGTTCGGCACCCGGCGCCCGGCGATGGCGCTGACCAGGCAGTTCGCTTGGCTGCTGGCCGCGGTGTCGGCGAGTTTCCTGGTGCTGGCGTTCATGCCGAGC
Source organism: Actinoplanes utahensis (assembly GCF_016862455.1). Lineage (GTDB taxonomy): Bacteria > Actinomycetota > Actinomycetes > Mycobacteriales > Micromonosporaceae > Actinoplanes > Actinoplanes utahensis. The sequence goes on from NZ_BOMZ01000015.1 coordinate 94,681, forward strand.
CCGCTCTGGCTGGGCGCCGCCCTGGTGTTCGGCGGCGCCACCATCGCCCCCGCCCTGACCGTGGAGAACAGTCTGGTCGGCCGGATCTCCCCGGCCGGCATGCTGAACGAGGCGTACACCTGGATGGTCACCGTGTCGGTCGGCGGCAGCGCGGCCGGCGGCGCCCTGGCCGGCGTGATCGTCGACCAGCCGGGCGGCCTGCCCTGGTCGTTCGGCTTCGCGGCCGCCGTGTTGCTGGTCGCCGCGGCGGTGGCGGCGCTCCCGGACGGGCCGATGGCCCGGGCCGACCGGCAGGCCGCCGAGCGGCTCGACTCGGCGCTCGCGGCGGACCCCGCATGATCGCCAGGATTGGATAGCCTGGCGGGAAGCGGGTAGCGAGGGGGCGGCGATGTCCAAAGAGGTCGACACCATGCGCGCTGCTGACGCCGACCGCCAGCAGATCGCCGACCGGTTGAAGACCGCCCTCGACGAGGGCCGCCTCTCCCTGCATGAGTACGACGAGCGCGTCGGCGCCGCCTACGCCGCACGCACCTACGCCGAGTTGATGGTCCTCGTCAAGGATCTGCCGCGGCCCGGGATGACGAGCGCCGAGGTGGCCGCGCAGGCCCGCCGGTCCGCCCGTCGTCTGCCCACCGCCCTGATCGTCCTCTGGACCGTCTGGGGCGCCGTCACCGCGATCAACGTCGTCGCCTACCTCCTGGTCGCCGTCACCGTCGACCTGGTCTATCCGTGGCCGCTCTGGCTGCTCGTGCCGGGCGCCGCGCTCGGCGCGGTGACCGTCGGCACCCAGGTGATCCGTAATCAGAATCGGAAAGATTGAGCTCCGCATGACCGCACCGACCCGCGTTCCCCTGTCCGTGCTCGACCTGGCCACGGTTCGGGAAGGACACGGCAGCGCCGACGCGCTGCGCGGCACCATCGAGATCGCCGAGGCCGCCGACGAGCTGGGCTACTCCCGTTTCTGGGTGGCCGAGCACCACAACATGCCGGCCGTCGCGTCGACCTCGCCGCCCGTTCTGATCGGCGCGATCGCCGCGCACACCCGCGACATCCGGGTCGGTTCCGGCGGCGTCATGCTCCCCAACCACATGCCGTTCGTGGTGGCCGAGCAGTTCGCCCTGTTGGAGGCGCTCTATCCGGGCCGGGTCGACCTGGGTGTCGGCCGTGCTCCCGGCACCGACCAGGCCACCGCGGCCGCGTTGCGCGGCGTCTCGCCGTACCTGACCGTCGAGCAGTTCCCCGAGCACCTGAAGACGCTGCTGGGCCTGCTCGGCGACGCCCGGGTCCCGTCGTCCCGGCTGACCGCGACCCCGGCCGCCGAGACGTTCCCCGAGGTGTGGATGCTCGGCTCGTCCACCTACGGCGCACAGATCGCCGCCGCGCTCGGCCTGCCGTTCTGTTACGCGTACCACTTCGCCATGTCCTCCGACGTGGACAGCGCCCTCGGCCTCTACCGGGACGGTTTCCAGCCGTCGCCGCGCTACCCGCATCCGTGGGCCATGGTCAGCGCCTCGGTCCTGGCCGCCGAGACCACCGAGGAGGCGCAGTTCCTGGCCGGCCCGAGCCGGATCATGGCGCTCAGCCTGCGCACCGGCCGCCTCGGCCCGATGGTGTCCCCGGAGACGGCCGCCGGCCGCGAGCTCACCGACCTGGACCGCGCCGTCCTGGAGTCCCTGCCCGGCACGCAGTACGCGGGCACCGCCGACGAGGTCGTCGCCGCCCTGGAGGCTCTGATCGAGCGCACCGGAGCCGACGAGCTCATGCTCGCCGGCTCGGTCTACGACCCCGCCACCCGGATCGACAGCCTGGCCCGCATCGCCAAAGCCTGGTCGAGATGACCTGGCATCTCACCTCCGACGTCCTTCTCTTCGAGAAGACCATCGGGCCGTTCCTGAGGTCCGCCCCGGTGCGGCACACCCTCCTTCTCACGGTGACCGCCGCCTTGCGCTTGCGAGGCCCGCATGTGTACGGCCCCCACGATCCGATCCTCGGCTGGTGGACCGACGACTCCACCGGCGCGATCTGCGGCGCCCTGCTGCGGACACCGCCGCACCCGCTGACCCTCACCGAGGTCCCGCCGGAGGCTCTCTCGGCGGCCGCCTCCGCCTTCGTGTCGCACCCGCTGACCGCGGTCAATCTGCTCGCCGCTGACGCGCCCGCCTTCACCGAGGCCTGGCTGTCCCTGGCCGGCGGCGTCGCGCGGGCCGGCCGCCGCACCCGCCTGTTCCGCCTGTCCGGTCTGGAGGAGCCCACCGTGCCCGGCACCGCCCGGCTCGCCACCAGCGCCGACCGCTTGCTGCTCCACCACTGGTCCCGCGCGTTCCACGACGACATCGACGAGCAGCCCGGAGACCTGGGTGCCACCATCGACGACCGTCTGAGCTACCAGGGCATCGTCCTGTGGGAGTCGGCCGGCACTCCGGTGTCGATGGCCGCGTACAGCCGCATCGAATCCGGCATGGCCCGCATCCAGTCCGTCTACACGCCGCCGGAGCACCGCCGTCAGGGTTTCGGTGGCGCCGTCACCGCGGCCGCCACCGGGAATGCGCTGGACGCCGGCGCGATCGACGTGGTCCTCTTCACCGACGTGGCCAACCCGACGAGCAACGCCCTGTATCAGCGTCTCGGCTACCGGCCGATCGAAGACCGAGTGGTGGTGGAATTCTCCTCATGACAAGCGGAATCGTTCTCTCCCTGAACGTCGGCCGAGCCGAACCCAACCCGGCCAAGGGCGTCAACGAGACCGGCATCGGCAAACGCCCGGTCGACCACGCCGTGACGGTCCGCCCACCCGGCCCCAAGACGACCGGCCTGCACAGCGGCGTGGTCGGCGACTTCATCGGCGACACCAAGCATCACGGCGGCGACGACCAGGCCGTCTACGCCTACGCCATCGAGGACTACGCCTGGTGGTCCGCGGAGCTGGGCCGCGATCTGCCACCCGCCCTGTTCGGCGAGAACCTGACCACCGAGGGCCTGGACCTCTACAACGCCGTCCTCGGCGACCGCTGGCGCGTCGGCGACTCGGTGATCCTGGAGACCACGTTCGGCCGCATCCCGTGCGCCACCTTCCAGCACCGGATGGGTGAGCCCCGCTGGATCAAACGCTTCGCCGCCTCCAACCGCACCGGCGCCTACCTGCGCATCCTCCAGGGCGGCGAGATCCGTCCCGGCGACTCCATCGAGGTCTTCGAACGCCCCGACCACGGCCTGACTCTGTCCGAGGCCTTCGACATCTACATGCACCACCCGGAGAACCTGTCCCGCCTCCTGGTCGCCGACGCCCTCCCCGCGTCCACGCGCACCGAGATCGAGAAGCGCATCCGCTGAGAAACCTCCAGCACCTCCCCGTCTAGGCCCGCCACCCCCAGCAGTACCGCCGACCGGCGACCCGGCCACCGCGACCATCCCTTTCCAGCCCTGCTCCGCGTGCCATCCGGTACGCCCAGCACCGCGCCTACCGGCAGGACTGGATCCTGTCCGGCTGGCTATGACTGCTGTCTCCCGCCAGTTGAGACAGCACTGAGAGCCAGCCGCGGTTCTCCGGCTGGTCGTCACTGCTGTCTCGCCGGCTCCGAGACAGCAGTCATAGCCAGCCGGAAGGAACCCGGTGCCCGGCTTACCCGCCGGTCGGCCGCGAGACAGTCCCGTAGCGGCTGCCGCGGGGTGAGAGGGCCGAGCGCTGAAACCCGGTTGCCGGGTGGCGGAGGATGTCGTCGATGAGGAAGACACCAGCCGAACGCGATCGGGCTGACCTGGAGCGGCGGCTGGAGAGCTTGCAGCTGCCGGTCGTGCCGCTCCAACACCATGGGTTTCTGGCGCCGTCGGACCGTGCGGTGACCGAGGGCGTTCCGGAGGCGGTCGGCGTTGGGCCAGACGGCACTGCCTTCGCCGTCTGGCCACACCGGGAGGAGTCCTGTCGCAAGCAGGTGACCTGGCACTTCGGCGGGAAGGAAGTCGCCGGTGCGATCGATGTGGAGACGAACCTCCGCGTGTCGTTCGTGCAACCGCTACCGGAAGGACGGGTCGTGCTGGCGGCGGCTCGCGCTCGGCGTGGCACGCCCAACGGTGAGGTGTGGACGCGCGACGGCGGTCTGGAGCACAGGGGCAACCTTGGTGATGCCATCGAGGAACTCCAGACGACGCCCTCGGGCAAAATATGGGCGGGATACTTCGACGAGGGTGCGCTGGGCGGAGCCGGGCCGGAGGGCCATGGTCTTGCCCGGTTCAATCAAGACCTGACCGTCGACTGGCTTTACCCGCGAGGTGCCGGGCTGCCCTACATCTCCGACTGCTACACGCTCAACCTTCACGGCGAAACCGCCCACTTCTGCCCTTACACCGACTTCCGCATCCAGTCGGCGTCAGGTGACAAGGTCACGGACTGGGGAGCGTCTCCCTATCGGTTCGCCCACAGCATGCTGGTCAGTGGCGCAGACCGTGCGCTGCTGAAGGGATCCGGCTCCGAGTACGACGTCGTGACCCTGCTGCGAATCGACAGCGACGGGGTGCGCCGCGTCGGCGGGCAGTGCCGCATCGTTCTGCCCAACGGCATCGAAGCGCAACGGCTTCGCTACACCTGCAGGGGCGGCGATCTGCACGCTTTCGACAAGTGGGGAAAGTGGTACCGCACCAGCTTGGACGCGCTGAGCGCGGTGGCCGGCGCTGCTCAACCATGACGGTGATCCCGCAACTGTGATCAGGGTCCCTGGTCACAGAAGAGGGCCGGCGACGGAATCGAACCCGCAGTTCGGGCCGAGGGATGTGTACACGCTCGAGCTGCGGCTACGGGCGGTCCATCCGCGTCGTCGGAGGCCGGCCTTCTCTCTATGGGGTGACGCCCGGCGATGCGACTCCAACAAGTCCCACGGCGAGGTATCGGCGAGCCCCAGAACCGAGGTGAAGAGGGGGAGAGGCGTTCCCGTGGAGGGTCGTAGACAGCCGGATCTTGCCGGACTTGCTAGATCACAACGAGAACGGCCCCGGACCGCGTTTCCGCTGGTACCGGGGCCGTTCTGTGTGCCTGTGGCGGGTAGAGGATTCGAACCTCTGTAGCTTTCGCGACGGATTTACAGTCCGCTCCCATTGGCCGCTCGGGCAACCCGCCTGGGCAGCCACCCCGGTTTCCCGCGGCGGCGGACATAAGAATAGCCGTAGCGCGGACGGCTTCAACAACCGGGTACGGTCGGCATGTCGCGGGCCGTAGTGCGCCCGCTGTAGAGCATCGACAAGCATCCAGCCGCAGGAGTCTGATCATGGCAGCCAACCCGTCGTTCGACATCGTGAGCAAGGTCGACCGGCAGGAGGTCGACAACGCGTTCAACCAGGCGGAGAAGGAGCTCGGCACCCGGTTCGACTTCCGGGGTACGGGTACCACGCTGGCCAAGTCGGGTGAGGCGTTCACGATCACCTCGGAGACGGAGGAGCGGGCCACGGCCGCGCTCGACGTCTTCAAGGAGAAGCTGGTGAAGCGCAACATCTCGCTGAAGGCGCTGGACGCCGGGGAGCCGCGGCAGTCCGGCAAGACGTACAAGATCGACCTGAAGGTGGTCGAGGGGATCGAGGCCGACAAGGCCAAGGCGATCAGCAAGAAGATCCGGGACGAGGGCCCGAAGGGTGTGCAGGCCCAGATCCAGGGCGACCAGCTTCGGGTGACCGGTAAGAAGCGGGACGACCTGCAGGCCGTGATCGCGCTGCTCAAGCAGGAGGACTTCGGGGTCGCCCTGCAGTTCAACAACTACCGCTAGTCGTGCCGGCCGGCTCGGTGACGGGCCGGCCCACGGCGTACCCCCGAAAAGGGGCTGAAAGCAGCGAACCGGGAGCGGGCCGCCGGCCGGGAGCGCAGACTGGGCTGATGAGCAAGGCGGCGGCTCTGGTCGGGCTGGTGCTGGTGGTGCTGGGCGCTCGGATGGCGCTCACCGGCCGCGCGCCCGCGGTGATTGCGCGTTCCTTCCGCACGCCGCGGGAGGCGGGCGTCTATCACCTGCTTTTCGGTCTGGCTCTGCTGGTGTTCTCGTTCGGGATGGCGTTGCTGGCCGATCTCGCCGCCACGATCGCCACGGTTCTGGCGATCGGGCTGTGTGCGGTGGCCGTGGTCTGTTTCCGGCCGGGGGCGCGGGGTCGTGGCGGGCAGCGGCCGCCGGCCCGTACCCCGTCCGGCATGTGATTCCCGCCATGGGCGATGCGCTCGGCGCGGGTGACCGGTTACGAATGGCCCATGGATCTGACCGACGCCGTTCTCTCGTTCGCTGTGCTGGGCGCGCTGCTGACGATCACTCCGGGTCTGGACACCGCGCTGGTTCTCCGGGCCGCTGTCACGATGGGGCGTGGTCCGGCGTTCGCGACCGCGCTGGGCATCGGCGCCGGTTCTCTGGCCTGGGGTGCGGCGGCCGCGGTGGGCGCTTCGGCGCTGCTGGCCGCGTCGACTGCCGGTTACACCGTGCTGCGTGTGGTCGGCGCGGCCTACATGATCTATCTCGGGGTGCGGATGGTCCGGGACGCTCTGCGGCGTGACAAGGGCGCTGCCGAGGCCGAGGCGGCCCCGAGCACGCCGACGTTGTGGAGCACGTTCGGCCGCGGTCTGCTCACCAACCTGCTCAATCCCAAGGTGGGCGTCTTCTATCTGGCGGTGATCCCGCAGTTCATCCCGCAGGGAGCGGATCCGCTGGGCACCGGCCTGCTGCTGGCGCTGGTGCACGGTATCGAGGGTCTGCTCTGGTTCACCGTGATCATCCTGGGCGCGCAGGCGGCGCGTGGTTTCCTGGCTCGGCGCGCGGTGCGGCGTACCGTCGACGCCGGGACCGGAGCGGTTCTGCTCGGTTTCGGTGTGCGACTGGGTCTGGCGAGCGACTAGGGGTCTGTGATGATCGATCCGGTGGTGGACGTGTCCTGGATCCGGGGTCGTCCCGTGGTGCTCGCCGATGTCCGGTGGTACCTGGACGGTCGTTCCGGCCGGGCGGCCTACGAGCGGGGGCATCTGCCGGGCGCGGTCTTCATCGACCTGGACGCGGCTCTGGCCGGCCCGGCGTCGCCTGCCGAGGGGCGTCATCCGCTGCCGGATCCGGAGGTGTTCGCGGCGGCGATGTCGGCGGCGGGCATCAACGATCAAGATCCGGTGATTGGGTACGACGACGCGGGCGGAGTGGTGGCCGCCCGGCTGGTCTGGTTGCTCCGGGCGATCGGACACGACGCCGCCCTGCTGGACGGTGGGCTGACCGCCTGGCCGGGGGAGTTGAGCACCGAGGTTCCGTCCCGCCCGCCGGCCTCGTTCACCGCCCGCCCGTGGCCGGCGGACCGGCTGGCCTCGCTGGAGGAGGCGGCTGCCGGTCCGGCGATCGTGCTGGACGCCCGCGACCGGCCCCGGTTCCGTGGTGACACCGAGCCGGTGGATCCGCGTGCCGGTCACATCCCGGGTGCCCGCAACCTGCCGTGCCGGGACAATGTCGGCGCCGACGGCCGGTTCCTGCCGGTGGCCGATCTGCGGGAGCGGTTCGCCGCCGCCGGGGTGGACGGCGCCGCCGATGTGATCTCGTACTGCGGGTCCGGCGTGACCGCCTGCCACAACCTGATCGCTCTGGAGCACGCCGGCCTCGGGCCGGGCCGTCTCTACCCCGGCTCCTGGTCGCAGTACAGCCACACGGGCCGTCCCGCGGCCATCGGAGACTAGTCCGGCCGTCCGGCGAGGTTGCGTGCCCGTGCCTCGGTGGCCGGGTCGAAACCCTGGTACCCGGTCTCGGTGTGCTGGCGGGCCTGGTCGTCGATCCAGCGCTGATGGGATTCCCAGGCGGCCTGTTTGCTGGTGCCGAGGGCGGTGCCGATCTGGGACCAGGAGGCGCCGGCTCCGCGTGCGGACCGGATCATGGCCTGTCGCCCGTACCCCGCCTTGCGAATGATCACTTCGCTCAGCGCGAGCATCTCGAGGGTCTCCTCACGGGAGAGCGCCGGCTCGTCGTTGGGGTCCATCGCGGCGAGGGCGTCGCGCATCCGCAGGGCGTCGTATCGGTTGGTGGCTGTGGTGAGGGTGTGCTGCCGCTCCAGTTCGTCGGGATCGCTCATCCGCCGAGTCTGTCGTCAGGCCAACTTGACGTCAAGCCATCCTGACGATTCCGGATGAATACAGTTCGCTTCTCCCCCTAAACCGGCTACAAAACCGCCAATTCTTCAGGGGTAGACCTGATGGCATGCTCCACCGTTCGGCCAGGATTTGCTGGAGCGTCGCCACGACCCGCCGATGAACGCTCCCTGTCGCACAACTGGTGTGGCACCATCATGTGCACCCCCAATTGACACGAGTTCCCCAATGGAGGAGCAGGCTATGTCTGCACGGAAGCTGGGCCGGTTCGCCGGTCTGCTATTGGCTCTGGCCATTGCCTTCGGTGGTCTCAGTGACGTGGCTTCGGGCCCGGAGAGCACTCAGGCCGAGGTGCTGCGGACCCAGGTCTGGGAGTGGGCCTGACAACTCGATCCGCGTTGACGAGCTAGGACGGTTGGCGCCGGCTGGAGAGGGGTCACGATGGCCAAACATCCCCCGGCGCGGCCGGCCTCGGATCGTGCTTGGCTGATCACCTACCCGCTGGCGCTGGTGGCGCTCATCCTCACCGTCGGGTTCTGGATCGCCGACCCAGACTGGTGGAAAGCCTGGCCCGTCGCCTGTCTGTTCTTTCTGGGTTACCTGCTCGCGCTGCGAGACGCCTTCTTCATCGTGATCCGGCGGGGCACCTTCACCTTCGCCGTGACCGATGTGCCCTTCGTGCTGGCGCTCTTCTATCTGCCGCCGGTGATGGTGATCATCGTGGTGGTCGGCGCCACCTTGACCTCGCAGTACTGGTCGAGGATGCCACCCGCCAAACTGTGGTTCAACGGCGCGAAGTCGGCAGCCGGCAGTACCGCGGCGGTGTTGCTGCTCGCCGCCCTGCCCGACCTCACCGAGCCTGATCCCGGCACGTGGCTGGCGCTGGCCGCCGCCGCCGAGGTGGCGTCCCTGGTCGAGTTCCTCAGCCTGACCGGCGTGCTCAGCCTGGTGCAGGACGTCCGGACCGGCCGGGCCGCTTTCCGGGCCGGCTGGACCGCGTTCGTCGCCAATGCCGTCTGCGTCGTGATCGGCCTGACCTTCCTGGTCGCTCTCGAGGCCACCATGTGGTCCGCGATCCTGCTGGCGATCCTGACCGGCGCCCTGGTCGTCGTCCTCCGGTCGTACACCGAGTTCTACCGGCGCCACCAGACCCTCGCCGACGTCTACGAGCTCACCCAGGCGCTGCGCGACTCCGGCAGCCACAGCAGCATGCCGGACGTGCTGCTGGGCCGGGTGCGCGCGCTGATGCAGTCCGAGTTCGCGACCCTGTGGCTGGCCCCGCAGGGCCGCCATCCCGAGGTGCTGCTCACCGCCCGGCTCGAGCACAAGGGCCTGCTCGACATCGAGCCGACACCCGAGGTGGTCCGGAAACGGGCCCTCGAGACGCAGGCCGCCACCGGGGTCGGCAACCGGTTCCCCGGCACCGAGGACCTCCGGCCGCACCTGCGGGCCGCCAAGGTCAAGGACGTCCTGGTGATCCCGCTCAGATCCGGCAAGGCGGTCATCGGCACGCTGGAGGTCGCGAACCGCCTCGGGGACAACCGCACCTTCCGCGAGACCGACGTACAGGTGCTCGAGACGATCGCCGCGCACGCCGCGGTCGCCCTGGAGAACTCCCGGCTGGTCGACCGGCTGCGGTACGACGCGTACCACGACCGCCTCACCGGACTGCCCAACCGTCGCCGGGTGATCGACGCGCTCGCCGAGGCGGTGAAGGTGCGGGCCGAGGACGAGGTCGTCGCGATCATGCTGTTCGACGTCGACGGCCAGCGCAACGTCAACGAGTCGATGGGCCACGCCGCCGGCGACAAGCTGCTCAGCGAGACGGCCGACCGGCTCCGCCGGATCGCCGACTCGGGGGCGCTGGTCGGCCGGATCGGCGGCGACGAGTTCGTGGTCACGCTCCGGGCGCCGAGCATCGACGCCACCATCGAGATCGCCACCCGGATGCGCGAGCGTCTGCGCGGCCCGATGGCCGTCGGCTCGCTCACCCTGGACGTGAACACCGCTGTCGGCGTCTCGGTCTATCCGGATCACGGCAACGACCCGGAGACCCTGCTGCAGCGGGCCGAGCTGGCCGCCAACGCGGCAAAGGTCCTGCCGTACGGTGTCCAGCCCTTCCACCCGGCCCTGGAGTCCCGTGCGGTCCGCCGACTGGGCATCGCCGCGGACCTGCGCCGCGCTCTCGACAACGACCAGCTGGAGGTCTACTTCCAGCCCAAGGTGACGCTCGCCGACCGGCACGTGGTGGGTGTGGAGTGCCTGGCCCGCTGGGTGCACCCGGCGCACGGCGAGGTCGCCCCGGAGGACTTCGTGGCGGTGGCCGAGCACACCGGCCAGCTGGCCCGGCTCACCGAGGTGGTGCTGGTCGCCGGCCTGAAGCGCTGCCGGTCCTGGTCCGACGCGGAGCGGCCGTTCTCGGTCGCGGTCAACCTGTCGGCCCGGATCCTGCTCGACTCCCGTTTCCCCGAGCTGGTCCGGGAGTTGCTGGAGGAGCACGGGGTCGAGCCCGGCCTGGTGACCTTCGAGATCTCCGAGCCGGGCATGCTCAGCGACATCGAGCGCGTCCTGCCGTCCCTCTACCGGTTGCGTGACCTGGGTGTGCGGCTGAGCGTCGACGACTTCGGCACCGGCGCCTCCTCGCTGGCCTATCTGCGGCAGTGGCCGGTGCACGAGGTGAAGATCGACGACAGCTTCGTGCAGGGGATGGCGACGGACTCCGGTGACCTCGCGATCGTCCGGGCGGTGATCGGGCTCTCCCGCGAGTTCGGTCTCACGGTGGTGGCCGAGGGCGTGGAGAGCGAACTCACCCTGGAGCTGCTCGAGGAGATGGGCTGCGAGATCGGTCAGGGTTACCTGTTCAGCCGGCCGTTGCCGTTCGAGCGGCTGGAGGCCTGGCTGAACGCCCAGACGGAGCCGGAATCCACCCCGACCGGTGAGGTCCGACGGCTCCGAGCAGTGATCTGAGCAGGCGTTCCGATCAAAGGGGGGTACTGATTTCACCCCCGCTCGCGGGCCGTGTAGTCTTACTTCTGCAAGCGAGCGAGAGATCGCAAGCGGGCAAGCCCCCTTAGCTCAGTCGGCAGAGCGTCTCCATGGTAAGGAGAAGGTCTACGGTTCGATTCCGTAAGGGGGCTCTACCGGGTTCGTTCCGCCTGGAGCTGGACTTGGAGCTCGGCGGTGTAGCTCAGATGGCAGAGCAAGCGGCTCATAATCGCTGTGTCGCCGGTTCAATTCCGGCCACCGCTACTTTCTCTCCTGTGGATCCCCATCCGGGGCCCCACTTTGCGAAGCGGCGGACTTAGCGTCTACGCTGGTTCGTCGTCAGTTAGAACCCCGTTAGCAGGAAGGCACCCCGCCGTGGCCAAGGCGACCGACGTCCGTCCGAAGATCACCCTGGCGTGCACGGAGTGCAAGGACCGGAACTACATCACCAAGAAGAACCGGCGTAACGACCCGGACCGCGTGGAGCTGAAGAAGTTCTGCCCGCGCGACGGGAAGCACACCCTGCACCGCGAGACCCGCTGAGGTTCAGCACCACGTTCTTTCACTGCGCCGCCCGGAGTCACTCCGGGCGGCGCAGTGCTGTTTCCGCAGTCCGCGGAATATTTCTGCACTCGTAGTGCTATATCTTTGCCGGGTCCGGCCGGTAGTTTGTGGACATGCCTCTGGACCAATCCTTCGTCGGCCGCAGCTGGCCGCCCACCGAGCCCTACCTGGTCGGCCGCGAGAAGATCCGGGAGTTCGCCCGGGCGATCGGCGCCACCGACGCCGAGTTCCACGACCCCGCGGCCGCTCGTGCCCTGGGCTACACCGATGTGGTGGCCCCGCCCACCTTCCCGGTCACGATCACGATGGCGGCCAGCCGCGAGGTGGTGGCCGACCCCGCGCTCGGCGTCGACTACAGCCGCGTCGTCCACGGCGACCAGCGCTTCGCGTACAAGCGGCCGGTCGTCGCCGGTGACGCGCTGGTCTGCGTCAACACGGTCGAGGAGATCACCAGCCGGGGCGGGCACGAGTTCCTGACCACCCGCACCGACGTGACCACCGAGGCCGGCGAGCCGGTCGTGACCGTCTGGTCGAAACTCGTGGTGCGAGGAGAGGGCTGATGACCGCAGAGCTGGAGCCGCAGACCTTCCGGGTGACCCGGGCCGATCTGGTGCGCTACGCGGGCGCCTCAGGCGATTTCAACCCGATCCACTGGAGTGACCGGATCGCCACCGGCGTCGGGCTGCCCGGCGTCATCGCGCACGGCATGTTCACGATGGCTCTGGTGGGCCGTGCCGTCACCGCGTGGGCCGGCGCCCCGGACGCGGTCGTCGAGTTCGGTGTGCGGTTCAGCCGCCCTGTCCCGGTGCCCGACACCGACGAGGGGACCGAGGTCGTGGTGACCGCCACGGTCAAGGAGATCACCGACGAGGGACACACTCGACTGAGCCTGACTGCGACATGCAACGGGGACAAGGTACTGTCCATGGCACAGGCGCTTGTCAGGAAGCGGTAACCCGGGTTGGGATAACGCCGGGCGTACCCGTACACTGGTGCGCCGTGGGGCTCTGAAGTCGTGAGGCATCAGGTCCCGCAAAGGGGTGTAGCTCAATTGGCAGAGCAGCGGTCTCCAAAACCGCAGGCTGCAGGTTCAAGTCCTGTCACCCCTGCGCAATCCTCCTCGACGTGCCCGCCCGGTGCGCGGTCCGCACAAACTCCGCGTCCGGTCGAGCCCTGACGGGAGCATCAGGACCACCACGACGGAAGTAGGGCGAAGTGGCCGAGAAGGACCGGCCCGGTGACGACGTCCCGGGCGACGACGCGCTCGGCGACGCCGCTACCGGCGGTGAGTTTCCCGATGACAACGCCGACGATGCGCTGACGAGCCGTGATGGTGGCGTCGCACTCGCCGAGGCGAAGGACGCGGACAGCTCGAAGGCCAAGAAGGTCCGGGGCGGGGGCCCGTTCGGCCGGATCGGCGGTTTCTTCCGCGAGGTGGTCAGCGAGCTGCGCAAGGTCATCTGGCCGACGCGCAAGGAGCTTCTGACCTACACCAGCGTGGTGATCGTTTTCGTGGTGATCATGACGGCCCTGGTCGCCGGCCTGGACTACGCCTTCGGCAAGGCCATCCTCGCGGCCCTGGGTTGATCCACGCGGACCGTGTCCCCGCCAGTCAGGACCGAGAGACATTCTGGAAGTGAGCGAGCGTGCCTGAGTACGACGACGAGACCGCGCAGTACGGTGACGAGCCGTCGTCGCTGGAGACCGACGAGTCGGTAGAGGCTGCCGACTCGCCGGCCGAGGTCGAGGCTGAGACCGAGGCCGAGGAGACCCAGGCGCCCGAGGCCGACGAGGACTACGACCCGGTCAAGGAGCTGCGGCAGAAGCTGCGGTACGCGCCCGGCGACTGGTACGTGGTGCACTCGTACGCCGGTTACGAGAACAAGGTCAAGACCAACCTCGAGACCCGGATCACCAGCCTCGACATGGAGGATTTCATCTTCCAGGTCGAGGTGCCGACCCGCGAAGAGGTCGAGGTCAAGAACGGCAAGCGCAACCAGGTGCAGGCCAAGGTCTTCCCCGGTTACATCCTGGTCCGGATGGATCTGACCCCCGAGTCGTACTCCTGCGTGCGCAACACGCCTGGGGTGACCGGCTTCGTGGGCGCCACCGACCGGGTCGACCGGCCGGCCCCGCTCTCCCTCGACGAGGTGCTGAAGTGGCTGGCCCCGGCCGTCCAGGCCGAGGAGAAGAAGCCGAAGGCCGAGGTCAGGGTCCTCGACTTCGAGGTCGGCGACTCGGTCACCGTCACCGACGGCGCGTTCGCCTCGCTGCCGGCGTCGATCAGCGAGATCAACGCCGACCAGCAGAAGCTGAAGGTCCTGGTGTCGATCTTCGGCCGAGAGACCCCGGTCGAGCTCAACTTCAACCAGGTCACCAAGATCTGATCGCCGGATCCCCGGCGATGTCAGTGGGAGGGGCCGCCATGGCGCGGCCCCGCCATCTACCACAGGAGTAATGAGAAATGGCTCAGCGCAGCAAGGCGTACCGCGCCGCAGCGGAGAAGATCGACGCGAACAAGCTCTACGAGCCCAAGGACGCGATCACTCTGGCCAAGGAGACCAACCCGGTCAAGTTCGACGCCACCGTCGAGGTCTCGATGCGCCTCGGTGTCGACCCGCGTAAGGCCGACCAGATGGTCCGCGGCACGGTCAACCTGCCGCACGGCACCGGTAAGACCGCCCGCGTCATCGTCTTCGCCCAGGGCGCGAAGGCCGAGGAGGCCGTCGCGGCCGGCGCCGACGAGGTGGGCACCGACGAGCTCGTCGCCCGGATCCAGGGTGGCTGGCTGGACTTCGACGCCGCGATCGCGACGCCGGACCAGATGGCCAAGATCGGCCGGATCGCCCGGATCCTCGGCCCGCGTGGCCTCATGCCGAACCCGAAGACCGGCACCGTCACCGTCGACGTGACCAAGGCCGTCAACGAGATCAAGGGCGGCAAGATCACCTTCCGGGTGGACAAGCACTCGAACCTGCACCTGATCATCGGCAAGGCCTCCTTCTCGGCCGAGCAGCTGATCGACAACTACGCCGCGGTGCTGGACGAGGTCCTCCGCTCGAAGCCGTCCGCGGCCAAGGGCAAGTACCTGAAGAAGGTCACCGTCGCCACCACGATGGGTCCCGGCGTCCAGGTGGACCCGAACGTGCAGAAGAACCTGCGCGGCGACGCCTCCGCCTGATCCAGCTCGACCGAGTGCCCCCGGGATTCTCCCCGGGGGCACTCGGCATTTCCAGGCCTGCGTCGTGGTCGCGATCTGTGAGAGGCTTCCGGCCGTGCGTTTCGACAAGGTCTGGTTCCGGTACGCCCGCCGCGCTCCCTGGACCCTGCACGACATCGACGCGTCCCTCGAGCCCGGCCGGACGATCGTGCTCCTCGGCCGCAACGGCGCCGGCAAATCCACGCTGCTGCAGCTGGCGGCCGGGGTGCTGCGCCCGTCCCGCGGCGTGATCCGGGACCGTCCCGCCGTGATCGGCTGGGTGCCGGAGCGGTTCCCCGCCGCCCAGCCCTTCACCACCCTCGGTTACCTGCGGGCGATGGCCGGGATCCGTGGCCTGCCCGCCACCGCGGCCGACCCGTGGATCGACCGTCTCGGCCTGGCGCCCTTCACCGAGACCCCGCTGCCGGACCTGTCCAAAGGCACCGCCCAGAAGGTCGGCCTGGCCCAGGCGCTGCTCGCCCCACCCGGCCTCCTCGTCCTCGACGAGCCCTGGGAGGGCCTGGACGCCCCCTCCCGCGAACTGATTCCGCAGATCGTCGCCGAAGTCACCACCGCCGGCGGCTCGGTCCTGGTCAGCGACCACCGCGGTGAGATCGCCAACCTTCCCGACGCCCTGCACTGGACCATCGCCGACCACACGCTCCACCGGCCCACTCCCGCCCTCGTGCCCACCGCCGGCCCGAACCCGCCCTCTGCCATGGGTTCCGGCGCCATCGCGCCCTTCTCCGCGGGAACGGCTGCACCGTCCTCCCGCCCGGCGCATGACGGTGGGGGAGTGGTGATCGAGGTGGTGGTGCGGCGGCACGAGGCCGCTGCGGTGGTGGACCGGCTCCGGGCCGAGGGACACCGCATTCTGGGGGTACGGGACGAGCACCCCACCCGGACCGCCGGCATGCTTGAGCACCTCCGGGACGACGACTCGGGTATCACGCCGATCGGGGACGCTCCGGGCGTACCCCGAAAGGAGACCGCGGAGAGGGAGGGGCGATGATCGCGCTCGCCCGGATGAGGCTGGCCGGTTTTCTGCGGGGTGGCCGGGCGCTCGCGCCGCTGATCGCCGTCCTGGCGGTCCTGTCCGTCATCTACGGCGGTGGCCCGTCGACGGCCGCCAGCGCCTACGGCTATTCGGCCGTCTGTCTGTTCCCGATCCTGGCCTGGCTCACCAAGGTCCTGCTGGACACCGAACCGGACGGTCAACGTCACCTGGCCCGCCTCGCCGTGGGCCCGTTCCGTGAGGGCGCCGCCGGTCTTCTCGCCGCGACGGTCCTGGCTCTGGGCGTCTCGGTGCTGGCGATGGCGACCCCGTGGCTGTTCCAGGGGATCCGCCCGCCGGAGCCGGGCAGCGGCGAGCCGCCGACCCCGGCCGGTGTCCTTCTCGGGATGCTGGCGCATCTGCTGGCCGTGGTCGCCGCGGTGGCGCTCGGTGCGCTGGCCGGCCGTGCCGTCACCCGCCGGGTGCTGCCGGGTGTCGCGGTCCTGGCCACCGGCTCGATCCTGACGATCGTGTTCGGTCTGCGCGATTCGATCGCGCCGTGGCTGGTGCCGCCGGTGATGGCGACCGCCCGGGAACTGGCCGCCGTGCCGCTGCCGGGCGCCGGCACGTTCGCTGTGCTCGCCGCCTGGACGGTTGCCTGGTGTGCCGTCGCCGCGGGCCTCTATGCCCGTCTGCGCCGATCCCGCTCCTGACCGGCGCGGGTCCGCATCCTCGGGGCCGGAGGAGGGCGGGACGGGTGAGTGGGGGCCGATTTGGCTTTCGGTGGCAGGGCCGCGTACTGTTGCAACTCGAAGTTCCACCCATAGACCGCTGGTCGCCGCAACAACCGTCGTCAAGGCGGACGTCGCGGCCGAAGGTTCCGCTGCAAGCGGGCGTCCTGCGTAGGGAGAACGGTTCGTGATCGTCCACCGCCGATGCGTGTGTTCGACTCCGCCCCGTGCCCTGCGCCCGGGGCGTTTTGCTTTTCTTGCGCGGACCCTCTCGACCAGTGGCTGAAGCACTGAGAGAGGAGGGACATGGCGGACAAGCCGGTCCGGGCCGACAAGGCTTCGGCCGTCGCTGAGCTCACGGACCACTTCCGTGCTTCAGCGGCCACCGTGTTGACCGAATACCGCGGCCTCACCGTGAAGGAGCTCACCGAGCTCCGGCGATCGCTGGGCGGCGAGAACAAGTACGCCGTCGCGAAGAACACGCTGGCGAAGCGTGCGGCGAACGACGCGGGTATCGAGGGTCTCGACGCGCTGTTCACCGGTCCTACCGCGCTCGCCTTCGTGAACGGTGACGTGGTCGAGGCGGCCAAGGGCCTTCGTGCCTTCGCCAAGGCCCACCCCGTTCTGGTCATCAAGGGCGGTGTCTTCGAGGGCAAGGCCATCACGGCGGACGAGGTCAACAAGCTTGCTGACCTCGAGTCCCGTGAGGTGCTGCTGGCCAAGCTGGCCGGTGCCATGAAGGCCAACCTGAGCAAGGCCGCTGCCACGTTCCAGGCGCCCCTCACCAAGACGGTGCGCACGGTCGAGGCCCTGCGGGCGCAGCGCGAGCAGGCTGGTTCCGCGGAGGCCTGAGCCCTCGCGTGAACCGTTAAACATCAAAGTTTCTTACGAAAGGTTGCCACCATGGCGAAGATCAGCACCGACGACCTGCTCGACGCGTTCAAGGAAATGACCCTGATCGAGCTCTCCGAGTTCGTGAAGCAGTTCGAAGAGGTCTTCGACGTCAAGGCCGCCGCCCCGGTCGCCGTCGCCGCCGCCGGTGGTGCCGCTGCTCCGGCCGAGGCCGAGGCCGAGAAGGACTCGTTCGACGTCGTCCTCGAGGGTGACGGTGGCAAGAAGATCCAGGTCATCAAGGTCGTGCGTGAGCTGACCGGCCTGGGCCTCAAGGAGGCCAAGGACGCCGTCGAGTCCGCCCCGAAGGCGATCCTCGAGGGTGTCAACAAGGAGAAGGCCGAGGCCGCCAAGGCCAAGCTCGAGGGTGAGGGCGCCAAGGTCACCCTCAAGTGATCTGACGCTCCACAGCGTTGTATGTCGATGGCGGGGATCCGTGACCGGGTCTCCGCCATCGCCGTACCCCCGGCGTCTCGGCATCTCAGGACAGCGGCCGCGACGGGATTGCGCAGAGGGCGGCAAAGGTCGTCAAAGCGCGCTATTCATGCGTTAAGGTCCGTTTGGTGCGTCGAGTGGATGACCGCGACCGTCCGACCCGCGGCACAGCCCTTGACTGTGTGTCGGCGGACAGGCACGCTGACATCAGCAAGTTTCCGCGCTTGCGACAGCCGCCCGATGGGTAACAGGGTCATACCCGATGCCCGGTTGGGCCGGCACCGAGGATTGTTGCCGCGTTTCTGAGCGGCCCCGCCAGGCATTGGCCGGCGGGGACACGTTCCGCAGGCAACCTCTGGTGTGGGCTGGACAGCGGTTAGCCAAGCGGCTACACTGCTAGTTTGCGCTGCCTTCTGCCTTGCCTTCGACTGAGATATCCATGTGGATAACTCTCTTGGGGGCTCATTGGAGTGCACGCAGACCAGTTGCACCAGCAACTCAGCCGCATAGCAGCACCGGTCCTCGGAAGGACGCATCTTGGCAGCTTCCCGCCCTGCGAAGACCAGCCGTACGTCGAGCGCTTACGCACCCCGCCGGGTCTCTTTCGGCCGGATCACCGAGCAGCTAGAGGTCCCCAACCTCCTCGCCCTCCAGACGGATTCGTTCGACTGGCTGGTCGGCAACGAGGCGTGGCAGGCCCGGACGACGGACGACCCGCACGCCCACTCGGGCCTCGCAGAGATCCTCGAAGAGATCAGTCCCATTGAGGACTTCTCCGGCACCATGTCGCTGTCCTTCTCCTCCCCGCGCTTCGACGAGGTCAAGGCCTCGATCGAGGAGTGCAAGGAGAAGGACCTGACCTACTGTGCCCCGCTGTTCGTGACCGCGGAGTTCACCAACAACACCACTGGCGAGATCAAGAGCCAGACCGTGTTCATGGGTGACTTCCCGATGATGACCCCCAAGGGGACGTTCGTCATCAACGGCACCGAGCGGGTCGTGGTGAGTCAGCTCGTCCGTTCGCCGGGCGTGTACTTCACCAAGGAGCCGGACAAGACCTCCGACCGCGACCTCACCAGCGTCAAGGTCATCCCCAGCCGGGGTGCCTGGCTGGAGTTCGACATCGACAAGCGCGACACGGTGGGTGTCCGCATCGACCGCAAGCGCCGGCAGGCCGTCACCGTCCTGCTCAAGGCGATCGGCTGGTCGGCGGACCAGATCCGTGAGCGGTTCGGGTGGTCCGAGCTGCTCATGACGACGCTGGAGAAGGACCACATCGCGGGGCAGGACGAGGCCCTGCTAGACATCTACCGCAAGCTGCGCCCTGGCGAGCCGCCGACGCGCGAGAACGCGCAGACCCTGCTCGACAACCTCTTCTTCAACCCGAAGAGGTACGACGTCGCCAAGGTCGGCCGTTACAAGTTCAACAAGAAGCTCGAGATCGACGTGCCCATCGTTCGCGGCACGCTTTCCGAGGAAGACATCGTCAAGACCGTTGACTACCTGTGCCGGCTGCACGCCGGTGAGGACGGTTACGAGGCTGACGACATCGACCACTTCGGCAACCGGCGCCTGCGTACGGTCGGCGAGCTCATCCAGAACCAGGTCCGCGTGGGCCTCTCCCGGATGGAGCGGGTCGTCCGTGAGCGGATGACGACCCAGGACGTCGAGGCGATCACGCCGCAGACCCTGATCAACATCCGGCCCGTCGTGGCCGCGATCAAGGAGTTCTTCGGCACCTCGCAGCTGTCGCAGTTCATGGACCAGACCAACCCCCTCGCGGGTCTGACCCACCGTCGCCGTCTGTCGGCGCTCGGCCCGGGTGGTCTGTCCCGTGAGCGGGCCGGCTTCGAGGTCCGCGACGTGCACCCGTCCCACTACGGCCGGATGTGCCCGATCGAGACGCCCGAAGGCCCGAACATCGGTCTGATCGGCGCGCTCTCGACGTTCGCGCGGGTCAACCCGTTCGGCTTCATCGAGACGCCGTACCGGAAGGTCGTCGAGGGTGTCGTCAGCGACGAGGTGCACTACCTCACCGCTGACGAGGAGGACCGGTTCATCAAGGCCCAGGCGAACGCCGTGCTGGCAAGCGACGGCACCTTCGCCCAGGACCGCGTCCTGGTCCGCCGTAAGGGCGGTGAGGTCGACTACGTGCCCGGCACGGAGGTCGACTACATGGACGTGTCGCCGCGGCAGATGACCTCGGTCGCCACCGCGATGATCCCGTTCCTCGAGCACGACGACGCCAACCGTGCCCTCATGGGTGCGAACATGCAGCGTCAGGCCGTGCCGCTGGTCAAGGCGGAGTCCCCGCTGGTCGGCACCGGCATGGAGTACCGCGCCGCCGTCGACGCCGGTGACGTGGTCGTCGCCGAGGTCAGCGGTGTGGTCGAGGACCTGTGCGCCGACTACGTGACGGTGCACCAGGACGACGGCCACCGCCGGACCTACCTGCTGCACAAGTTCCGTCGCTCGAACGCCGGCTCCTGCGTCAACCAGAAGCCGGTCGTCTTCGAGGGTGACCGGGTCGAGGCCGGCCAGGTCATCGCCGACGGTCCCTGCACCGACGAGGGCGAGATGGCGCTCGGGCGCAACCTGCTCGTCGCCTTCATGTGCTGGGAGGGCCACAACTACGAGGACGCGATCATCCTGTCGCAGCGCCTCGTGCAGCAGGACGTCCTCACCTCGATCCACATCGAGGAGCACGAGGTCGACGCCCGCGACACCAAGCTGGGCCCGGAGGAGATCACCCGCGACATCCCCAACGTCAGCGAGGAGATGCTCGCTGACCTGGACGAGCGCGGCATCATCCGGATCGGCGCCGAGGTCGTCCCCGGCGACATCCTGGTCGGCAAGGTCACGCCGAAGGGCGAGACCGAGCTGACCCCGGAGGAGCGCCTGCTCCGCGCCATCTTCGGCGAGAAGGCCCGGGAGGTCCGGGACACCTCGCTGAAGGTTCCGCACGGCGAGACCGGCACCGTCATCGGTGTCCGCACCTTCTCCCGCGAGGACGGCGACGAGCTGCCCCCCGGCGTCAACGAGCTGGTCCGGGTCTACGTCGCTCAGAAGCGGAAGATCCAGGACGGTGACAAGCTCGCCGGCCGGCACGGCAACAAGGGCGTCATCTCCAAGATCCTGCCGGTCGAGGACATGCCGTTCCTCGAGGACGGCACGCCCGTCGACATCGTGCTCAACCCGCTCGGTGTGCCCTCGCGTATGAACATCGGCCAGGTTCTGGAGACCCACCTCGGGTGGATCGCCAAGACCGGTTGGTCGGTCGAGGGTGACGACGAGGAGTGGAAGCGTCAGCTCCGCTCGATCGAGGCGCACGAGTCCCCCGCCGACAGCAACGTCGCGACCCCGGTCTTCGACGGTGCCCAGGAGGAGGAGATCAAGGGTCTGCTCGAGTCGACGCTGGTCAACCGCGACGGTAAGCGGCTGGTCAACGGCGACGGCAAGGCGCAGCTGTTCGACGGCCGCTCGGGTGAGCCGCTGCCGGACCCGATCTCGGTCGGCTACGTCTACATCCTGAAGCTGAACCACCTGGTCGACGACAAGATCCACGCTCGGTCGACCGGTCCGTACTCGATGATCACGCAGCAGCCGCTGGGTGGTAAGGCGCAGTTCGGTGGCCAGCGCTTCGGTGAGATGGAGTGTTGGGCCATGCAGGCCTACGGCGCGGCCTACGCGCTGCAGGAACTGCTCACCATCAAGTCCGACGACGTCCTCGGCCGCGTGAAGGTCTATGAGGCCATCGTCAAGGGCGAGAACATCCCGGAGCCGGGAATCCCGGAGTCCTTCAAGGTGCTCCTCAAGGAGCTGCAGTCGCTGTGCCTGAACGTCGAGGTGCTCTCCAGCGACGGCGTTGCTCTGGAGATGCGCGAGACGGACGACGAGGTCTTCCGGGCCGCGGAGGAACTCGGCATCGACCTGTCCCGGCGCCCGAACGAGGGCGTCAGCAGCGTCGAAGAGATCTGACGGAGAGCGTCCCCGGCCGGTCCCGACGCATGTCGGGGCCGGCCGGGACGCCCCCGCCGGCCTTGAATTCACCCGAGCAACGAAACACGAGGGATAGTCCAAGTGCTCGACGTCAACTTCTTCGACGAGTTGCGCATCGGCCTTGCTACCGCTGACGACATCCGGCAGTGGTCGCACGGCGAGGTCAAGAAGCCCGAGACGATCAACTACCGCACCCTCAAGCCCGAGAAGGACGGACTCTTCTGCGAGAAGATCTTCGGTCCGCAGCGGGACTGGGAGTGCTACTGCGGTAAGTACAAGCGGGTCCGGTTCAAGGGCATCATCTGTGAGCGCTGTGGCGTCGAGGTGACCCGGTCCAAGGTCCGCCGTGAGCGGATGGGCCACATCGAGCTCGCCGCTTCCGTCACCCACATCTGGTACTTCAAGGGCGTCCCGAGCCGTCTCGGCTACCTGCTCGACCTCGCCCCCAAGGACCTCGAGAAGATCATCTACTTCGCCTCGTACGTGGTCACGAGCGTGGACGCCGAGGCGCGTCACCGCGACATGTCCACCATCGAGAACGAGATCTTCGCCGAGAAGCGCCAGTCCGAGAACAGCCGCGACTCGGAGATCGAGAAGCGCGCTGCGAAGCTGGAGCAGGACCTCGCCGAGCTCGAGGCCGAGGGTGCCAAGGCCGACGTGCGCCGCAAGGTCAAGGAAGCCGGCGAGCGCGAGATGCGCCAGATCCGGGACAAGGCGCAGCGCGAGATCGACCGTCTCGACGAGGTGCTCGACACCTTCCGCAAGCTCGACTCCAAGCAGCTGGTCACCGACGAGCTGCTCTACCGCGAGCTGCGCGACCGCTTCGGTGAGTACTTCACCGGTGGCATGGGCGCCGAGGCCATCAAGGCGCTGCTGCAGAACATGGACCTGGACGCTGAGGCGGAGAACCTTCGGGAGATCATCCGCAGCGGTAAGGGCCAGCGGAAGATCCGGGCGCTCAAGCGGCTGAAGGTCGTCGCGGCGTTCCTGAACACCCGCAACTCGCCGCTCGGCATGGTCCTGGACTGCGTCCCGGTCATCCCGCCGGACCTGCGCCCGATGGTGCAGCTCGACGGTGGCCGCTTCGCGACCTCCGACCTGAACGACCTGTACCGCCGGGTCATCAACCGGAACAACCGCCTCAAGCGACTGATCGACCTCGGCGCGCCCGAGATCATCGTCAACAACGAGAAGCGGATGCTCCAGGAGGCCGTCGACGCGCTGTTCGACAACGGCCGTCGTGGCCGTCCGGTCACCGGCCCGGGTAACCGGCCGCTGAAGTCGCTCTCCGACATGCTCAAGGGCAAGCAGGGCCGGTTCCGTCAGAACCTGCTCGGCAAGCGGGTCGACTACTCCGGTCGTTCCGTCATCGTCGTCGGCCCCCGGCTCAAGCTGCACCAGTGCGGCCTGCCGAAGCAGATGGCGCTGGAGCTGTTCAAGCCGTTCGTGATGAAGCGCCTGGTCGATCTGAACCACGCGCAGAACATCAAGTCCGCCAAGCGGATGGTCGAGCGGCAGCGCCCGGTCGTGTGGGACGTCCTCGAAGAGGTCATCAGCGAGCACCCGGTTCTGTTGAACCGTGCGCCGACCCTGCACCGCCTCGGCATCCAGGCCTTCGAGCCGCAGCTGGTCGAGGGCAAGGCCATCCAGATCCACCCGCTCGTGTGTACGGCGTTCAACGCCGACTTCGACGGTGACCAGATGGCGGTCCACGTGCCGCTGTCGGCTGAGGCGCAGGCCGAGGCCCGGATCCTGATGCTGTCGTCGAACAACATCCTCAAGCCGGCCGACGGCAAGCCGGTGACCATGCCCACCCAGGACATGATCATCGGGCTGTACTACCTGACCCACATGACGCCCGGTGCCAAGGGCGAGGGCCGGGTGTTCAGCTCGGACGCCGAGGCGCGGATGGCGTTCGACAACGGTGAGCTGCACCTGCAGGCGAAGGTGAAGATCCGCCTCCAGGAGATCATCGGTGTCGACAACGGCGCCAAGGGCGAGCCGTGGGTCGCGCCGGAGGACTGGGCGGAGGGCGACCAGGTCCTGGTCGAGACCACCCTGGGCCGGGTCATCTTCAACGAGACCCTGCCGCCGGGCTACCGCTACGTGAACTACGAGATCCGTAAGGGTCAGCTCTCCGCGATCGTCAACGACCTCGCCGAGCGCTTCCCCAAGGTCGCCCTGGCCGCGACCCTGGACGCGCTCAAGGAGGCCGGCTTCCACTGGGCCACCTGGTCCGGTGTGACGATCGGTATGGGCGACGTCATCGCACCGCCGCGCAAGCCGGAGATCCTCGCCAAGTACCAGGCCGAGGCCGACCGGATCGACAAGCAGTACCAGCGTGGCCTGATGACCGGTGAAGAGCGCCGCGGCGAGCTCATCGAGATCTGGACCAAGGCGACCAACGAGATCTCCAAGGAGATGGAGACCGCGCTGCCGCAGGAGAACCCGCTCTGGGTCATGATCAACTCCGGCGCTCGCGGTAACCTCCTCCAGCTCCGGCAGATCGCCGCGATCCGCGGTCTGGTGGCCAACCCCAAGGGTGAGATCATCCCGCGGCCGATCACCTCGTCGTACCGCGAGGGTCTGACCGTTCTGGAGTACTTCATCTCCACGCACGGTGCCCGTAAGGGCCTGGCGGACACCGCCCTGCGTACCGCCGACTCGGGTTACCTGACCCGTCGTCTGGTGGACGTCTCGCAGGACGTCATCATCCGCGAGGAGGACTGCGGCACCGAGCGCGCGATCCCGATGCAGGTGGGTGAGCGCGAGGCGGACGGCACCGTGGTCGTGCACGTGCACGCGGAGACCGGTGTGCACGCCCGTACGCTGGCCGACAACATCGACGACGCCAACGGCAACCGCGTGGTGTCGCGTGGTGAGGACCTCAACTCGATCCTGGTCGACAAGCTTGTCGCCGCGGGTGTCGAGAACGTGCGGGTTCGCAGCGTGCTGACCTGTGAGTCGAAGCTGGGCGTGTGCGCGGCCTGCTACGGCCGTTCGCTGCCGACCGGCAAGTCGGTCGACATCGGCGAGGCCGTCGGCATCATCGCGGCCCAGTCCATCGGTGAGCCGGGTACCCAGCTGACGATGCGTACCTTCCACACCGGTGGTGTCGCGGGTGAGGACATCACCCAGGGTCTGCCGCGTGTCCAGGAGATCTTCGAGGCCCGCGTGCCGAAGGGTAAGGCGCCCATCGCCGACACCCCGGGACGTGTGCGCATCGAGGACGGCGAGCGGTCCCGGAAGATCATCGTGATCCCGGACGACGGCAGCGAAGAGATCGTGTACGACAAGATCTCGAAGCGCGTCAAGCTGCGGGCGCACGACGGCGACCACGTCAACGTCGGCGAGAAGCTCACCGAGGGCACCATCGACCCGCACGAGCTGCTGCGCATCATGGGCCCGCGCGCGGTCCAGGTCCACCTGACCAGTGAGGTCCAGGAGGTCTACCGCTCGCAGGGTGTGCTCATCCACGACAAGCACATCGAGATCATCATCCGCCAGATGCTCAAGCGGGTGACGGTCATCGACTCCGGCGCGACCGAGTTCCTGCCGGGTGTGCTGGTCGACCGGGCGCTCTTCGAGTCGGAGAACCGCCGGCTCGTGGGCGAGGGTGGCGAGCCCGCCGCCGGTCGTCCGGTGCTGATGGGTATCACCAAGGCCTCGCTGGCGACCGACTCCTGGCTCTCCGCGGCCTCCTTCCAGGAGACCACCCGGGTGCTCACCGACGCTGCGATCAACTCGCGCAGCGACTCGCTGGTGGGCCTCAAGGAGAACGTCATCATCGGTAAGCTCATCCCGGCCGGTACCGGTATCTCCAAGTACCGCAACATCCGGGTCGAGCCGACCGAGGAGGCCAAGGCCAAGGTGTACTCGATGACCGGGTACCCGGAGACCGACTACGGCTTCGGGCCGGCCAGCGGGCAGGCTGTGCCGCTGGACGACTTCGACTTCGGGTCGTACCGCTAAGGGTTTCTCCGCACAGGGCGGTCGCGCTTCGGCGCGGCCGCCCTGTGCCGTTCCCCGGGCCGCACGCGTTTGTAAGGTAGGTGGGTGACCCTTCCCGCCGTGCCCACCCGCCACCCGCTCGATCCGGAGCCGGTGCCGTCGACGAAGGCGCGGGCGGTCTTCGCGCTGGGGCTGGTGGCGCTGCTGACCGGCCCGCTGATCGGTGGGGTGATCCCGGCCACGGTCGCGCTCCTGCTGGCCCGGCAGTCGGCCCGCCAGGCGTACGCGGCCGGGGGTTTCCTGACCGGCTCGGCCTGGATCCGCCGGGGCCGTGCGCTGGCCTGGGGCGGCATCGTCCTGGCCATCGCCGCGCTGGTGGTGCTGTCGATCGCGGGGTTGCTGCATCTGGCCGCCGCGCCCGGTGGGCAGGATTTCGCGCCCGGCACCGACTGACCCCGCCGGCAGGGGCCGGGTGAGCCCCGGGACCGGGCGGGCTGCGGCTGTCCTCGGGGGAGTGACATGCTTCGGTTATGACGCAACCCCCGGGCGCCGCCTATCCGCCGCCGCAGCCGGGCCAGCAACCGCAGGCCGGCGGCTATCCGCCGCCGGGTCAGCAGTCTCCGGCCGGCGCTTATCCGCCGCCGGGGCCTCCGGCCGGGGCCTATCCGCCG
The DNA here is from genome assembly GCF_016862455.1 of Actinoplanes utahensis. GTDB lineage: Bacteria > Actinomycetota > Actinomycetes > Mycobacteriales > Micromonosporaceae > Actinoplanes > Actinoplanes utahensis. The sequence continues at coordinate 121,172 of NZ_BOMZ01000015.1, forward strand.
CCGGGTCAGCAGTCCCCGCCCGCCGTCTATCCGCCGCCGGGTCAGCAGTCCCCGCCCGCCGTCTATCCGCCGCCGGGTCAGCCGTACCCCGGGGCGTATGGTTCGCCCGCGCCGTACGGCTCTCCGGTGGCGCAGGCCGCGCCCGGGCCGTACGGATCGCCCCATGGTTTCGCGCCTCAGCCACCGGCCTCCGGAGGCTGGCAGCCGGAGCGGGTGGACCAGGTGACCGGGACCGGGTTCGGCCTGGTGCATCTGCAGGTGCCGCCGATCACCTCCGGCCCGGCGATCGGCTCGCTGATCGCTGGCATCGCCGCGATCCTGGTCTCGTTCGCGGTCCTCTGTTTCGGTCTCACCGGCGCCGAGGAGGGCTGGGGCGCCCTGGTGGCCGGGGCTTTCACGTTGCTCAGCGTGCTGGCCGGTGGGGGAGCGGTGGCGGCCGCGGTGATCGCGCGCCGACGGATCGCGGGGAGCGGGGAGACGGGCCGGGTCCGGTTCACCGGACGTGGGCTCACCATCGGTGGGATGGTGTGCGGGATCGCCGGTGCCGCACTGGCTCTGATCGGCCTCGTACTGGGACTGGTGTTGCAGTTGGCGTGATCGGACAGGCCGGTGTGAGGCAGCACGCACCGGATCCCGGCACCGCGACGTGGGCACGCTGAGGCACCCGGTACACTGGTATACGGAGATGTCCATCGTGGGAGCCTGGGTTCATTTTGACCTGGGTGCGCAGGGTGGGTAGTCTTTCCCCTCGTGCCCGGGCTCGCCCGGGCAACTCGTGCGTGCACCCGTTTCGGAACGTGCGACGGGTTAGAGCACCACGACGGGCAGGGCCGATCAAAGCCCTGCTCACACAGACAACATCCGGAGCGCGTGAGCCTTCATGCGTGATGGGACCGTGAGCCGGACGACACGCCCGACCGCGGGTGCGGGACACTCCCCTCGGGGAGCGGTCAGCACACAGAGCCAGAAATACTCGGTGCGGCCGTATTACAGGAAGCGGCCGAAGGGAGCGGAGAAACCCGGTGCCCACGATCCAGCAGCTGGTCCGCAAGGGCCGCCAGGCGAAGACGAGCAAGACGAAGACGCCGGCGCTGAAGGGAAGTCCTCAGCGGCGCGGCGTGTGCACGCGCGTGTACACCACTACCCCCAAGAAGCCGAACTCTGCGCTGCGCAAGGTCGCTCGTGTGAAGCTCAGCAGCCAGATCGAGGTGACGGCGTACATCCCGGGCGTCGGCCACAACCTGCAGGAGCACTCGATCGTGCTCGTGCGTGGCGGTCGTGTTAAGGACCTCCCGGGCGTCCGCTACAAGATCGTTCGTGGTTCGCTGGACACCCAGGGCGTCCGGAACCGCAAGCAGGCCCGCAGCCGTTACGGCGCGAAGAAGGAGAAGAGCTGACATGCCGCGTAAGGGACCCGCTCCGCGCCACCCGGTGGTCGCTGACCCGGTGTACAACTCCCCGCTGGTGACGCAGCTGGTCAACAAGATCCTGATCGGCGGTAAGCGTCAGCTCGCCGAGCGCATCGTGTACGGCGCCCTGGAAGGTGCCCGCGAGAAGAGCGGCACCGACCCGGTGGTCATCCTCAAGCGCGCCATGGACAACGTGAAGCCGACCCTCGAGGTCCGCAGCCGCCGTGTCGGTGGCGCGACCTACCAGGTTCCGGTCGAGGTCCGCACCCCGCGTCAGACCACCCTCGGTCTGCGCTGGCTGGTCCAGTACTCCAAGGCCCGCCGCGAGAAGACCATGATCGAGCGCCTCCAGAACGAGCTGCTCGACGCCAGCAACGGCCTCGGCGCCGCGGTGAAGCGTCGCGAGGACACCCACAAGATGGCGGAGTCCAACAAGGCCTTCGCGCACTACCGCTGGTAAGACCCTGCTGCGGGCCCGGCATCCGCCGGGCCACGGCAGTCGTACCGGTCCTTAGAGACGACGACGAAGAAAAGTAGGGATGGAAGTGGCTGCCGCAGACGCGCTCGCCCTCGCCAAGGTTCGCAACATCGGCATCATGGCGCACATCGACGCTGGTAAGACCACGACGACTGAGCGCATCCTGTTCTACACCGGCATCACGTACAAGATCGGTGAGGTCCACGAGGGCGCTGCCGTCATGGACTGGATGGAGCAGGAGCAGGAACGCGGTATCACCATCACTTCCGCCGCCACCAAGTGCGAGTGGAAGGGTCACACGATCCAGATCATCGACACGCCCGGCCACGTCGACTTCACGGTCGAGGTCGAGCGGTCGCTGCGTGTGCTCGACGGTGCGGTCGCGGTGTACGACGGTGTGGCCGGCGTGGAGCCCCAGACCGAGAACGTGTGGCGCCAGGCGGACAAGTACAACGTCCCCCGCATGTGCTTCGTCAACAAGCTCGACCGGACCGGTGCCGACTTCTTCCGCTGCGTGCAGATGATGATCGACCGGCTCAACGCCACCCCGCTGGTCCTCCAGATCCCGATCGGGCTCGAGGGCGACCACATCGGTGTCGTCGACCTGATCGAGATGCGTGCCCTCACCTGGCGTGGTGAGACCCAGAAGGGTGAGGACTACGCCATCGAGGAGATTCCGGCTGACCTGGCCGAATCTGCCGCCGAGTGGCGCGAGAAGCTGATCGAGACCCTCGCCGACGTCGACGACGCGGTGATGGAGAAGTACCTCGAGGGCGAAGAGGTATCGATCGACGAGATCCGGGCCGCCATCCGGCGCGCCACGATCGCGAGCAAGGCCAACCCGGTGCTCTGCGGCTCGGCGTTCAAGAACAAGGGTGTGCAGCCGATGCTGGACGCCGTTGTCGAGTTCCTGCCGTCGCCGCTGGACATCCCGGCCATCGAGGGCACCGCGACCGACGGCGAGACCCCGCTGCTGCGGAAGCCGTCGAACGACGAGCCCTTCTCGGCGCTGGCCTTCAAGATCCAGACCGACAAGCACCTCGGCAAGCTGACCTACGTGCGGGTCTACTCCGGAACGCTCGAGACCGGTACCCAGGTGATCAACTCCACCAAGGACCGCAAAGAGCGGATCGGCAAGATCTACCAGATGCACGCGAACAAGCGTGAGGAGCGCACCACCGCGCAGGCCGGCGACATCATCGCCGTCCAGGGTCTGAAGCAGACCACCACCGGTGACACGCTCTGCGACCCGGCGAAGCCGGTCATCCTCGAGTCGATGACCTTCCCGGAGCCGGTCATCCAGGTGGCCATCGAGCCGAAGACCAAGTCGGACCAGGAGAAGCTGGGCACCGCGATCCAGCGTCTGGCCGAGGAGGACCCGACCTTCCGCGTCTTCAACGACGAGGAGACCGGGCAGACCATCATCGCCGGCATGGGCGAGCTTCACCTCGACATCCTCGTCGACCGTATGCGCCGCGAGTTCAACGTCGAGGCGAACATCGGCAAGCCGCAGGTGGCGTACCGCGAGACGATCCGCGGCACCGTGGAGAAGCACACGTACGTCCACAAGAAGCAGACCGGTGGCTCGGGCCAGTACGCGAAGGTCATCGTCAACGTCGAGCCGCTTCCGCTCGACGCGGACGGCCCCACGTACGAGTTCGTGAACGCGGTGACCGGTGGTCGCATCCCCAAGGAGTTCATCCCCTCGGTGGACGCGGGTGCGCAGGACTCCCTGCAGTACGGCGTCCTCGCCGGCTACCCGCTGGTCGGCGTGAAGTTCACGCTGGTCGACGGTCAGTACCACGAGGTCGACTCCTCCGAGATGGCCTTCAAGATCGCCGGCTCGATGGCGATGAAGGAAGTGGCTCGCAAGGCCGACCCGGCTCTCCTCGAGCCGATGATGTCCGTCGAGGTCACCACCCCTGAGGACAACATGGGTGACGTCATCGGCGACCTCAACTCCCGGCGTGGCATGATTCAGTCGATGGAGGAGCGTCACGGCGCTCGCGTCGTCAAGGCTCTGGTCCCGCTCTCGGAGATGTTCGGCTACGTCGGCGACCTCCGGTCGAAGACTGCGGGCCGGGCTAGCTACAGCATGCAGTTCGACTCCTACGCCGAGGTTCCCGCGAACGTGGCGAAGGAGATCATCGCTAAGGCCACCGGCGCCTGACGCGTTGAGGCACGTGCGGCCTGTCGAGGGCCGCACGTGCACGAGCAGTCGACAGAGTCCTGAGCGCCTTATCGGCGTGCCGGGCGAAAAGTAATGATCAGTCCACAGGAGGACACCAGTGGCGAAGGCGAAGTTCGAGCGGACTAAGCCGCACGTCAACATCGGCACCATTGGTCACATCGACCACGGTAAGACGACGCTGACTGCGGCCATCACGAAGGTCCTGCACGACGAGTTCCCCGAGCTGAACCCGTACACCCCGTTCGACGAGATCGACAAGGCGCCGGAGGAGAAGGCTCGTGGTATCACGATCTCCATCGCGCACGTCGAGTACCAGACCGCGGCGCGTCACTACGCGCACGTGGACTGCCCCGGCCACGCGGACTACATCAAGAACATGATCACCGGTGCGGCCCAGATGGACGGCGCGATCCTGGTCGTGGCCGCCACCGACGGCCCGATGCCGCAGACCAAGGAGCACGTGCTCCTGGCCCGCCAGGTCGGCGTTCCGTACATCGTCGTCGCCCTGAACAAGAGCGACATGGTCGAGGACGAGGAGCTCCTGGAGCTCGTCGAGCTCGAGGTTCGCGAGCTGCTCAGCACCTACGAGTTCCCGGGCGACGACCTGCCGGTCGTGCGCGTGTCGGCGCTCAAGGCGCTCGAGGGCGACCCGGAGTGGACCGGCAAGCTCCTGGAGCTGATGAACGCGGTCGACACCGCGATCCCGCAGCCCGAGCGTGAGACCGAGAAGCCGTTCCTCATGCCGATCGAGGACGTCTTCACGATCACCGGCCGTGGCACCGTGGTGACCGGTCGCGCCGAGCGTGGCATCCTCAAGCCGAACGAGGAGGTCGAGATCGTCGGTATCCGCGAGAAGTCGACCAAGACCGTCTGCACCGGCATCGAGATGTTCCGCAAGCTGCTCGACGAGGCCCGCGCGGGTGAGAACGTCGGTCTGCTGCTCCGCGGTATCAAGCGCGAGGACGTCGAGCGCGGCATGGTCGTCGTGAAGCCGGGCACCACGACTCCGCACACGGAGTTCGAGGGCCAGGTCTACATCCTCTCGAAGGAGGAGGGTGGCCGGCACACCCCGTTCTTCCAGAACTACCGGCCGCAGTTCTACTTCCGCACCACGGACGTCACCGGCGTCGTCACGCTGCCCGAGGGCACCGAGATGGTCATGCCCGGCGACTCCACCTCCATGTCCGTGAAGCTGATCCAGCCGATCGCCATGGAGCAGGGCCTGAAGTTCGCGATCCGTGAGGGTGGCCGCACCGTCGGCGCCGGAACGGTCACGAAGATCAACAAGTGATCGGACGTTGTTCACGACACAGTCGTGAACAACGCCTGAAGGTGACCCCGATTAGCAATGCCGGATTCAATCCGGCATACTAGTCAGGTTGCGTCCGCGCGGGGTGGGTGACTCGATGGTGGCTAGCGCTGCCTGTTCAGTCACCCACCCTCGCCGGGTGTCCGGGTGTGTTCCTTTGCCGCCCGACACCACAGATCCCCGTGATCGACTGGAGTGCCAAGCACTCTGCCTGGGCATCATCTGCCCGAAGGCGCGACACGCCCGACCGCGGGGGTCGGACAACGCAGGATCAACCGTCCTGCGGGCATGCGGAGGCCACCCGCTTCCGCAGGTAGCGGCATCGAGAGAAGGAAACAGAAGCCACCATGGCGGGACAGAAGATCCGCATCCGGCTCAAGGCCTATGACCACGAGGTCGTCGACTCCTCGGCGCGGAAGATCGTCGAGACGGTGACGCGTACCGGGGCGCAGGTCGCGGGCCCGGTGCCGCTGCCCACGGAGATCAACCGTTTCTGCGTGATCCGTTCGCCGCACAAGTACAAGGACTCGCGCGAGCACTTCGAGATGCGCACGCACAAGCGGCTGATCGACATCATCGACCCGACCCCCAAGACGGTCGACTCGCTCATGCGCCTCGACCTGCCGGCTGGCGTCGACATCGAGATCAAGCTGTAGGGACCGGACAATGGACAGGCAAGTTAAGGGGATCCTGGGCGCCAAGCTCGGCATGACCCAGGTCTGGGACAACAACAAGGTTGTCCCGGTGACCGTGGTGCAGGCCGGCCCGTGCGTCGTGACCCAGGTCCGCACCGATGAGAAGGACGGCTACTCGGCTGTCCAGCTGGCTTACGGCGCGATCGACCCGCGCAAGGTGAACAAGCCCGAGAGCGGCCAGTTCGCCAAGGCCGGCGTTTCGCCGCGCCGCCACGTGGTTGAGCTGCGCACCGTCGACGCCGGCGAGTACGAGCTCGGCCAGGAGGTCAGCGTCGACACGTTCACGGTCGGCCAGCCGATCGACGTGACCGGCAAGACCAAGGGCAAGGGCTACGCCGGTGTCATGAAGCGGCACGGCTTCCACGGTCTGCGCGCGAGCCACGGTGTCGAGCGCAAGCACCGCTCGCCCGGCTCCATCGGCGCCTGCGCGACCCCGGGTCGCGTCTTCAAGGGTATGAAGATGGCCGGTCGCATGGGTGGCAAGCGCTTCACCGTGCAGAACCTGGTCATCCAGGCCGTCGACACCGAGCGCAACCTGATCCTGGTCCGCGGCGCGGTTCCCGGTCCCAAGGGCGCGCTGATCCTGGTCCGTTCCGCTGCGAAGAAGACCGCGAAGGGCGGTGCCAAGTGAGCTCCGTTGACGTGATCAACGCTGAGGGTGCGAAGGCCGGCTCGGTCGACCTGCCCGGCAACGTCTTCGACGTCGCAGCGAACATTCCGCTGATGCACCAGGTCGTCGTGGCGCAGCTGGCCGCGGCCCGGCAGGGCACGCACAAGGCCAAGACGCGCGGCGAGGTCGCCGGTGGCGGCAAGAAGCCGTACAAGCAGAAGGGCACCGGCCGGGCTCGTCAGGGCTCGATCCGCGCGCCGCAGTTCACCGGCGGTGGCGTCGTGCACGGTCCCGTGCCGCGCGACTACAGCCAGCGGACCCCCAAGAAGATGAAGGCCGCGGCTCTCCGCAGCGCCCTCTCCGACCGGGCTCGTGACGGCCGCGTCTTCGTGGTCGAGTCCTTCCTCGCCGGCGAGAAGCCGTCGACGAAGGCCGCGATCGCGACCCTGCGCAAGGTCGCCCAGAGCAACAAGGTCCTGGTCGTCCTGGACAGCCAGGACGAGCTGAACTGGGTGTCGCTGCGCAACGAGCCGACCGTCCACCTCATCGAGGCCGGCCAGCTCAACACCTACGACGTGCTGGTCGCCGACGAGGTGGTCTTCACGAAGGTCGCGCTCGACGAGTTCCTCGGCGGGACCGCGAAGTCCGAGGAGGGCGACAAGTGAGCACGATCGCCGACCCGCGCGACATCATCGTCGCCCCGGTGGTCTCCGAGAAGAGCTACAGCGTTCTCGACCAGAACTGGTACACGTTCCAGGTTCACCCGGACGCGAACAAGACGCAGATCAAGATCGCTATCCAGCAGATCTTCAACGTCCGCGTGCTGACCGTGAACACCGCGAACCGCGAGGGCAAGCGCAAGCGCACCAAGACCGGTTGGGGTCAGCGCAAGGCGACCAAGCGCGCGATGGTCAAGCTGGCTGACGGTGACCGTATCGAGGCCTTCGGCGGCCCGGTCAGCTAAGGGGTTTGTGAATCATGGGAATCCGTAAGTACAAGCCGACCACGCCGGGCCGTCGTGGCTCCAGCGTCGCCGACTTCGCCGAGATCACCCGGTCGACGCCGGAGAAGTCTCTGCTGGTTCCGCTGCCCAAGAAGGGCGGCCGCAACGTCCACGGCCGGATCACCACCCGGCACCAGGGCGGTGGCCACAAGCGGCAGTACCGGCTGATCGACTTCAAGCGGAACGACAAGGACGGCGTGCCGGCCAAGGTCGCTCACATCGAGTACGACCCCAACCGCACCTCCCGCATCGCTCTGCTGCACTACGCCGACGGTGAGAAGCGCTACATCCTCGCGCCGAAGGACCTGAAGCAGGGCGACCGCGTCGAGTCGGGCGTGGGCGCGGACATCAAGCCGGGGAACAACCTTCCCCTGCGCAACATCCCGGTCGGTACGACGGTCCACGGCGTGGAGCTTCGTCCCGGCGGTGGCGCCAAGCTGGCCCGCTCGGCCGGCGTCGGCATCCAGCTGCTCGGCCGTGAGGGTGCCTACGCCACGCTGCGTATGCCGTCCGGTGAGATCCGGCGCGTCGACATCCGCTGCCGCGCGACGGTCGGCGAGATCGGCAACGCCGAGCAGTCGAACATCAACTGGGGTAAGGCCGGCCGTATGCGGTGGAAGGGCAAGCGCCCCACCGTCCGTGGTGTCGCCATGAACCCCGTCGACCACCCGCACGGTGGTGGTGAGGGTAAGACCTCCGGTGGTCGTCACCCGGTCAACCCGGCTGGTAAGCCGGAGGGCCGTACCCGCCGCAAGGGCCAGGAGAGCGACAAGCTGATCGTTCGCCGCCGCTACGCCACCCGCAAGCGCGGGTAACGGGAGTTAAAAGATGCCTCGCAGCCTGAAGAAGGGCCCGTTCGTCGACGACCACCTGCTCAAGAAGGTGGAAGTTCAGAACGAGAAGAACTCGAAGAACGTCATCAAGACCTGGTCGCGGCGTTCGACCATCATTCCGGACATGCTCGGACACACGATCGCCGTGCACGACGGGCGCAAGCACGTCCCGGTGTTCGTCACCGAGGCCATGGTCGGTCACAAGCTCGGCGAGTTCGCTCTGACCCGTACGTTCAAGGGTCACGAGAAGGACGACCGCAAGAGCCGTCGTCGCTAGTCAGTCCACGGATAAGAAAGGGGTTACAGCGATGCCAGTTAAGAATGACGCTCCGGCGCTTCCGGGCTCTCGCGCAGTTGCGAAGCACGTCCGCATTTCGCCGAGCAAGGCTCGCCGTGTGATCAACCTCGTCCGCGGTCTGCCCGCGAAGGAGGCTCTGATCGTCCTGCAGTTCGCGCCGCAGTCGGCGAGCGAGCAGGTCTACAAGGTGGTCGCCAGCGCGATCGCGAACGCTGAGAACAACGAGCGGCTCGACCCCGACACTCTCCTCATCAGTGAGGCGTTCGTCGACGAGGGTCCGACGCTGAAGCGTTTCCGTCCGCGGGCGCAGGGCCGGGCGTACCGGATCCGCAAGCGCACGTGTCACATCACCATCGCGGTCGAGGCGGTCCAGACGGCCCGCCCGGCGAAGAAGGCTGCGGCCAAGAAGGCTGCGCCGCAGGCCGAGTCCCAGAGCACGGAGGGTGCCGAGTAATGGGTCAGAAGGTTCACCCCACCGGGTTCCGTCTCGGCATCTCCACCGACTGGCGGAGCCGCTGGTTCGCGGACAAGCTCTACAAGGACTACATCGGCGAGGACGTCAAGATCCGCCGCATGATGTCCAAGGGCCTCGAGCGCGCCGGCATCTCCAAGGTGGACATCGAGCGGACCCGTGACCGGGTTCGTGTCGACATCCACACCGCCCGGCCGGGCATCGTCATCGGCCGTAAGGGCCAGGAGGCCGACCGGATCCGCGGCGAGCTCGAGAAGCTCACCGGCAAGCAGGTCCAGCTGAACATCCTCGAGGTCAAGAGCCCCGAGTCGGACGCTCAGCTGGTCGCTCAGGGTGTCGCCGAGCAGCTGTCCTCCCGGGTCAGCTTCCGCCGGGCGATGCGTAAGGCCATGCAGTCGGCCATGAAGAACCCGATCTGCAAGGGCATCCGGGTGCAGGTCTCCGGCCGTCTCGGCGGCGCGGAGATGAGCCGCACGGAGTTCTACCGTGAGGGTCGTGTTCCGCTGCACACGCTGCGGGCCAACATCGAGTACGGCTTCTTCGAGGCCCGTACCACGTTCGGCCGTATCGGTGTGAAGGTCTGGATCTACAAGGGCGACGCCGTCCCGGGTCGCGAGGCCGTCGCTGAGGCGCCGGCTCGCCCGCGCCGTGACCGCGCCGACCGTCCCGAGCGTCCGCGTCGTGGCCGTTCCGGTTCGTCCGGCACGACCGCGGGCGGCACCGAGGCTGGCCGGGCCGCTCAGGCCCAGGCGCGGGGTGGCGACACCCCCGCCGGCGAGAACCTGAATGACGCTGCGGTCGCCGCCGCTCCGGCGCAGGCCGAAACGCAGCAGGAGGGCTGACAAATGCTGATGCCGCGTAAGCCCCCAAAGGGCTTCCGTAAGCCGCATCACCCGGACCGCAGTGGCGCGTCCAAGGGCGGCAACCGGGTCGTCTTCGGCGAGTTCGGTATCCAGGCTCTGGAGCCCGCGTACGTGACGAACCGGCAGATCGAGTCGGCACGTATCGCGATGACCCGTCACATCAAGCGTGGCGGCAAGGTCTGGATCTCGATCTTCCCGGACCAGGCCCTGACCAAGAAGCCTGCCGAGACCCGCATGGGTTCCGGTAAGGGTTCTCCGGAGTGGTGGGTGGCGAACGTCAAGCCGGGTCGGATTCTCTTCGAGATGTCCTTCCCGAACGAGACGGTCGCGCGTGAGGCGATGCGCCGCGCGATCCACAAGCTCCCGATGAAGTGCCGCATCGTGACGCGCGAAGTGGGTGAAAGCTGATGGCAGCGGGCGTTAAGGCAGCCGAGCTGCGCGAGAACTCCGACGAGGAGCTGATCGCGAAGCTGCGGGAGGCCAAGGCGGAGCTGTTCAACCTTCGTGTGCAGCGCGCGACAGGCCAGCTCGACAATCACCGTCGGCTGCAGGTCGTTCGCAAGGACATCGCGAAGATCTACACGATCATGCGTGAGCGTGAGCTTGGGCTCTCGGTCGCGCCGGATGAGGTGACGGCATGAGTGAGAACACCACCGCTCCGCGCGCTCAGCGCAAGACGCGTGACGGTCTCGTGGTCAGCGACAAGATGGACAAGACTGTCGTCGTCGAGGTCGAGGACCGGGTCAAGCACGCCCTGTACGGCAAGGTCATCCGCCGTACGCGGAAGCTGAAGGTGCACGACGAGCAGAACGCGGCCGGCGTCGGTGACCGCGTTTCGATCATGGAGACTCGTCCGCTCTCCGCCACCAAGCGGTGGCGCATCGTGGAGATCCTCGAAAAGGCCAAGTGAGTGCGCTGGGCCGGCTCCGGCCGGCCCAGCGGACCATCGTTCCGCCAAGCTTCGGGCTGCTTTTCCCGGAGAACTGGCAGACATAGGAGACAGACGTGATCCAGCAGGAGTCGCGACTGCGCGTCGCCGACAACACGGGTGCCCGGGAGATCCTGTGCATCCGGGTGCTCGGTGGCTCCGGTCGCCGTTACGCGAGCATCGGCGACGTCATCGTGGCCACGGTCAAGGACGCCATTCCGGGTGGCGGTGTGAAGAAGGGTGACGTCGTCAAGGCGGTCATCGTCCGCACCGCCAAGGAGCGGCGCCGTCCGGACGGCTCGTACATCCGTTTCGACGAGAACGCCGCCGTCATCATCAAGGACGGCGGGGACCCCCGCGGCACCCGCATCTTCGGCCCGGTCGGGCGCGAGCTGCGCGACAAGCGGTTCATGAAGATCATCAGCCTGGCGCCGGAGGTGCTCTGACCGTGAAGATCAAGAAGGGCGACACGGTCGTCGTCATCGCCGGCAAGGACAAGGGTGCCAAGGGTAAGGTCATCGCGGCCTTCCCGCGGCAGGACAAGGTCCTGGTCGAGGGCGTCAACCGAGTCAAGAAGCACGAGCGTATCCGCACGAACCAGCGCGGATCGAAGACCGGTGGCATCGTCACCCAGGAAGCCCCGATCCACATCTCGAACGTGCAGGTGCTGGACGACCAGGGCAAGCCGACCCGCATCGGCTACCGGATCGACGACAACGGCACCAAGGTCCGGATCGCGCGTACGACCGGTAAGGAACTCTGATGACTGCCGCTACCGAGGCCAAGACGCTGCCGCGTCTCAAGCAGAAGTACCGCTCGGAGGTCGTGCCGGCCATCCGTGAGCAGTTCAAGTACGGCAACCCGATGCAGACGCCGGGCCTGGTCAAGGTCGTCGTCAACATGGGTGTCGGCGAGGCTGCCCGCGATGCCAAGCTGATCGACGGCGCGGTCCGGGACCTGACCACCATCACCGGTCAGAAGCCGCTGGTCCGCCGGGCGACCAAGTCCATCGCGCAGTTCAAGCTGCGTGAGGGCATGCCGATCGGCGCGAAGGTCACCCTCCGCGGCGACCGGATGTGGGAGTTCCTGGACCGGCTGCTGTCGATCTCGCTGCCCCGTATCCGCGACTTCCGCGGACTCGACGGCCGCAAGCTGGACGGTCACGGCAACTACACGTTCGGTCTGACCGAGCAGTCGGTGTTCCACGAGATCGATCAGGACAAGATCGACCGCCCCCGGGGCATGGACATCACCGTGGTCACCACCGCCTCGACCGACGACGAGGGCCGGGCGCTGCTCAAGCTCCTCGGCTTCCCGTTCAAGGAGAACTGAGCATGGCTAAGAAGGCGCTGATCATCAAGGCGGCCGCGAAGCCGAAGTTCGCCGTGCGTGCCTACACCCGCTGCCAGAAGTGCGGTCGCCCGCACTCGGTCTACCGCAAGTTCGGCCTGTGCCGCGTTTGCGTGCGGGACATGGCCCACCGTGGTGAGCTGCCCGGCGTGTCCAAGGCCTCCTGGTAACTTCCGTCCTCTGGCCCGCCTTCACCGGCGGGCCATCAGGCGGACCCGAATGTAATGCCGCTTCGCCGTAGGCCTGAGCCCAGCTCGGGAACCCCGGCGAGAAAGGTTGACGAATACCCATGACGATGACGGACCCGATCGCAGACATGCTCACGCGTCTGCGTAACGCCAACCAGGCGTACCACGACAAGGTGACGATGCCCTACTCGAAGATCAAGGCGAACATCGCCGAGGTCCTCAAGGCCGAGGGTTACATCGCTTCGTGGACGTCTGAGGAGCCCGAGGAGGGCGCGGTCGGCAAGCGTCTGGTCGTTGAGCTCAAGTACGGCCAGAACCGCGAGCGCAGCCTCGCCGGCATCAAGCGCGTCTCGAAGCCGGGCCTGCGGGTTTACGCCAAGTCCGACGAGCTGCCGCGCGTGCTCGGTGGCCTCGGTGTCGCGATCATTTCGACGTCCCAGGGACTGCTGACCGACAAGCAGGCCCGCAAGCGGAGCGTTGGCGGGGAAGTCCTCGCCTTCGTCTGGTAACTGGAGACTTAGACATGTCGCGAATCGGACGTAAGTCGATCCCGGTCCCGGCCGGCGTCGACGTCACCATCACGGGGCAGACCGTCAAGGTCAAGGGCCCCAAGGGCGAACTCTCGCACACCGTCGCCGAGCCGATCACGGTCTCGCAGGATGGTGGCGAGCTGGTCGTCAACCGCCCCAACGACGAGCGCAAGGCCAAGGAACTGCACGGCCTCTCCCGTACCCTGGTCGCCAACATGATCGTCGGCGTCACCGAGGGCTACAAGAAGGTCCTGGAGATCAACGGCACCGGTTACCGCGTGACCGCCAAGGGCAAGGACCTCGAGTTCGCCCTCGGTTTCTCGCACCCGGTTCTGGTTCCGGCGCCGGCGGGCATCACCTTCTCCGTCGAGAAGCCGACCCAGTTCACCGTCACCGGTATCGACAAGCAGCTGGTGGGCGAGGTCTCCGCGAACATTCGCAAGATCCGTCCGCCGGAGCCCTACAAGGGCAAGGGCGTCAAGTACCAGGGCGAGGTCATCCGCCGCAAGGCTGGAAAGGCAGGTAAGAAGTGACCGCCACGCTGCTCAAGCGCCGCAACGGCGGCGGCATCGCCGCCAAGCGTGCCGTCGGCAAGGCGCGTCGGCACTTCCGGGTCCGCAAGAACGTCAGTGGTACGGCCGAGCGTCCCCGCCTGGTCGTCACCCGGTCCGCGCGGCACATCACCGCGCAGATCATCGACGACCTCAAGGGCCACACGCTGGCCTCGGCGTCCACGCTCGACACCTCGATCCGGGGTGGCGAGGGCGACAAGACCGCGCAGGCCGGCAAGGTCGGCGCGCTTCTCGCCGAGCGGGCCAAGGCCGCGGGGATTTCCAAGGTCGTCTTCGACCGGGGTGGCAACAAGTACGCGGGCCGCATCGCCAAGCTCGCGGACGCCGCTCGCGAAGCCGGACTCGAGTTCTAGGAGGGATTGACCAATGCCTGGTCAGCAGCGCCGAGGCGGCGGGTCCGGCGGTAACACCGAGGGTGGCAACCGCAGGGACAACCGTCGCGAGGGCGGCCGCGGCAACGCGCCCGTCGAGAAGACCCCGCATCTCGAGCGGGTCGTCGCGATCAACCGTGTCGCGAAGGTCGTCAAGGGTGGTCGTCGCTTCAGCTTCACCGCCCTGGTGATCGTCGGCGACGGTGACGGCACCGTCGGTATCGGCTACGGAAAGGCCAAGGAGGTGCCCGCGGCCATCGCCAAGGGCGTCGAGGAGGCCAAGAAGCACTTCTTCAAGGTCCCGCGGATCGGTGCGACGATCCCGCACCCGATCACCGGCGAGGCCGCCGCGGGTGTCGTTCTCCTCAAGCCGGCGTCGGCTGGTACCGGTGTCATCGCCGGTGGCCCGGTGCGCGCCGTGCTGGAGTGCGCGGGTATCCACGACATCCTGTCGAAGAGCCTCGGCTCTTCGAACCCGATCAACATCGTGCACGCGACCGTGGCCGCTCTGAAGGGCCTCGAGTCGCCGGAGGCCGTGGCCAAGCGCCGTGGTCTGCCGGTCGAGGACGTGGCGCCGGCGGCCATGCTGGCAGCGCGTGCGGAAGCGGCGGTGCACTGATGGCGCGCTTGAAGGTCACCCAGATCCGGTCCGGGATCGGGCGTAAGCAGAACCAGCGGGACTCCCTGCGGTCGCTCGGCCTGAAGCGGATCAACGATGTGGTGGTCAAGGAGGACCGTCCCGAGATTCGGGGCATGATCTTCGCCGTGAACCACCTCGTCACTGTCGAGGAGGTCGAGTAAATGGCGATCAAGGTCCACCACCTGCGCCCGGCGCCCGGTGCCAAGACCGCGAAGACCCGTGTGGGTCGCGGTGAGGGCTCCAAGGGCAAGACCGCCGGTCGCGGTACCAAGGGCACGGGTGCCCGTAAGAACACCCCGGCGTCGTTCGAGGGTGGGCAGATGCCCATCCACATGCGCCTGCCGAAGGTGAAGGGTCTGAAGAACCGGCCGCGTAACAAGGTCGTGTTCCAGGTCGTCAACCTGGACAAGCTCGCTGAGCTGTTCCCGAACGGCGGCGAGGTCGGCCCGTCCGAGCTGGTCGAGGCCGGCGCGGTCCGCAAGGGCCAGCCGGTCAAGGTGCTCGGCTCGGGTGAGCTGGCCGGTGTGGCGCTGACCATCTCGGCGCACGCGTTCAGCGACTCGGCCAAGGCGAAGATCGCCGCGGCCGGTGGCTCGGCCACCGAGCTGTAAGTCGTGATGCGGTGAGAGGCCGCGGCACCGGGGAGACCCGGGCCGCGGCCTCTTGTCGTTAAACGGCCCTGTGCGGCGCGTGTGGCCGTGATCGCGCTGTGGACTCCTCCCAGTGCGGCTGCGCCGTGAGAACGCCGTGACGGCCGTCTCAGAGCGTCAGGGCCCGGTGCCGTAGGGTGGGAGCCGGGTGCCGATCGACGCGCAAGCACCCGGATCAGCCATGAAGCCGGACAGTTGTGTTGTACTGGGACATCGGCCCGTACGATGCCGGTGGTTGTGCTCTCGGCCTTGCTGATACAGTGCTCCGCTGGCGGCCTCTACGGCTGCTCAATGATGTGTGCCCGAAGTTCCGGGATACCGCAACCCAGAGTGTGGCGACCACGCAGGAGGATCAGTTGTTGTCCGCCTTCTCGAGCGCGCTTCGGACGCCTGACCTGCGGAAGAAGCTACTTTTCACGGTAGCGATTGTGGGGATCTACCGTCTCGGTGCCACATTGCCCAGTCCTGGCGTGTCCTACGCCAACGTCAAGGCATGCCTGGAAATCGCCGAGTCGGACACCAGTGGCGTCCTGAACCTGCTGAATCTGTTCTCCGGCGGTGCGCTGCTCCAGCTCTCCGTCTTCGCGCTGGGCATCATGCCGTACATCACGGCGTCGATCATCCTGCAGCTGCTCACCGTGGTCATCCCGCGTCTGGAGCAGCTCCGCAAGGAGGGCCAGTCCGGTCAGGCGAAGATCACCCAGTACACCCGGTACCTGACGCTCGGCCTCGCGGTTCTGCAGGCCTCCGCGTTCGTGGCGCTGGCGCGTACCGGTCAGCTGTTCAACAACATGTGCGACCAGGACGACCCGGCGTACCAGATCATCCCCGAGAACACCGGCATTCCGATGTGGCTCACGCTCACCATCCTGGTGATGACGATGACCGCCGGCACCGGTGTGGTCATGTGGCTCGGTGAGCTGATCACCGACCGCGGCGTCGGCAACGGCATGTCCGTCCTGATCTTCACCTCGATCGCGGCCCGCCTGCCCGGCGAGGGCTGGAGCATCAAGGAGTCCAGCGGCAACGCCAAGTTCGCGCTCGTCATCGGCCTGGTGCTGGTCATCATCGCGCTGGTGGTCTTCATCGAGCAGGCGCAGCGCCGCATCCCGGTGCAGTACGCGAAGCGCATGATCGGCCGGCGGATGTACGGCGGCACCTCGACCTACATCCCGCTGAAGGTGAACCAGGCGGGTGTCGTCCCGGTCATCTTCGCGTCGTCGCTGCTCTACCTGCCGCAGCTGTACCTGCAGTTCTTCGACCAGAACAACCTCAAGGGTTACCAGATCTGGATCCAGAACCACCTGGCCGACCCGACGCACTGGCTCTACATCGCGGTCTACTTCCTCTTGATCATCTTCTTCACGTACTTCTACGTGTCGATCACGTTCAACCCGACCGAGGTCGCGGAGAACATGAAGAAGTACGGTGGTTTCGTTCCGGGTATCCGCCCGGGCAAGCCGACCGCCGAGTACCTGGACTTCATCCTCAGCCGGATCACCCTGCCGGGCGCGTTGTACCTTGGCTTGATCTCGGTTCTGCCGAACTTCTTCTTCATCTGGCTCAACCAGGACCAGTACATGAACTTCCCGTTCGGTGGTACTGCTGTTCTGATCATGGTGGGCGTGGGTCTGGAGACGGTGAAGCAGATCGAGAGCCAACTCATGCAGCGGAACTACGAAGGGTTCCTCCGGTAGTGGGTACGCGGGGCCGGGGGGCTCTGGCGTCGACGGTGGGCGTGGTTTCTGAGGACCGAAGCGAGGCGATGTAGGTGCGGCTGGTGTTGGTGGGCCCTCCGGGGGCCGGCAAGGGGACCCAGGCTGAGTTCATCGCCGCCCATCTCGCCGTACCGAAGATCTCGACCGGTGACATCTTCCGGGCCAACGTCTCGCAGGGGACGCCGCTGGGCGTCGAGGCCAAGCGGTACATGGACGCCGGGCAGTTGGTGCCGGACGAGGTGACCATCAACATGGTCCGGGACCGGCTCGCCGAGCCGGACGCCAGCGACGGCTTCCTGCTGGACGGCTTCCCACGGACCGTGCCGCAGGCCTCCGCGCTGGACAAGCTGCTGGCCGACCTCGGCACGGCGCTGGACATCGTGATGGAGCTCGTGGTCGACGACGACGAGGTCATCCGTCGGCTCTCCGGGCGCCGGACGTGCCGGGGCTGCGGAAAGATCTGGCACGTCGAGTTCGACCCGACGAGCAAGGAGAACATCTGCGACCGGTGCGGCAGCGAGCTGTTCCAGCGCGATGACGACAAGGCCGAGACGATCGCCAACCGTCTCGTGGAGTACGCGGACAAGACCGCGCCCCTGGTCGACTTCTACGGCGCTCAGGGCAAGCTGGTGGGCATCGACGCGACCGGCCCGGTCGAGGACGTCACCGTGCGCGCCATCGACGCCCTGCGGTCGTACGGCGGCTGATCCCGCCCGTTCCTCAAGACGACGACGCCGCCCCGGGGAGACCCGGGGCGGCGGCATGTAAAGACCGAAGAGAGTTAGGCTCACCGCCATGCGCCGCCAAGAGCTGGACATTCAGCTGAAGACGCCCGAGCAGATCGAGAAGATGCGGGCGGCCGGCCTGGTCGTCGCCGCGGCTCTGGACGCGATGCGGGCGGCGGTCGCCCCCGGTGTCTCCACCGGCGATCTGGACGCGATCGCCGAGAAGGTGATCCGCGACGCGGGCGCCACCCCGTCGTTCAAGGGCTACCACGGCTTCCCCGCGTCGATCTGCGCCTCCGTCAACGAGCAGGTGGTGCACGGCATCCCCAGCGCCGGGCAGGTGCTGCGGGAGGGCGATCTGATCTCGATCGACTGCGGCGCCGTCCTGGACGGCTGGCACGGCGACTCGGCGATCACCGTGGGGGTCGGCGAGACCGACCCCGCGCTGCTGAAGATGGCCGAGGTCGCGGAGGACGCGATGTGGGCCGGCATCGCGGCGGCGGCACGCGGCATCGCGAACGGGCGGGGCCGGCTGACCGACATCTCGTTCAACATCGAGAAGTCGATCCGCAAGGCCGGGCGGTACGGGATCGTCGACGGTTACGGCGGCCACGGCATCGGCACCGAGATGCACCAGGACCCGCACGTGCTCAACCACGGCAAGCCGGGCCGCGGCATCCGCCTGGAGGTGGGTCTGGCGCTCGCCATCGAGCCGATGATCACGATGGGCTCGCCGCGGACCGTGGAGCTCAGCGACGGCTGGACCGTGGTGACCCGGGACGGGTCCCGCGCGGCGCACGTGGAGCACACCATGGCGCTGCTCGAGGACGGGGTGTGGGTGACCACCGCGGTGGACGGCGGCCGGGCCCGTCTGGGCGATCTGGTGACCGCGCGACAGGGATAGATACCGGTGGTGCTCTGCTGCCATGCTGTGACGCATGGGGCAGGACAGCATGCGGGCCGGGGATCAGGATCGCCAGCGAGTCGCGGACCGGTTGCGTGTGGCGCTGGACGAGGGCCGGCTCGATCTGAGCGAGTACGACGAGCGCGTCCAGCAGGCGTACGCCGCGAAGACCTACGCGGATCTGGACGGCTTGCTCGACGATCTGCCGGGCCCGGTCCCGCTGGCGAAGTCACGGGTCGAGCCGCATCGTCCGGCCGCGGCCCCGGCGTCCGCGCCGGAGGAGGCGTGCGAACGCGATTCGCGGCCGGGTTATCACGGCATGCTGGCCGTCTTCGTGGTCTGCACGCTGGTCTGGGCGCTCTCCAGTCTGGGCTCCGGTGAGTTTCTCTACTTCTGGCCGGGCTGGGTTCTGATCCCGGTCGTCTTCGCCGTCTTCGCTCACTTGGGGAACCGGGGCAAACGCCGCCACTGAGGCGGATATGGTCGAGATGTCCGTCGCAAACACGCCCGACAGCGGGTTACGGAACCCTCGGTTTGGCGTCGCTGTTACGGGCGCGTAGACTGGCTCGCTGGCGCGTAGCGTCCACTCCCACATGCCCTCAAGCGCTTCGAGGGTGGGGGGAGCCGCGGCTGGTTCGGGTCCTCACGGACCCGGAAAAGACGTTGCGACAGCCTGCCCCAAGAACCCGATGTCAGGTAGCGGAGGACATGCCAAAGAAAGACGGAGCCATCGAGATCGAAGGCCGAGTGATCGAGCCCCTGCCGAACGCAATGTTCCGCGTTGAGCTCGCTAATGGTCACAAGGTCCTGGCACACATCTCCGGGAAGATGCGGCAGCACTACATCCGTATCCTTCCCGAGGACAGGGTCGTCGTCGAGCTTTCGCCGTACGACCTCACCCGTGGGCGCATCGTCTACCGCTACAAGTAAGCACGGGTCGCCGGGGGTTTTCCACATCCCGTCTGACTGAGAGTTAAGGCAAACCGTGAAGGTCAAGCCGAGCGTCAAGCGGATCTGCAACAACTGCCGGGTCATCCGGCGGCACGGCCGGGTCATGGTCATCTGCTCGACCGACCCGCGCCACAAGCAGCGCCAGGGCTAAAACCCGCGCACGGATCCGCACCACTGAACAAGCTCGTCCCGGCCGTGGGTGACCACAGCCGCACCCCCGGTCGGAGGCCGGGGCCCACCTGCGCAGGTGGGATGGGACGGGCGCAGACCTCCGAGATCACGAACGAGGAGTACCGCCAGTAATGGCTCGTCTCGTCGGCGTCGATCTCCCCCGCGAAAAGCGGTTGGAGATCGCGCTCACTTACATCTACGGCATCGGTCGCACCCGTGCCGTGGAGACATTGACTGCTACCGCGATTGACCTGAACAAGCGCGCCAAGGACTTGACGGAAGAAGAGCTGGTTCAGCTCCGGGACTACATCGAGTCCAACTTCAAGGTTGAGGGCGACCTGCGCCGCGAGGTCGCTGCGGACATCCGCCGCAAGGTCGAGATCGGCTGCTACGCCGGCATCCGCCACCGCAAGGGTCTTCCCGTGCGCGGACAGCGGACCCGGACCAACGCTCGTACCCGTAAGGGCCCGAAGCGCACGGTCGCCGGTAAGAAGAAGCCCGGTCGGAAGTAATAGGAGCGCACTGACTTATGCCACCGAAGGCACGCGCAGGGGCCGCAGTAAAGAAGGTCCGGCGCAAAGAACGCAAGAACGTCGCCCACGGGCAGGCGCACATCAAGAGCACCTTCAACAACACCATCGTGTCGATCACCGACCCGACCGGTGCTGTGATCTCCTGGGCCTCGTCCGGCCAGGTCGGCTTCAAGGGCTCCCGCAAGTCGACCCCGTTCGCCGCGCAGCTGGCCGCCGAGGCTGCCGCCCGTCGTGCCATGGAGCACGGCATGCGCAAGGTCGACGTGTTCGTCAAGGGACCGGGCTCCGGCCGGGAGACCGCCATCCGTTCGCTGCAGGCCGCCGGCCTCGAGGTCGGGCAGATCTCCGACGTCACGCCGCAGCCGCACAACGGTTGCCGCCCGCCGAAGCGTCGCCGGGTCTGAGGGGGATTCAGAGATGGCTCGTTACACCGGTGCGGACTGCAAGCGCTGCCGCCGCGAGAAGATGAAGCTGTTCCTCAAGGGCAGCAAGTGCGATGGGCCGAAGTGCCCGTTCGAGTCGCGTCCCTTCCCGCCCGGCCAGCACGGCCGCGGTCGGACCAAGGAGACCGAGTACCTGCTCCAGCACCGCGAGAAGCAGAAGGCCCGCCGCGTCTACGGCGTGCTCGAGAAGCAGTTCCGCGGTTACTACGAGGAGGCTGTCACCAAGCCCGGCAAGACCGGTGAGGTGCTGCTGCAGATCCTCGAGACGCGTCTGGACAACGTCGTCTACCGGGCCGGCTACGCCGCGTCCCGCGACGCCGCTCGCCAGCTGGTCAAGCACGGCCACTTCCTGGTGAACGGCAAGAAGGTCGACATCCCGTCCTACCGGGTCCGGGAGCACGACATCATCGCCGTTCGCGAGAAGTCGCGGGAGATGACCCCCTTCGTCGTCGCCCAGGCTCAGGCCGGTTCCCGGCCGGTTCCGGCGTGGGTCGAGCCGATCCCGGCCGAGATGAAGATCCTGGTTCACGCCCTCCCGGCCCGCGCTGTCATCGACACGCAGGTCCAGGAGCAGCTGATCGTCGAGCTCTACTCCAAGTAGCGCTCTTTGAAAGTGCCGGCCGCGAGGCCGGCACTTTTGAACACCACGGACGGCCATCAAATAGCGGGTGGCCCGACAGAAAGAAGAACAGCGTGCTCATCAGCCAGCGGCCGACCCTCTCGGAGGAGTCGCTCAGCGAGACCCGCTCCCGGTTCACCATCGAACCGCTGGAGCCGGGCTTCGGCTACACCCTCGGTAACTCACTGCGGCGGACCCTGCTGTCGTCCATCCCGGGCGCGGCGGTCACCAGCATCAAGATCGACGGCGTGCTGCACGAGTTCACCACGATCCCCGGGGTCAAGGAGGACGTGGTCGAGCTGGTCATGAACGTCAAGGAACTGACCGTCAGCTCCGAGCACGACGAGCCGGTCAGCATGTACCTGCGCAAGCAGGGCCCGGGCGACGTGACCGCCGGGGACATCCAGCCGCCGGCCGGTGTCTCGGTGCACAACCCCGATCTGAAGCTGGCGACCCTGAACAGCAAGGGCCGGCTGGACATGGAGCTGACCGTCGAGCGCGGTCGTGGCTACGTCACCGCGGCGCAGAACAAGAGCGCCGGCGCCGAGATCGGCCGGATCCCGGTCGACTCGATCTACTCGCCGGTTCTCAAGGTCACCTACCGCGTCGAGGCGACCCGTGTCGAGCAGCGGACCGACTTCGACCGCCTGATCATCGACGTCGAGTCGAAGGCCTCGATCTCCCCGCGGACCGCGCTGGCCTCGGCCGGCTCGACCCTCGTGGAGCTCTTCGGCCTGTGCCGTGAGCTCGACGAGACCGCTGAGGGCATCGACATCGGCCCGTCGCCCCAGGACGCGCAGCTCGCTGCCGACCTGGCCCTTCCGATTGAGGAGCTGGACCTCACCGTCCGGTCGTACAACTGCCTCAAGCGTGAAGGCATCAACTCGGTGGGCGAATTGATAGGGCGTACGGAGGCCGACCTTCTGGACATCCGGAACTTCGGCCAGAAGTCGATCGACGAGGTCAAGATGAAGCTCGCCGGAATGGGCCTGGGACTGAAGGACAGCGCGCCGTCCTTCGACCCGGCGCACGTGGTCGACTCGTTCGGCGACGTGGATTACGACACCGACGACTACCGCGAGACCGAGCAGCTCTAACAGCTCGGTTGCGCCACATTTCAAGGAGCAATTGAAATGCCCACGCCCACCAAGGGTGCCCGCCTCGGCGGCAGCCCGGCACACGAGAAGCTCATCCTGGCCAACCTGGCCACCGAGCTCTTCCGGCACGGGAAGATCAAGACCACCGAGTCGAAGGCCAAGCGGCTGCGCCCGCTGGCCGAGCAGCTGGTCACGAAGGCCAAGCGCGGCGACCTGCACTCCCGTCGCCGGGTTCTGGCCACCGTGAAGGACAAGGACGTCGTGTACGCCCTGTTCGAGCAGATTGCTCCGCGGTACTCCAACCGCCCCGGTGGGTACACCCGGATCACCAAGATCGGCCCGCGCAAGGGTGACGCCGCTCCCATGGCCGTCATCGAGCTGGTCGAGGAGCTCGAGGTCGCGGCCACCACCGCCGCGCCGTCGAAGGAGGCCCGCAAGGCCGCCGCGCAGCAGGCCAAGGTCGAGGCGCTCGCGCCCGAGGAGGAGACGCCGGCCGGCGCCCCCGCCGAGGCCGAGGGTGACCAGGACGCTGAGGCTCCGGTCAGCGCGTCCGGTGACAAGCCCGGTGACAAGGCCGAGGGCGAAGACACCAAGGCCTGAGTCGTCATCACGTGAGACCCGGCATCCTTCGGGGTGCCGGGTCTTTCGCTTTCTTAAGATCGAGACCGTTTTCTGGTACGGGTCTGCAAGGTCCCGTCGTTCCCCGGGACAGGTGATGTCATGGCTCCTGGAGATTCCATCCGGCTGCGTCTGGACGTGTCGTATGACGGCGCCGATTTCTCCGGCTGGGCCGCCCAGCCCGGTCGCCGTACCGTCGCGGGGGTTCTGACCGAGGCTTTCGCCCGTCTCCTCGGCCCGGAGACGCCCCTGGGCCTGACCGTCGCCGGTCGTACCGACGCCGGCGTGCACGCCACCGGCCAGGTGTGCCACGTCGACCTGCCCGCCGGCCGCTGGACCGAACTCGAGGGCTCGCTGCTGCGCCGGCTCGCCGCGCTGATGCCGCCGGACGCCCGGGTGCGTGCCGTGCGGCCGGTGCCGGACACGTTCGACGCCCGGTTCTCGGCGACCTTCCGCAGGTACGAGTACCGGGTCGCGGACACCCCGTGGGGGCCGGAGCCGCTGCGCCGCCACGACACCCTCGGCTGGGTGCGCCCGCTCGACCTGGACCGGCTCAACGAGGCCGCGGCCGGGCTGGTCGGCGAGCACGACTTCGCCGCGTTCTGCAAGCGCAAGGAGCACGCCACCACGATCCGGGCGATCACCCGGCTGTCGTGGCGGCGCGACCCGGACGGCATCTGTGTGGCGACCGTGCAGGCCGACGCGTTCTGTCAGGCGATGGTCCGCAGCCTCGTCGGTGCGATGCTGACCGTCGGTGACGGCCGGCGCGCCCCGGAATGGCCGGCCAAGCTGCTCACCCTGCGGGAACGCTCCAGTGACGTGGTGGTCGCCCCGGCGCACGGGCTGACCCTGATCGCGGTCGGTTACCCCGACGAGACCGAGTACGCCGCCCGCGCCGAAGCCACCCGCCGCCTCCGCGCGTGAACCCCACGACCAGCTGAGGGGTCAGCCGGCGCGGCGGACCAGGACGGTGTCGTGCAGGTGGGTGTCGAGGATGTCGGCGGTGATCTGCTGGACCTGGGGCGTGCCGGCCGGTACGAGCTCGCCGGACGGGCCGGTGATCAGGCAGTACATGACGAAGTGGCCGCGGGTGCGCCAGAGGACCGGGGTGCCCGGCCCGGTGGCCGCGCCGGACATCTCGGCGAACCCGCCGTCACCGGTCTCGACCAGGGAGCGGACCTGGTCGCCGACGGCCGTCGCGCTGGTGGCGTCGGGCAGGTTCAGCATGCCGGCGGTGATCCGGTAGTCGGCGTACGGGACGGTCAGGGCGGCCTGGACCGCCTGCGAGCACCCGTACCGCGCAAGGGTCTGCCGCAAGGCGCCGGTGGCCGCGGCCGGGCAGTCCGCCGTGAGGGACGCCCGCGTCACCCGGAAGCCGGCGGCGCCGGTGGGGAAGACCTCGTCGGCGGTCAGTGGCGCGGTGTCCACGGTCCGGGCCGCGATGCGGGCGTCGACCTCGGCGGAGGCGAGAGTCCGGGCGGGGGTGTGCCGGTCCTCGGCCACGATGAGGACGCCCAGCATGACGAAGATGCCGAGCACGATCAGCGCGGCCAGGCCGCGGGTGAGCAGGTGGGCGGTCGGGTAGGGCTCGCGCCAGAGGTGTCGCCGGGCCCGGCGGCGGCCGTGGAAGGGAAGGCGCAGCTGGAGTGCCGGGGTGGCGCGGTGGGCGGAGCGCGTCGGGGTGGCGTGCCGCATCCGCTCAAGCTAGGCGCGCACACCGGTCGATGAACGCACAACCGGTCCGTCGTGGTTTCGCCGCGCGTGGATTAGAGGCGGGTGTGACGGCGGCGTGTGTATGGAGGCCGAAGCACACACGCTGATGAGGGCCGTGCAGACTTGGCAGGTGAGCGCCGACCACTACTTCACCGCAGAACCCGACGCGCCGTTCCGCAAGGGCGAGATCGAGTTCACCGTCGCCGGGCGGGACTACCGGCTGGCCGTCGCGTCCGGGGTGTTCTCGGCCGGGCGGTTGGACCCGGGCACCGCCGTGCTGCTGCGCAAGGCCGGTCTGCCGGACGCGGCCACCGAGGGCACGCTGCTCGACATCGGCTGCGGTTACGGCCCGATCGCCTGCGTGCTGGCCAGCGAGGCGCCGCGGACCACGGTCTACGCGATCGACGTGAACTCCCGCGCCCGGGAACTGGCCGCGGAGAACGCCGAACGCCTCGGGCCGGCCGGCCGGGTGCTGGTGACGGCGCCCGACGAGGTGCCGGACCAGGTCGCGTTCGACCAGATCTGGAGCAACCCGCCCACCCACATCGGCAAGGCCGGCCTGCACGCCCTGCTGGAACGCTGGCTGCCCCGGTTGGCGCCGGGCGGCACCGCCTGGCTGGTGATCAACCGGCACCTGGGCGGTGACTCGTTGCACGCCTGGCTCGTCGCCGGTGGCTGGACGGTCCAGAGGGTGGCCAGCCAGAAGGGCTTCCGGGTGCTGCGGGTCACCCGAAATTCGGCTGACTGAACGTAGTCCCGACCGGGAGGATGCCCGCATGGGTTATGTGGACGTCGCCGGCGCCGGATTCGTGCTCCCGGACGGTCGTGAGCTGTTCGCCGACGTGTCGTTCCGGGTCGGTGAAGGCGCGAAGGTGGCCCTCGTCGGGCCCAACGGGGCCGGCAAGACCACCCTGATGAAGATGGTGGCGGGCGACCTCCCGATCCAGAGCGGCACCGTGGCGCGATCCGGCGGGCTCGGGGTGATGCGGCAGTTCATCGGCATGATCGGCGACGACCGTACCCTCGAAGATCTTGCGCTGTCCCTGGTCGCACCCACGCTGGGCGCCGCGGGTGAGCGGCTGCGCAAGGCGGTGGCGGCCCTGGACGAGACCGAGAAGAGCCAGATCGCGTACGCCAACGCGCTCACCCACTGGGGCGAGGCCGGCGGCTACGACGCGGAGGTGCTCTTCGACACCGTGACCGTCGCCATCCTCGGCAAGCCGTGGGAGGAGGCCCGATCCAGGATCGTGCGTACGCTCTCCGGCGGCGAGCAGAAACGGTTCGCCCTCGACCTGCTGCTCCGCGGCTCCGACGAGGTGCTGCTGCTCGACGAGCCGGACAACTTCCTCGACGTGCCCGCCAAACGCTGGCTGGAGCAGCGGCTGCGCGAGTCGAACAAGTCGGTGCTCTACGTCTCGCACGACCGGGAGCTGCTGGCCGAGACCGCCGACCGGGTGGTGGCCGTGGAGGGCGGCGGCGCCTGGACCCATCCGGGCGGCTTCACGTCCTGGCACGAGGCCCGCTCCAACCGGCACGAGCGGATGGAGGAGAACCGCCGCCGCTGGGACGAGGAGCACGAGAAGCTCAAGGAACTGGTCTTCACGCTGAAGAACAAGGCCGCCTTCAACGACGGCCTCGCCTCCCGCTATCAGGCCGCGCAGACCCGGCTGCGCAAGTTCGAGGAGGCCGGCCCGCCGCCGCTGCCGCCGAAGGACCAGGCGGTCCGGATGAACCTGCGCGGCGGCCGCACCGGCAAGCGTGCCGTCATCTGCGAAGGTCTCGAACTGGAGAACCTGACGTTCCCGTTCGACCTGGAGATCTGGTACGGCGACCGGGTCGCGGTCCTCGGCGCCAACGGCACCGGCAAATCGCACTTCCTGCGCCTGCTCGCGGCCGGCGGCAGCGACCCGGACATCGAGCACAAGCCGGTCGACGGGGCGCCGCTCGCGCACGTGGCGCACGAGGGGAAGGCGCGGCTCGGCGCGCGGGTCCGGCCCGGCCACTTCTCGCAGACCCACGACCGGCCCGAGCTGCTGGACAAGACCCTCGTCGAGATCCTCTGGCGCGGTGACGAGCACCGGTCCGGAATGGACCGGGCGGGCTCGATGAAGGTTCTCAACCGGTACGAGCTGGCGGCGCAGGGGGATCAGCGGTTCGGCACCCTGTCCGGCGGGCAGCAGGCCCGTTTCCTGGTGCTGCTGCTCGAGTTGTCCGGTGCGACCGTTCTGCTGCTCGACGAGCCGACGGACAACCTGGACCTGGCGTCCGCGGAAGCCCTGGAAGAGGGCCTGAAGGCGTTCGACGGCACGGTGATCGCGGTCACCCATGACCGCTGGTTCACCAGGTCCTTCGATCGGTTCGTGCTGTTCCGGGGCGACGGTGAGGTGGTCGAGGTCCCGGAGCCGGTCTGGGACGTGCGCTAGCTGCGCGGATCCGCCGGTCGGGGCGGCCGACCGGCGACAGTGGACGCGGATCTTCGTCGTCCGGACCGCCACGGACGACGGGAAACCGAGTCCTAAGTCACCGGCGGCGAGAGCTAGCGTGGAGTGTCACGGACCGGTTATGGTCCGGTTACAACAACCCCACGGGAGTCCGGGCATCGGGCTGAGAGGGGGGCTGACGCCGCCCCCGACCGTCAAACCTGATCCGGGTAATGCCGGCGCAGGGAGGACTGCTCCATGGTTATCCCCTTTCCCCGTATCCACGTCATAACGGACGACATCGACGTTGTTCGCGGCGTTGCCGGGCTCGAAGACGTGGCCGTTCAGATCCGGGTCAAGACCACCGCGGCGTACGCCTACGCGCTCGCCGTCGAAGCGGTCGCGATCTGCCGCCCCGCCGGGACGATGGTGCTGGTCAACGATCGGGTCGGGGTCGCGCTCGCGGCCGGCGCCGACGGTGTGCACGTCGGTGCCGACGACCTGCCGGTCGAAGCGGCCCGGCGGGTCCTCGGCCCAGGCGCCGTCGTCGGAGCGACCTGCCGCACTCCGGCGGGCGCCCGCGCCGCCGTCGCCGCCGGCGCCAGCTACCTCGGCGTCGGGCCGGCATTCCCCACGTCCACGAAGGACGGCCTGCCACCACCGCTCGGACCGGCCGCGATCGCCGCCGTCGCCGACGCGGTGCCGGGCACGCCCGTCCTGGCGATCGGCGGCATCACCGCCGACCGGGTGCCGCTGCTCGCGGTGCACGGGATCGCCGCGGTCGCCGCCTTCACGGCGGATCCCAAGGGGGCGGCCGCCGAGTTCCTGGCAGCCCTCCGATGACCCGGGTCGCCGTCGTCGGCGGTGGGATCATCGGGCTCGCCATCGCCGCCGAACTGCTGCGCCGCGGCGCGGACGTGACCGTGCACGACCCCGCGCCGGCCGGAACGGACGGCGCCTGGCACGTCGCCGCCGGGATGCTCGCGCCCGGCGGAGAGTCGGCCTTCGAATACCCGCACCTGGTCAGACTGCTGGAAGCCTCGTACGAACGGTGGCCGGGTTTCGTCGCCGCGCTCGGCGACGTCGGTTACGACACCACCGGCACGCTGTCGCTGGCGCTCACCGCCGACGACGTGGCGGAGGCGGCCCGCGAGTGGAGACACCAGAAGCTGACCCCGCTGACCGGCTCCCAGGTGCGCGACCGGGAACCCGCCGTGTCCCCGAGAGTCCGGGCCGGGGCGCTCGCGGCCACCGAGTATCAGGTCGACCCGCGCAAGGTCGTCGCGGCACTGCGCGCCCTCCTCGCCGAACGCCTCGTCCCACAGCGCGTGACCGACCTGTTCGACCTGGACGCCGACACTGTCGTCGTCGCGGCGGGATGCGGAACGGCGGCCCTCACCGGACTCCCGATCCGCCCGGTCAAAGGCCAGGTCCTCCGCCTGCGCGGCGAACCCGGCCTGCTCCGGCACGTGATCGACGGCGTGGCCGACGGACGGCACGTCTACCTGGTCCCGCGCGCGGACGGCGAAGTCGTCGTCGGCGCCACCCAGGAGGAACGCACCGACGGCGCGGCCACCGCCGGGGGAGTCCACGACCTGCTCCGGGCCGCTCTCGACCTGATACCCGGTCTGGCCGAGCACGAACTCACCGAGATCACCGTGGGGCACCGGCCCGGCACTCCCGACAACGGGCCGCTCCTGGGCCGCCTGGACGAGCGGACCGTGGTGGCCGCCGGTCACTTCCGCAACGGGATCCTGCTCGCCCCGATCACCGCACGACTCATCGCCGACCTGGTGCTCACCGGATCGGCCGACCCGCTGCTGGAAGCGTTCGCGCCCGGGAGGTTCCGATGAAGCTGACGATCAACGGCCAGGCGCAGAGCCGGCCCGCCACCTGCTCGGTCGCGACCCTCGTCGCCGAGCTCATCGCCGCCCAGCGTGGGGTGGCGGTCGCGGTCAACGGGACCGTGGTGCCACGGTCCGCCTGGGCCACCGTCGACCTCGCCGACGGCGACCGGATCGAAGTCCTCACCGCCGCGCAGGGAGGCTGACCATGTCGTTCCTGCCGGACAACGGGCTGATCATGGGCACCGGCGGCGCGAACAGCCTCGCCGCCCTGGAACAGGCGATCGTCGCCTCCGAGAGCACCCTGGTCACCGTGGCGCTGCGCCGCGTCGACGCGGCCGGACCCGGACTGCTGCCGATGCTGGACCGGCTCGGCGTACGGGTGCTGCCGAACACCGCCGGCTGCTACACCGCCGGGGACGCGGTCAAGACCGCGCAGATGGCCCGGGAGGCATTCGAAACCGATCTGATCAAGCTCGAGGTGATCGGGGACGAGCGGACCCTGATGCCGGACGGGATCGAACTGCTGCGCGCGGCGGAGACCCTCGTCGCGGACGGGTTCACGGTCCTGCCGTACACCTCCGACGATCCGATCCTGGCCCGCCGCCTCGCCGACGCCGGATGCGCCGCGGTGATGCCCGCCGGCTCGCCGATCGGCTCCGGCCTCGGCATCTCCAACCCGCACCACATCGAACTGATCGTGCAGAGCGTCGACGTGCCGGTGATCCTCGACGCCGGCATCGGCACCGCCTCCGACGCCGCCCGGGCCATGGAACTCGGCTGCGACGCCGTCCTCATCGCCAGCGCCATCACCCGCGCCGACGATCCGGCGGCGATGGCGGCGGCGATGCGGCACGCGGTCACCGCCGGGCGTCTGGCCCGGGCCGCCGGGCGGATCCCGCGCCGGTTCCACGCGGTGGCGTCCACAGCGGACGAAGGCATCCCGCAGTGGTGACCCCCGGCGGGCTCGTCGTCCTCACCGATCGGCGGTCCGCATCCGGCCCGCTCGTGGAGGTGGTGCGGCAGGCGGTCCGCGGCGGCGCCGCCTGGGTCGTTCTCCGCGAGAAGGATCTGGGGTACGCGGACCGCGCGGCCCTCGCCACCGAACTCCGCTCGGTCGTCCCCGCCGGGCGGCTGATCATCGCCGGGCCGGACCCGCTCGGCGGCGGCGCCGTGCACCTGGCCGGAACCGACCCGGTGCCACCCGGTGTGCCGCTGGTCGGCCGGTCGTGGCACGGCGTCGAAAATCTGTCCGGAGTGGACTACGTGACGGTGTCGCCGGTGTATCCGACGACGTCCAAGCCGGGGTACGGGCCGGCACTCGGGGCCACGGGGGCCGCCGAGATGCGGGCGCCCGTGCCCTGGCTGGCGCTCGGCGGAGTGGACTCGCCGGAGCGGGCGGCGGAGTGTGCGGCGGCGGGGGCTGCGGGGATCGCGGTGATGGGTGCGGTCATGCGCTCCACCGACCCGGAGTGGACGGCTCACGAGCTGGCGTCGGGCTTCTCCTCAGCTGGCTCTCATGGCTGTCTCGACCGCGTTGAGACAGCAACCACGACCAGCTGGTCAAGAGCGACTCCGGCTGGCTCTCTTGGTTGTCTCGGCGGCGTTGAGACAGCAACCACGACCAGCCGAGGGGGTTTGCTGTGACGCCGCCGGTGGTGCTCACGATCGCCGGCTCGGACTCCGGCGGCGGCGCCGGGATCCAGGCCGATCTGAAGACGTTCGCGGCGCTCGGCGCGTTCGGGACGTCGGTGATCACGGCGATCACCGCGCAGAACACGCTCGGCGTGACCGCCGTCCACTCGGTCCCGGTGGAGAACGTCGCGGCGCAGTTGGACGCGGTGCTGTCGGATCTGCCGGTGGCGGCGGTCAAGGTCGGGATGATCTCCGATGCGGCGGTGGCGAAGCTGATCGCGGAACGGGTGGACGATCTGCCCAACCTGGTCGTCGACCCGGTGCTGGTGGCGACGGCGGGGAGCCGGCTCGGGGAGGCCGCGGTCGTCGGGGTGCTCACGGCGTACCCCTGTGTCCTCACCCCGAATCGGCACGAAGCCGGCGCCCTCCTGGGGCGGCGGGTGGAGACCACCGAAGAGATGGTCTCGGCGGCGGCCGAGCTCGCCGCGCTGGGCGCGCGTGCCGTCGTGGTGACCGGCAGTGAGATGGCCGTCGACGTGCTGCACCATGCCGGCGAGACCACGTTGCTGCGCGGTGAGCCGGTGGCGACGGTCAACAACCACGGTTCGGGGTGCACGTTCTCGTCGGCGATCGCGGTGCGCCTGGCGCGGGGCGACGCGGTGCCGGACGCGGTCGCGGCGGCGAAGGACTACGTGAACCGGGGTCTGCGGGGCGGCAGTTCCTGGCGGCTCGGTGCGGGCCCGGGCCCGCTGGACCACTTCGGCTGGTCCGTCTAGATCTCCCGGCGGTTAGCTTCCGGTGGCCTCGCGCTGCCATCTACCGCCGGTTTTATCCAACTTTGGGGAGGAATGGGCATGCGTCGTAAGGTCTATGTGGAGGGCTCCCGGCCCGACATCCAGGTGCCGTTCAGTGAGGTCGTGCTGACCGGCGACAACCCGCCGGTCCGGCTCTACGACACGTCCGGTCCGGGCAGCGATCCCACCGTCGGGCTGCCCGAGATGCGGAAACCGTGGAGAACCGGGCGGACCCAGCTCGCCTCCGCGCGGGCCGGGATCATCACACCCGAGATGGAGTACGCCGCGATCCGCGAAGGCGTCGCCCCCGAGGTCGTACGGGACGAGATCGCCGCCGGGCGG
The DNA here is from genome assembly GCF_016862455.1 of Actinoplanes utahensis. Lineage (GTDB taxonomy): Bacteria > Actinomycetota > Actinomycetes > Mycobacteriales > Micromonosporaceae > Actinoplanes > Actinoplanes utahensis. The sequence continues at coordinate 153,089 of NZ_BOMZ01000015.1, forward strand.
GCCGTGCTGCCGGTCAACGTCAACCACCCCGAGTCCGAGCCGATGGTGATCGGCTCCAAGTTCCTGGTGAAGGTCAACGCCAACATCGGCACCTCGGCCGTCACCTCGTCGGTCGCCGAGGAGGTGGAGAAGCTCACCTGGGCCACCCGCTGGGGCGCCGACACCGTGATGGACCTGTCCACCGGGCCGCGGATCCACGAGACCCGGGAGGCGATCGTACGCAACTCGCCCGTCCCGATCGGCACCGTCCCGATCTACCAGGCCCTGGAGAAGGTCAAAGGCGACCCGCTCCAACTGACCTGGGAACTGTTCCGGGAGACCGTCATCGAACAGGCCGAACAGGGCGTCGACTACATGACGATCCACGCCGGCGTGCTGCTCGCCTACGTCCCGCTGGCCGCCGAACGGGTCACCGGCATCGTCTCCCGCGGCGGATCGATCATGGCGGCCTGGTGCTTGGCGGAGCACCGGGAGAACTTCCTCTACACCCACTTCCGGGAACTGTGCGAGATATTCCGCGAGTACGACATCACCTTCTCCCTCGGTGACGGGCTCCGCCCCGGATCGATCGCCGACGCCAACGACGAAGCCCAGTTCGCCGAACTGCGCACCCTCGGCGAGCTCACCCACATCGCGTGGGAGTACGACGTACAGGTCATGGTCGAAGGCCCCGGCCACGTACCCATGCACAAGATCAAGGAGAACGTGGACCTGCAGCAGGAGATCTGCGGCGGCGCCCCGTTCTACACGCTCGGGCCGCTGGCCACCGACATCGCACCCGCCTACGACCACATCACCTCCGCGATCGGCGCCGCGATGATCGGCTGGTTCGGCACGGCGATGCTCTGCTACGTCACCCCCAAGGAACACCTCGGCCTGCCGAACAAGGAGGACGTCAAGGCGGGCATGATCGCGTACAAGATCGCGGCGCACGCGGCCGACCTCGCCAAGGGACACCCGGGCGCACAGGAGTGGGACGACGCGCTGTCCCGCGCCCGGTTCGACTTCCGGTGGGAGGACCAGTTCGAGCTGTCGCTGGACCCAGAGACCGCCCGGTCGTACCACGACGAGACCCTGCCGGCGGCGCCCGCCAAGACCGCGCACTTCTGCTCCATGTGCGGCCCGAAGTTCTGCTCCATGCGGATCAGCCACGAGATCCGCGAAGCCGGCATGAAAGCCAAATCCGCGGAGTTCGTCGACGCGGGCGGCCGCGTCTACCTCCCGGTCACCCCGACCGCCTGACCCCGGTTTCACCGATCACCCGGTCACAGCTCGTCGGCGTCCTCGTCGGCGAGCTGGTTGGCTGGTTGCTTCGCCGCCGGCAGGAAGTCGTAGATCGGTTCCTGGGCGGGTCCCGGATCCGCGATCGGCCGATTGCGTTCGGCCAGCTCGGCCATGGCGGCGCGGGCGGCCTCCGCGTCGCGTTCCGGTTTTGCGGCGGGCGTGCGGTCCGTGTCGGTTTCTGGTTTTTCAGTGGGCGTGCGGTGCGCGTCGCGTTCCGGTTTTGCGGTGGGCTTGCGGTCCGCCTCGACTTCCAACCCCTCGGGGGTACGGGGTGCGCGTTCGAGTTCCCCGCCAGTGTTCTCAGTGGTGCCGATGGGGTCGTCCGGCGCGCCCTTCCGGGAGCGGGACGTGCGGCGGCCGCCTCGCTTCCGGGCGGGGCGTTTCGGTTCCTCGCTCTGCGGACCGCTGGGAGTATCGGTCCGAGGGCTGCTGCCCTCGCTCGCGCCCTCCGGTTGCGTGGTCACCTCTGCCAGTTCGGCGAGTTCCTTCTTGAGCTCCTCGATCGATTCCGGCGCGGTCGGATCCACGGAACCCTCGGCGGCGCCGGTCTCGGCCTTCTCAACGGAGTCGGCACTTCCGGCGGCGGCCTCGGCCTTCTCCGACGGCTCGGCACTCTCGGTGGTCCCGCTGCGCCCGTCAGCCTCGGCTCGCTCATCGGTCCTGGTTTGCCCGACGGCTTCGATCCGCTCGTCCGGGCTGGTCTGCTCGTCCCCCGCTGCCTCGGCTGAGTCGGTGCCTTCGCTCTTCCGGTGCCTGCCACCCGTCGGACTCTCCGGCTCTGTGGCATCAGACACAGCCGCTTCCGGAGACACCGACCCGGGCCCGATCCTCCCGCTCGGGCGGGCCTCGGATTCGGCCCGCTCCAGCAGCGAGACCTCGGATTCCGGCAGCGGGGCAGGCCGATCTCCAGCAGGCGCGGAATCGGCCTGGCCGGGCAGCGCTTCGGACCTTTCGTCAGGCTGCTCTCCGGTCGATGCGTCGAGTGGCTTGCCGGGCACCACGTGGGGCCTTTCAGCCGGTGCATCAAGCGGCTCGCTGGGCAGCGTGCCGGACACTTTGCCGACCAGGCCGGCCGGTTCGGGAAGCTGGGTGTCGCTCGGCGTGGCCGGTTCGCGATGCTCGGCGTCGCTTGCCGTGGCGGTGGAAAGCTTCGGGGTGAGGTGTGCCTGCCTCGTTCCGGAGGACAGTACTTCGAGAGGTGCCGCGGTCCGGGGACCGAAGGGCGGAAGGTCTCCGACAGTGACGGCCGACTGCTCGGGCCCGGCGCTCGGCGGGACCGCCGCGGCAACCTTCGCCTTGGCACGTGAACGCTTGGCCACCGCTTTGGCGGGCGCCTTCGCCGGGCCTGCGGAGGCAGCGGCCTTCGTTGTCCGCTTCCTGGCGGGAGTCCTCTTCGCTGAGGCGCTCGTGGCCACCGGGGCTGCTGGTTCCCCGGATTGTGCCGCCTGGGCGGTCGCCATGCTGCCGTCGACATCGCCCGGCTCTGCGGGCCGGGCGGCTTCCTCGGCTTTCGAAGTCTCCTCGAGCCCGCCTTCGCTGACAGGCACGAGGGGCGAAGGCTGATCGGGAGAGCCGGAACCGGCAGGCTCGGTACCAGTAGCCGCCGTCGACGGCGGGCCCGAGCGGGTGACCGCACCCTCCGTCGCCGGCATCTCCGCCCGTCTGGCCGGTGATCTGGGCTTGGGCGTAGCTGGAGCAGCTTCGGAGGTTCCGGCCGCCGCCTCGATCCGATACCGGTAGAGAATCCCCTCATCCCTGACCACGAAGTCGTCGGCGCCATCCGGCCGCCGCCAGGTGAGGATCATCTGCCCGTACTTCTCGGCCAGCTTCACCAACGCCGGAAACGTGTCGACTACGACGACCGGCTTCCCCGGCGGACTGGCCATCGGCTCCACCGGAACGATCAGATGCGGGTAGCGGCGCTGGATCTGCGCCCGCGTCCGCAGCGGGACGTGGCGTGCTGCCATGGCGGCCACGATCCCCGCCGCGGTCAGCGCCATGAGGAGGAGATACACGGCATACAGTCGTGCTTGTGGCGCGGTGAGGACGGTGTGACCGAACGCGCCTATCTGCCGCGTTCGAACCACGCTGCCGGTGCTCGATTGATCGACGACCAGCGCATCCGGGCCGCCCACGAGGGTGAGCAGCAGCGGGGCGAGATTCAGGGAGATCCGCGGCGCGAAGGTGGAGCCGTCGTCATGTTGAACCGCCGCTGTGATCTCGGCCGTGATCGGCCCCATGTCGGCGCCGATCGCTTCACCTGCCGCCTTCACCCGTTGCGTCCAACTGTCCAAGTCGAGCTGAACGGTGTCGGCGTATCGCTCGCTGGTGAATCGCTTCTGCTGCATCAACTGCAGCGTTTTGTGCCAACCGTTCTCCGCGGACAGCCGGGCGGTGACGGTGATGTTCCCGGCTTCGCCCGCATACTGCATGTGCAGATTGACGAGGTCGGTCAACTTCCGGAAGACCGGGTCGGGTGAGTAGACCGTGGTGCCGTCGTAGGCCGCCGACGGCGTGACCTCCGCCGAATAGGAGAAAGTCATCGACTCACCGGGCCGCCCACTGCCCTCCACAGTCTCGGTCACCGGTTTCATCCAGCCGAGGACTCCCAGCGCCAGGCCTACCGCGCCGGCTAGCGCAGCAACGGCGGCGAGCGCACGTAGTGCGGGGTGAAGGCGGCTGACAGCCTTGATCACCACCGCCGCGGTAGCCCACGAGCCGCCTCCGCCAGACATGCCCTTCGCTCTCTTCTTCCGGCGACCACGCGAGATGTCTCTTCGCGTCTTGGCCGCGCCCGCTCCGCCGCTGACGAACAGGAAGCTGAGCATGCCCAGGCCGGTCGGGCTGAGTATCGGTTGCAGCCAGGCTCCGCCCCCGGGAACATGCAGGACGGCACGTCCGATCATCTGTTCGGCGGTGGGGTTGTCGACGTCTATCGACTCGTTGTTGTCTCCTTTGAGGACATAGCCGGCCGCGCCGTCGCCGCCGATGATGCGATGCAGCACCTCGATCTGGCCGTTGGCACCATGGTAGGCAGCTATCTGCCCCGTTTCGTACGTATCGAATTTGATGACGAATACCAGGTCGCCCTGGTGGTACACCGGTTGCATGCTGATGCCGTGAGTGACGACATATGAAATGCGATCCGTGGTGACCGCCCAAGCGCCAATGGCCGCCATCACGAGGATGGCGGCCATTGTCAGACGTCGAACCTTGGAAACGATGGTGAACTCCAGGCGAGCGGATCGCGCCCGCGGCGAGTGACTGACCCCCGGCTTCGCTTACGGTTCGAGCATCTCAGTTGCGTTACGCGACCGTGGGCACAACGGCGACGTCGAGCGTGGTCACCCCGGTGTAGTTGCCGGTCGGGTCCAGGCAGGTCCACGCGGTGCCGCCGGCGCTCGTGCACGCGTAGAAGAGGCTGTTCTTGTTCGTCGAGGTGCCGCCACCCGACGCGATCTTGACCTTGACGGAGGATGTGACGGGCAGTGTGACGCCGCTGCCGCCGTCAATCTTGATGTTCACGCCGGTGATCAGGTTGGGGTCGGTGCCGTCGTGGGTGAAGACCGCCTCGGTCAGCCGGGCGCCGACGACAGACTTCGGGGCGGCCAGCGCACCACCAGCGATGATCTGGCCGGTGCCGTCGATGTTGCCGCCGACGAGTGCGGCGGTGACGCCGTTCGCGGTGAAGGCGGTGGAACCGGCGGCGACCGCACCGGCGACAGCGACGCCGCCGATGAGCTGAATGATGTTACGCATATGTATGTCTCCCCTGGTCGGTAACCCAGCCGGCCTCGTGGGCCCTGTGGCTTTGCGTCCCCGGCTCACACCGGGTTTGCGTTTGTCGGCCCGAGCGAGTTGCTCGTTTTGCTTACGCCGGGTTGTTCGGTCGGGGAGGGGTGGGGATGAGCCCGAAGCCCATGATTTCTTGCGGCGATTTCGCGGTTTCCGCACCTGAGACCGAGGGAGGTGCTATCGAGTTGCCGGACGGTTTCCGAGGCTGGTCGCGGGCCGGAGGAAACGGGCGGAACGGCGCGGGGCGACCGTCGAGAGGACGGTCGCCCCGCGTACCAGGAAAGGGTTTTTTCGGGGGGTGAAGTTCGTCGGCCGTCGCTCGGGGATGTCATGCCGGGAGGGTGACGGGCGTGGGTGAGGCCGACGAGCCGGGCGGCTGTGGGTCAGAGCTTGTAGAAGGTGACGTAGTGGTCGGGGGTGAAGTAGGCGACGCGGGTGCTGCGGTTGACGACGATGCGGTAGGCGTCCCGGGAGGCGCCGCGGTTGCGGGAGTAGACGTCGTACTCCGAGTAGGTCGCGGAGGGGAGCTGGCCCTCGCGGTTGTAGAAGGTGCCGCCGGTGTAGTTGTAGTTGCCGTAGGGCCACGAGTACCAGCCGGCGGAGGTCGGCCAGCCCAGGGACTTCCAGCCGTTGAAGGCGGTGCGGGCGGCGGAGCAGCGGCTGATCGTGCAGCTGGAGTAGACGGCGGCATGGGCGGCGTCGGTGGCGGTCGGGGCCACTACCGCGGGGGCGACGAGGGCGGTGCCGGAGAGGGCGAAGACCAGGGCCAGGCCGGAGAGGAACCGGCCGATGCGGGTGCTCATGATCGGGCTCCGATGCGTCGAGGGATGTGACCCGGATATCGATCATCGTTACCGGCCGGTGGTGTCCGCGGTACCTCCCGAACTCATCGTTTCATCGGTGTTCGCCGATCTTTTATGAGACGGAAACCGTGTGCGGACGGTGTCCGGCAGTCCTTCACCCAGGCGAAACCCGCCATTGGCGTCGGCCGTAACCGGAACATGCCGACGAGGCGGTAGCGGTCTGGTGGGCGCGCATGGCTGCGCTGGCCGGCCGGGTACGGCGCGCGAGGTGGGTGGGTGCGGAATGGCCGCGAAGTGGGAACGGAATTCGCTGCCGGAAACGGATCAGCCCGCCGGGCGCCTGGAGTGGGCGCCGGCGGGCTCGCCGGGAGGAAGCCGGATTGCGGATGGTCAGGCGCCGCCGAGGCCGTTGACCCAGTCGACGTAGTCCTCCTCACGGCCGCCTTTCTGGCCGCGCTTCTGGTCCTGCGGGGCGGGGGCAACCGGAGGCGGGGACACCGGCTGCGGGTGTGGCAGCGGGGCGCTGGCGGCGGTCGGCTCGGGGACGAGCGGGCCGCGCGGGGTGCGCGACCCGCGGGCGGCGACCCGCGGATGCTCGGCCGTGTCGATGCCGACGCGAGGGCTGGGCTGGGTGGCCGTGAAGCCGTTGAAGGAGCCGGTGTCGCCGGTCAGGGCGGCGGACGGTGTGGCGGGGGGCGGCGGCTCGGGGGTGGACCGGCGGGTACGCCATCCGCGCCGCAGGCCGCCGCTCGCGTTCTTGGCCGCCGGCTGCTGTCCGGAGAAGCGGGCCTCCGCGGAGGAGTCCTGCGGGCCGCCGAAGCCGGGCGCTTCCGCTGACGCCGGGCCGCCCGGGCCGGAGGGCTGGGTGGGGATGCCGGAGGCGGCGGCACGGACCGGGACGCCGGAACCGCTGACCTGGGCCGAGGCTTTCCGGGCGACCGGCGCGGGAATGCCGGGAACGGCGGCCGGGGCGAGGGCACCCGGAACGCCGGCCGACGCGGGGCCCCCGGGGGCCGGAGTGCCGGGAACCGTGCCCGAGCCGGACCGGCCGGGAACCGAGCCTGAGGCGGACCGGCCGGGAACCGAGCCTGAGGCGGACCGGCCGGGAGCCGGGGCCGCGGCCGGGATTCCCGGGGTGGCTCCGGTGGCCTGGCTGCCGGACGAGGGGAAGCCGGCGGTGGGGTTCTGGGTGAAGGTGGTTCCGCTGCCCGAGGTGAAGGGTGACGAGGCGGCGGGCGTGGCGGCCAGGTCCTGGAGCGGGTGTGGCCGGTCGGCGACGGAGAAGACACCGGTGTCGGACGGGCGCAGCTGGTCGTCGGGGCGCTGCGCGGCGGCGGCCGCGGCGGCCGCGATGGCGGACTGGTGGGGGACGTCGCGGCGGGGGAGACCGGTGGCGGCCTCCGGCCCGGCGGCGGAGAGGTTGCCGGTGGCCGAGGGGTTGCCGGTGGGGGAGGGGTTGCCGGTCGGGAGGTTGCCGGCGGAGGGGGCGGGGTCGGAAGGGTCGGCGGCGGAGGGGGCGCCCGCGGAAGTGGCCGGCTCGGCGGAGCGGGCCCGCTCGGGCGCGCCGCGGAGGATGGCGGCCAGGACCGAACCGAGGACGCCGGCGCCGCTGGCGGTCATCGCCGCCCAGTACGGGTGGAGGCCGAGGCCGGAAGCCGAACCGGGGCCGGCGATCAGGTAGGCCAGGGTCAGCAGTGCCGGGCCGGCCAGGCCGCTGAGTGCGACGGCCGTGGTGGAGAACTTTCGGCCGCGGGCGGCCCAGCCGATGGAAAGGCCGGTGAGCAGGGCGATCAGCGGCATCGTCGCGAAGGCGATGTAGTCGGCGGCGGAGGCCGGGATGAAACCGCCTTCCAGCACACCGAGGCGGACCGCCGCGGGGGTCTTGCCGGGTGCCAGGGACGGCACGACCGAGATCAACGCCACAGTCCAGACGGCGAGGCTCAGGGTGGTGAGGCTCCAGCGGGCGACCGCCTTGGCCGCCGCGGCGTATCCGGCGAAGATGCCGATCGCCGCGCCGAGGCCGGCGCAGATGCCGATGACGAGGACCGGCTGGACTCCGGTGATCTGGGCGGATCGGGCCGGCTGCATGGTGAGCGGCAGGACGGCGAGGGCGCCTGTTCCGGCGGCCAGGCCCATCGCGAGCGCGCCGCCGCTGCCGACCGGGCGGGGTGACCAGCGGGGCCGCAGCCCGGTGGCGACCACGGCGCCGATCGCCGCGGCGGTCATGGTGATCCATGCGACCCAGGCGAGTTGCGCTGTCCATTGGTCACGCTGAGTGATTTCCAGGGTCTGGTCGAGCCGCACCATGCCGAGCCCGTAGGCGATGCCGAGTTGGCCGGCCCCGACGACCGCGGCGGCCGTGATGGTAGCGGCCAGCAGCTTCAGCCAGCTCCGAAATGCCATGCCGCGCACGTTACGGAATGTTCCGCATGGTGCGCCAGTCCGGGGTTTGCTTCTTAAGGCACCCTAAAGTCGAGATCATCTATGATCGAGAATCTTCTATGAATATCAGTCACCTACGGTGATCCATGGGCGACGTAGGGGCCACTTGCCAGACGATGGGTCCGAAGTGGACACTGTCGCGCACGGACACCGAGTCCGTCACGTCACGCTGTTTCTTGCCACCGTGTTCACCGAGGTCGGGGAGGGGAGCTCCCACATAGTGGTTGGAATCGCGATGCTGTCCGGTGACCGGGATCTCACGGATGGTGGCGTGTGAGGCATTCGTGCACGTCAACCTCGCCGACGATGGACGTGCGGCAGACTCGCGCGCGGTTATCACCCGGACAGGTGAGCCTTTTGCGGGACCTTCCAGGCTTCCCAAGAGGTCGGTGTTCTGGTGAAATCGCCGCCGTGCCGGAAACGGCGCGGGCCTTGCTGCGGGCGCCGGACGGGGCCGGGCCGCGGCCTTCCATGGGCCGGCTCCTGCCGTGGTGCGGAGCGGGGACGACCGCGAAGGAGAAGTCGTGAGCACGGGACCCTCGCCCCAGGCCGCGCGGCCGACGTCGGGCGGCGGTTTCCGCGGGCTGCGGAACGCGCGCCTGCGCGTCAAGATCGCCGGTCTGCTGCTCGTGCCGCTGACCGCGGTGGTCGGTATGGCGTTCATGCGGTCGCTGGAGATCCGGCAGCAGTCCGAGGATTCCACCCGGGTGGTCCGGCTCGCCGTCCTCGGTTCCGAGCTCTCCGGGCTGGGCCGGCTCGTGCACGACGAGCGGATGGCCGCTCTCGAATACCTCGCCGACGCGAACGCGCCGGAGACCGCGTACCGGGAGACGGGCAAGGCGGTGGACTCCCGGGTACGGGCGTTCCGCACCGCCCGCACCGAGATCACCGAGGTGCCGGCCCGGGTCCGGGACCGGCTGGACCTGATCGACAAACAGCTCACCGGCCTGGCCCAGGCCCGGGTCGAGGTCAGCAGCCGGGCCGGTTCCGGTCTGGCCGCCACCTCGGAGCGGTACGGCGAGATCCTCGACGGCATCACCGGGTACGAGACGCTGCTGAGCCTGGAGGCCGGGCGCGGCCCGGTGGCCGACGGCCTCCGCGCGCTCGCCGACTTCTCCCGGGTCGAGTCGGCGGTCGCCGATCAAGCCGCGGTGGCGTTCGTGACCCGGGCCACGAACGACCGGGGCGCCGACCGCCAGCGGCAGTTGATCGCCGCGCAGGAGGCCCGCGCGAGCGCGTTGGCCGAGTTCCGTGCGATCGCCGGTGCCGGCCAGGTCGCGTCCGCTGACGCGGTGCTCGCCGACGAGGCGGTGGCCCGGGCCGACCGGTTGTCCGCCGGGCTGGCCGGTGCCCAGCCGGCCGGCCCGGCCGAGCTGACCGACGCGTTCGGCGACGTGCTGGTGCTGGTCCGCGGTGCCGAAGTGGAGATCGAGAAGCAGGTCGGCGCGCTCGCCGAGGACGAGCGCTCGAAGACCGACCGGCTGGCCGCCGTCGAGTTCGTCAGCGTGCTGCTGGTCGTGTTCGCGGCGGTGGCGATCGGGGTGCTGCTGGGCCGGGCGCTGCTGCTGGCGGTGCGCCGCCTGCGGGACGGCGCCCTCGCCGTCGCCCACCGGGACCTGCCGGCCGCGGTGGACCTGCTGCACGACGTCGGGAGCCTGGGCGAGGGTGGCGTGGAACGGGTCGTCGCGCAGACCCGCGATCCGATCCCGGTCACCGACCGGGACGAGTTCGGCCAGGTCGCCGAGGCGTTCAACATGGTCCATCGGGAGGCCGTCCGGATGGCCGCCGAGCAGGCGGCCCTGCGGACCAGCCTCTCCACCATGTTCCTCAGTCTGGCCCGGCGCAGTCAGTCGCTGGTCGACAAGATGATCGGCGAGCTCGACCAGATCGAGCGGATCGAGGAGGACCCGAAGCGGCTGGCCCGGCTCTTCGAGCTGGACCACCTCGCCACCCGGATGCGCCGCAACGACGAGAACCTGCTGGTCCTGGCCGGCGCCGAGGTCGGCACCCCGCGCCGCGAGGACGCCCTGCTGGTCGACGCGCTGCGGGCCGCACAGTCCGAGGTGGAGCTGTACCACCGGATCGAGTTCGGCACGGTCGACACCGACGTGCTGATCAGCGCGGCAGCGGTCAACGACGTGGTCCGCCTGATCGCCGAGCTGCTCGACAACGCCACCCGCTTCTCCCCTCCGGCCACCGTGGTGGTGGCGCACGGCGGTGTCGTCGGCGACCACGCCGTGGTCCGGATCGAGGACCGTGGCCTGGGCATCTCCGCCGAGCAGATGGAGTCGCTGAGCAAGCGGCTGTCGGCACCGGCCGAAGTGGACGCGGGAACCTTCCGGCTGATGGGTTTCGCGGTGATCGGGCGGCTGGCAGCCCGGCACGGCATCCGGGTCGAGCTGCGGTCCCCGAGCGAGGGCGGCACGGTCGTCGAGGTGACGCTCCCGGCCGGCATCGTGGTGCTGCCCGGCCGGGCAGCCGCCCCGCAGCCCCGAGCGGCCAGCTGGACCCGGCCCGGCCCGCCGCCGCAGGCGCCGCCGGGGGCGCCGCGCAGTCCCGAGGTGCGGCCACCGGTCCGGACCGCCCCCGCGCCGGCTCCGCCGCCGGTCCGGCCGCTCCCACCGATCGGCCCGCTGCCCGATCTGGATCTGCAGCCCACCCCGGACCGGCCGCCGCTGCCGTCACGTGTTCCCCGCGACCCCGAGCCGCCGACCCCGGACCGGCCGCCGCTCCCGACGCGGGTGCCCGGCGCGGCCGACACCTTCGCCCCGGACCCGGCGCCGCTGCTGTCACCCGTACCCCCGGCGCCGGAAGGAACCCCGGCCCCGGCGTGGGCGCAAGCCGCGGCAGCCTCCGTGACCGCGGAGGGAATCCGCTGGGAGATGCAGCACAGCTGGTTCGAGGGTGAGGCGGAGCCCGATCCGAGGCACGACATGCCGACCGCGGGGTACGCGCCACCACCGACCCCGGTGACCGTTTCGGCGCAACCCGCACCGGAGCCGCCCCGTGCCGTCCCGACGCCCCGCCCGTCCGGGGACGACCGCTGGCGCACGTCGGCCGACGACGGCTGGCAGCGGGCGATGGCGGCGGCCGACCCGCAGGACGCCGGCACCACCGGTTCCGGGCTTCCGAAACGGATCCCGCAGGCCCAGCTCGTCCCCGGCGGGGTGCAGACGGCGCCGCGGGCACAACATCGTCGTAGTCCGGATGAGGTTCGCGGGCTGCTTTCCGCGTACCACAGGGGAGTGCAACGGGGGCGGACGGACGGCGTTGCCGAAACCGCCGCCCCGGCAGGACAGGCTCCGAAGGAGAAGGATCAGTGACCAGGCCCCCCACCATGCAGGACATGGGCTGGCTGCTCAGCAACTTCGCGGACAGCGTCGCCGGTATCGCGCACGTGGTCGCGGTCTCCGCGGACGGGCTGCTGCTGGCGTCGTCCCGCGATCTGCCGCCGGATCGTGCCGACCAGCTCGCCGCGATCACCTGCGGCGTGGTCAGTCTCACCGAAGGCGCGTCCCGGATGTTCAACGCCGGTGTCGTGCAACAGACCATCATCGAAATGGACAGCGGTTATCTTTTCCTGATGTCCATCAGCGACGGTTCGTCGATGGCGGTCCTGGCGGCGCGCAGCTGCGACGTCGGTCAGGTCGGCTATGAGATGGCCCTGCTGGTGGAACGCGTCGGCGCGGCACTGTCGCCGGCGCCACGTGAGGCCGTCAGCCACTAGTCGCCGGGGTTCGCCCCGGCGGAGACGAGGTGACCGCGACATGACACAGCCGCACGATCCCCGGGGCAACCTGGTGCGGCCGTACGCGGTCACCCGCGGCCGGACCGAACCGATCCGGGACATCCCGATCGAGGCGGTTCTGCTCGCCAGCCCGGCGGCCGTGCAGGAAGCGCGATTCGCCGGGCACGACAAGTACCGCATCGCCGCGCTGTGTGAGCCGAAGGCACTATCGCTCGCCGAGATCGCGGCGTTGACCCGGCTGCCCCTCGGGGTGGCCCGGGTGCTCGTCGCCGACATGGTCGCCGACGGGTTGCTTCAGCTGCACAGTGCCGCTCCCCGGACCGGGTTCACGGAGCGGATGGACCTGCTGGGAAGGGTGTTGGGTGGACTTCGCAACCTCTGAGCGGACGCGGGCGCACCCCGCTGAGATCACCTCCGCGAAGATCGTCGTCGCGGGTGGTTTCGGCGTGGGCAAGACGACCCTCGTCGGTGCGGTCTCCGAGATCGAGCCGCTCACCACCGAGGCGGTGATGACCGTGGCCGGGGCCGGCGTCGACGACGCGTCGAAGGTGCCGGGCAAGGAGAGCACCACTGTCGCGATGGACTTCGGCCGGATCACCATGGCCGAGGATCTGATCCTCTACCTGTTCGGGACCCCGGGGCAGACCCGGTTCTGGTTCATGTGGGACGAGCTGATCCGGGGGGCGGTCGGTGCGGCGGTCCTGGTCGACACCCGGCGGCTCAGTGACGCGTTCGCGCCGCTCGACTACTTCGAGAACCGGCATCTGCCGTACCTGGTCGCGGTCAACTGCTTCGACGGCGCGCCCCGCTACGAGCCGGAGGAGGTCCGGGAGGCGCTCGCCATCCCGGCGCGGGTGCCGCTGCTGATGTGCGACGCCCGGCACCGCGATTCGGTGAAGGCCGTGCTGATCGGGGTGGTCGAGCACGCGATGGCCACCCTGGTGGCCGAGCACGAGCAGGCGGCGCCGGTCTAGACCCGGAACGGGGTGTGGATCCCGGCCGCCAGGTGCGCCCGGGACTCACCCACCCTGGACCGGGATGCGGTAACCCCGTTTCACCACGGTCTGGATGACGTTGGGGATGGCCAGGCCCGCCCGCAGGCGGGCCACCGCCATCTCCACCGCGTGCTCGTCGGCGCCGCGGGGCAGAGCCTGGAGGAGGGCGGCCCGGGAGAGGACCCGGCCGGGTGCGTTCGCCAGGGCCCGCAGCACCGCCATCGGGGCGGGCGCCAGCGGGCGCAACACCCCGTCCACCTCGGCGGCATGGCCGCGGAGGGTCAGCGAATGCCCGGCGACCTTGAGGGTCACGGCCCGCTTGGGGAGCTCTTCCACGATGGTACGGACCAGCGCGCTCAACCGGGCCCGTCCCGGCGTCACCACCGGCACCCCGTGCCCGCGCAGCGGAGCCGAGGTGACCGGCCCGACGCAGGCGGCCATGACGTCGGCCCGGAGCGCGTCCAGCAGCGCGTCGGTGCCCGTGCCGGCGGCCCGGATCAGGGCCTGGACGGCGGCGGCCGAGGTGAACGTGACGGTGTCGACGAGCCGGGCGACGACCAGGTCGACCAGCCGGTGCAGCGGCGCCGGGTCGGTGGGCGGCGCCCAGCGGTAGACCGGCAGCTCGATGACCCGGGCGCCGGCCGACTCCAGCGCCTCGGTGTACTCCGGCTGGCTCTCCCCGTGCAGCTGCATCGCGACGGTCCGGCCGGTCAGGCCACGGGTGAGGAGGTGCTCCATCACCTCCTCGAAACCCTCGCCCTCCGGGGACCACTGGTCGGACAGGCCGGCGGCGTGGACGGCGGCGCGCGCCTTCGGGCCGCGGGCCACCAGATGGCTGCGGGACAGGACCGCGCGCAGCGGCTCGGCCAGGCCCCAGCCCTCCGCCGCCTCCAGCCAGCCGCGCATGCCGATGCCGGTGTTGACGAGCACGATGTCGGGGGGAGTGTCGAGGCAGGCCCGGGTCGCGGCGCGCAACTCGGCGTCGTCGGAGATGGGGACGATGCGCAGGGCGGGGGCCAGCACCACGCGGGCGCCACGCGCCTCCAGGAGGGTGGCCAGCTCGTCGTTGCGGCGGTCGGCGGTCACCCCGACGGTGTAACCGGAGAGCGCCGCGGCCGGCGCCGCGAGGGCGGCAGGCGTCAGCAGCGCCCGGCGGGCACCCGGGGTCCGCTCGATCATCCGATCCCCGGGTCGGCGAGGAGCCCCTGGCGGAGAGATGTCCCCTGGTCCAGGGCGCTGCGGCCGAGAAGTCGCGGCGTGGCCGAACGGTCCACCGAAGGGCACGCTCGAAGCCCGCCGTCCTCAGCGTCGACCCGCTCCCATGTCACGCCTGCGGTCATCGCCGTGCCTCCGTCCGGGGCACGCCGCGACTCCTCCTCGCCGAGCCGGAACCCGGCTCGGCGAACATCGTCAGGTCCGTCCTCAACCCTGACGATGGTCTCTCCATGGTGCGCCCGCGAAGGCGGCGTCGGTCGATGCCGGGCCGCTTCGTCAGGGGAACCGCACCGTTGGCCATGCATCGAAGCGTGCCGTGGGGGAATTTCGGTGAAGCGTCCCGTTTGTTTCAAGCCTGCTAAGTCAGGCAGAGTGGGTTGTGCCACCCGCTTCGGGCGTGTCCACGTCGCGGAGTATGCTTGCCGTGCAAAGGGTTCCACCAGGGCTGAGCGTCTGCAACCAGGATGCTCGCCGGTTCCGTGGTGCCCGTAAGTACCACCTGTTTTGACCACGCGCTGCGCAGCCGGGTATTGTTGCCTGCTGTTGTGCGACTGTTGCGAGTGGTCCCTGTGCGGGGTCGCTTGACGCATCTTCCTCGATGCGACCAGTGCGCGCCCCCAGACCGACGACGAGACAAGGTAATTCTGTGCGTACGTACAGCCCGAAGCCGGGTGAGATCGAGCGTCAGTGGCACATTATCGACGCTTCTGACGTCGTTCTGGGCCGCCTGGCTACCCACACCGCGACGCTGCTGCGCGGTAAGCACAAGCCGACGTTCGCCCCGCACGTCGACTGCGGCGACTTCGTTGTGATCATCAACGCCGGCAAGGTCGCTCTGACCGGCAACAAGCGCCAGACCAAGGTCGCCTACCGCCACTCGGGCTACCCGGGTGGTCTGAAGCAGGTCGGCTACGAGGAGCTGCTCACCAAGCGGCCGGAGAAGGCGATCGAGCTCGCTGTCAAGGGCATGCTCCCGCACAACAAGCTCGCGCGGCAGATCCTCAAGAAGCTGAAGGTCTACCCGGGCGCTGAGCACCCGCACGCCGCTCAGCAGCCCCAGCCGTTCGAAATCAAGCAGATCGCGCAGTGAGCGCGGGAGAAGGCAGCAGCATGACCGACATCACCGAGCCCGAGGCCGTTGAGACCGTCGAGGCCGTTGAGACCGTCGAGACCGTCGAAGAGCCCGCCGAGACGGTGGTCGTCGTCGAGGCTGCCGCGCCGGCCCCGGTGCGCGCCCTGCGTCCCGGTGACCGTCCGGTCCAGACCGTCGGCCGCCGCAAGGAGGCCATCGTCCGGGTGCGCCTCATCCCCGGCACCGGCAAGATCACCTGCAACGGCCGTGACCTGGAGAACTACTTCCCCAGCAAGGTCAACCAGCAGCTCATCCGCGAGCCGCTGGTGACCGCCGAGCGGGCCGAGCAGTTCGACGTCATCGCGAACCTGCGTGGCGGCGGCATCACCGGCCAGGCCGGCGCCCTGCGTCTCGCCATCGCGCGTGCGCTCATCGCCGTCGAGCCCGACGACCGTCCGGCCCTGAAGAAGGCCGGCTTCCTGACCCGTGACGCCCGCGTCAAGGAGAGCAAGAAGTACGGTCTCAAGAAGGCCCGTAAGGCTCCGCAGTACTCGAAGCGCTGATCCTGCGCGTCGTCTGAATCGACGGCCGAGCACATCCCCCGGCTGGGGATCTGCTCGGCCGTCGATGTTTCACCCCCACTCCCTCCCCAACTAGCCGTTCCGGTACTCCTGGACCAGCCGATCGCTGAGGCAGGCTGGAGGCCACGTATACCGGCGAAAGGAAGCCGCCATGGGGCGACTCTTCGGCACGGACGGCGTTCGCGGCCTCGCGAACGGCGATCTGCTCACCCCTGAACTGGCCCTCTCGGTCGCAGTCGCGGCCGCGCGGGTGCTCGTCGAGACCGACAGCAGCCACCCGCCGCTCGCGATCGTGGGGCGCGACCCCCGGGCCAGCGGCGAGATGCTGGAAGCGGCGGTCGTCGCGGGTCTCACCAGTGCGGGGGCCAACGTGGTACGGGTCGGTGTGCTCCCCACGCCGGCGGTCGCGTACCTCGTCGGGCAGACCCGTGCCGACCTGGGTGTGATGCTGTCGGCGTCGCACAACCCCATGCCGGACAACGGCATCAAGCTGTTCGCGGCCGGCGGCACGAAGCTTCCCGACGAGCTCGAGGAGCGCATCGAGAAGGCGGTCGAGGACGGGCACGGGCTGATCGGCCGGCCCACCGGCGCCGGGATCGGCCGGGTCAACGATCTGCTCGACGGCGCGGAGCACTACATCCAGCACCTCATCGGGTCGCTCCCGCACCGCCTCGACGGCATCAAGGTCGTGGTGGACTGCGCGAACGGGGCGGCCAGCGAGGTCGGCCCGGTGGCCTACCGGGAGGCCGGCGCCGAGGTCATCGCCATCCACGCCGACCCGGACGGCCTCAACATCAACGAAGAGTGCGGCTCCACGCACCTCGACAAGGTCATCGAGGCCGTGCTGCGCGAGGGCGCCGACCTGGGCCTGGCCCACGACGGCGACGCCGACCGCTGCCTGGCCGTCACCGCCTCCGGCGAGGTCGTCGACGGTGACCAGATCATGGCGATCCTGGCGCTGGCCATGCGCGACAACGGCACCCTCACCGACGACACCCTGGTCGCCACCGTGATGAGCAACCTGGGCCTGCGGATCGCGATGAAGCAGTCCGGCATCACGCTGCTGGAGACCAAGGTCGGCGACCGGTACGTGCTGGAGGAACTGTCCAGCGGCGGCCTCGCCCTCGGTGGCGAGCAGAGCGGCCACATCGTGATGCCGGCCTTCGCCACCACCGGCGACGGTGTGCTGACCGGCCTGCACCTGATGGCGCAGATCGCGGCGAGCGGCAAGTCGCTCGCCGATCTCGCCGCCGTCGTGCACAAGCTGCCGCAGGTGCTGATCAACGTGAAGGTGGGCGACCGCGACGCGGGCGCGGCCGCGCCGACCGTGCAGGCCGCCGTCGCGCTGGCCGAGAACGAGTTGGGCGAGACCGGCCGGGTGCTGCTGCGCCCGTCCGGCACCGAGCTGCTGGTCCGGGTGATGGTCGAGGCCGCCACCGAGGAGCAGGCGCGTGCCGTCGCCGAGCGGATCGCCGACGAGGTCCGGTCGGCCAGCCCGGCCTGATGTTCCGCTGACGGAGGGGCCGGTCCTGGTGGACCGGCCCCTCCGTCATGGGAGGAAGACGTTGTAGCAGTTGGCGGTGGCGATCTCGCCCTCGGCGGTCTGCTCGGCGACCTCCTTGCCGTTGACCGAGGCGCGGCAGGTGACGCTGCCGGATGTGAAGCCGGTGCGCAGGGCGACCACCGAGACCAAGGTCGGGCTCTTCATCTTCGTGGTGATCCTCCACGGCAGGTCGGCGTTGCCGACCCGTTTCGGGGTGCCGTTGAGCTTGTCGAGGTAGAGGATCTCGACCCGGCCGGTCCCGCTCACCTCGTAGGTCACCGTGATCTCCGGGCCCTCACCCAGGCCCGGGATGTTCGTGGGCAGGTCGGTGGGGAGGCCGGGCAGGTCCGGCCAGTCCGGGGCGGCGTCCGTGGGCAGGGCCGGCGTGACCGGGTTGACCAGCGGCTCGGTGAGATCCTGCGCCGCCTCGGTGGTGCGGTCCACCAAGATCTTCCCGACCACCACCACACCGCCGCAGAGCAGCAGTGAGATGGCGAGGACCAGGGCGACCAGGGGAGTGGCGCTCTTGCGCGGCAGGCGGGGCGGCGGAGGGTATCCCGGCGGCCCCGGCTGCGGATTGCCCGGCGGAGCGCTCACGGGCGGGAACTCCGAGGTCGGCGGGTATGCCGAGGACGAATCGGGCGGCGTGTATCTCGGTGGTTGCGGCTGCCCGCTCGGATCGCTCATCTCTTCCTCCCGGTGGAGCGCCCGTGAGGGCTCCGCAACCGACGGTACGCCCGCGTCGCACCCCCGGATCACTCACCCGTACGGATGACCACCGCTGGGCGGAGTGTTCATGAACCGCTGGATGTTACGAGCGTGTGGCCTGCCGAGGCGGTCGGAGTAGCGTTCCAATCACTTTGGATGCTCATAAGGCCGCTTCTCGAGCATGACGGATGAGCGAATCTCGGTTAGGCTGCCCCGCATGTGTGGGATCGTGGGTTATGTAGGAAGTCGCCCGGCGCTGAGCATCGTCATCGACGGGCTCCGCCGCCTCGAGTACCGCGGATACGACTCCGCGGGCGTCGCCATCATCGACAACGCGCTCGTCCAGACCGAGAAGAAGGCGGGCAAGCTCGCCAACCTGGAGAAGGCGCTCGCCGAGCGGACCGGCGACGGCATCGAGACCGGGACCACCGGCATCGGGCACACCCGCTGGGCCACCCACGGCGGCCCGACCGACCGCAACGCCCACCCGCACCTGTCGGCCGACGGCCGGGTCGCCGTCATCCACAACGGCATCATCGAGAACTTCGCGAAGCTCCGCGCCGAGATCGAGGCGACCGGCGTCGAGTTCCGCAGCGACACCGACACCGAATGCGCGGCCCACCTGCTCGCCGCCGAGATGCGCGCGCTGCGCGAGTCCGGTGCCGAGGACGGCCCGGCCCTGCTCGCCGAGGGCATGCGCCGGGTGGCCAACCGCCTGGAGGGCGCCTTCACCCTGCTCGCCGTCGACGTCCAGGTGCCGAACGCGGTCGCCGCCGCCCGCCGCAACTCCCCGCTCGTGGTCGGCCGCGGCAACGGGGAGAACTTCCTCGCCAGCGACGTCTCCGCGTTCATCGAGCACACCCGGGAGGCGATCGAGCTCGGCCAGGACCAGATCGTCCTGATCACCCCGGACGCCATCGAGATCACCGGGTTCGACGGCACCCCCGCCGCCGGCAACGAGTACCACGTCGACTGGGACCTGTCCGCCGCCGAGAAGGGCGGCTACGAGTACTTCATGCTCAAGGAGATCGCCGAGCAGCCGCAGGCCATCGCGGACACCCTGCTCGGCCGGCTCAGCGAGCGCGGCGAGATCATCCTGGACGAGGTCCGGCTCACCGACCAGGACCTGCGGGACGTCGACAAGGTGTTCATCGTGGCGTGCGGCACGTCGTACCACGCCGGCATGGTCGCCAAGTACGCCATCGAGCACTGGGTGCGGATCCCCTGCGAGGTCGAGCTGGCCAGCGAGTTCCGCTATCGGGACCCGATCCT
Organism: Actinoplanes utahensis; assembly: GCF_016862455.1. Taxonomy (GTDB): domain Bacteria; phylum Actinomycetota; class Actinomycetes; order Mycobacteriales; family Micromonosporaceae; genus Actinoplanes; species Actinoplanes utahensis. The sequence goes on from NZ_BOMZ01000015.1 coordinate 172,547, forward strand.
GGACCGCTCCACGCTGGTGATCGTGATCAGCCAGTCCGGCGAGACCATGGACACCCTGATGGCGCTGCGGCACGCCAAGGAGCAGAAGGCCCGGGTGCTGGCCATCTGCAACTCCAACGGTTCCACCATCCCGCGCGAGTCGGACGCCGTGCTCTACACCCACGGCGGGCCGGAGATCGCGGTCGCCTCCACCAAGGCGTTCCTCACCCAGCTGGTCGCCTGCTACCTGATCGGCCTGCACCTGGCCCAGATCCGCGGCGTGATGTACGCCGACGAGGTCGCCGCCGTGGTCGAGAAGCTCCGGGCCACCCCGGACAGCCTGCGCACCCTGCTCGGCCGGATGGAGGAGGTCCGGGAACTCGGCCGCGATCTCAAGACCGCGTCGACGGTGCTGTTCATCGGCCGGCACGTCGGGTTCCCGGTGGCCCTCGAAGGCGCGCTCAAGCTCAAGGAGCTCGCCTACATGCACGCCGAGGGCTTCGCCGCCGGCGAGCTCAAGCACGGCCCGATCTCGCTGATCGAGGACGGCACCGCGGTGGTCTGCGTGGTCCCGTCGCCGGCCGGTCGCGGCGTCATGCGCGACAAGGTGGTCTCCAACATCCAGGAGGTACGGGCCCGCGGCGCCCGCACCATCGTGATCGCCGAAGAGGGCGACGAGGACGTCCGGCAGTTCGCCGACCACCTGATCCCGGTGCCGCACACGCCCACGCTGCTCGCCCCGCTGATGACCACGGTCCCGCTGCAGATCCTCGCCTGCGAGATCGCCGCGGCCCGTGGGTACGACGTGGACCAGCCCCGCAACCTGGCCAAGTCGGTCACCGTCGAATGATCGAAGACGTGAGCCGCCGGACGTCCGTTCCGGCGGCTCACGCCGTTCTCAGGGCTGCTCGCCCAGGGTGATCCGGGCCAGCGAGTCCAGCGCGGGCCGGTCCCGGTCCCAGTAACCGAGGTGCCCCGCGCCGATCTGGCTGGCGAAGATCCGGGCGCCGAACCCGGGATGACTCGGGTTGGCGCCGAACCACAGCTCGTCGCGGCCCGCCCAGACCGCCAACGGGCCGCCCACCAGGTTCTTCGGGGCGGTGGCCGCGTACTGGATCGGATCGGTCGCCGACGTCGTCGAGAAGACCCGGTCGGCGGGCACACTCAACCGGGACACCGCGTCGACGCCGACACCCGGCGAACCCACGAAGACCAGGCTGTCCGCCTCCACCGGGCCGGTCGCCGCGGTCCGCCCGGCCACCAGCGAGCCGTAACTGTGCCCGAGCAGCGTCTGCCGGGCCGGCTCGCCGTCGTGACCGGCCCGCAGCCCCTCCTGGAACCGGCGCAGCCCGGCGGCGGCGTCCTCGGCCTGCCGCGCCGACGACGCCTCCGGCACGAAGTCCGGCGCGTCGTAATCCAGCCACAGCACCGCGCTCGCCGCCCGGGCCGGGTCCAGTTCACCGGCGCGAACAGCCACCCGCTCGGCCCGCTCCAACTCGCCACCCAGCGACTTGAGGTCCGAGGTCATGCCGGGGACGTGGGTGAGGACGTGACCGGCTCGGTCCGGGTCGCCGAGCGCGACCACCGCCCGGCCTTCCTGATCCAGACCGAGCTTCACCAGGTACGCCCGGGGGCCGTCGTCGCTCTCCAACCGCGCGCTCAGCCGGGCCAGCCCGGTGCGCAGATCACCGGCCCGCCCCGGATCCGCGCCGGGTGGCACCCGCTGCCCGGCGAGCAGCAGCCGGTTGGCGATGTCCCGGTCGGCGACCGGGATGCCGTCCGCGCCGGCGAACGCGGCCGGGTCCGTGGCCAGCAGCCAGGCACGCTCGGCCGGAGACCAGCGATCCCACCACTGCCGGACCTCGGCCGGAGTGGCCGTGCAGGACGGCGTCGACGTGACCGGCGGCGCCGGTGACATGTCGATGAGCGTGCCGAGCCGGGTGACCGCGGCGCTGTCGGCCTCGGCCGCCAACCCGAGCGCGGCGCTCAGATCGGCGGCGGCCGAGCGGATGCTGCCGTGCTGCTCCGGGCGGCCGCGGACCGCACCGGAATCGTCGATGACCAGGCCGGCGCGCCGAGCCGTGCCGCGGGCCCGGTCGAGCAGGGCGCGCGCCCGGACCAGCGCCGCGGCGAACTCGCACAGCGCCTGATCGGCCCGCCAGCAGAGCACCCGGAAGAAGGTCAGCCGGTGGAGCAGTCCGCCGATCCGGGCCGCGGCCGCCTCGGCGGCCGCGCCGGACCACGAGGCGCGCAGCCGGGACGGGAGCGGGTCGAACTCGGCGCACAGCGCGCCGGCCAGTGTGGCCCAGCGACGCCAGGCGAGTGCGGCGGCCTGCCATCGGGCCGGGTCGGTGGCACGGAGCCGTGCGTAGGTGACGGCGGCGCCGCTCACCGGGCCCCTCCGAGCGAGGTGCACCCGAGCCGGGCGTCTCCGAGCCGGGCGTCTCCGAGTGAGGTGCACCTGAGTCGGGCGTCTCCGAGTGAGGTGCACCTGAGTCGGGCGTCTCCGAGCGAGGTGCACCCGAGTCGGGCGTCTCCGAGCCGGGCCCACGCGAGGCGGACGTGTGTGAAGGCGGCGTTCATCGGGCCGCCCGGAGCCGGGCCGCAGCCCGGGAATCGGCCTGCTCGTAGGTGTCCGCCGCGGCTCTCAGCCGCCCGGCCGTACCGGCCAGATCGGCGCCGAGCACCGCCACCCACCGTACTGCCGAACCGGACGCCACGGTCGCGGCCCGGGTGACGGCCCAGGGCGGCGATGGATCGATCGGCGGCACGGCGGCGGCCAGGTCGCTCACCCGGGCGGCCAGGCCGGTCACGGCGGCGGCGGTGTCGCGCAGGTCCGTGGCGTCGACCTCGAAATCGGGATTCATTGACAAGACCTCCATGGGGGACGACGGATGCGCCGACGTTAGAGGGGGAAGGGCCCGGCTCCGGCGGGCCTGTGGACGGTGGTCCACAGGGGCTGGCGGGGCGGCCGGAGGCGCGGGAGGCTCGGGGACGCGGCGGTGGGCGTACCCGGGGAAGGGGTCGAGCTTGATGGGATTGACCCGGGTCGCGGTCCGGGACGGCACTAGGGTGGCCGTTGTGATCGTGTCTGTCGGCATCGACGTCGTCCTGGTGGACCGGTTCGGCCGTGCGCTGGAACGCACTCCGCTGCTTGCGGACCGGCTGTTCACCGAGGCCGAGCGGCTGACCGGTTCCGGGAACCCGCGGTCCGCCGAGTCGCTGGCCGCCCGGTTCGCGGCGAAGGAGGCGGTGGCCAAGGCGCTCGGCGTGCCGGTCGGCCTGCGCTGGCACGACTGCGAGATCGTCACGGATCCGGACGGCCGCCCCTGGTTGACCGTCTCCGGTACGGTCGCCGCCGCGGCGACCGAGCGGGGCATCGCCCGATGGCACCTGTCGCTGTCCCACGACGGCGGGATCGCGTCCGCGATGGTGGTCGCCGAGGCGGGCGGCTGACAGAAGCCGCGGCTGGCAGCGGACAGAAGCCGGGGCGGGCGGCTAGCAGAAGCCGCGGCGGGCGGCTAGCAGAAGCCGGGGCGGGCAGTGGGCGGAAGCCGGGGCGGGCGTCCCACACGACAGGAGGACTCATGCGGCGGGCGTGGCGGGTCAGCGATGTGCGGTCGGCCGAGAAGAGCGTGATGGCGGGTCTGCCCGAGGGCACCCTGATGCAACGGGCGGCAGCCGGCCTGGCCCGGCGCTGCGCGCTCCTGCTGGACGGGACCGGCGGTGTGTACGGCGCCCGGGTCCTGCTGCTGGTCGGCAGCGGTGACAACGGCGGCGACGCGCTCTACGCCGGCGCCGCGCTGGCCCGCCGTGGCGCGCAGGTCCGCGCGTTGCTGCTCACCCCGGAACGGGTGCACCTGGCCGGTCTGGCCGCGCTGCGGGCGGCCGGCGGCTTCACCACCCGCGACCTGCCGCCCCGTTCCGAGCTGGTGGTGGACGGCATCGTCGGGATCGGCGCGAGCGGCGGGCTGCGGCCGGCGGCGGCGGCGATCGTGCGGCAGGCCGGCGAGTTGCGCGGGCGCGGGGGCGCACGCGCCCTGGTGGTGGCCGTCGACGTGCCGAGCGGGGTGGCCGTGGACACCGGCGACGTGCCGGGTGAGGCGGTGACGGCCGATGTCACGGTCACGTTCGGGTGCCTCAAACCGGCCCACGTGCTCGGCCCGGCCGCGATCCGCTGCGGCGCCGTCGACCTGGTCGACATCGGCCTCGGCCCGGCGCTGGTCACCGGCCCGGCGGTCCGGGTGCCGGACGCCGCGGACATCGCGGCGTGGTGGCCCCGTCCCGGCGCGACCTCGGACAAGTACAGCCGTGGCGTGGTCGGCCTGGCCACCGGCTCGGCCGCCTACCCGGGCGCGGCGCTGCTCTCCACCTCGGGCGCGCTGGCCGGCCCCACCGGCATGGTGCGGTACGCGGGAAGCGCCCACGCCGAGGTGGTCCGTGCCCACCCGTCGGTGGTGGTCGCCGACAAGGTCGCCGACGCCGGCCGGGTGCAGGCATGGGTGTGCGGCTCCGGGCTCGGATCCGGCCCGCAGGCGCGGACCGAGCTGCGCAGTGTGCTGGCCACCTCGCTGCCGGTCCTGCTCGACGCCGACGCGATCAACCTGCTGGTCGGCGGCGAGCACGCCGAGGACCTGCGGCGGGACGCCCCGCTGGTGCTCACCCCGCACGACGGCGAGTTCACGCGGCTGGCCGGGGAGTCACCGGGCGCCGACCGGGCCGGGGCGGCCGCCCGGCTGGCCGCCTGGACCAACGCGGTGGTGCTGCTCAAGGGCGACCGGACGGTGGTGGCCACCCCGGCGGGCGAGATCTGGGCCAATCCGACGGGCAGTCCGGCGCTGGCCACGGCCGGGAGCGGGGACGTGCTGGCGGGGCTGCTCGGGTCGCTGCTGGCGGCGGGGGTGCCGCCGGTGCGGGCGGCCGTCGCCGCCGCCTATGTGCACGGACTGGCCGGCCGGTGGGCAGCGCGGCACGGGCCGGTCACCGCGCCGGACGTGGCGGCCGCTCTCCGCCCGGTTCTGGTCGATCTGCTGGGCTGACCGCCGGGAAATGTCATACGCCTCAGTAGGGTGGAGGCATGTGGCAGGCCGAAGTCCGCGTCGATCTGGACGCCATCCGGGACAACGTCGCGATGCTGCGCGCTCGCGCCTCCGCCGAGGTGCTGGTGGCGGTGAAAGCGGACGGCTACGGGCACGGCATGGTCCCGGCCGCCCGGGCCGCGCTGGCCGGGGGCGCCACCTGGCTCGGCGTCGCCACCCTCGACGAGGCGCTGTCGTTGCGCCGTTCGGGGATCGGGGCGCCGGTCCTGGCCTGGCTGCTGAGCCCCGGCCTGCCGCTGCACGAGGGCGTGGCGGCCGGGATCGATCTGAGCGCCGGCACCCCCGGGCTGATCGACGAGCTGGTCACCGCGGCCCGGCAGGCCGGCGGTCCGGCCCGGGTGCATCTCAAGCTGGACACCGGTCTGGCGCGTGGCGGCGCGCCCGCCGCCGGCTGGCCGGCCCTGTTCGAGGCGGCGGCGAAAGCGGAGGCCGGCGGCGACCTCGAGGTGGTCGGGGTGTGGAGCCATTTCGCCTGCGCCGACGAGCCGGGTCACGAGTCGGTCGACCGTCAGCTGGCCGCCTTCCAGGAGGGCCTGACCATGGCCGCGGGTCACGGCATCGTCCCGCGCCTGCGGCACATCGCCAACTCGGCCGCCCTGCTGACCCGGCCCGACGCGCATTTCGACCTGGTCCGGGCGGGCATCGCGGCGTATGGGTTGTCGCCCATCGCCGGACAGACCTATGGGCTGCGCCCGGCCATGACGGCGCGTGCCCGGGTGATGATGACGAAGCGGGTCCCGGCCGGTCAGGGCGTGTCCTACGGGCTCACCTACACCACGGCTGACGAGACGACGCTTGCCGTGGTGCCGCTGGGTTACGGCGACGGCGTGCCCCGGCACGCGTCCAGCGTCGGGCCGGTGCGGATCGGCGGGGTCACGGCCCGGATCGCCGGTCGGGTCTGCATGGATCAGGTGGTGGTCGACGTGGGGGACGAGCCGGTGGTCGCGGGCGATGTCGCGGTCCTGTTCGGGCCCGGCGACGACGGCGAGCCGACCGCCGACGCCTGGGCGGCCGCGACCGGCACGATCAACTACGAGATCGTCACGAGGTTCGGCAGCGGGCGGGTGCCCCGGCACTACGACGGGGAGGTCGCTCGATGAGGCGGCGGTCGAGGGTCGCCAAGGGCGCCGGCATATTCGGGGCCGCGGTGGGTGTCGCCGCGGCCGGTCTGGCCACCGCGTTCGCTGTGGAGCGTGCGCTGGTGCGCCGTTCGGTCAACGCGCCCGGCGACCCCTATGTCGAGGAGCCGTTCGGCGACCAGCCGTTCGACCGGGAGCTGACGGTCACCGCCGCCGACGGCACCGACCTGCATGTGGAGATCATCGAGCCGGAGAGCGCGAGCGACGATCCGACCATCGTGTTCGTCCACGGGTTCGCCCTCGACATGGGCACTTTCTATTTCCAGCGCAAGGCGCTGGCCGAGCGGGGCACGCACCGGATGGTCTTCTACGACCAGCCGGGACATGGCAAGTCCGGCAAGCTGCAATCCGGCTCCTACGATCTCGCCGCCCTCGGCCGATCGCTGGCCGCGGTGCTGGAGGAGACCACCGTGCCCGGCGAACGGATCATCCTGGTCGGCCACTCGATGGGCGGCATGACGATCATGGCGTTCGCCGAGCAGTTCCCGGCCTGGTTCGGCAACCGGGTCACCGGTGTGGTGCTGATGTCCACCTCGGCCGGCCTCTTCGACAAGGCCAAGCTCGGCCTCACCAACGTGGTGGCCCGGGCGAGCGCCCCGTTCATCCCGCTCTGGAGCAAGGCGGCCCAGCTCGGCGGCGGCACCATCGACCGGGCCCGGGTGGCCTCCTCCGACCTGGCCTGGCTGCTCACCCGGAGGTACGGGTTCGGCGAGCCCAAGCCGAGCCCGTCGCTCGTCACCTTCGTGGAGAGCATGAACTCGAAGACCTCCGCCGAGACGCTCACCAGATATCTGCAGACCCTCTACACGCACAACCGCATCCCGGCGCTGTCCGCGCTGCGTGGCGTGCCGGTGTTGGTCGTCGTCGGGGAGCGGGACTACCTGACCCCGGTCACCCACTCCGAGCAGATCATCGAGAACCTGCCCGAGGCCGAGCTGCTCAAGGTCGAGAACAGCGGCCACGTGGTGATGTTGGAGAAAGCCGACCAGGTCAACGCCGCACTGATCCCCTTCCTGGAGAAACTGACGTGAAACTGGACACCGTCGAGGAGACGCGGGCCTTCGGGCGGCGGCTGGCCGCGGTGCTGCGCGCCGGCGACCTGGTGCTGCTCACCGGGCCCCTCGGCGCCGGCAAGACCGCGCTGGTGCAGGGCATCGGCGCCGGCCTCGGCGTGCAGGGGCCGATCACCTCGCCGACGTTCGTGATCGCCCGGCTGCACCGCGGTCCGGTGCCCCTGGTGCATGCGGACGCGTACCGGCTGGGCGACCGTCCCGACCCGCGCGCCGAGATCGACGACCTGGACCTGGACGCCTCCGCCGACGACGCGGTCACCGTGATCGAGTGGGGCGCCGGGATGGTCGAGCAGTTGAACGACGAATACCTGCAGATCCGAATCGACCGGCTGGACGACGACACCCGCGTCGTCGAACTCGTCCCGCACGGCGGCGACTGGGCACACCGACTGGAGACCATGTGAATCTGACCGAGCTGCTTCCCCCCGAGTGGCGTGGCGAGCTGACCCCCTTCCTCGACGAGGCCGCCACCACCGCGCTGGGCGCCTGGGTGGCCGAGGAGTACGCGACTCAGACCATCTACCCGCCGGTCGAGGACCTGTTCGCGGCGTACCGGCTGTGCTCGCCGGCGCAGACCCGGGTGCTGCTGCTCGGCCAGGATCCGTACCACGGTCCCGGCCAGGCGCACGGGCTCAGTTTCAGCGTCCGGGACGGGGTGCGCCGCCCGCCGTCGCTGAGCAACATCTTCAAGGAGCTCAACGAGGACCTGAACGTGCCGAAACCGGCCGGCGGTGACCTCACCGGGTGGGCCAGGCAGGGTGTGCTGCTGCTCAACGCGGTGCTGACGGTGCGGGCGGGCAAGGCCGGGTCGCACGGCGGCAAGGGCTGGGAGGCGTTCACCGACGCCACCATCAAGGCGCTCAACGAGCGGGACGAGCGCATCGTCTTCATGCTCTGGGGCAGCTATGCGAAGAAGAAGGCGGCGCTGGTCACCAATCCGGTCCACGCGGTGCTGGAGGCCGGTCACCCGAGCCCGCTGAACCGGGTCGGGTTCCTCGGCAGCCGCCCGTTCAGCGCCGCCAACAAGGCCCTCGCGGACGGTGGCCGTCAGGTCATCGACTGGGACCCCCGGGCCACCGTCTAGGGTTTTCCCTTGTGCTGGTACTAGCTCTGGACACCGCAACCCCCGCGTCGACGGCGGCGCTCGTCGAGGTGACGGCGGACGGCCTGGCCGGCGTGGTGGAGCGGCGGACCGTCGACCCCCGCGCCCACGGGGAGAAACTCGCCCCGGAGATCGCCGCGGCCCTGGCCGAGGCCGGGTTCCGCCCGCGGGATCTCGCCGCGATCGTGGCCGGGGTGGGCCCGGGGCCGTTCACCGGCCTGCGGGTCGGCCTCGCCACGGCGGCGAGCATGGGGCAGGCGCTCGGCATCCCGACGTACGGGGTGTGTTCGCTGGACGCTCTGGGGCGGGCCGCGGGTCCGGGGCGGGTGCTGATCGCGACCGACGCGCGCCGTCGTGAGGTGTACTTCGCGACCTACGCCGACGGGGAGCGGCTCACCGGGCCGGAGGTGGCCAAGCCGGCCGATGTGGCAGGCCTGCTGCAGGGTGCGGTCGGCGCGTCGCTTCCGGCGGGTGTCCTCGTTCCCGGCGGCGCCTCCGTGGCCGGTCTCGTGGACCGCGCGGCGGGTGAGGGCGCCTTGAAGTACGGGGACGTGTTCGGCGTGCCGGTGGAGGAGCATCTGCTGCACCCGCCGGGTGCGGCGCTCGTCGCGATCGCGGCCGACCGGGTGCGCGAGGGCGTGCCGAGCGAGGTGCTGACCCCCCTCTACCTGCGGCGGCCGGACGCGGTCGAGCCGGCCGCCCGCAAACCGGTGCTGACATGACGACGATCGAGCGGTTCCGGTGGTGGCACATCGACGAGGTGCTGCCGATCGAGGAGGACCTCTTCGGCCCGGAGAAATGGTCCGCCGCGATGTTCTGGAACGAGCTCGCCTCCCGCCAGTTCTACCTGGTGGCGCTGGACGGCGACGCCGTTGTGGGGTACGCGGGCCTGTCCGTTGTGGACGAGTACGAGTCCTGGGTGCAGAACATCGCGGTCCGGCGGGACGCCCAACGCCGCGGTCTGGGCCGGGAGTTGCTGGAGGCGCTGCTGGCCGAGGCGGCCCGGCGCGGTTCCCGCAAGACGCTGCTCGAGGTGGCCGTCGACAACGCCCCCGCGCAGAAGCTGTACGCGACCTACGGTTTCGAGCCGGTCGGGATCCGGCGCGGCTACTACCAACCCAGCAACACGGACGCCCTGGTGATGATGCGAGATGCGTGACGAGCCCCTGGTCCTCGGGATCGAGACCTCCTGCGACGAGACCGGTGTCGGCATCGTCCGCGGGCACACCCTGCTCGCCGACGCGCTGGCGTCGAGTGTGGACCAGCACGCCCGCTTCGGTGGGGTGGTGCCCGAGGTGGCCAGCCGCGCCCACCTGGAGGCGCTGGTCCCGACCATGCAGCGGGCCCTGGACGAGGCGGGTGTGACCCTCGCCGACGTCGACGCGATCGCCGTCACCAGCGGTCCCGGCCTGGCGGGCGCGCTGCTGGTCGGCGTCGCCGCCGCGAAGGGGTACGCGCTCGCCGCCGAGAAACCGATCTACGGCGTCAACCACCTGGCCGCGCACGTGGCGGTGGACACCCTGGAGCACGGCCCGCTGCCCGAACCGGCGGTGGCGATGCTGGTCTCCGGCGGCCACTCGTCGTTGCTGCTGGTCGACGACCTGACGGCGGGGGCGACCCCGCTCGGCGCGACCATCGACGACGCGGCCGGTGAGGCGTTCGACAAGGTGGCCCGGCTGCTCGGCCTGGGTTTCCCGGGCGGGCCGATCATCGACCGTTCGGCCCGGGACGGCGATCCGGCGTCGATCGCGTTCCCGCGGGGCCTGACCGCGCCGAAGGATCTGGCGGCGCACCGGTTCGACTTCTCCTTCTCCGGGTTGAAGACGGCGGTGGCCCGCTGGGTGGAGAGCCGGGAGCGGGCCGGTGAGCCGGTTCCGGTGGCCGACGTGTCGGCGAGCTTCCAGGAGGCGGTGTGTGACGTGCTCACCGCGAAGGCGATCGACGCGTGCCGGTCCCACGGGGTGGACACGCTCGTCATCGGCGGTGGGGTGGCGGCGAATTCGCGGTTGCGGGTGCTGGCCGAGGAGCGTGCGGCGAGACACGGGATCGCGGTACGCGTACCCCGCCCGCAGTTGTGCACCGACAACGGCGCGATGGTCGCCGCTCTCGGCGCGCATCTGGTCGCCGCCGGGGTCGCCCCGAGCCGTCTGGATCTGCCGGCGGATTCCGCCATGGGTTTGACCGCGGTGAGTGTGCCGGGGTAGGAAGCGTTCATGATCGCGCGGATGTGGGAGGTGCGGGCCTCGCGCAGTGGCTTCGACGAGCTGCTGGCCTGGGTCTGTGACACGGCGGTGCCTGCCTTGGAGGTACTGCCACAACATGTGTCGAGTGACGTCTATTCGTCCACCGATCTTCGCATCGTCGTCATCACCAAATGGCGCAACTCCCCGGAGAACCTGCGTACCCCGCCGGAGAACCTGGTGGCACGCGCTCCGCACGTCTGGGATTTCCACCCCGTGGATCGATGACCATTCGCAGTCCGCGCAGCCCGGCCTTACCGTCGGAGCCTGATGCGAAGACTGCCAGTGACCGACCCCGGCACGCCCGATTCCCGGTCCGCCACCCGATACCTGCTCTGGCTGATCCGGCGTTCCCGCCTGACGGTCGCCGCCGCGGCCCTGCTGGCGATCACCTGGATGTGGTGCCAGGCGCTGGTGCCGGCGGCGGTCGGCTGGGCCGTCGACGCCGCGGTGGCCCGCGACACCGGTGAGCTGATCGGCTGGGCGCTGTTCCTGTTCGGCCTCGGTGTGGTGCAGGCGTTCACCGGCATCCTGCGGCACCGGTTCGCGGTGACGAACTGGCTGGGCGCGGCGTTCCGGACCGTGCAGGTGATCGTCCGGCAGGCGAACCGGCTCGGGTCCACCCTGCCGCGGCGGCTGGACACCGGCGAGGTGGTGGCGATCGGCACCTCGGACATCACCCACATCGGCGGTGCGGTCGACATCACCTCGCGCGGGGTCGGTGCGCTGATCGCGGTGGTCACCGTGACGGCTCTGCTGCTGCACACCTCGATGCCGCTGGGGCTGGTGGTGCTGATCGGCGTACCACTGATGATGTTGATCGTGGGGGTCCTGATCCCGCCGCTGCACCGCAGGCAGCGGGTCTACCGCGAGTTGCAGGGCCGGCTCACCGGGCGTGCCGCGGACCTGGTCGGCGGCCTGCGGGTGCTGCGCGGGGTGGGTGGGGAGGCGACCATGTCGGCCCGCTACCGGGTCGAGTCGCGGGCGCTCGGCGCCGCGGGGGTGCGGACCGCGCGGGTGGAGTCGCTGCTGGAGGCGGCGCAGACGCTGCTGCCCGGGGTGTTCCTGGTGCTGGTGACGTGGCTGGGGGCGCGCTTCGCGGCGGACGGGCGGATCTCGGTGGGACAGCTGGTGGCGTTCTACGCGTACGCCGCCTTCCTGGTCGCGCCGTTGCGGCAGCTGACCGAGGCGATCGACAAGATGACCCGCGGCCACGTCTCGGCGCGCCGGGTGGTGGCGATGCTGCGCGAGCGCGGCGATCTTCCCGACCCACCGCAGCCGGCGCGCCTTCCGGTGGGCGAGCTGGCCGACACCGCATCGGGGGTACGGATCACGCCCGGCCTGCTCACCGCAATCGCCGCCACGGCGCCCGGCGACGCCGCCCGGATCGCGGACCGGCTGGGCCGTTACGCCGAAGGCGCCACCCTGGACGGTGTCCCGCTGTCCGCCGCCGCGCTGTCCGAGGTGCGCGCGCGGATCCTGGTCGCCGACAACGAGGCTCAGCTGTTCACCGGGCGCCTGCGGTCCGACCTGGACCCGGACGGCCGCGGCGCCCTCCCCCAGGCCCTGGCCGCCGCCTGCGCCACCGACATCGTCGCCGCCCTGCCGGACGGCGCGGAGACCGTGATGCCGGATCGCGGCCGGTCGTTCTCCGGCGGCCAGCAGCAGCGGCTGCGCCTGGCCCGGGCCCTGATCGCCGACCCGGACGTGCTGATCCTGGTCGAGCCGACGAATGCGGTGGACGCCTACACCGAGGCGCGGATCGCCGGCCGGCTGAAGGCGGCCCGGGCCGGCCGGACCACGGTGATCTGCACCTCCAGCCCGCTGCTGCTGAGCCACGCCGACCTGGTCTGTTTCGTCGAGCACGGCCGGGCCGTGGCCGTCGGCTCGCATACCGGCATGCTGCGTGACCAGCCCGGTTACGCGCGGCTGGTGCTCCGCGAGGAGAAGCCGTGACCCGTCTCGCGGTGGCCACCACCGCGCAGGCCCGCCGGTATGCCCGCGATCTGATCCGCGACTATCCGGGCATGTTCCGTGCCACGGTCGGCCTGCACGTGGCCGCTGCGGTGGCCGGGCTGGCCGGTCCGCGTCTGCTCGGTGACATGGTGCAGGGCATCCACGGCCACGTCCCGGTGCGGGAGCTGGACCATCTGGCGCTGGCCATCGCCGGTTTCGTGGTGGTGCAGGCGGTGCTGATCCGGTACGCGCACGTGGCGTCGGCCCGGCTCGGGGAGAGTGTGCTGGCCCGGCTGCGGGAGGAGTTCGTCACCCGGGTGCTGGCGCTGCCGCTGTCCACGGTGGAGTCGGCCGGGACCGGTGATCTGCTGACCCGGACCACCCGGGACGTTGACGCGCTGTCGAAATGCGTCCGGTTCGCGGTGCCGGAGACGCTGATCTCGCTGATCACCCTGTTCCTGGTGATCGGGGCGCTGCTGGTGGTCAGCCCGGTCTTCGCGGCGCCGCTGCTGATCGGGGCGCCGATCATCGCGGTCGGCACCCGGTGGTACCTGCGGCACGCCCCGGCCGGTTACCTGCGGCAGAACGCGGCGTACGCGGACGTGACCGAAGGGCTGACCGAGACCGTCGAGGGCGCCCGGACGGTGGAGGCGCTGGGGAGGCAGCGGCAGCGGGTCGCGCGTACCGACACGGACCTGCGGCGATCCTGGCGGGCCGAACGGTTCACCCTGCACCTGCGGACCGTCTGGTGGCCGCTCGTCGAGATCAGCTATGTGCTGCCGATGGTGCTCACCCTGCTCACCGGGGGCTGGCTGTACCTGCGCGGCTCGGTGTCGCTGGGCGCCCTGACCGCGGCGGTGATCTACGTCCAGCAGCTCGTCGACCCGCTGGACCGGCTGGTCGGCTGGCTCGACGAGCTGGAGGTGGGTGCGGCGGCCCTGGCCCGGCTGCTGGGCGTGGCGGCCGGTCCGCCGCCGGCCGCCACGCCGAGGCCGGAGCCGGCCGGGAACCGGATGCGGGTGTGCGGGGTGCGCTTCTCCTACGAGCCGGGCCGGGAGGTGCTGCACGGCATCGACCTGGTTCTGGAGCCGGGCGAGCGGCTGGCCGTGGTCGGCGTCTCCGGGGCCGGCAAGTCCACCCTCGGCCGCCTGCTCGCCGGGGTGCACCAGCCGACCGCGGGCAGCATCACGGTCGGTGGGGTGCCGCTGGCCGCGCTGCCACCCGAGCGGCTGCGCGCCGAGGTGGCTCTGGTCACCCAGGAACACCACGTCTTCATCGGTACGCTCCGCGACAACCTCGCCATGGTCCGGCCGGGCGCGCAGGAGGGCGAGATCCGGGCCGCGCTCACCGCCGTACAGGCCCTCACCTGGGCCGACGAGCTGCCGAACGGCCTCAGCACGGTGGTCGGAGCCGGTGGTCATCCGCTGTCCCCGGCGCAGGCGCAGCAGGTGGCGCTGGCCCGGGTGGTGATCGCCGACCCGCACACCCTGGTGCTCGACGAGGCGACCGCGATGCTGGATCCGCGGGCGGCCCGGGACCTGGAGCGATCCCTGGCGGCGGTGGTCAGCGGCCGGACGGTGGTGGCGATCGCGCACCGGCTCTTCTCGGCGCACGACGCGGACCGGGTGGCGGTGGTGGAGGCCGGCCGGATCGTCGAGCTGGGCCCGCACGACGAGCTGGTGGCGGCCGGTGGGGTGTACGCCGCCCTGTGGGACTCCTGGCAGGGCGGCGCGATGAAAAAGGCGCGCCCGGAGGGCGCGCCTTTCCCGTAGATCTACCGGGTGATCAGAAGCCCGGGCCGTGCTGGTGGCCATGCCCGTGACCGTGGCTGTGGCCGTGCCCGCCGGCGGCGGCCGGGGCCGCCTCGGCCGGCTTCTCCACGACCAGGCTCTCGGTGGTCAGCAGGAGCGCGGCGATCGAGACGGCGTTGGAGACCGCGTTGCGGGTCACCTTCACCGGGTCGATGATGCCGGCCGCGGCCAGGTCGACGTACTCGTCGGTGGCGGCGTTGAGGCCGTGACCCCAGCCCAGCTCGTTGACCTTGCCCACCACGACGTAACCGTCGTGGCCGGCGTTCTGCGCGATCCAGCGCAGCGGCTCGACCAGCGCCTTGCGGACGATGGCGACGCCGAGCGCCTCCTCGCCGGTCAGGCCCAGGTTGCCCTCGAGCTCCTTGGCGACCTGCGCGAGCGCGGCGCCGCCACCGGGGACGGTGCCTTCCTCGACGGCCGCCTTGGTCGCCGCGATGGCGTCCTCGATGCGGTGCTTGCGCTCCTTCATCTCGACCTCGGTGGCCGCGCCGACCTTGATCACCGCGATGCCGCCGGAGAGCTTCGCCAGCCGCTCCTGGAGCTTCTCGCGGTCCCAGTCGGAGTCGGACGCCTCGATCTCCTTGCGGATCTGCGAGACCCGGTCAGCGACCTCGGAGGAGTTGCCGCCACCGTCGACGATGGTGGTGTTCTCCTTGTCGACCACGACCCGCCGGGCGCGGCCCAGCGACTCGATGCCGACCTGGTCGAGCTTGTAACCGAGCTCGGGGGCGATCAGCTCGCCACCGGTCGCGATCGCCAGGTCCTGCAGGATCGCCTTGCGGCGGTCACCGAAGCCGGGCGCCTTCACCGCGGCGACCTTGATGGTCTTGCGCAGCGAGTTCACCACGAGGGTGGAGAGCGCCTGGCCCTCGACGTCCTCGGCGATGATCAGCAGCGGCTTGCCGGTCTGCAGCACCTTCTCCAGCAGCGGGAGCAGCTCCTCGATGCTGGAGATCTTCTGGGTGGTGATGAGGATGTGGGCGTCCTCGAGCACCGCCTCCTGCGCCTCCGCGTCGGTCACGAAGTTCGGGGAGATGAAGCCCTTGTCGAACTGCAGACCCTCGGTGACGTCGAGCTCGGTGTGCAGCGCCGAGCCCTCCTCGACGGTGATGACACCGTCACGGCCGACCCGGTCCATCGCGTCGGCGATCAGCTCGCCGATGTTCGCGTCCTGCGCCGAGATGGTGGCCACGTTGGCGATCGCCTTGTGGTCGGCGACCTCGACGGCCTTCGCCAGCAGCGCCTTGGAGACGGCCTCGGCGGCCTGGTCCATGCCCCGCTTGAGACCGATCGGGTTGGCACCGGCGGTCACGTTGCGCAGGCCCTCACGGACCAGCGCCTGCGCGAGCACGGTCGCCGTGGTGGTCCCGTCGCCGGCGACGTCGTTGGTCTTGGTCGCCACCTCCTTGACCAGCTGGGCGCCGAGGTTCTCGTACGGGTCGGTGAGCTCGATCTCCTTGGCGATGGTCACGCCGTCGTTGGTGATCGTGGGCGCGCCGAACTTCTTGTCCAGGACGACGTTGCGACCGCGCGGCCCGAGGGTGACCTTGACCGTGTCGGCGAGCGTGTTGACGCCGTGCTCCAGGAGGTGCCGGGCGTCGTCAGAGAAGCTGAGGATCTTCGCCATGTATTGGTCCCTTCACGCACCGGCGCCCTGCCCCGAGATTCGGAACAGGGCGCCTGCACAGACGGTTAGGTCTTACTTCTCGATGACCGCGAGGACGTCGCGGGCGGAGAGCACCAGGTACTCCTCGCCGGCGTACTTGACCTCGGTGCCGCCGTACTTCGAGTAGAGAACAACGTCGCCGACCTTGACATCGAGCGGGACGCGGTTGCCCTTGTCGTCGATCCGGCCGGGGCCGACGGCCAGGACGGTGCCCTCCTGGGGCTTCTCCTTGGCGGTGTCGGGGATCACGATGCCGGAGGCGGTCGTGGTCTCAGCCTCGTTCGCCTGGACCACGATGCGGTCCTCGAGCGGCTTGATCGCAACCTTGGTCGCGGTAGTCACGGGCATACCCTCCTGGGTATCAGGTTTCGCCGGCCGTGAAACAGGCCGGTCAATGCCTCATGCCACCGGGCGGGGCCGTCGTCGCGGGTGCCGGTCCGCCTGGTGCCTAACCGCACGGACGGGCCGCACGGCTGGCACCCTCATGGTGAGAGTGCTAACGCCGAGACTATGCCGGAACTAGCACTCCGTCAACCAGAGTGCCAACCCGTCACGCCAGGGAGAATGCCTGCCATGACCCCCGAGTTGTTGCGATTGTTGCGTACCCCTGAGGGGTTGAACGCCCTGGCCGCGGCGGTCGAGGTGACCGGCGGTGAGCCCCTCGCCGCAGCCTCGGCCATGCGGGCCCGGGGCTTCGGCGCGGACCTCGCCGCGGCCGCCTTGACCCAGGCTAGTTTGCGGGCGCGCGCCGCGATGAAGTTCGGCCCGGACGCTGCCCGGATGTTCTTCACCAGGGCGGGCCTGGAGCAGGCCACCCGCGGTCCGGTCGCGGACCGGCGTGCCGCGCGGCTGGCCGCCTCCGGCGTCCGGACCCTCGCCGACCTGGGCTGCGGGCTGGGATCGGACGCGCTGGCCGCGGCCCGGCACGGCATCTCGGTGTACGCCGTGGACGCCGACCCGCTGACCGCCGCGCTGGCCGCCGCGAACGCCGAGGCCGCCGGGCTGGCCGACCTGATCACCGTGGCGTGCGCCGACGCCACCACGGTGCCGGTGGAGCGGTACGACGCGATCTTCGCCGACCCGGCCCGCCGTCAGGCCGGCCGCGGCCGGGTGTTCGACCCGAAGGCCTACTCGCCGCCGTGGGACTTCATCGCCGCCCTGCCCGGACGGGTGCCGCGCACGGTGCTGAAACTGGCGCCCGGCATCGACCACACGCTGCTGCCGCCGGGCGCCGAGGGTGAATGGGTCAGCGCCGGCGGCGACCTGGTGGAGGCCGCGTTCTGGTGCGGCCCGCTGGCCGGGGTGCCCCGCCGGGCCACCCTGATCGGCGCGGGCGTCACCGAGATCACCGGCTCGGGGGTGGAGCGGGCGCCGGTGGGCCCGGTCGGCGCGTGGATCTACGACCCCGACCCGGCGGTGGTCCGGTCACACCTGGTGGCCGAGTTCGCCGCGTCGGTCGGCGGCCGGCTGGGCGACCCGGACATCGCCTACGTCTACACCGACGATCCGGTGGACACCCCGTTCGCCCGGCGGCTGGCGGTGACCGAGGTGCTCCCGTTCTCGCTGAAGAGACTGCGGGCGCTGCTGCGGGACCGCGGGGTCGGCGTGCTGGAGATCCGCAAGCGGGGCTCCGCGCTCGTGCCCGACCAGCTGCGCAAGGACCTGAGACTGGCCGGGCCGAACGCGGCGGGACTGGTGCTGACCCGGGTGGACGGCGCGCCGGTCGTCCTGCTGACGGAGATGGCGCGGTAGTACCGTGCGCGCATGGCCAAGAAAGCGGCGGGCACGCCGGCGACCGTCCTGCTGACCGCCGAGCGGGTGGCGCACACCCTGCATCCGTACGACGTGTCACCGGACGCCCCGAACTACGGTGCGCTCGTCGCGCAGGCTCTCGGTGTGGCGCCGGAGGCGGTGTTCAAGACCCTGGTGGCCGAGGTCGACGGCCACCTCGTGGTCGGGGTGGTGCCGGTGACCGGCGACCTCGACCTGAAGGCGCTCGCGGCGGCCGCCGGCGGCAAGCGGGCGGTCCTCGCCGACCGGGCGGCCGCCGAGCGCAGCAGCGGTTACGTGCGCGGCGGGATCAGCCCGCTGGGCCAGCGCAAGCGCCTGCCCACGGTGATCGACGACACCGCCGGGAGCCTCGATCTGATGTACGTCTCCGCGGGCCGCCGTGGCCTCCAGGTGTCGCTCGCCCCGGCCGATCTGATTCGGCTGACCGGAGCCACCACCGCCCCGCTGCGCACTTAGGCTTGACCTCGGGGGGACCGTGTTTGCGGGATCGTTATCGCAGGCCACGGGATAGACCATCGTTGCCGCTTGTGTTCTGCGCCACGGCGCGAATACGTTCGCGCCCCGGATGTACCTCCCCCCGAAAGGAACTGTAGGGATGCGTAAGGGAATCTGTGCCCTTGCCGCGGCCGGCCTTCTGGCCACCGGAGGTGTGGCCGCCTGCGGCCGGCAGAAAGACGGCCCCGGCAACGGCACGAAGGCGCAGGTCGGCGTGATCCTGCCGGACACCCGGAGTTCGGCCCGCTGGGAGTCCGCCGACCTCAAGTACCTCACCGAGGCGTTCGCCGCGGCCGGCGTCACGGCCGAGATCAAGAACGCCCAGGGTGACAAGGCCCTGTTCCAGACCATCGCGGACGGGATGATCCAGAGCGGCGTCGAGGTCCTGATGATCGTCAACCTGGACTCCGGCACGGGCAAGAACGTGCTGGACAACGCCAGGAAGGCCGGGATCCGTACGATCGACTACGACCGGCTCACCCTCAACGGCGGCGCCGACTACTACGTCACCTTCGACAACGTCGAGGTCGGCCGCCTCCAGGGTCAGGGTCTGGTGGACTGCCTCACCGCCGCCGGGGTCACGAAGCCGGTGGTGTCGTACCTCAACGGGTCGCCCACCGACAACAACGCCACCCAGTTCAAGACGGGTTACCACTCGGTCCTGCAGCCGAGGTTCGACTCCGGCGAGTACCTCCAGGGCCCGGACCAGGACGTTCCGGAGTGGGACAACGCCCGGGGTGGCACGATCTTCGAACAGCAGCTCACCCGCAACAACCGGATCGCCGGCGTGATCGCCGCCAACGACGGCGTCGCCAACGCCGTCATCGAGGTGCTGAAGAAGAACAAGCTGAACGGGACGGTGCCGGTGACCGGCCAGGACGCCACCGTCCAAGGACTACAGAACATCCTCGCCGGCGACCAGTGCATGACCGTCTACAAGGCGATCGACAAGGAGGCCGCCGCCGCCGCCGGCCTGGCCGCCGCCCTGGTCAAGGGGCAGACGCCGACGGCCACCGGCCTGATCACCGACCCGCAGACGAATCAGCCGGTCAAGTCGGTGCTGCTGCAACCGGTCGCCGTCACCAGGGAGAACATGAGGACTGTCGTCGACGACGGGTACGTCACCAAGGCGGAGCTCTGCACGGGCGCCTTCGAGAAGGCCTGCGCCGAAGCGGGCATCAGCTGACCCGCGCACCGAACGAAGGAGAGACATCCGTGGCCGCGAAACCGCTCCTCGAGCTGCGCGGGATCGACAAGAGCTTCGGCCCCGTACGGGTCCTGCACGACGTCTCGCTGAGCGTCTACCCGGGCGAGGTGACCGCTCTGGTCGGCGACAACGGAGCCGGCAAGTCGACGCTGGTGAAGTGCATCAGCGGCATCTACCCGATCGACGCGGGCACGGTGACCTTCGAGGGCCGGGAGGTCGCCGTGCACAGCCCGCGGGACGCCGCCGAGCTGGGCATCGAGGTCGTCTACCAGGACCTGGCGCTCTGCGACAACCTGGACATCGTCCAGAACATGTTCCTGGGCCGGGAGATCAGGCGCGGCATCGCCCTGGACGAGCCGGCCATGGAACGGCTGGCCGGGGAGACCCTGGCCAGCCTCTCGGTACGCAGCGTCAACTCGCTGCGCCAACTGGTGTCCAGCCTGTCCGGTGGCGAGCGGCAGACCGTGGCGATCGCCAAGGCGGTCCTGTGGAACAGCCGGATCGTCATCCTGGACGAGCCGACCGCCGCGCTCGGTGTGGCACAGACCACCCACGTGCTGGAACTGGTCCGCCGGCTGGCCGACAACGGGCTCAGCGTGGTGCTCATCTCGCACAACATGAACGACGTCTTCGCCGTCGCGGACCGGATCGCCGCGCTCTACCTGGGCCGGACGGCGGCCCAGGTGCGCGCGAGCGACGTCACCCACGCCCAGGTCGTCGAGTTGATCACCATTGGGCGCAGTGGGAATCTTGGCCTTCCGCCCGAGGCGCCCAACGACTTCGCCGACCTTCTGCCCGGAGCTCCCCGATGACCAGCATGACGACGTTCGAGACCCCCGGCGGGGTGACGGCCGCCAAGCCGACCGTCGCTGGGCATGTCCGGGACTATCTGGCCCGGATCCGCGGCGGGGATCTCGGCGCGCTGCCCGCGGTGCTGGGCCTCGTACTCCTCACGCTGATCTTCGGCAGTGCCGAGCCGGAGACGTTCTTCAGCGCCGGCAACTTCGCCAACCTGTTCAATCAGGCCGCCGGCGTCACCATGATCGCGATGGGCCTGGTCTTCGTTCTGCTGCTCGGCGAGATCGACCTGTCGGCCGGGTACGCCGCCGGCGTCTGCGGCGCGGTACTGGCGATCCTGCTCACCGATTTCGGTTACCCGCAGCCCGTCGCCCTGGTGGCCGCCCTGGCCGCCGGCGCCGCGATCGGGCTGGTGCTCGGCTTCCTGGTCGCCAAGATCGGCATCCCGTCGTTCGTGGTCACCCTGGCGGCTTTCCTCGCCTTCCAGGGTGTCCTGCTGAACCTGCTCGGCGAGAGCCAGATCGTCTCCATCCCGGACGGTTTCATCAAGTCGCTGAACAAGGACAGCCTTCCGGTCACCTGGAGCTGGATCCTGGCCGGCGTCGCGACGGCCGGCTACGCGGTCGCGCAGCTCCTGCGCTTCCGCGCACGGACCCGGTACGGGCTGGTCACCGAACCGATCGGGATCGTGCTGTTCCGGATCGCCGGTCTCGCCGCGCTGGTCCTGACCGCGACCGCGGTGCTCACCCAGGAGCGGGCCATCAATCCGGACGTCACCTCGCTCAAGGGCGTCCCGATCGCGGTGCCGGTGATCGGCGGCTTCCTGGTGCTGTGGACCTTCGTGCTCGGCCGCACCTCGTACGGCCGGCACGTCTACGCGGTGGGTGGCAACCCGGAGGCCTCCCGCCGGGCCGGCATCCCCGTCGACCGGATCCGCATCTCGGTCTTCGTGGTCTGCTCGTTCATGACCGCGGCCGGCGGCATCATGCTGGTGAGCCGGGCCGGTTCGGTCGACCCCGGCACCGGCGGCAGCAGCACCCTGCTCAACGCCGTCGGCGCCGCGGTGATCGGCGGCATCAGCCTCTTCGGAGGCAAGGGAAAGGTGATCCACGCCGTGATCGGTGGCGCGGTGATCGCGGTCATCGACAATGGCATGTACCTGATGGACTTCTCGTCCGGCACCCGCTACATCTTCACGGGTGTGATCCTGCTTGTCGCGGCCGGCGTCGACGCGCTGGCCCGGCGCCGGGCCGCCGCGACCGGCAACAGGTAACGATGGTCGAGTCACGGGGACGGGGAACGAAACGCTGATGCGCGCGAGCCCGAGCCAGGAAGAGGTGCGCCGGCACAACCTGGGAACCCTCCTGCGGTACGTGCACGTCCACGGCGCCACCTCCCGGGCCGAGCTCACCACCCGCCTCGGCTTGAACCGCAGCACCATCGGCGCTCTCACCTCCGACCTGATCGGCGCCGGGCTGGTCACCGAGGCGGCGCCCCGCGAGACCGGCCGCGCCGGCCGCCCGTCGCTGGTGGTCCGGCCCGAGTCCGGCCGGGTGTACGCCTACGCCCTCAGCATCGAGGTCGACCGGATCCGCGCCGCCCGCGTCGGTCTGGGCGGCCGCATCCTCGAGCAGTACGAGACCGCCCGCCCACCCGGCATGAGCACCGCCGAGGCGGTCCGCCCGCTGGCCCGGTTCGTCTCGACGATGCGTTCCGGGGTGCCCGACGACGGCCGCTGCGTGGGCAGTGGCGTCGCGGTGTCCGGCATGGCCCGCGGCGAGGACGGCATGGTCCGGCTCGCCCCGGTGGCCGGCTGGCTGGAGGAGCCGCTCGGCGAGGCGCTCCGTTCCGGCCTCGGCGAACACGGGCAGATCAGCGTCGGCAACCACGCCGACGTGTGCGCCCTCGCCGAACACTCGCGCGGGGCCGCGGCCGGCTCCGACAACGTCATCTACCTCTACGGCGATGTCGGGATCGGGGCCGGGATCGTGGCCGGCGGGCGGCGGGTGATCGGCCACGGCGGGTACGGCGGCGAGGTCGGGCACATGGTCGTCAACCCGTACGGCTCGGCCTGCAGTTGCGGCTCCCGCGGCTGCTGGGAGACCGAGGTCGGCGAGCACGCCCTGCTGCGCCTGTCCGGCCGCGCCGACCGCAGCGGCCGGGACGCGGTGCTCGCCGTGGTGGACGCCGCGATGCGCGGGGACAGCCAGGCCCAGCACGCGTTACGGCAGGTCGGTGACTGGATCGGGTTCGGCGTCGGCAACCTGGTCAACATCTTCAACCCGGAAGTGATCATTTTCGGCGGCACGTTGCGGGACGTCTATCTCGGCGCGGCGGCGCAGATCCGCAGCCGGCTCAACGCGATCGGTCTGCCGGCCTTCCGCGAGCACGTCCGGCTGCGCACCCCGGAACTCGGCACCGACGCCGCCCTGATCGGCGCCGCCGAGCTCGCCTTCGAGCATCTCCTCGACGATCCGCTGGTCATCTGAGAGGTCCGCGGCGATCTCTTCACCCGGAAACCGGCGAGTATCGCGGAAGATCTATGCTGCCCGCCATGCTCCCGCGTCAACCGGTTCTGGACCCGGCAGCCGCGTACCCCCGGATCGCCGCCCTGCGCACCGCCCTGGACTCCGGGGACTGGCCCGCCTGCCGGGAGATCCTGGACGCCGCCGAACCGGTGGAACGCACCTGCCTCACCACGGTCGCCGCCGACGCCGACGGCGTCGCCGACTTCCTCCGCGGCGTGCTGCGCGGTGATCCCGCCGACGGCGCCGCGGGTGCGCTTCTCGGCCGGAATCTCGGTGGTACGCCCGAAGCCGAGCGGATCCTCGTCGACGCCGCCGCCCGGAGCCCGTACGACCCGGCGATCTGGACGGCCCGCGTCGGCACGGCCCGCAGCCTGGGCCTCGGCGCTTCCGAAGCCCGCCGCCGCTACCGCCGGCTCGCCGCGATCGACCCGCACCACCTGCCCGGCCAGTCCGCCTTCCTGCACCACCTCTGCGCGCACGACGCCGGGGCGGCGCACGCGTTCGCCCGGACGGCCGCCGCCGAGGCCGCGCCCGGTTCGCTCAACCCGGTGCTGATCGCCGAGTACCACCTGGACCGTCACCTCACCGGTGACCGCCGCCACCTCGCCGCCGAGGAGGTCCGCGCCGAGATCGCCGGGGCCGCCGACCGGTCGGTCCGGCACCCGGAGTTCCGCCGTACCCACGGCTGGGTCCAGGCGACCAGCACGTTCGCCATGGCGTTCGCTCTGATCGACGACCAGACGGCCGCGGCCTCGTTGTTCGCCTCGCTCGGGGATTTCGATTCGGCGTGGCCCTGGGAGCGCCTCGGCGACCCGGCCACGGTGATCAGCAGGTATCGCAAACGGGCGTCGGGAGGCGAGCGGTGATCACGCGACACGAGGTCGACGGGGTGCCGGCGGTGCTCGCGCCAGCGGACGGCCCGATGCACGCCGGCCTGGTCTTCCGGGTCGGCACGGCGGACGAGACCCTGCCGCTGCGCGGCATCACCCGCCTGGTCCGGCATCTGGTCACCGCGGGCAGCGGCACGATCGGGCCCGAGCACACCTCCTTCCACTTCAGCGGTACGGCCACCGGGATCGCTGACTTCCTCACCGGTGTGTGCGCCGCCCTGCGCAACCCGCCGGCCGACCTGATCGCCGCCGCCCGGGAGCGCATGGCGACCGTCCGAGACCGCGATCCACTGCCGATGTGGCGGTACGGCGCCCGCGGCTACGGCGTCGCCAGCTACCCCGAATGGGCTCTGCCCGGACTCACCGCCGACCAGGTCCAGGAATGGATCGCCGGCTACTTCACCAGGGAGAACGCCGCCCTCTGGGTGGCCGGTGAACTCCCCGAGGACCTGCGCCTCGATCTGCCGTCCGGCAGCCGCAGGCCCGCGCCCGAGGCGGTCACCGTGCTCCCGGCCACCCCCGCCTGCTTCCCCGGCGACGGCGGCGCCGGCTGGGACACCGTGGTACGCCGGGAGGCCGCCGCCGCGGTCTTCGCCAACGTCCTGGAACGCCGGATCCTGCACGACCTGCGCGACGGCGACGGCGTCGTGGCGTCGGCCCGCACCGAGTACGAGCCCCGCGCCGACGGCACCGCCCGGATCCTGGCCGTCGTCGACGCCGCCCCGGATCAGCGTGAGGCCGCGCTCGGCGGTCTGATCGACGTGCTGGCCGCGATGCGGGCCGGCCGGATCGACACGGACGAGGTCGACGCCGTGGTCAAACTGACCTGCGACGGGCTGCGTATCGCCGAGGCCCGCGGCGCCCGTCTCCCCGGCCAGGCGTTCAACCTGCTCGGCGGCCGGGAGGTGCAGACCCTCGACGACGCGCTCACCGAGGTCGGCGCGGTCACCGCCGCCGAGGTGGCCGAGGTCGCGGCCGCCGCCTACAACGCCGGGCTGCTGATGACACCGGGCCGGGTCCGCGCCGACTGGGCCGGCTACCTGCCCGCCCCGGAGATGTCCGACACGGTGCTGCCCGGCCGGGTCCACCGCGGCCGCGGCGACCGCCGGCTGCGCCTGATCAGCGGCGACCAGGGGATCAGCGTGATCGAGGGGGACGTGGTCGGCACCGTCCGCTACGACTCCTGCGCCGCCCTGCTGGCCTGGCCGGACGGCGCCCGGCAGCTGATCGGCCAGGACGCCGTGATGGCCCGGGTCGAACCCACCCTCTACCGGGACGCGGAACGGGCGGTACGCGACGTCGACGCGTGGATCCCCGCCCGGCTGCGGATCGAGATGCCGCCCCGCGCCCGGGACCGGATCCCCCGGCCCCGGCCCGCCGCCGGCCCGGACACCCCGCGCGAGGGCCTGCGGCCGCTGCTGACCCTGCTGCTGGCCGGCACGTTCGCGGTCTTCGTGGTGGCCGGCGGCCTGTGGGTACTGGCCACGATGATCGCCGAAAGCGCCCGGCACGGCTCCGGCGCCCTCACCGACCTCGGCGAATACGCCCTGGTCGCCGCCGCCAGCATCCTCTTCGGCACGTTCGCCGGCCGGCTGGCGGTCGACGCCGCCGTCGAGCTCCGCGACCGCCGCCGCTCCCGGGGTGCGCCAGGTCACGAGTGATATCGGTGCGCAGCCTCAAGATCGACGATCTATGCTGCCCGCCATGCCACCACCGACCGACGTGGTCTTCGACGCCGTCGCCGTGTACCCCCAGAAGGCGACCCTGCGCGCCGCGCTGCACAGCCGGGACTGGTCGACCTGCCGGGCGGTCCTCGACGCCGCCGCCCCGATGGACCGCACCGCGCTGATCGGCCACGTCAGCCAGGAGCGGGGGATCGAGCCGTTCCTGCGGTCGGTGCTGACCGTCGATCCGGCCGACGGCACCGCGGCGGCCCTCCTCGGAACCCACCTGATCGACGTCGGCTGGGAGATCCGCACCGGGAAGCGCGCGAAGTACGTGAGCCGGGAACAGTTCGCCCAGTTCCGGGAGTGGCTGTGCCGGGCCGAGCAGGTGCTGATCGACGGCGCGATGCTCAACCCGGGCGACCCGGCGATCTGGAAGGCCCGGCTCACCTCCGCCCGCGGTCTGTCGCTGGGGCTCGCCGAGGTCCGCCGGCGGTACGACCGGATGCAGGCCGCCGATCCCGGCCACCTGCCCGGGCAGTTCCAGATGCTCCAGTCGTACTGCCCCAAGTGGGACGGAACGTGGGAGCAGCTGCACCAGTTCGCCCGGGAGGCGACCGAGGCCACGCCGCCCGGCAGCCCGCACGCCGTGCTGATCGTGGACGCGCACATCGAGCACGCCCTCGACGAGGGCGGACTGGCCGAGATGGTGGGCTACCTCTCCCAGCCTCACGTACGGGCTGACATCTACCAGGCCGCCCAGCGGTCCATCGGGCATCCGGACTTCACCCGCGGTTACGGCTGGGTGGGCGCGCTGAGCACCTTCGCCATGTGCTTCACGATCCTGGACGACCGGAACGCCGCCGCGACGGCGTTCCGCGAACTCGGTGTCCTGGCCACCGAAGACCCGTGGCACTACCTGAGCGCGAACCCCGCCGAAGAGATCCGGAAGGCGCGGGCCTGGGCGTTCGGAGGAACCCGATGATCACCGAACTCGCTGTCGACGGCGTCCCGGTCCTGCTCGCGCCGACCACCGGCCCGATGCACGCCGGGCTCGCCTTCCGGGTCGGCCTGGCCGACGAGCCGCTGGCCCGGCGCGGCATCACCCACCTGGTCGAGCACCTGGCCCTGCACTCCATCGGGGTCGCCGACTACCACTACAACGGCGCCACCACCACCGAGTTCACGTTCTTCCACATGCAGGGCGCCGAGGCCGACATCGTCGCCTTCCTCAACGGCGTCTGCCGGGCCCTCACCGACCTGCCGATGGACCGCCTCCCGGTGGAGAAGGAGATCCTGCGGACCGAGGAGAACGGCCGCGGCGGGAACCCGGCCGACATGCTGGCGCTCTGGCGGCACGGGGCCCGTGACTACGGCACGGTCGCCTATCCGGAGTGGGGCCTGACCGGAATTACGCCGGACGATCTGCGCGCCTGGGTGACCCGGTACTTCAATCGGGGCAACGCCGTCCTCTGGATCGCCGGTCCCGGCCTGCCCGACGGACTCGAACTCGGCCTGCCCGACGGGGAACGGCAACCGGCCCCCGCCGCCTCGTCGGCGCTGCCGGTCCGCCCGGCCTACTTCTCCGGCCCGCCCAACGTCGTCGCCTGGAACGCGATCGTGCCGCGCGGCGCCGCGGCCGGGGTCTTCACCGCAGTCCTGGAACGGGTCCTGTTCCGCTCGCTGCGCCAGGAGAGCGGCCTCTCCTACACCGTGCGCAGCGGTTACGAAGGCCGCGCCGACGGCACCGCCGAGATCACCGCGCTCGCCGACGCGCTGCCGGAGAAGCAGGGCGCCGTCCTCGGCGGTTTCGTCGACGTGCTCGCGGCCATGCGGCTCGGCCTGATCGACGAGGCCGACATGACCGCCGTCGTCAACCAGCGCGCCGAGGAGCTGACCCGGGCCGACGAGACCGGCGGCCTGCTGCCCGGGCGGGTGTTCGGCCTGCTCACCGGACGCCCGGTGCAGACCCTCGAGCAGGACCTCGCCGACCTGCGAGCGGTCACCGGCAAGGACGTGGCCGAGATCGCGGCGGTCGCCTGCGCGGACGGGCTGCTGATGACTCCCGGCCGGACCAGGGCCGATTGGGCGGGGTACGCCGAGGCTCCGGCTGAATCCACATCGGCGGTCGAGGGCGTCGCGTACCCCATGATCAATCACCCCGAGGTCCGGCTGATCGCCGGAGACGCCGGCGTGAGCCGGACCGGAGACGACGAGATCGTCACCGTGCGGTACGCGGAATGCGCGGCCGTGCTCGCCTGGCCGGACGGGGCCCGGCGGCTGATCGGCCACGACGGGATCCAGGTGCAGGTCGAACCCACGCTGTTCGCCGGAGCCGGGACGGTGGTGCGGGAGATCGACGCGCGGCTGCCGGCGGAACTCCGGATCCCGATGCCGGCCCGGGACCCGGACACGATCCCGGCGCCGCCGCCGGCCGCGCCCAAGCCGACCTGGCGCGACCGGGCCCGCGTGCTCGGCGGCTACGCCAGCCGGTACGCCTGGCTCGCCGGCCTGACCCTGATGACCCTGGTGTGCGGTCTGGGGGCACTCTTCGCGCTCATCCTGTTGATCACCGGCGACGAGGACGCCCCCGGGCTCGGGCCGCTGGCCGTCATGATCGCGCTGGCCGTGGTGATGGGGCGTGCGGCGGTGGCGCAGGTCCGCGAGATGCGGGAATGACCGGGAAACTCCTTACGAACCGAGGAACGAAGCGCTCCTGAGGCGTGCGGGCGTACGCGGGCGGGGTTCCGGCGGGGCAGGATGGTGCGGTGAAGCCATCGATACGGGCCGGGCTCGCCGGTGTGGGAGCGGCCGCGGCCGCGCTGGGCGTCGCCGAGCTGGTCGCCGTGGTGACCGGGGATCGGTCGTCGCCCCTCGTCGCGGTCGGTGGCGTCGTCGTGGATCACGTGCCGGCGCCGGTGAAGGATTTCGGCATCGCCGTGTTCGGGGTGCACGACAAGACGGCGCTGCTGGTGGGGACGGTCGTGCTGCTGGCGGCGTACGCCTACGGGGTCGGGCTGCTCGCCCGGCGTCGGTGGTCGTGGGCGGTCGGGGGGATCGCGTTGTTCGGGCTGGCCGGGGCCGTCGCGGCGGTGACCCGGCCGGGAGCGGGCCCGGCGGCGGTGGTGCCGTCACTGGGCGGGGCGGCCGTGGCGGTGCTGGTCCTGCGGCACCTGTCACGCCTGTCGCAATCGGCCGCGCCGGACCCGGCACCGGCAGCGGTCACGACCGGGCCGGCTTCCGGAGCGGCGGCGGGGCCGTCCTCCGGCGCGGTGCCGGGACCGCCTTCCGGCGCGGTGCCGGGATCGCCTTTCGGGACGACCGGGCCGGAGGAGCGTGGTGCGACCGCCGGAGCGGGCGAACCGGCCTCTTTCGTCGAGCCGGGCGGGAGTGGCCCGTACCGGATCCAGGAAAGCCGTCGCCGCTTCCTCCGTGATCTCGGCATCGTCGCCGGTGTGGCCGCCCTCGCCGGGGTCGGCGGCAGACTGCTCACCTCGCGCCGCGCGGTGACGGTGGCCCGGGAGAGCGTCGCGTTGCCGGTCGCGGTGGAAGCCGCGCCGGTGCTGCCCGCCGGAGTGCAGGCGCCGGGGGCTGTGCCGTTCGTCACGGCGAACCGGGACTTCTACCGGATCGACACCGCCCTGGTCACCCCGCAGGTGGACCCGGCGACGTGGGAGCTGCGGATCCACGGGATGGTCCGGAACCCGATCACGATCACCTGGGAAGACCTGCTGAAGCGGCCGATGGTCGAGCGGCACGTGACGATCGCCTGCGTGTCCAACGAGGTCGGCGGCGACCTGATCGGTACGGCGCGCTGGCTGGGCACGCCGATCAAGGCACTGCTCGACGAAGCGGATCCGCTGCCCGGCGCGGACCAGGCGGTGCAGCGATCCGTCGACGGCTGGACCTGCGGGACACCGACGGCGGTGCTCCGGGACGGGCGGGACGCGCTGCTCGCGATCGGGATGAACGGCGAACCCCTGCCGGTCGCGCACGGATTCCCGGCCCGGATGATCGTTCCCGGACTCTACGGGTACGTCTCCGCCTGCAAATGGATCACCGAGATCGAGCTGACCCGGTTCGTGGACTTCGACGCCTACTGGGTGCCGCGAGGCTGGTCGGCGCAGGCCCCGGTGAAGACGCAGTCACGAATCGACAGCCCGCGCCACGGCGCCGTCAAGCCCGCCGGGCCGGTCGTGGTGGCCGGAGTCGCATGGGCGACACATCGGGGGATCGCCAAGGTCGAGGTGCAGGTCGACGACGGTCCGTGGCAAGACGCACAACTGGCCCCGGCGGCGTCCGCGGACACCTGGCGGCAGTGGAGCCTGACCTGGCCGGCTTCCACCGGTCAGCACACGTTGAGGGTACGGGCGACCGATCTCGATGGGGTGACCCAGACCCCGGAGGAGGCGCCACCCGCCCCGGACGGCGCGACCGGATGGCATCAGGTGAACATCGAGATCGGGTAGCGGAAAGCCGCACTTTCGGTCCGACTCGAAAAAGCAAGTCGCTCATACGGTGGCTTGCATGTCCACCAATGCGGTTGAAGAACCGCTGAACCACGCGACACGGTCCTCCATGGAGGACCGCGTCGGAAGCCGTGTGGTGATGCCGCGTGCCGGGCGGCGTCAGGCCGCCGGTGCCTGCCGTTGCGCGGGTACCGCCGTCTTGTGGGGCCGGCCGAGGCGCGCCTCGAGCCGGAGCAGGTCGACGCGTCCGTGACGATCGGCAAGGTCCTCCCAGCCGACCGCGAGCAGCCGCAGCCGCTCCGATTCGCTGAAACCTCCCCAGACCCCGTACGGCTCGCGAACCGCGAGGGCGTGCGCGGCGCACTCGGCCCGAACCGGGCACGCGCCACACATCGTCTTGGCCTTCGCCTCGCGGCGACTGCGGGACGACCCGCGCTCGCCATCCGGGTGGAAGAACTGTGCACTGTCCCGGCCCCGGCAGAGACCCAGTCGCTGCCAATCCCAGAGATCGGCGATGGGACCGGGCAGTCTGCGAACGTTCGACATCAACACCCTCCTCCCGCGCGGCACCGCGGAGCGTTCGTCGTGAGGGGCCTGGGTCAGGCCTTTCGCCGGTGTACCCCGGCAACACCCGGCTCACACGCACCATGTCGATGTCTTCCCCAGCGGCATGGCAAAGCAGTGGCAAGTCATACCTTTCTTTCCCGTTTTTTCCATCTAAAGCGCGTAATGCTGCGGCCCTCGCGTGATCTCCTCTGAGAGAGAAGGAGGATCACTGTGCGTACCGTCCTCGTGTGCGTCCGAACCCCGCTGGCGGCCCAGACCGTCGCGTCCACCGCGGCCCGGCTCGGCATGACCGGCGTCGTCCGGACCGCGGTCAGCGAGACCGAGGCCATGATCCGACTGGCGGAACGGCCGGCCGAAGTGGTCCTGGCCGACACCGCCGTGACCCGACCCGACAGCGTCGGGTTCACCCGGCGCGTACTGGCCCGCGCCCCACAGGCACAGGTGGTGCTCTTCGGAGCGGAAGACCCCCGGGTCGCCGCGGCGGCAGTCGCCGCCGGAGCCCGCGGCGTCATCCGCGGCGTCGAACACGACCTCGTCAGCGTCGTGGCGAAGGCGCTGCTCCTACTGCTGCTCCCGGTACGCCCCCAAGGCATGCCGATCAACGGCGCCAACGCGCAACCGGCCACCGTGGCCGGCGGCGTACGCAACACCAACTCCCCGGCAACCCGCGGCCAATACCACAACGGGCCCGGCGGACTCGGCGTCTCCAATGCGGCCGCCGTCCCCGCCATGATCGGGCCCAACGCCCCCATGGTCCCGGCACAGCGCGGCGACGCCCCGATCGACCCCGCCACCGGCCGCCCCATGGTCGCCTGGCCCGGCAACGAAGCCGGCGTCGGCATGGGCGAGGCGGCCCCGGCCGGCCGGCGGCTCACCCTCACCGAACGTGAACTACAGGTCCTCCGCGGAATGGCCGACGGCAAGAGCAACGCGGAGATCGGCAGAGAACTCTTCGTCTCCGAAGACACGGTCAAAACCCATGCACGACGACTGTTCCGCAAACTCGGTGCACGAGACCGCGCCCATGCGGTCGCCGCAGGCTTCCGGGCCGGACTCGTCGCCTGACACAGCTACGACGGGTGGGGCGGTGCCGGAAGCCGCCCCACCCACGTGACCACGGGCCGGTCACGGCGGCCCGCCCACCCACGGGACGAGGTTGTTCGCTCGGTCGCCCGGGGGACGGGGTTGTCGGTTTGGTCGCCCGCGGGGTGAGGTTGTTGGCTTTCTCGCCCGGGGGACGAGGTCGTCGGTTTGGTCGCCCGCGGGGTGAGGTTGTTGACTCTCTCGCCCGGGGGACCAGGTATCCGGCTTTCTCGCCCCTCTGAGCTTGCTGGCTTCGCTTCGCTCCGCGGCAAAATGCCTTGTAACCGGTGTCGAGGCGTGCGATTTTCCGCCACCCAGCAAACCCCACTGGGCGTCGGAAAATCACTCGCCTCGACACCGGCGGCATTTTGCGTGACCGTTCCGTGGCCACGCGCACACTGGAAAACTACGGGGTGAGGACCGTTGCGTGGCCACGTGTACCAGAGACCACGGGGCGGGGACCGTTGCGTGGGTACGTGTGCGGGGGCACTGCCGGGCTTCACCGTTGCGTGGCCACGGGAGCGGGCAGCAGTGTTGTGGCCACGGAGGTCTGCTGAAGCGCGCACGGTTCGGTTGCAGCCGTTATCCAACCCCGTAGTTGCCGCAAGGTCGTATTCACAGAACTGCCCGCAAAATGACCGTTGGTGTCGAGACAGTCGATTTTTCGACGCCCAGTGGTTTTTGCTGGGTGGCGGAAAATCGACTGTCTCGACACCAACTTAAAGGTCATTTTGCCGCGAAGCGAAGCGAAGCCAGCAAGCTCAGAGGGGCGAGAAAGCCGGATACCTGGTCCCATGGGTGACAGAGCCAGCGCGCCTGTTCCCGTGGGTGGGAGGGTCAGCGCGCCTGTTCCCGTGGGTGGGAGGGTCAGCACGCCTGTTCCCGTGGGTGACTGAGCCGGCTACCTGGTCCCGTAGGCGGGAAGGTCGGCACGCCTGTTCCGTGGGTGACCGAGCCGGCTACCTCTTCCCCGTAGAGAAGCGACCCAACTACCTCATCCCATGGCTGGGAGGGCCCGGCGGCCCGGCCTGCGGGCGGAAACGGCACGCCTCGTCCCAGGGTGGTTCAGCTTTCGTCGTCGTTGCCTTCGGTGAGGGTGTCGTGGACGCCGTCGGCGTAGCCGCGGGCGTATTCCCACGTGACGTAGTGGTCGGGGTCGGGGTCGTAGGCGGGTTCGTGGACGCGGGGCCGGCCGCTGCTCAGCAGGTGGCGCAGGTTGCCGCGGAGCAGGTCCCAGTCGAAGTAGTGCGGTTCGTGGCAGTCCTCGCACTCGATCACCAGCCCGCGGATGCCCGTCGGACTGAGCAGTGCCTGGTAGATCTCCAGGTCGGAGAGGTCTTCCAGGACGTCCTGCCGCTCGTCCTCGGTCAGCGGTTCGGACTCGGCGTCCTCGTTGAGGTCGTCGAGACCGGCGGCCGGGTCGGTCGGGTCGCCGTTGAACGGGTCGATCGGCTCATCTTGCACCCCCATACCGTACTCACCTCGCGCGTGAGTGTGCTGGCCCGCACGTTCTGTCCGCCAGCCGGGTGGCCGCTTCGCCGATGGGTAGGATGATGAACCCCGCCTCTTCTCTAGGGATGATTTGTGGAAACTGACAGCGCCCGCACCGTTCCTCTCGGTCTCACCTTCGACGACGTGCTGCTGCAGCCCGGTGAGTCGGATGTGGTGCCCAGCCGGGTCAATACGGTCACGCGCCTGACTCGCAACGTCGAGCTCTCCATTCCGCTGCTCTCGGCGGGCATGGACACGGTCACGGAGGCGCGGATGGCGATTGCCATGGCGCGTCAGGGCGGGATCGGCGTGCTGCACCGCAATCTCTCGGTGGAGGATCAGGCGAGCCAGGTGGACCTGGTGAAGCGTTCCGAGTCCGGCATGATCACCAACCCGATCACGTGTGGGCCGGATGACACGCTGCGTCAGGTGGACGCGCTGTGCGGGCGTTACCGGATCTCCGGCGCCCCGGTGGTGGATGCCGCGGGTGTGCTGGTCGGCATCGTGACCAACCGGGACATGCGGTTCGTCAGTGACTTCGATGTCCGGGTCCGTGATGTGATGACCAAGTCGCCGCTGATCACCGCCCCGGTCGGGGTGACGAAGGATGAGGCGCTGGCTCTGCTCAGCCGGCACAAGGTGGAGAAGCTGCCGCTGGTCGACGAGGGCGGTCACCTGCGCGGGCTGATCACGGTGAAGGATTTCACGAAGTCGGAGCAGTACCCGAACGCCGCGAAGGACCCGCAGGGCCGGCTTCGGGTGGCTGCCGCGGTGGGTGTCGGCGACGACTCGTACAAGCGGGCCCGTGCTCTGGTCGACGCCGGGGTGGATGTGGTGATCGTGGATACCGCGCACGGCCACCAGCGGGCGGTGCTGGAGATGGTCGCCCGTTTGAAGAGGGACGTCACGATCGACATCGTGGGCGGCAACGTGGCGACTTTCGCCGGTGCGAAGGCGCTGGTCGAGGCGGGTGCCGACGCGGTGAAGGTGGGTGTCGGGCCGGGTGCGATCTGCACCACCCGGATCGTCGCGGGTGTGGGTGTGCCGCAGATAACCGCGATCATGGAGGCGTCCCGGGCCTGCCGCCCGGCGGGTGTGCCGGTGATCGGTGACGGCGGTATCCAGTACAGCGGTGACATCGCGAAGGCGATCGTGGCCGGCGCCAACACGGTGATGTTGGGCAGTCTGCTGGCGGGTTCGGAGGAGAGCCCCGGCGAGCTGATCTTCGCGAACGGCAAGCAGTACAAGTCGTACCGGGGGATGGGCTCGCTCGGCGCCATGCAGTCGCGCGGTCAGGCCAAGTCGTACTCGAAGGATCGTTACTTCCAGCAGGATGTGAACGAGGACAAGCTGGTCCCCGAGGGTGTCGAGGGTCAGGTGCCCTATCGTGGTCCTCTGTCCAGGGTGGCGCACCAGCTCATCGGCGGGCTGCGCGCGGCCATGGGCTACGTGGGCGCGGAGACCATCCCCGACCTGCAGGAGCGGGGACAGCTCATCCGGATCACCGCGGCCGGGCTCAAGGAGAGCCACCCGCACGACATCCAGATGACCGTCGAGGCTCCCAACTACCACTCGCGTTAAGCCGTCCGACCGCCCCGCCCGCCACCCCGAAATAGGAATGAAGGCAGCACCTGTCATGCGTGACGTAGTGGAGATCGGCCTCGGCAAGACCGCCCAGCGCGGTTACCACCTGGATGACATCGCCATCGTTCCGAGCCGTCGCACCCGGGATGTGGACGACGTGTCGACCGAGTGGAAGCTCGACGCGTACCCGTTCAAGATCCCTTGCGTCGCGCATCCGTCGGACGCCACTCAGAGCCCGGAGTCGGTGATCGCTCTGGGCCGCCTCGGTGGCCTGGGTGTGCTCAACGCCGAGGGTCTCTGGACGCGGTACGAGGACCCCAGCAAGATCCTCGAGGAGCTGGCCTCGCTGGATGAGGACGCCGACGCCACGCGGCGCCTGCAGGAGGTCTACGCCGAGCCGATCAAGCCGGACCTGATCGCCGAGCGGGTCCGGCAGATCCGCGCGTCGGGTGTCACCACGGCTGTCCGGGTGTCGCCGCAGCACACCCTGGCGCTCGCCCCGGTGGTGCTGGACGCGGGCGTCGACCTGCTGGTCATTCAGGGCACTCTGGTCTCGGCCGAGCACGTGTCGACGACCGACGAGCCGCTGAACCTCAAGGAGTTCATCGCCGACCTGGACCTGCCGGTCATCGTCGGCGGTTGCACCGACTACAAGACGGCCCTGCACCTGATGCGGACCGGTGCGGCCGGTGTCATCGTCGGGGTCGGCGCCGACGAGTGGTCGACCACCGACACGGTTCTCGGCATCCGGGTGCCGATGGCCACCGCGATCGCCGACGCCGCGGCCGCTCGCCGGGACTACCTGGACGAGACCGGTGGCCGGTACGTGCACCTGATCGCCGACGGTGGCCTGGCCACCTCCGGTGACATCGCCAAGGCGATCGCCTGCGGCGCGGACGCGGTCATGCTCGGTGAGCCGCTGTCGCTCGCCGAGGGCGCTCCCGCCGGTGGCGCGTGGTGGCATTCGGCCGCGTCGCACCCGGCTCTGCCGCGTGGTGGCTTCTGCATCGCCGGTGAGCCGGACGGCACCCTGGAGGAGGTCCTGTACGGGCCGGCCAACAGCCCGAACGGCCAGCTCAACCTCTTCGGCGGCTTGAAGCGTGCGATGGCCAAGTGCGGTTACCGCGACGTCAAGGAGTTCCAGAAGGTCGCCCTGGTCCTCGACCGGGCCTGACAGTCGGTGACGAACGCGCCCACCCCGCACCGGCGGAGGTGGGCGCTTCCGTTCCACGGGACCTTTGGTACGGCGTACCGAATCAGGGTTTCGGCGGTTTGGTCGTGCCGTTGAGCCAGGCTTCGAAGAAGGCGTCCAGGTCCTTGCCGGCGGCGGTCTCGGCGGCCTGGATGAACTGGGCGGTGGTCACGTTGCCGTCGCGGTGTTCGGCGGTCCAGGATTTGACGAGTTTGAAGAAGGCGTCGTCGCCGAGGGTCTTGCGGAGGGCGTGGACGGTCATGCCGCCGCGCTGGTAGACGGCTGCGCCGAAGAGCCGTTGCGGGGTGGGGTCGCCGGGTGTCTCGGACCAGTTGAAGCCGGCGTAGGTGTCGTCGAAGAGCTGCTGGGCGGTCTCGTCGCCGGATTTCTCGGACCAGAGCCACTCGGCGTATGTCGCGAAGCCCTCGTTGAGCCAGATGTCCTGCCAGCGGCCGAGGGCGAGGCTGTCGCCGAACCACTGGTGGGCGAGTTCGTGGGCGACGACGCCGGTGTTCTCGCCGCCGAGGAAGAACGAGTTGCCGTAGACGGGACGGGACTGCGTCTCCAGCGCGTAGCGGATCTGCTCCTCGTCGACGACGACGCCGCCGTTGGCCTTGAACGGGTACGGCCCGAACCGGGTCTCGAGGAAGTCGGTGATCTCGCCGGTGCGGGCCAGTGATCGCGCGGCCGGCCCGGTGGCGGGCATCGACTCGGGGACGGCGGTGACCATCGGCCGGCCGGCGTGGGTGGCGGTGGTGATCCGGTACTGCCCGATCACGACGGTGGCCAGGTAACTCGCCATCGGCGACTCCTCGGCCCAGCGCCACGTGGTCCGGCCGCCGGCTGTGTCGTTCTTGCCGGGGACGCCGTTGCTGAGGACCTCGACACCGTCCGGGACGGTCATCGCGAGCCGGAACGTCGCCTTGTCGGACGGGTGGTCGTTGACCGGGAACCAGGTGCTCGCCGACTCGGGCTGGCCCAGGGCGATGGCGCCGGCGCCGGATCTGAGCCAGCCGCTGGTGCCGAGGGTGTCGTTGTGGGTGGGCGCGGGCGTGCCGCCGTAGGTCACCACGGCGGTGAAGGCGCGGCCGCTCGGGATGCCGGCGGCCGGGGTGATCACCAGTTCGGCGCCCTCCCGGGCCGCGGTCGCGGCGGCGCCGTCGACGGTGACCGCGGAGACGGCGAGCCCGGCCAGGTCCAGGTTGAACCGGGACAGCGCCTGGGTGGCGGTCGCGGTGATCGTCGCGGTGCCGTCCAGCTTGCCGGAGGCGGGGTCGTAGCGCAGCGCCAGGTCGTAGCCGGCGACGTCGTAGCCGCCGTTGCCGTACTTCGGGAAATACGGATCGCCGGCGCCGTCGGCGCCGGGACCGTAGCTCACCGTGGGCGTGGGCGTCGGTTTCTCGTCGGCGCCCGTGGAGCAGCCGGACAGCACCAGCAGGAGGATCAGCCCGTAGCCCCGTCGCCTCATGCCACCGAGGTTACGTCTAAACCCTGTCGACCAGTTTGGGGTGCGACCTCAGATAGGCGACATGAGCGCCCTTCGCCAACGCCCGGACGAAGCCGAGACCCTCGGGTTTGAGCTGCTCACCGAGGTATCCGCCGCCGCTGCCGACCCCGGCGCCGGGCAGGGTGACGGTGGTGATCCGGTTCGGGGCGAGGTTGCGGAGGGCGTAGGCGTACTCGAACGGTGTACGCCCGCCGACGTAGACCAGCGAGCCACCCAGTGACTTGATCATCGGGCCGAGCCTCGCCGGATCGTCCAGGTCGACGTCGAGCGCCCGGTCCAGGATCGCGCGGACCAGCTGCCGATGGTGACGCTGGCGGTCGTAGTCGCCGTTCGGCAGGCCGTACCGCTGGCGGGCGTAGTCGATCGCCTGCCAGCCGACCAGCTTGCGTTTCCCGGGCAGGTAGGTGGCTTGCGGGCCGACGTAGTCGCCGCCGGCGAGGGTCCGCATCGAGCCGTCCGGCCGGCGGTGCTTGGACGTCACCTTCTGATCGATCACCATCTCGATGCCGCCGAGTTTGTTGACCAGTCCGTCGAGGCCGCCGAAATTGAGGATCGCGCCGGCCTGGAAGGTCTTGATGCCGGTGTAGGCGCTGAGTGTCCGGGTGAGCAGTTCGTAACCCTGCTCGACACTTTTCCGGTTCGATCCGGGGATCCGTGATCCGCGACTCATCGCTTCAGTGATCTTGTGCTTGCCGCCGGCGAAACCCGCTTTCCGGTACGCCGGGATCTGCACCCGGAGATCGCGCGGCAGCGAATACAGGTATGCCGACTTCAGATCGGCTTCCACGTGCAACAGCATGATCGTGTCGGCGTGCGGCTCCCAGCCCGGAACGCTGACCCGGGTGTCGACGCCGATCAGCACCAGGTCGAGCGGGCCCTTGATGTCCGCGCCGGGCGAAGGTGCGCTGCTCGGAACGGGTGCGGCAGCGCTCGCGGAGGCGGCGGCGGAGACGGCGGGGGACGGCGCCGCCGTGGGCGCGGGCGCTGATCTCCGGTTGACCGCGATGGCGACGCCCACTCCGGCGACCAGAGCGAGGACGGCGCCGACCACGATCGACCAGGTGATCTTGCTGCTTCGCATAGCCGAACAGTAAATGACGTGCGGAAGGTGCTCAACGTCGATGCGGACTCGATCGATGAAAGGGCCTATTGCCAAATCTAAGATCACCGGTACGCTGTCGCGGCGATTCCCCGGTCCGCGGTGGATCGCCGCACGGGGAGGCTGTCCGAGAATGAAATCCATCCACCGGCGGATCGTCGTCGGAGTGTCCGCCGCCGCGCTCGTCGCCGGCGCGAGCATCGCTTCGATCGCCAACGCCTCGGTGACCGGGCCCACAGCCGGCGACGCCGACTCCACGGTGCGCCTGCTGGTCGGCCTGCGGACCGGCGTACAGGCCGACGTCAGGCTGCCCAGCCTCGACCGGCTCGGCCTGGCCGGCGCCGACGGCAAGGGCGACCCGCTCGGCCGGCGGCTGCTCAGCCAGATCCGGGCCAAGTCCGTCGAGGTGCCCGCGGGCCGGGCGACGGCCGTGACCACGGCGCTCAAGCTCGACCCCAACGTGGCGTACGTGCAGGCCGACCCGGTGGCCAAGAAGCTCGACGTGACGCCGAACGACCCGCTGTTCACCGCCGGCCGGCAGCCCGAGCTGGCCCAGCTGAAGGTGCCGTCCGCCTGGGACACCACGACCGGCGCGGAGGTCACCGTCGCGGTCCTGGACACCGGCGTGACCGCGTACTCCACCAGCGACCTGCACGGCAAGCTGCTGCCCGGGTACGACTTCGTCAACGACGACAACAGCCCGACCGACGACGAGGGCCACGGCACCATGGTGTCGTCGCTGATCGCGGCCACGCCGGACAACGGCGTCGGCATGGCCGGCGTCTGCGCCAAGTGCCGCATCCTGCCGGTCAAGGTCCTCGACGGCCAGGGCAGCGGCAGCCACTCGGAGATCGCGCAGGGCATCCTCTACGCGACCCAGCAGGGCGCGAAGATCATCAACCTGTCGCTCGGCGGCTACGCCGGCTCGGCCGTGCTGCAGAACGCGGTCGCCTGGGCCAACGCGCGCGGCGTCCTGGTCGTGGCGGCGGCCGGCAACAACGGCAACAACCGGGTGGTCTACCCGGCGGCGTACCCGGACGTGCTCGCGGTGGGCGCCACCGACACCCGGACCGGCGGGACCACCCGTGCCGACTTCTCCTCCTACGGCCCGTGGGTGGACGTGGCGGCGCCGGGCATCACCGCGGCCATGAACCGGTACGGCCAGTACTGCTTCGACGGCGACCGGACCTGCTGGGTCACCGTCCGGGACCGGTACGGGAGGATCGTCTACGACGACTACGAGGTGCAGGGCACGTCCTTCTCGTCGCCGCTGGTCGCCGGCGTCGCCGCGCTCGTCGCGTCGAAGAACCCGGGCTACACCGGCTGGAGCCTGCAGCGGGCGGTCGTCGCGTCGGCCCGCAAGGACGCCTCCTGGACCCAGCACGGCTCGGTGAACGCCGCGACCGCGCTGACGGCCGGCACCGACACCACCGCGCCCACCGTGACCGGGATCAGCCCGGCGGAGTGGGCCCGGGTCCGCGGCAACGCCGCCATCACCCCGACCGGTCTCACCGACAACTGGTCCGGCATCCGCTCCGTCGAGATCATCGCCGACGGCAAGTGGCACAGCTGGGACATCGCCGCCCCGTTCGCGCCGGTCCTGAACACCGCCGGCCGCAACGGCACGATCAACGTGCAGCTGCGGATCACCGACAAGGCCGGCAACCAGCGGCTGACGGGCGTGCGCAAGCTGTGGGCCGACAACATCGCGCCGACCGCGTCGATCATCAGCGCGCCGGCGAACGGCGCCAAGGTGAGCGGCGTCGTCACCACGACCGTGAAGGCCGCCGACGCGTCCGGGATCAGCCAGGTCCAGCTGCTCGTGAACGGCGGCGTGGTGGCGACCGACACCACGGCGGCGTACCAGCTCGCCTTCAACACCGCCAACCGGGCCAAGACCCTCAAGGTCCAGGCGCGGGTGTACGACCGCGCCGGCAACGTGACGTACACACCGATCCGCACCTACACCCGATCCTGACCGGTCCGGGGTACTCGCCCGTCGGTAAACTCGCCGGGTGAGTACCCCGCGTCCCGTTCTCGTCGTCGACTTCGGCGCCCAGTACGCTCAGTTGATCGCCCGCCGGGTCCGCGAGGCCCGTGTCTACTCCGAGATCGTCCCGCACTCGATGCCGGTGGCCGAGATGCTGGCGAAGAACCCCGCCGCGATCATCCTGTCCGGCGGCCCCTCCAGCGTCTACGAGCCGGGTGCGCCCACGCTCGACGCGGGGCTGTTCGCTCATGATGTGCCGGTCTTCGGTATCTGCTACGGCTTCCAGGCGATGGCCCAGGCCCTCGGTGGCACGGTCGCCCACACCGGTTCCCGGGAGTACGGGCGGACCCTCCTGGAGTCCCGTGGCGGCACGCTGCTCCGCGAGCTTCCCGCCGACCTGCCGGTCTGGATGAGCCACGGCGACAGCGTCGCGGTCGCCCCGGACGGCTTCACGGTCACCGCCTCCACGCCGGGAGCCCCGGTCGCCGCCTTCGAGGACCTGACCTCCAAGCGGGCCGGTGTGCAGTTCCACCCCGAGGTGGCGCACACCGAGCAGGGCCAGGAGATGCTCAAGCGTTTCCTGTACGACATCGCCGGCATCGAGCCGACCTGGACCCCCGACAACATCATCGAGGAGCAGGTCGCCCGGATCCGTGAGCAGGTCGGCGACAAGCAGGTCATCTGCGGGCTCTCCGGCGGCGTCGACTCCGCCGTTGCCGCGGCGCTGGTCCACAAGGCGATCGGTGACCAGCTCACCTGCATCTTCGTCGACCACGGTCTGCTGCGCGCCGGCGAGGCCGAGCAGGTCGAGAAGGACTACGTCGCCGCCACCGGCATCCGCCTCAAGGTCGTGGACGCGTCGGAGCAGTTCCTCGGCCACCTGGCCGGGGTGACCGACCCGGAGCAGAAGCGCAAGATCATCGGCCGGGAGTTCATCCGGACGTTCGAGCAGGCGGCCCGCGAGCTGGACGCCGAGCGGCACATCGAGTTCCTGGTCCAGGGCACGCTCTACCCGGACGTGGTGGAGTCCGGCGGTGGCACCGGCACCGCCAACATCAAGTCGCATCACAACGTCGGCGGCCTCCCGGACGACCTGCAGTTCGCGCTGATCGAGCCGCTGCGCACGCTGTTCAAGGACGAGGTGCGGGCGCTCGGGGCCGAGCTGGGCCTGCCGGAGGAGATGGTCCAGCGCCACCCGTTCCCCGGGCCCGGCCTGGCGATCCGGATCATCGGCGCGGTCGACCGGGAGCGTCTCGACATCCTGCGCTCCGCCGACCTGATCGCGCGCGAGGAGCTGGCGGCCTCCGGGCTGGACCGGGAGGTCTGGCAGTTCCCGGTGGTGCTGCTGGCCGACGTGCGCAGCGTCGGTGTGCAGGGCGACGGGCGGACCTACGGGCACCCGGTGGTGCTGCGGCCGGTCTCCTCCGAGGACGCCATGACCGCCGACTGGTCCCGGCTGCCGTACGACCTGATCGCCAAGATCTCGAACCGGATCACCAACGAGGTGCGCGAGATCAACCGGGTGGTGCTGGACGTCACCAGCAAGCCCCCGGGCACCATCGAGTGGGAGTAACGGTCAGTAGTGGATCAATCGCCCAGGGCGGTGTAACCCGCCCTGAGCTGCGATTACTCGCCGTTATCCCACTGTCAGGAATTTGACAGATGTTCTTGAGAGGTAACATAAAGCGGGCAGAATGCCGCCCGTGACCCCCGCACTCGAACCGCTCCGCAGGATCGCCGCCTACGCCGTCGCCCGTGACGGCGAAGGCCGCGTCCTCCTGGTCCGGGCCTCGTCCAAATCCGGCACTCCCGGAGTCTGGTCGCTGCCCGGCGGCGCCGTCGATCACGGCGAAGACCCCAACCACACCGTCGTCCGCGAGACCGCGGCGGAGACCGGGCTCTCCGTCGCCGTCTCGGGGCTCCAGGACGTGCTCGCCGACATGCGCTCGATGCCGCACCGCGGCGTCACCATCCACACCGACCGGCTGATCTACACCGTGTCGGTGCGCGGCGGCACCCTGATCGACCGGGTCGGCCACGCCACCGACCTGGCCCGATGGCTCACCCTGGAAGAAGCGGAGAAGCTCAAGCTCCGACCGTTCACCGCGGCCGCGCTCGGGCTCTCCGCCGCCTCCGCCGACCTGCGGCCCGAGGAGGCGCCGGTCTTCCCCTCGTTCTACGCCTACGAGGGGCCGGACGGGCTGCACCGGGCGCAACGGTTCGCGGCGTACGCGATCGCCACCGACCCGTACCAGAACCTGCTCCTCACCCGGATCTCCGAGGGCTACCCGGGCGCCGGCTGCTGGCACCTGCCCGGCGGTGGCACCGACTACGGCGAACAGCCCGGCACCGCTCTGCTCCGCGAGCTCGTCGAGGAGACCGGGCAGGTGGGCCGCCTGATCGAGCTGCTCGGCGTGGCCAGCCACCGGGACGCCGCCTCGCTCGGCCCGGAGGGGTACCCGATCGACTGGCACGGCGTCCGGGCCTTCTACCGGGTCGTCGTCGACAAGCCGACCGAGGTCACCATCCACGACGTCGGCGGCTCCACCTCCGAAGCCCGGTGGATGCCGCTCCAGCAGGTCGCCGGACTGGGGAGCGACCAGATCACCGAAGTGACCGCCGAGGCGCTGCGGGCGGCGCGGCTAATCTAGGACCGGTGAAGATCCTCAGACGGGCGGCGGCGTACGGAGTCTGCCGCTCCGCCACCGGAGACGTGCTGCTCACCCGCGGATCGGACGCCAGCGCGTTCCCCGGCGTCTGGTCCCTGCCCGGCGGCGGCATCGACCAGGGCGAGCACCCGGACGACACCGTCGTCCGGGAGTTCACCGAGGAGACCGGCCTGGCCGTGCGGATCACCGGCGTCCGGACGGTGCTGGCCGACCTGGCCCGGCTCCCGGACGGCTCGGTCGAGCACACCGACCGGATCATCTACGACGTCGAGGTGACCGGCGGCACACTGCGGCACGAGGCCGACGGCACGAGCGACCTCGCCGAGTGGATCACCTCCACCGAGGTGGCGGCCCGCCCGCTGCTGCCCTTCACCGCCGGTGTCCTCGGCGTCACCTTCGACACCGCCGGCCTGGGCGACGTGCCGGCCGGCGAGCCGGAGCGCACCGGGCGGGTGCAGCGGTTCGGAGCGTACGCGCTGGCCACCGACCCCGCCGGGCGGATCCTGCTGACCCGCATCGCCGAGGGATTCCCGGGTGCGGGACTGTGG
The DNA here is from genome assembly GCF_016862455.1 of Actinoplanes utahensis. Taxonomy (GTDB): domain Bacteria; phylum Actinomycetota; class Actinomycetes; order Mycobacteriales; family Micromonosporaceae; genus Actinoplanes; species Actinoplanes utahensis. The sequence goes on from NZ_BOMZ01000015.1 coordinate 216,184, forward strand.
CACCTGGCCGGCGGCGGCACCGACTTCGGTGAGACCCCGGAGCAGGCGCTGGCCCGCGAACTCTACGAGGAGACGTCCCAGAAGGGCCGGATCATCGGCCTGGCCGGCATCTCGCACCGTTACGACCCGGCCGCCCTCGGACCCGAGGGCGTGCCGCTGGACTGGCACGTCATCCGGGTGGTGTACCAGGTCAGCGTGGACGAACCGGTCGCTGCGGCGGTCACCGAGGCGGCCGGCGGATCGACCGCGGAGGCCGCCTGGTTCACCCGTGAGCAGGCCCGCAACCTCCCGCTCACCGAACTGGCCCGGGATGCACTCGTCCGCACGGGCTAAAATCGTCGTAAGGAAGGTTGAGGACGCGTCCTTCGACAGGCGCGGGGAATGCGACAGGTGTCTCCCGTCGTTGCACCCCAGGACTGTTCGCCCTCTCGCCAAGGCCGTCCGGCTGTGCGATGGTGTAACCCGCAATTTCGCCGGGCACATGTGTGACCGACGGAACAACCGAACTCCATGGAGGAAGCACGTGCCGAGTACCCCTTGGCGCCGGCGTCGAACGACGGATAGTCCCCGTCCCGCCGGGCGTCGTTGGGCTGGCCGGCTGCGCCGCGGCGGGACTCTCGCGCGGCAAGCCCTGTTGGTTCGGGTGGGCCGCCGCTCCGCTGAGACCGGGCGGGCCGCGACCGCGACCCGAGCCGAGGTTCTTCACGTCGGATCCGAGCCGGTGCGGACGATCACCATTCCCGCGCCGGGGGTTCCTGTGGACGTGACCGTCGCCGAGTCCGACCCGGCGCCGGCTTCCATCCCCCTGCTTCCCGGTGAGCGCACCATGTCCCGCCGTGCGAGCTTCGCCCTCGTCAACGCCTGCACCCTGGCCAGCCTGGGCCTCGGCCTGATGGCGATCTTCCTGGCCATGGACGGCCAGGTCCGGATCGCCGCCGCGTTCCTGGTCGCCTGCGTCATCTTCGACGGCCTGGACGGCGCGCTCGCCCGCAAGCTCGGCGTCGCCAGCCCGTTCGGCGCGCAGATGGACTCCCTCGCCGACATGTGCTCGTTCGGCCTCGCCGCGCCCGTGGTGGTCTACGCCTCCCTCGCCGACGAGGTGCCCCCGGCCGCCGCCGCCGTCGCCACCGCCCTGGTGGCCGGATGCGCCGCGATCCGGCTGGCCCGCTTCAACGTCTCACCGAAGGACGGCCGCTTCTTCTGCGGCGTCCCCACCACGATGGCCGCCGCGGTCCTGGCCCTCACCGTGCTGATCGGCCTGCCGCTGCCCGGCATGGTCCTGCTGGCCGGCGTGACGCTGCTCGCTTTCGCGATGGTCTCCAGCTTCCCCTACGCGAAACTGGCCCGCCTGATGAAGCTGCCGCCGTGGCTGTGGCTGCTCCCGATCGTCGGCGCCCTGATCGAGCCCCGCATGACTTTCGTCCTCATCGTCGCGACGTACCTGTTCAGCGGCCCGGTCCTCTGGATGCGCGCCAAGCGCGCCTGACCCCATCACCACGGCGAAGGCCGCCTCCCTCAGGGAGGCGGCCTTCGCCGTGCACGCTTCCGGTCTGCCCGTGGGCGCGGTCTGCCCACTGCATGGACCATGCTTTCGTACGCACGTCGCCGCCCCCGAACGCATCGATCCCGTTCCGTCCGCTCCGCGCGAGGCAGGCCCGCCTTACGGCCGAAACGCGCCTTACGGGCGTTGCGCCGGGTTGGCCTCCGCTCCGCGCGAGGCAGGCCCGCCTTACGGCCGAAACGCGCCTTACGGGCGTTGCGCCTGGGTGGCCTCCGCTGCGCGGCGCCGGCCAGTGGGCCAGTGCTGGCCAGTGCCGGCTAGTGGGCCAGTGCCGGCCGGGGGCGAGGGTGAGTGGGGTGGTCCCGGTGGGGCGGTGGGCGCGGTCAGTGCCGACTGGTTCTCTGTGCTGTCCCTGCTGACCAATTGCTTGCCCGCCGGTTGTCGATCTTGTGGGGTTGTGGTGAACCGGTTCGCCCGAAACTCACCGATCTCGCGCGTGAGGGGTGTCTCCGTCGCGGGCGGGCGGGTTTTTGTCCGCTGGGTTGGATCCGGTGAGCGCGTGGTGGCGCGGGCAGCGCAATCTCCCCATCGACAGGGGCCGGCGAATTGGCCAGCAGGGTCTGTGCTGTCCCCACGTCGGGAGAGCGGAGAGATCCAGGTCGGAACAGCAAAGAACCAGCCGGAACCACCGCGACCATCCGGGACCACCGCGACCATCCCGGGCCGCCGCGGGCAGTCGGGGCCGCCGCGGGCAGTCGGGACCACCGCGAGCAGCCGGAACCACCGCTACCATCCGGGACCAGCCGGATGGTCGCCTTACGGCCCCCGGGTCGGCGGCCGCCTCGCGCCGGAGCCACGGGGAGGTGTGGCTGCGGTTGAGGCGGCCGGCGGCGTACCGGAGAAGGGTTGTCAGCTCTTCCAGCGGGCGATGACCGTCGAACCGCCGACGACGCGTTCGCCGACCGACACCAGGGCCTCGGCCTCGTCGGCGGGGAGGTAGACGTCGGTGCGGGAGCCGAAGCGGATCAGGCCGTAGCGCTCGCCCTTGGCCAGCAGGGTGCCGACCGGGGCCCGCTGCACGATCCGGCGGGCGATCAGACCGGTCCGCTGGGCGACGACGACAGTGCCGCGGGCGGTGTCCAGGACCGTGTAGGCGGCCACGTTGTGCTCGGCCGCGGCGGTCGCGGCGTTGGCGTAACCACCCTCCTCGACGAAGTAGTCGGCGACCCGGCCGGCCACCGGCGCCCGGTTGACGTGCACGTCGAAGACCGACAGGAAGACCGCGATGCGCAGGAACTCGCCGGGGCCGAACCGGTCGTCGCGCAGCCGCTCCACCGAGAGGACCTTGCCGTCCGCGGCGGAGGCGATGGCCGACGGGTCGGTGGGGACGTCCCGCTCCGGGTCGCGGAAGAAGGCGGCGACCGGGGCGGCGGCGACCGCGGGGATCAGCCACAGCTTCGACTTCGGCCGGGCGCGGCGGGCCAGCGCGGCCAGACCGAGCGCGATGCCGGCGGCGGCGACACCGTTGGAGTCGATGTGCATGGTGCGGGTCAGTGGCACGCTCGACGTCCGGTAGGCGGGGGCGACCGCGGAGGCGGTCGACACCTCGGCCGGGCTGAAGCGGAGCTTGTGGATCCGCAGCGGCGGCTGGTTACGGACCACCAGGTCGGAGCCGACCCCGAAGAGGGCGCCCTGGCGGAAGAGCTCGGCGGCGGCGCCGGCGGTGCGGCCCGGGCCGGCGGGCACGGCCACCGAGAGGACGGCGCCGTCGGCGAGGTACTTGCCGAGCCGGTCGATCAGGGTGCGGGTCTCCTCGGCGGTGCCGGTCAGCGGCTCCCCGAGGATCACCACGTCGGCGGGCTGGGCCTCGTCGAGGGACTCGAGAACTTTCACCCGGTCGGCGACCCAGCTGCCCAGGCCGGAGATGTGGCCGCGGAGCAGGTCGGTGCTGCTGTTGTCACCGGGAATCAGGGTGAGGGTGTCGCCGGGCAGCAACGCCTCGACGACGGCGGCCACCACGGCCGAGGCGTGGTCGGCGCCGACCAGCAGAGCGGACGTTGCCGCGTTCTGCCGGGCGAACTCGGCGGTCAGGGCGCGGGCGGCCCGGGCGCCCACGCCGGGGACGGGCGCGACGGAAACGGTCGGAAACGCGGTCATCCAGCGAGCATATTGCCCCGCACATGGGAGAGTCCTGCGTGGGCGGGGGCCAGAGTTCCGTCTCGCGGATCCCTCAGGGCTCCGTAAGACGGGAACCAGGCGGGAAAGCCGCCGGCTTCGGGGTCCCGACCTTGGGTGGACCTCGGCCGCTGTTCGCGCCCGAAGCCCACACGGTCGAAAGCCGGGGCCGCTAGTCCTTGGCGGGACGCTGGGCCGTCGAGTGCTCGCGGTCGAACTTGTCGGCCGGGTCGTCCAGCAGCTCGCGGACGATCGCGGCGTGCATCTCCGGGGGCAGATCGCCGGGGGTCCCGGTGGTTGCGGAGGCCGGGACCGGCGCCGGGACGGGCGTCTCGCGCCGGCCGGACCGGATGGCGCCGAACAGGCCGATCACCCCGAAGAAGATCAGTCCGCCGGCCACGATCCAGCCCACCGCCGGCAGCTCGAGGGTGATCACCTGGGAGATCGCCCACCAGAGCGCGACGGTCAGGAAGATCAGCCCGAAGCTGAGGGACACCCCGTCCATCCGGTGCGGTTTCATCGGATCACCTCCAGGTTGCCGGCCTCGACGCGGATGTCGAGGGCGAGCTTGCCGTCGTCAGTGCCCTGCGCGCCGTTGTCGGCGACCTCCCGGGGCGAGCTGTCGTTGAACTCCTCGCCGAAGAGGACCATGCGGCCGCCGTCGACCCCGGCCGAGACGGTCGCGTCGACATCCGGCGGGAGCAGGATCTTGAGCTGGCCGAGCTCCATGGTGACGCCGATGCTCTGGCTCTGCTTGTCGAAGTCGACGGCACGCAGGTCGAGGGTGACGTTGCCGATGTCGAAGTCGTACTGGTCGGCGACGGCGGCGAGCGTGGTCGGGCGGTAGACGCTGGGCGTCCAGTCCTCGCCGAAGCGCTCCAGCCCGGAGGAGACGCCCAGTGCGAAGCTGAGCACCACGGCCAGCGCGATCAGCCCGCGGGCCCGGCCGAACCAGGTGCCGACGATCAGGCCGAGAGCGGTGGTGACCAGGGCCGCCGCGAAGTAGGCGGAGATGTCCACGTCCAGGCCGCTCATGTCGAGCAGGCCGACCAGGCCGGTCACCATGACGACGGCGAAGAAGGTGAGGCGGCCCAGGATCGAGCGCTCCTTCGGCGGCTTCGGCGGTTTCTGCGGGGCGGGCGGCGGAGGCGGCGGCGGGGTGGGCCCGGCGAACGGCCCGTGCGGGGCGAACGGCGGGCGGAACCCCCCGGCCGGCGGGGCGGGCGGCGGAGGCGGGATGTAGGCGGGCGGGGTGTAGGCCGGTGGCGTGTAGGCCGGCGGCGGCGTGGGCGTGCTCACCGGTTCAGCGGCCGGTGCGGCCGGGGCCGGCGCGGTGAACGCCATCGTCGGCTCGTCGGCCGCCGGACCCGGACCCGGAGCCGGGCCCGAGGACGGTGATGCTGCCGGTGCGCCCGGAAACGAGGGCGCGCCACCCCGCTTGATCAGCAGGAACGCGCCGAGGATGACGGCCGCGGCGAGCATGCTGGCGCGGGCGCCGGAGTTGACGATGAAGGCGAAGGTGATCAGCGCGGCGGCGCCGAGCAGCACCACCGACAGCGGCGCCATCCCGGACTGGCCCTTGCCGAGCAGCGACTCGACTGGGGAGGCGGAGTCGCCGTCGGACGGGATGATCAGCCAGCCGATCAGATAGAGCAGGACACCGGTGCCGCCGAGGACGCCGAGCACGGCGAGCAGCACCCGCCAGAGCACCGGGTCGGTGTTGGTGGCCCTGCCGAGGGCGCCGCAGACGCCTGCCACGTAACGGCCGTGGCGGGGGCGGACCAGTTGCTGGCGGGCCCAGGCCGCGGAGGCGGCGGAGACCCAGGGCGGCACGCCGGATCCCGGCGGGAAACCGGGACCGGCCTGACCGGGGCCTGAATGACCCGCACCGGGCTGACCCGCACCAGGATGATCAGGGCCGGGATGACCCGCACCAGGATGGTCAGGGCCGGGATGACCCGCACCGGCCTGGCCGTGACCGGGCTGATCGGGACCGGCCTGGCCGTGACCGGGCTGATCGGGGCCGGGCTGATCGGGGCCGGGCCGGGCCGGATCCGGCTGGCCTGGGGAGGGCTGATCGGCGGTGGTGGGAGAAGCGGAAGGTGCCGGCGCGTCCTGCGGACCGGCACCCGGCGTGGAAGGCCCGCGGGGTTCGGCAGCTTCGTCGTTCATGCTTCGATCCTGCTCGCGGCCACACCCCACCCGCTTCCGGAACCGACCCTGAGGCCACCCTGAGATATCGACCCCGGGTACCGGGGAAACCCCCGTGGCACCGCCTTCCGCGACGTGTGACGATCGGAGGGTGACCACCGCTGCCGCGCCGCAACCGCGCCGTCTCTACCGGCCGCGCGACCACCGCATCGTCGCCGGGGTCGCCGCCGGGCTGGCGCGCCACCTCGGCATGCCGGTCCTGGCGATCCGCATCACGCTCGTCGTTCTGCTCGGCTTCAACGCGCTCGGCCTGCTGCTCTACGCCGCCTACTGGGCGGTGCTGCCGCAGGAGGCGCGCGGTGACGAGGAGCCGGCCCGCCGGGATTTCGGCGCCCTGCTGCCGTTCGCCGCGATCGGCATGGGCGTGGTGCTGCTGCAGGCGCTGGTCTTCGAGGATCAGGTGGCCACCACGGCCGGCTGGATGATCGCGGTGATCGCGGTCGGCGCCGGCGTGATCTGGCACCAGTCCGACCCGAGCCGCCGCGAGATGCGCTCGGAGAATCTGGCGTCCACCCCATGGTTCGCGGCCATCGTGTCGGAGACCGACAGGCGTTCCTTCCTGTTCCGGTTCATCGGTGGCGGGGTCCTGGTCGCGGTCGGCATCATCGGCGTGGTCGCCGTCTACGCCAACGGCTCGCTCACCGCCGTGGTCAACGGCGTGATCTTCGCGTTCGTCGGCCTGCTCGGCGTCGGTGTGGTGGTCGCCCCGCTGGTCTGGCGCACGTTCGGGCAGTTGCGGGCCGAGCGCGAGGGCCGGATCCGGGAGCAGGAGCGGGCCGAGCTGGCCGCGATGATCCACGACCAGGTGCTGCACACGCTGGCCCTGATCCAGCGCAACTCCGCCGACATCAAGGAGGTGCAGCGCCTGGCCCGCGGGCAGGAGCGCAGCCTCCGCAACTGGCTCTACCGGCCGACCGCCTCGCCGACCGAGCGGTTCGCCGCGGCGCTGGAGCAGGCCGCGGCCGAGGTCGAGGACACCTTCGCGATCACCGTGGAGACCGTCGTGGTGGGTGACACCTCGTGCGACGAGCGGGTCGCGGCGCTCGTCGCGGCCGCCCGGGAGGCGTTGGTCAACGCGGCCCGGCATGCGGGCGTGCAGACGGTTTCGCTCTACGCCGAGGTGGAGGAGGATGAGCTGAGCGTCTTCGTCCGGGACCGGGGGGCGGGCTTCGACCTCGGCGGCGTGGCGGACAGCCGGCACGGGGTCCGGGGCTCGATCATCGGGCGGATGCAGCGCCATGGCGGGCGTGCGGAGATCCGCAGCGCTCCCGGAGACGGTACGGAGGTGCGGCTCATGCTTTCCATGACGAGGGAGAGTGTGACCGCCGGTAAGGAGTCTGTGCGATGACCGAGTCCGCGATCGAGCCGGAGGCGCGGCGGCTGACCGTCTTCCTGGTCGACGACCATGCGATGTTCCGTGCCGGGGTGCGCGCCGAACTGGGCGCCCACGTCGATGTGGTGGGGGAGGCGAGTTCGGTGGCCGAGGCGGTCAGCCGGATCGCCTCGGTGCAGCCCGACGTGGTGCTGCTGGATGTGCACATGCCGGACGGCGGTGGCCGTGCCGTGCTGGAGTCGGTGCGCCGCACCCATCCGCAGGTCCGGTTCCTGGCCCTGTCGGTGTCGGATGCCGCGGAGGATGTGATCGGGCTGATCCGGGCCGGCGCCCGGGGCTATGTGACCAAGACGATCTCGCCGGGCGAGCTGGCCGCGGCGGTGCGCCGGGTGGCCGACGGCGACGCGGTCTTCAGTCCCCGGCTGGCCGGTTTCGTGCTGGACGCGTTCGCTTCGCGGGCCGATGTGCCGGTGGCCGATCCGGAGCTTGATCAGCTCACCAACCGGGAGCGGGAGGTGCTGCGGCTGCTCGCGCGGGGATATGCGTACAAGGAGATCGCGAAGGAGCTTTACATCTCCATCAAGACCGTGGAGACCCACGTTTCGAACGTTCTGCGCAAATTGCAGATGAGTAACCGTTACGAACTGTCACGATGGGCGGCCGATCGGCGTCTCGTCTGACCCGGCCGACGGAGGTCCGGCGGTGGCCCCTGCGCTAAGCTGCGCTCCGTGCCGGATCCGGAGCCCCTTGGAGTATCCGCAGTTCAGGAGGATTTAATCCGCCTAAACGGATGCTCAAAGGATCTTCTCGGGATGTATACGGCGAATATCGGCTTGATAACGGGGCTCCGGGTTTTCGTGTCTCTGTGTCACAGTGGCAGCGACTCACACACCCCTCGTGAGCGCCCCTGAAGGAGGCACTCCCATGTTTGGGAAACGCCCATGGAAGATGGCGGCCTGTGCGGCCGCCATCTCCTTGTTGGTCGCCGGCTGTGGTGACGGTGATGCGGACGATGCGAGCGCGAACGCCAACACCATCGTGATCGGTATCGCCGAGCCGGCCGCCCTCCTGCCGACCAACGTCGGTGACGCCACGGGTTCTCAGGTGCTGAAGTCGTTGTTCTACCCGCTGGTGGACGTCAACGCGCAGAACCAGCCGGTCGAGGTCGCCGCCGAGGCGATCCGCCCGGACAAGACCAACAGGGTGTGGACGATCAAGCTCAAGCCGGGCTTCACGTTCCACAACGGCGAGAAGGTCACGGCGCAGAGCTACGTCGACGCCTGGAACTACGGCGCCTACGGGCCGAACGCGCAGAACAGTGGTTACTTCTTCGCGCGGATCGCCGGTTACGCCGAGATGAACCCCGAAGACCCGGACGGCAAGGGTCCGCAGAAGGCGCCCAAGCCGAAGGTCAACAAGCTCTCCGGCCTCAAGGTGATCAACGAGCTGACCTTCTCGGTGACGCTCTCCGCGCCGTTCTCCGGCTGGAAGACGGTGCTCGCCTACTCGGTCTTCTACCCGCTGCCGAAGGCCGCGTTCGCCAAGGACGGCTCGATCGTCAAGGGCTTCGAGGAGAAGATCATCGGCAATGGCCCCTTCAAGATGAAGGGCCAGTGGGAGCACGACGACAAGATCGTCGTGGAGAAGGTCGCCGACTTCAAGGGTCAGGTGCCGAAGATCGACGGCATCACCTGGAAGGTCTACCAGGACCAGGTGGCTCAGTACGCCGACCTGGTCTCGAACAACATCGACGTGCAGACCGACATCCCGATCGAGTCGCTGTCCAAGGCGTCGGCCGACCTGGGCGACCGTTACCAGACGAGCAGCAACTCGACGATCGACTTCCTCGGGTTCCCGCTGTACCAGCCGGAGTACAAGAACCCCGACGTCCGCCGGGCCATCTCGATGGCGATCAACCGGGAGGAGATCACCAACCAGATCTTCCTCGGTGCGCGGCTGGTGTCGAAGTCGTTCGTGTCGCCGGTGGTGTCGGGTTACCGGGAGAACACCTGCGGCGAGTCGTGTGACTACAACCCGTCCAAGGCCAGGGAGCTGTACGCCGCGGCCGGCGGTCCCGCCGAAATCAAGATCACTTACAACGTCGACGGTGGCCACCAGGCCTGGGTCGACGCGGTCTGCAACCAGATCCGGGCCATCCTCGGCGTGACCTGCACCGGCGTGCAGGAGACGAAGTTCGCGGTCCTGACGGCGAAGGCGCGGGCCCGTGAGCCGCTCGGCCTGATGCGTATGGGCTGGGTCATGGACTACCCGCTGATGGAGAACTACCTCGGCCCGATCTACGGCATCGACGGCTCCTCCAACTTCTACGGCTACGAGAACGCGGAGTTCGACGAGCTGGTGGCCAAGGGCTCGGAGGCCACCACCCAGGCCGCCGCGGAGAAGAAGTGGCAGGAGGCCGAGGACATGCTGGCCGAGGACATGCCGGTCATCCCGCTGTTCTCCCGGATGAACGTCTTCGGGTACTCGGAGCACGTGCAGAACGTGGAGATGGACCTGTTCTCCAACGTGAACCTGTACGACATCGAGACGGTTGCCTGATCTGACCGCTTGATCAATGGTGGCGTCACGGAGGGTATGCGACCGTGGCGCCACCTCATGGTGTGTTGAAGAAGAGGCAATAACCGGATGTTCCGCTATGTCGTGCGGCGCCTACTGCAGATGATCCTGACGTTCTTCGGGGCCACCTTCGTGGTATTCGCGCTGATGTTCGCCAACCAGGACGATCCCGTTCAGGCGCTGGCGGGCGAGAAACCGGTCAGTGACAGCCTGCGCGCTCAGCTCACTGAGCGTTACCACCTGGACGAGGGGTTCCTCGGCCAGTACTGGTACTACATGCAGGGCCTGCTCACCGGCGATCTGGGCCGGTCCCTGACCGGCCGGGAGATCTCCACGGTGCTGTCGGAGGCCTGGCCGGTGACGCTCCGGCTGTCGCTGATGGCGATCGTCATCGCGGCGGTGATCGCGATCGTGGCCGGCGTCTACTCCGGCATCCGCCGCGGCAGCCTCTTCGACAACGGTGTCCTGGCGGTGACGCTGCTGCTGCTGGCCATGCCGATCGTGGTGCTGGCCCCGACCGCGCAGCTGGTCTTCGGCATGGAGCTGGGCTGGTTCCCGGCGACCGCCTCCCGGAACGCCTCCTTCTACGCGATGCTGCTGCCGGCGATCGTGCTGGCCACCACCGTGGTCGCCACCGAGCTGCGGGTGACCCGTACCTCGGTGGTGGAGAACCTGCGGTCGGACTATGTGCGGACCGCGCGGGCCAAGGGCCTGACCCCGCGCCGGGTGACCTGGGTGCACGTGCTGCGCAACTCGCTGATCCCGGTGATCACGCTGATCGGTGTCGACCTGGGCACGCTGATGTCCGGCGCGCTGATCACCGAGGAGGTCTTCAACATCCCGGGTGTCGGCCTGAAGCTGGCCCAGGGCATCCGCAACGAGGACGGCCCGATGGTGGTCGGCTTCGTCAGCATCCTGGTGATCATCTTCTTGTTCGTGAACCTCCTCGTCGACCTGCTGTACGCCGCCCTCGACCCCAGGATCCGCTATGAATGAGACTCCAGGATCCGTGGTGAACGTGACGCGCAGCCTCGCCGGCGACGCCTGGAGCGACCTGCGCCGCAACAAGATCTTCTGGGGCGCCGCGGTCCTGGTCGTGGTGGTGCTGACGATGGCGGCGGTTCCGTCGTTGTTCACCTCGGCCGACCCGGCCTCCTGCACGCTGGGCAACCAGCACAAGGGCCCGTCCGGCGGCGCCATCTTCGGGTACGACTTCCAGGGCTGTGACGTGTTCGCCCGGACCGTTCACGGCACCCGCAACTCGATCCAGGTCGGGATCCTGTCCACCCTGCTGGCCGGGATCCTCGGCATCGCGTTCGGGCTGACCGCCGGCTACTTCGGCGGGGCGGTCGACGCGGTGCTGTCCCGGCTCACCGACATCTGGCTGGGTGTGCCGTTCCTGCTCGGCGCGATCGTCCTCTCCGGCCGGCTGTCCGCGGGGGAGAAGAACGACGGCGTGATGGCGGTGACCCTCACCCTCGGCGTGCTGACCTGGACCTCCTCGGCCCGGGTCATGCGGTCCTCGGTGATCACGGCGAAGAGCCAGGATTACGTGGCGGCGGCCCGGATGCTCGGGGCGGGCCCGGCGCGGCTGATGTTCCGGCACATCCTGCCGAACTCGATCGCCTCCGTCATCGTGGTGCTGACCCTGCTGCTCGGCGCCAACATCGCCACCGAGGCGACGCTGTCCTACCTGGGTGTGGGCCTGAAGGGCGGCGCGCTGAGCTGGGGCCTGCAGATCGCCGACGCGCAGAGTTACGCCCGGATCGCGGCCGCGCCGCTGATCTGGCCGTCCGCCTTCCTCGCCGCCACCGTGCTGGCCTTCATCATGTTGGGCGACGCCATCCGCGACGCCTTCGACCCGAAGCTGCGGTGATCTCCATGAGCGAGCCTACGAGCGAATCAGTCAGCACCACAGGTGGGCCGGGACGGCGCCGGAGCGAAGCGGAGGCGACGGCATGACCGACATCAAGGCGCAGATCGACGTGCTGCCCGGTACCGACCCGCGGGCACCGTTGTTGCAGGTCAACGACCTGCATGTGGAGTTCCGCACCCGGGACGGGGTGGCGAAGGCGGTCAACGGGGCGAGCTTCTGGCTGAACCCCGGCGAGACCCTGGCGATCCTCGGTGAGTCGGGCTGCGGCAAGTCGGTGACGGCGAGCGCGATCATGGGCATCCTGGAGACCCCGCCCGGCCGCATCACCAAGGGCGAGATCCGCTATCGCGGCGTCGACCTGCTGAAACTGCGCGGGGCCGAACGGCGCCGGGTGCGCGCCAACAAGATCGCGATGATCTTCCAGGACGCGCTGTCGGCGCTGAATCCGGTCTACACCGTCGGTTTCCAGCTGGCCGAGCTGTTCCGGGTGCACCGCGGCATGTCCCGCGCGGACGCCAAGAACCGGGCCGTCGACCTGCTCGACCAGGTCCGGATTCCGGCCGCGCGGAGCCGGGTCGACGACTATCCGCACCAGTTCTCCGGCGGTATGCGGCAGCGCGTCATGATCGCGATGGCGCTGGCGCTCGACCCCGAGGTGCTGATCGCCGACGAGCCGACCACCGCGCTCGACGTCACCGTGCAGGCGCAGATCATGGGTCTGCTCGCGGAGCTCCAGCGGCAGCGCAACATGGGCCTCATCCTGATCACGCACGACATGGGCGTGGTCGCCGACGTCGCCGACCGGATCTCGGTCATGTACGCCGGCCGGGTCATCGAGGAGGCGCCCGTGCACGACGTCTACGCGCGCCCCGGTCACCCGTACACCCGCGCCCTTCTCGAATCGATTCCCCGGCTGGACCTCAAGGGCCAGCAGCTCAACGTGATCCGCGGCCTGCCGCCGGCGCTCACCGACATCCCGCAGGGGTGCGCGTTCAATCCGCGCTGCCGGTACGCGAAGGATCCCTGCCGCCAGGACCCGCCGCCGCCGGCCTACGCGATCGCGCCGCGCCGCACCGCCCGCTGCCACTTCTTCCGGGAGGTCCTCGGTGAGTGACGTCGTCCTCGAGACCCGCGGCCTGGTCAAGCACTTCAAGCAGGTGCGGGCGGTCGACGGCGTCGACGTGCACCTGCGGCGCGGCGAGACCCTCGGCGTGGTCGGCGAGTCCGGCTGCGGCAAGTCGACCCTGGCCAAGCTGCTGGTCGGCCTGGAGAAGCCGACCTCCGGCTCGGTCATGGTGCGCGGGCAGGACATGACCCGGCTCAAGGGCGGTGACCTGCGCCGGGCCCGCCGCAACATCCAGATGGTGATGCAGGACCCGTACACCTCGCTCAACCCGCGGATGACGGTCGGCGACATCATCGGCGAGCCGTTCGAGATCCACCCCGACGTGGTGGCGAAGGGCAAACGGCAGCAGGCCGTGCAGGACCTGCTCGACACGGTCGGCCTGAACCCGGACCACGTCAACCGGTACCCGCACCAGTTCTCCGGCGGTCAGCGGCAGCGCATCGGCATCGCCCGGGCGCTGGCGCTGCGGCCCGAGATCATCGTGTGCGACGAGCCGGTGTCGGCGCTCGACGTCTCCATCCAGGCCCAGGTGATCAACCTGCTGGAGCGGCTGCAGGACGACTTCGGGCTGTCGTACATCTTCATCGCCCACGATCTGTCGGTGGTGCGGCACATCTCCGACCGGGTCGCCGTGATGTACCTCGGCAAGATCGTCGAGCAGGGGCACGACGTGGCGATCTACGATCAGCCGACCCACCCGTACACCCAGGCCCTGCTCTCGGCCGTGCCCGTGCCGGACCCGCGCCTGCGGGGCCACCGCAACCAGATCGTGCTGGAGGGCGACGTCCCGTCACCGGCCGATCCGCCGTCCGGCTGCCGTTTCCGTACCCGTTGCTGGAAGGCGCAGCACGTCTGCGCCGAGCAGGAGCCGGTGCTGCAGATCCGGGAACGCTCGCCGCACCCCAGCGCCTGCCACTTCGCCGAGATCCGGCGTATTCATTGAGGGATGCGCGACGGGCACGGTCTGCGGCCCGTCGCGGCCCGTCTCTTCTCTTTTCCGGTACGGGCTACCCGCGGCCCGGACAGCGAGGACCACGGCAGGCGCGGCCTCAACTCGCGACAGTGCACGAAGCTCCGGTCACAGCGGGCCGCGACCGGAGCGCAGCAGCAACAGGGCGACCTGTGTGCCGTCCGGGCCGAGCGCCTCGCGGAAGTGCTCGATGATCTCCCGCTCCCGGGCCAGCACCAGGCGGGTGCCACCGCTGGCCATCCGGGTCTTGCCGACCTCCTGCGAGAGCGACGCGCGCTCCAGCCAGAGATCGATGATCGTCTTGTCGATCTCGTTGATGCGCTCGCGGATCGCGCGGATCTTGGCAGCGGCCTCTTCCTCGCCCGCGCCGGTGGTCTGGTCCATCACTTCGGCGGTCATGTCCTGCTCCTCGGGTGCTGGCGTCCCGGCCAACCCGGCCCGGACAGCATCAAGCCCCGAGCTGGGCGGCCCGGGGCTTGATGTAGGTCTGGGAATCAGGAGCGACCTACGGCTGCCGGGCTTCCGGTGCCGTAGTAAAAAAATCGCGCCTGCTGGATCACGAGCCGAGTATGCCCCCGGCTCGGACGGTCCCGCAAGGAAACCGCCCGAGTGTTGGGACGAAAGTAGGGGCTGATCAGGGGGTGGTCGTCACCCGGTCGGCCGGTCCCGGCGCGATCGGGCCGGTGGCCAGGTACGCGACGAGTGCGTCCACGTCGAAACCCGGCGCGGTGACCCGCCCGTCGCCGAGTGTCAGATTGCTGAACCCGTCCCCGCCGTTGGCCAGGTAGTCGTTGGTGGTGACCAGATAGGTCGCGGCCGGGTCGATCGGCGTCCCGTCCAGTGCCAGGGCGCTCAGCTTGGAACCGGGCGGCGCGGACGCGCTCCAGGTGTAGGTCAGCCCGGCCGACACCTGCAGGATCCGCTGGGTGGTCTGCCCGCCGAACCCGACGAACTGCTGCTCCAGGACGTTCTTCAGCTCGGCGCCGGTGAGGCTCTGGGTGACGACCAGGTTGTTGAACGGCTGGACGGTGAACGCCTCGCCGTACGTCACCTGGCCGTAGGCCTCGCCGCCGGAGGACTGGTCGGCGTCCAGGTCGGCGCGGATGCCGCCCGGGTTCATCAGGGCGATCTGCGCGCCCGCCGGCCGGGTGTAGGCGAGCTGGGCGTCGGCGATCACATCGCCGAGCGGGCTCTCCCCGGCCGCGTTGTTCGTCCGGACGATGTCCGCGCTGATGCTGCCGACCAGCCGGTTCGCGATCGGGGCGACCGCGGTGCGGTACTTGTCAGCCACCTTCTTGGCGGCGGCGTCCACGGTGTCCGGGTTGCGCAGGTAGGCGCCGGACGCGTCCTTGAGCCAGCCGCCGGCACCGTCCGGCACCCCGTTCTCGACGATCACGTTCCGCGCGCTGATCTCGGTGAACCGGCCGGTCCGCCGGTCCAGCGTGTAGTCGATGTCGGTGACCAGCTGACCGTTGGCGCCGGCGCTGGTGACGATGGTCTTCCGGCCCGTGCTGCCGGGCAGCGCACACGAGTAGAAGCGGTGCGTGTGCCCGGAGATCACCACGCTGATCGCGGGGTCGAGGCCCGCGACGATCGGCACCACCGGGCCGGTGAAGTTCACGCAGTCCGAGACGCCCGGCGTCGGCGTGGCCGAACCCTGCGAGCCGCCCTCGTGCAGGAGCAGCACCTGGGCCTTCACCCCGTACGACGTCAGCACCCGGCTCCACCTGTTGGCGGTCGCCACCTCGTCGGTGAAGGTCACGTCCTTGATGCCGGCCGGGTTGACGATGTTCGCCGTGCCTTCGAGGGTCAGGCCGATGAACCCGACCGGAACACCGCCCACGTACCGGATGTCGATCGGCGGCAGGATCGGCTTGCCGGTCCGCTTGTCGATGGTGTTCGCCGCCAGATAGGTGAAGCGGGCGCCCCGGTACGGATCGCCGTCCTGACACCCGTCGGTGGGGTGGCAGCCGCCCCGCTGGATCCGGATCAGCTCCGCCACGCCCTCGTCGAACTCGTGGTTGCCGACCGAGCTGACCTGCAACCCGATCTCGTTCATCAGCTCGATCGTCGGCTCGTCGTGGAACGCCGCGCTGACCAGCGGGCTCGCCCCGATCAGGTCACCGGCCCCGGCCGTGATCGTCGGCCGCTCCGCACGCAGCCTCTTCAGAACGGTGGCGAGGTACTCCACTCCGCCGGCCGGGGTGCTGGTGCCGCTGGCGTTGACCACCGCGCCGCTGCCGGTCGGTGGGTCGATCGCCCCGTGGAAGTCGTTGTAGCTGAGGATCTGGCCCTGGACCGTCTGAGCTCCACCTCCGTAGTAGGCGGAGGCCGGGGCGAACTCGGGCGGTGGAGCGGCGGCGGTCGGTGTGGTCGGGATCGCCGTGAGCACGCCGGCCGCGGCCAGCAGAGCGGCCGGTCCGGCAAGGTGACGCCGCATCTTCATGGGTCCCCCGATCGGAGAGATTTTTTCGTCGACCCGGACAGCCTGGTGGACCGGTCGATTCATCGCCACACTTCGGGGTGACGCATTCATAGTCTGACGCTGATGGGTACGGGGGTCGGGCGGCGGATTCGTGTCGGTGGGTCGGCATACACTGGCTCCCGCGATGCGACCTTCCTCAGAACCTTCCGACGCCCTGTTCTCGCTGCCCGCGGTGCGGACCCCGGCGCCGCCCCGGCCGGCGCCCCGCCCGGCCGCCCGGCGCCTCGACCCGGAGGAGCTGCTGACCGGTCTCAACGGTCCGCAGCGGGATGCGGTGACCCATGCCGGGTCGCCGCTGCTCATCGTGGCCGGCGCGGGTTCCGGCAAGACCCGGGTGCTCACCCACCGGATCGCCTACCTGCTGGCCGAGCGCGACGTGCACCCCGGCGAGATCATGGCGATCACCTTCACCAACAAGGCCGCCGGTGAGATGAAGGAGCGGGTCGCCGCCCTGGTCGGCCCGCGCGCCCGGCTGATGTGGGTGTCGACGTTCCACTCGGCGTGCGTGCGGATCCTGCGGGCCGAGCACGAGCACGCCGGGCTGAAGAGCACCTTCTCCATCTACGACGCCGACGACTCGCGCCGTCTGATGACCCTCGTCGCCCGCGAGCTCGACCTGGACCCGAAGCGGTACACCGCTCGGAGCCTGGCCGCCCAGGTGTCGAACCTGAAGAACGAGCTCATCGAGCCGGAGGAGTACAAGAAGGGCGCGAAGGGCCCGAACGAGCGGGCCGTCGCGGAGGCGTACGAGCTGTATCAGCGGCGGCTGCGTGAGGCGCACGCGCTCGACTTCGACGACATCATCATGACCGTGGTGCACCTGTTCCAGTCGCACCCGCACCTGGCCGAGGCGTACCGCCGCCGGTTCCGGCACGTCATGGTCGACGAGTACCAGGACACCAACCACGCGCAGTACACGCTGATCCGTGAGCTGGTCGGCGTGACCGGTGGCGACGTCGAGCCGAGCGAGCTCTGCGTGGTCGGTGACGCCGACCAGTCGATCTACGCGTTCCGGGGCGCGACGATCCGCAACATCCTGGAGTTCGAGCGGGATTACCCGGAGGCCCGCACGATCCTGCTCGAGCAGAACTACCGCTCCACCCAGACCATCCTGACCGCCGCCAACGCGGTGATCGACCGCAACACCTCGCGCAAGCCCAAACGGCTCTGGAGCGACCAGGGCCAGGGCGAGCAGATCGTCGGCTACGTCGCCGACACCGAGCACGCCGAAGCGGACTGGGTGGCCCGGGAGATCGACCGGCTCACCGACAACCACGACGTGCGACCCGGTGACGTGGCGGTGTTCTACCGGACGAACGCGCAGTCCCGGGTGTTCGAGGAGGTGTTCATCCGCGTCGGCCTGCCGTACAAGGTGGTCGGCGGGGTGCGCTTCTACGAGCGCAAGGAGGTCCGCGACGCGCTGGGCTACCTGCGCGCGATCGTGAACGACGACGACACCGTCAGCATCCGCCGGGTGCTGAACACCCCGAAACGCGGCATCGGCGACCGGGCCGAGGCCTGCGTCGAAGCCCTCGCCGCACGAGACCGGGTCTCGTTCGGCCAGGCGCTGCGGCGGGCCAAGGACGCGCCCGGCATCTCCACCCGCGCGGTCAACAGCATCACCGACTTCGTGCAGCTCCTCGACGATCTGCGGGACCTGGCGCTGTCCGCACCGCCGGAGGAGGTCCTGGAAGCGGTTCTGCAACGGTCCGGCCTGCTCAGCGAGCTGGAGGAGAGCCTCGACCCGCAGGACCAGGGCCGCGTGGAGAACCTTCAGGAGCTGGTGAGCGTCGCCCGGGAGTACACCGAGCGCGTCGAGTCGCTGGCTGATCCGGACTCGTCCGACGACGGCGAGCAGGTCGCCACCCTGGCCGGCTTCCTCGAGCAGGTCGCGCTCGTCGCCGACGCCGACCAGTTGCCCGACGACGACCCGGACAACCAGGGCGTGGTCACGCTGATGACCCTGCACACCGCCAAGGGGCTGGAGTTCCCGGTGGTGTTCCTGACCGGTCTGGAGGACGGCGTCTTCCCGCACATGCGGGCACTCGGCGACAACACCGAGCTGGAGGAGGAGCGCCGCCTGGCGTACGTGGGGATCACCCGGGCCAGGCAGCGGCTCTACCTGTCCCGCGCGGTGACCCGGTCGGCGTGGGGCCAGCCGCAGTACAACCCGCCGTCGCGGTTCACCGACGAGTTGCCGGCCGAGCTGGTGCGCTGGGAGCGGACCGGCGGGTCGTACACGTCCTGGTCCGGCACCGGCGGCGGGGTCGGCGGCCGGGGTGGCGGCGACCGGCAGCGCGGTGGCGGCTTCTCCGGTGGCACGCCGAAAGCGCAGCGCATCGCCGAACGGCTCGGTATCGACGCCAGCAAGCTGTCCACCGCGAGCGAGCTCAAGCAGACGCCGAAGGTGGATCCGGGCGACCGGGTCAACCATCAGCGCTACGGTCTGGGCCGGGTGCTGGCCGTGGAAGGGCACGGTCCGGGCACCCGGGCGCAGATCGACTTCGGTGACCAGGTGATGTGGCTGGTCCTCCGCCACGCCCCGATCGACAAGCTGTAAAGCCCCGGCTGGTTCGCATCGCCGTCTCAGCGACGCTGAGCCGGTGATGCGAATCTCAGGAGCAGCCGGGGATCGGCACGCCGTGCTCGCGCATCCAGGCGGTCGGTTCCACCGGGTTCTTGAAGTGCCCCCGGTGCACCTCGAAATGCAGGTGCGGGCCGGTCGAGTGCCCGGTCGAGCCCTCGTCGCCGATCCGCTGGCCGGCCTCGACCGTCTGGCCGGCCTCGACCGCGACCGCCGACAGGTGACCGTAATGGGTGAGCCAGCCGTCGCCGTGGTCGAGCAGGACCGCGTTGCCGTAACCGCCGTTCGGGCCGGCCGCCACGACCACACCGGCGCCGGCCGCGACGATCGCCGTGCCGTGCGGGGCGGCCAGGTCGACGCCGGCGTGCAGGCGGCCCCAGCGCTGCCCGAAACAGGACGTGGTCCGGGCGGCCGGATTCGGGTTCACCCAGGCGGCTTCGGGGAGCGGGCGTTCCTTCCGGCGTACCGGGGCGGCGGCCGGGGCGCCGCCGATCTCCTCGGGCAGCGGCTCCAGGAACTTCGCGGGCGCGTCGTCGCCGGGCGGCGGGACGATCGGCAGCGCCGCGGTGGCGTGCGCGGCGGTGGGCAGACCGGATCCGCCGTGGCCACCGACGGGGGACGCCGACGCCGCGACAGTAGCGGCGCCGACCCCGGCGGCCAGGGTGGCGCTCAGCGCGGTGATCGAGAGCGCGGAACGGCTGCGGGTGGCGAAGAGCGCGGGGAAGGCGGGGGCGCGGTGCCGGTGCAGATTCTCCTGGCGGTGCCGGCCACCTCGGCCTGATGACGAATGCTGCCCCACGCGGTTGCTCCTCCCCGACGGCCGTGACGTTGGCTTGTCACATGCCTGTCGGTCCGGGAGCGGGCGGCGCTGAGGGGGTGGAGCCGGGTTCTACCGACCTGCAACCGGGCAGGTTTCAAGTGGTCCCGGTCAGGAAAGTGGAGACGTCAGGAAGCCTGCTCGGCGGCGATCCCGGCGTAGACGGACTCCATCTGGAGCTTGATGTCGACGCCACGCTGCAGCAGGAACGTGATCGGGTCGGTCGGGGTGCCGTTGACGTGGACCTCGAGGTGCAGGTGCGTGCCGTACGAGTAACCGGTGTTGCCCACCTCGCCGATCACCTGACCAGCCTGGACCTTCGCGCCCTTGTCGACGAGCGTGCGCCGGGAGTGGGCGTAGATGATCTCGGTGCCGTCGTCCTGCTTGATGGTGATGGAGTTGCCGTACCCGCCGTTGTAGCCGACCTGGGTCACGGTGCCCGCGTGGATCGCCTTGTAGGGGGTGCCGTCCGGGGCGGCCAGGTCGATGCCGGCGTGCAGCTGGCCGAAGCGGACCCCGTAACCCGACGTGAACTCGTACTCGTCGAGGGGCAGCAGGTAGGTGTCCTTGGCGGCCTGCTCGGCGGTCAGCTCGGTGGCCGCCTGACGGTTCTCACCGCGGGAGGCGGCGTTCGAGCCCTCGCGGTTCTCCAGGGCCTCGGTGGCGACCTGCGAGTTCTGCGACATCCCCTGGAGGATCTCGGGGTCGACGGCCTTCTGATCCGGGAGGTTCGAGGCGGCGCCGAGAGCGACGACGCCGGCACCGATGAACGCGGAGGTGACGACGACCGCGTAGCGGCTGCGGGGAGGGGTGGGAACGCGACGCCGGCCGCGATAGCGATCGGGCTCAGACGACAAGCGCTGGCGCACGAAGGACCCTCCGTCGATGGCATTGCGGGCGGCGCGGTGAGCTCAGATCCCGGGAAATTGGGTTGAGCGTCGGTCCGGCCGGGCTGTCGCCGTGGGGGGAACCTGTGTGACAGCCGTGGCCACGGTAACGAAACGGCGACCGGGTCACAAGTCGCAGCGCCAATTTCGTGACAGTTCCTGGTCGGCATTGATCAGCTATTGTCCGAATTGATTACCTTTCTGGAACCCGGTTGTGGCGACCGTGTGTAATTGAACACGAAACGGAAAGTAATGTGACCCAGGGAACTATTCCTCGTGCCCATCGGCCGTGGTCAGCGGCTACCCCGGCCCGGCGCGGCAGGTTACCGTTCGTTCAGGTGACCACGGCGGTCGTCCCGCGTGGCGGCCGGACACCGGGGTCGGAGAGCCCGAAGGGGTCAGCATGCAAGCACGGATCAGGGTCGTCGTCGCCAAGCCCGGGCTGGACGGGCATGACCGCGGGGCCAAGGTGATCGCGCGCGCCCTGCGCGACGCCGGCATGGAGGTGATCTACACCGGGTTGCACCAGACCCCGGAGCAGATCGTGGAGACCGCGATTCAGGAGGACGCCGACGGCATCGGCCTGTCCGTGCTCTCCGGCGCGCACATGACGCTCTTTCGGAGAGTGCTCGAACTGTTGGCGGAGCGTGACGCGTCCGACATCGTGGTATTCGGCGGCGGCATCATTCCGGACGACGACATCACGGAATTGCAATCACTCGGGGTAGCCGCGCTATTCACTCCCGGTACCTCACTCGAAACCGTCGTCGAATGGGTCCGCGCCAATGTGGCGGCGCCGGTCTCCTGACCGGTGGGACTGAGCCGGCTGGTTCTCACAGCTGTCTCGACGCCGCCGAGGCGGCCCTGAGAACCAGCCGGAGGCGGTCGGAGGCAGTCGGAGGCAAGGGGAGAGGCCGGACGCACCCCTCACACGTCCGGCCCCTCTATGCGCGATGCCCCGCCGCCACCCCTCGACCGACAGGGCATCGGCCGCTTCCTTGCGGGCGCCGCAGCGCTCCGACACCACACTCAACGACCCCTCGGCGGGCCGGTTACGCGCGCCCGCGGGACTTTTTCGCGGGCGCCGGCGAGATGCCTCACCACAACGGCGCGAGACCTGTCGTGAAATCTCCCCAGGCACTTGGTGCACGGTGGCCCCGACCGTCCCGGAGCTGCGCTTTCGTCCCACTGGTGTGTGGTCTTGCACACCCTGTACCCGCGCGGGCACAGGGCCCTATTCGGTCGCTACTCTGCGGATGAGGGCCATTCGTCAGTTTGCGGATGGCCGGACGATCCTCACGCTGGCGGCGCGCCGCGCTGCCTCGCGCACACAGGTCGGGACGCAATGGTGCGGCTTGCCGGCGCTTGGCGTCGCGAGCGAAAGGAGACACGTGGACCTGTTCGAGTATCAGGGGCGCGACCTGTTCGAACGGCACGGGCTGCCCGTGCTGGGCGGCGGTGTCGCCGAGACCCCGCAGGAGGCCCGGGCGATCGCCGAGCGCCTCGGTGGCAAGGTCGTCGTCAAGGCGCAGGTGAAGGTCGGCGGCCGCGGCAAGGCCGGCGGCGTCAAGCTGGCCGACGGCGCGGACGAGGCCGAGGCCCGCGCGACCGACATCCTGGGCATGGACATCAAGGGCCACACGGTCCAGAAGGTGATGCTGGCCGAGACGGCCGACATCGTGGAGGAGTACTACTTCTCCTACCTGCTGGACCGGGCCAACCGCACGTTCCTCTGCATCGCCAGCGTCGCCGGCGGCATGGAGATCGAGACGGTCGCCGAGGAGGACCCGGACCGGGTCGCCAAGATCGCGATCGACGCGAGCAAGGGCGTGGACGAGGCGAAGGCGCGCGAGATCGTGACCGCCGCCAAGTTCCCGGCCGATGTCGCCGACCAGGTCGTCGACATCGCGGTGAAGCTGTGGCAGGCGTTCGTCGCCGAGGACGCCACGCTCGTCGAGGTCAACCCGCTGGCCAAGGTCGGCGACGGCCGCGTGCTGGCGCTCGACGCCAAGGTCACGCTGGACGAGAACGCCGGCTTCCGGCACCCCGACCACGAGGCGCTCGAGGACAAGTCCGCGGTCGACCCGCTGGAGCAGGCCGCCAAGGCGAAGAACCTCAACTACGTCAAGCTCGACGGCGAGGTCGGCATCATCGGTAACGGCGCCGGCCTGGTCATGTCGACCCTGGACGTGGTGGCGTACGCGGGTGAGAAGCATGGCGGCGTCAAGCCGGCCAACTTCCTCGACATCGGTGGCGGCGCCAGCGCCCAGGTGATGGCGAACGGCCTGGAGATCGTCCTCGGCGACCCGGCCGTCAAGTCGGTCTTCGTGAACGTCTTCGGCGGCATCACCGCCTGCGACGCGGTGGCCAACGGCATCATCCAGGCCCTGGCTCTGCTGACCGAGCGCGGCGAGACCGTCACCAAGCCGCTCGTGGTCCGCCTCGACGGCAACAACGCCGAGGCCGGCCGCGCCATCCTCGACGGCGCCAACAACCCGCTGGTCGAGCGGGTCGACACGATGGACGGAGCGGCCGCTCGCGCCGCCGAGCTCGCGGCTGCGGGGAAGTGAACTAATGGCTATCTGGCTCACCAAGGACTCCAAGGTCATCGTCCAGGGCATCACCGGTGGTGAGGGCTCCAAGCACACCAAGCGGATGCTCGCCGCGGGCACCCAGGTAGTAGGCGGCGTCAACCCGCGCAAGGCCGGCACCAAGGTGGACTTCGACGGCACCGAGCTGCCCGTCTTCGCCACCGTTGCCGAGGCGATCGCGGAGACCGGCGCCGACGTGTCCGTCATCTTCGTGCCGCCGGCGTTCACCAAGGCCGCGGTGGTCGAGGCGATCGACGCCGAGATCCCGCTCGCCATCGTGATCACCGAGGGTGTGCCGGTGCAGGACTCGGCGGCCTTCTGGTCGTACAACGTGGCCAAGGGCGAGAAGACCCGGATCATCGGGCCGAACTGCCCCGGCATCGCGTCGCCCGGCGCCTCCAACGCGGGCATCATCCCGGCCGACATCACCCCGCACGGCCGGATCGGCCTGGTCAGCAAGAGCGGCACGCTGACCTACCAGCTCATGTACGAGCTGCGGGAGTTCGGCTTCTCCACGGCGGTCGGCATCGGTGGTGACCCGATCATCGGCACCACCCACATCGACGCGCTGAAGGCGTTCCAGGAGGACCCGGACACCGACGCGATCGTCATGATCGGTGAGATCGGTGGCGACGCCGAGGAGCGGGCCGCCGAGTTCATCAAGGCCAACGTCACCAAGCCGGTCGTCGGCTACATCGCCGGCTTCACCGCGCCGCCCGGAAAGACGATGGGCCACGCCGGCGCCATCATCTCCGGCTCGGCCGGCACTGCCGACGCCAAGAAGGTCGCTCTCGAGGCGGCCGGCGTCAAGGTCGGCAAGACGCCGTCCGAGACCGCCCAGCTCATGCGCGACATCCTGAGCTGAATCGGCACCGTGCACACGGCGCGCCGTCGATCGGGGAACGACCCGATCGGCGGCGCGCCGTCGCATCTGTGTCGCCGTAGTGGCCACGGCATGGAAAAGTAGGCGCGATGTCCAGCACAACCGACCGGCCCGGCGGCTCGGAGGACCCGTTCGCGGTCGCCGAGGCGCTCCAGTCCGTGGTGCGGGACACCGCCGCCATCGATCGGGACCGGCCGGTGATCGCGCCCGCCGAGCCGGTCGAGCGGCCCACCGAGGCGATCGGCGCCGACGGCGACCGGCAGCACGACACGGTGGTCGTCGACGACGCGATGCTCGGGCGCCGGGAGACCGTCCGGGTGCCGATCCAGCGCCGCCCGCCGCGGGGACGGCGTGCCCCGCTGCTGGTGGCGGTGCTCTTCGCCACCCTGTGGGCGGCCCTGCTCGGCTATCTGCCGGTGGCCGTGGTGATCGGGCTGGCCCGCACCCTGGAGGGGTCCGCGGGCCTGGCCGGGGCCGCGCACGCCGGGCTGGCCGGCTGGCTGCTCGGGCACGGCGTGCCGATCGGCACCTCGATCGGCCCGCTGGCGCTGACCCCGCTGCTGCTCACGGTCTTCATGATCTGGCGGCTCAACCGGGCCGGCCTGCACGTCACCCGGGCGATCGGGGCGCGGCACAGCGGGTCGGCCGGCCGGGCGCTGCTGGTCGCGCTGCTGGTCGCCTCGGCGTACGCGCTGGTCGGCGCCCTTGCCGCCGTTCTCGTCGACGGCCGCGGCACCGACGTGACCGTCGGCCGTACCGCCGCGCACTTTCTGATCCTCGGCTTCTCCGGGGCCCTGCTCGGCGCCCTGCGCGGCACGGGCGCGGTCGCCACCCTGGCTCGGCGGGCGCCGCAGGCGATGCGGCACGGCATCCGGGCCGGCCTGGTCGCGGCCCTGTTGATCCTCGGCGCCGGCGCGGTGGCGGGCGGGCTCGCCGTCGCGCTCGGCGGCGCGCAGGCGGCCGACATCATCGCCGGCTACCAGACCGGCGTCGCCGGCCAGGCCGGGATCACCCTGGTCAGCATCGGGTACGCGGTGAACGTCGCGATCTGGGCCGCCGCCTACCTGCTCGGCCCGGGTTTCGCGCTCGGCGTCGGCACGACGGTCCGGCTGACCGAGGTGACGGTCGGCGCGACGCCGATGGTGCCGCTGGTCGCGGGCCTCCCCGAGGGCCCGATGGGCACCCGCGGCACCCTGCTGCTGGCATTGCCGGTGATCGCCGCCGCCATCGCGGGCTGGGCGCTCACCCAGCGGCTGCGGTTCGGCCGGGACAACGCCTGGCGGGCGTCGGGCGCCGGCCCGGCCGGCACCGAGCCGGCCTGGTCGATGGTGCTGGCCCCGGCCCTGTTCGCGGGCCCGGTCGCCGGTCTGGTGCTGGGGCTGCTCGCCTGGCTGTCCGGCGGCTCGCTCGGATCCGGCCGGCTGTCCCGGATCGGCCCGGACCCGGTGCAGACCGGTGTGATGACCGCGATCGTGGTGGCCGTGGCGGTCGGCATCGGGGCGGCCGCGACGAGGGCGTTCACCAAACGCCCCGGCAAGGGACGGGCAACCCCGCGGAGATAGGGTGCAAAGGTGACTGCCCCCGCGCCCGCCCGCCTGGTCGTCCTCATCTCCGGATCGGGCAGCAACCTGCAGGCTCTTCTCGAAGCGACAGCCGACCCGGCGTACGGCGCCGTCGTCGTGGCCGTCGGCGCCGACCGGGACGGGATCGCCGGCCTGGAGCACGCCGCGGCCGCCGGCATCCCCACGTTCGTGGATTCGGTGAAGGCCTACCCGAGCCGTGACGACTGGGACGCCGCGCTCGCCGCGCACGTCGCCGAGCACCGGCCCGACCTGGTGATCTCGGCCGGTTTCCTGAAACTCGTCGGCAAGCAGTTCCTGGACGCGTTCGGCGACCGGTACATCAACACCCACAACGCGCTGCTCCCTGCCTTCCCCGGCATCCACGGGCCGCGGGACGCGCTCGCTTACGGGGTGAAGGTGGCCGGGGCGACGCTGTTCTTCGTGGACGCCGGTGTGGACACCGGCCCGATCATCGCGCAGACCGTGGTCCCCGTGCTCGACGACGACACGGAGGAGACGCTCACCGAGCGCATCAAGGTGGCCGAGCGGGCCCAGTTGGTCGACTGTGTCGGCCGCCTGGTCCGTGAGGGCTGGACCATCCAGGACAGAAAGGTACGGATTCCGTGACCACCACTGACGAGGGTCGTCGTCCGATCAAGCGGGCGCTGCTGAGCGTCTGGTACAAGGACGGCATCGTCGAGTTGGCGCAGGCGCTGCACTCCGCCGGTGCGGAGATCGTCTCCACCGGTTCGACCGCGTCGACCGTGGAGAAGGCCGGTGTGCCGGTGACCCGGGTGGAGGAGCTGACCGGTTTCCCGGAGATCCTCAGCGATCGGGTCAAGACCCTGCACCCGAAGGTGCATGCCGGACTGCTCGCCGACCTGCGGCTGGAGAGCCACGTCGCGGAGCTCGCCGAGCTGGGCATCGAGCCGTTCGACCTGCTGGTCAGCAACCTGTACCCGTTCACCGAGACGGTGGCCTCGGGCGCGGGTGTGGAGGACTGCATCGCGAAGATCGACATCGGTGGCCCGGCGATGGTCCGTTCCGCGGCCAAGAACCACGCCTCGGTCGCCGTCGTCACCTCCGCCGCGGCGTACCCGCTGGTCGCCGAGGCCGCCGCGGCCGGCGGTTTCACGCTGAAGCAGCGTAAGGCGCTGGCGGCCCAGGCCTTCGCGGACATCGCGGAGTACGACGTGGCGGTCGCCCGCTGGACCGCCGCCGCCCTGGTGGACGAGGCCGAGTGGCCGGCGTTCGACGGGCTGGCGCTGCGCCGGGAGAACACCCTGCGGTACGGCGAGAACCCGCACCAGAAGGCCGCGCTCTACCTGGACCCGGCCGCGCCGGCCGGCCTGGCCCAGGCCGAGCAGCTGCACGGCAAGGAGATGTCCTACAACAACTACGTCGACGCGGACGCTGCCTGGCGTAGCGCCAACGACTTCACCGAGCCGTGTGTGGCGATCATCAAGCACGCCAACCCGTGCGGCATCGCGATCGGCGCGGACGTGGCCGAGGCGCACCGCAAGGCGCACGCCTGTGACCCGGTCTCGGCGTTCGGTGGTGTCGTGGCGGTCAACCGTGAGGTCACCGTCGAGCTGGCGCGCCAGCTGGGGGAGATCTTCACCGAGGTCGTGGTGGCGCCGTCGTTCGAGGCCGAGGCACTGGAGCTGTTCCGGGAGAAGAAGAACCTGCGGGTGCTGGTGGCCCCGGCCTGGAACCCGCCGGCGGCGGAGATCAAGCAGGTGGGGGGCGGGCTGCTGGTGCAGACCGCGGACCGGATCGACGCGGCGGGCGACGACCCGGCGAACTGGACTCTGGCGACCGGCGAGCCGGCCTCGGCCGCTCAGCTGGCCGATCTCGCCTTCGCGTGGCGGGCGATCCGCAGCGTGAAGAGCAACGCGATCCTGCTGGCCAGCGACGGCGCCACGGTCGGTGTCGGGATGGGCCAGGTCAACCGGGTCGACTCGGCGAAGCTGGCGGTGGACCGGGCCGGTGCCGAGCGCGCCGCGGGCAGCGTGGCGGCCTCGGACGCGTTCTTCCCCTTCCCCGACGGTCTCGAGGTGCTGATCGAGGCGGGCGTCAAGGCGGTGGTCCAGCCGGGCGGCTCGATCCGTGACAACCTGGTGATCGAAGCGGCGGAGAAGGCGGGCATCACCGTCTACCTGACCGGTACGCGTCACTTCTACCACTGATCACAACCGAAACCGGTCGGCTGAGGTGGCTTATCTCCCGTTCAGCCGACCGGCTGGTAATCAACCGTTAACCGGCTGATACGGTCGCGAAAAATCGCCCGGACACTGGGAGTGCAGAGCTATGGGCAAGAAGGTAACCGTCGTAGGCGCCGGTTTCTACGGGTCCACGACCGCGCAGCGTCTCGCGGAGTACGACATCTTCGAGACGGTGGTCCTCACCGACATCCTCGAAGGCAAGCCGGCCGGCATCGCTCTCGACCTCAACCAGTCCCGCGCGATCGAGGGCTTCGAGAGCAAGGTCGTCGGTGTCAGCACCGGCCCGAACGGCGAGGGCTACGAGCAGATCGAGGGCTCGGACGTCGTCGTCGTCACCGCCGGCCTGCCGCGTAAGCCGGGCATGAGCCGGATGGACCTGCTCGAGGTCAACGCGAAGATCGTTCGTCAGGTCGCCGAGAACATCAAGAAGTACGCGCCGAACGCCGTGGTGATCGTGGTGTCCAACCCGGTCGACGAGATGACCGCGCTGGCCCAGCTCGCCACCCAGTTCCCGAAGAACCAGGTCTTCGGCCAGGCCGGTGTGCTCGACACCGCCCGGTTCACCAACTTCATCGCCGAGGAGCTGAACGTTCCGGTCGCCAGCGTCAAGGCGCTGACCCTGGGCTCGCACGGCGACACCATGGTGCCGGTCCCGTCGCGCTGCACCGTCGACGGCAAGCCGCTGTCCGATCTGCTTCCGGCCGACAAGATCGAGGAGCTGGTGGTCCGGACCCGTAACGGTGGCGCCGAGGTGGTCGCGCTGCTGAAGACCGGGTCGGCCTACTACGCCCCGTCGGCCGCCGCGGCCCGGATGGCCAAGGCCGTGGCCGAGGACTCCGGCGTGGTCCTGCCGGTCTGCGCCTGGGTCGACGGCGAGTACGGCATCTCCGGCGTCTACCTGGGCGTCGAGGCCGAGCTCGGCGCGCAGGGCATCAAGAAGGTCGTCGAGGACAAGCTCACCGAGAGCGAGCTGGCCGGCCTGAAGGAGGCCGCCGAGGCGGTCCGCGCCAAGCAGGCGGACGTCGCGCACCTCTGATCCACACGGTTCCACCGAGAAAGGCCGGGGCGCTCCGAACGCCCCGGCCTTTCTCATGGCCGGGACAGCACGACGGCGGCGATCAGGGTCGCGATGACGAAGGCCATGACCGGCACGGCGAGGGCGATCAGCCGGACGCGTTCCCCGAGGGATTCCTTGAGGGCGTCGTTGAACAGCACGAACGGCGCGACGAGTGACGGCGCCAGCCCGGCCAGGAAGCCGTTGCGCATCCCGGTGACGACGGCGCTGCCACCGGGCCCGCTGACGGCGTCGGCGAGCCAGTGATTCGTGTCGCCGGGGTAGACCGGCAGGATGCTGGGTACCAGGAGGAACAGCATGCCGATGCAGACGGCGGTCCGTTTCCGGGCCGACGACTGCGTGGTGAACAGCACGATGAGCCAGACCAGCACGAACGGCGCGAGGAACAGCAGCCAGCCGCTGACCGCCATCACCCCGGTGTGCCCGCCGCTGACCAGGCGGGCCAGGCCGGCGTAGGCCGCCACGGTGAACTTGCCGGCGGCGAACAGCCCGATCAGCAGTGCGATCAGCGCAAACGTGGCCCACTTGCGGTTGCGTTCCCACCAGACATTGTCGATCACCGCTGAATGCTAAGTGGCGGCCGCGACTGCCTGCTTTTCGGTGCGCCGGTTCGTCCCGGCCTGGAATGGTAGTGGTTGGTCCGTCAGACGGGGCCGCCCGCCGAAGATCGCCGGGCGGGCAGTACGCTCGTACTGCTAAGCGTGTGTTTCGGGAGAGGAGCGCCGGCCGATGGCGAAAATCAAGGTCAAGAACCCGGTCGTGGAGATCGACGGCGACGAGATGACCCGGATCATCTGGAAGCAGATCCGTGAGCAGCTGATCCTGCCGTACCTCGACGTGAACCTCGAGTACTACGACCTGTCGATCCAGTACCGGGACGAGACCGACGACCAGGTCACGATCGATTCGGCCAACGCCATCAAGCGGCACGGTGTGGGCGTCAAGTGCGCCACCATCACGCCGGACGAGGCGCGGGTCGAGGAGTTCGGCCTGAAGAAGATGTGGCGGTCGCCGAACGGCACGATCCGCAACATCCTCGGCGGCGTCGTCTTCCGCGAGCCGATCATCATGAGCAACGTACCCCGGCTGGTACCGAGCTGGACGAAGCCGATCATCATCGGCCGGCACGCCCACGGTGACCAGTACAAGGCGACCGACTTCGTGGCGCCGAGCGCCGGCAAGATGACGGTGACCTTCACCCCGGCCGACGGCTCCGAGCCGATGGAGTTCCTGGTCTCCGACTTCCCGGCCGGCGGCGTCGGCATGGCGATGTACAACTACGACGAGTCGATCCGCGACTTCGCGCGCGCCTCGTTCCGGTACGGCCTGGCCCGCAACTACCCGGTCTACCTCTCCACCAAGAACACCATCCTGAAGGCGTACGACGGCCGCTTCAAGGACCTGTTCGCGGAGATCTTCGAGACCGAGTTCGCCGACCAGTTCAAGGAGGCCGGCCTCACCTACGAGCACCGGCTGATCGACGACATGGTCGCCGCCGCCCTGAAGTGGGAGGGTGGCTACGTCTGGGCCTGCAAGAACTACGACGGTGACGTGCAGTCCGACACCGTGGCCCAGGGCTTCGGCTCGCTCGGCCTGATGACCAGCGTGCTGATGACCCCGGACGGCAAGACCGTCGAGGCCGAGGCCGCGCACGGCACGGTCACCCGGCACTACCGGCAGTGGCAGAAGGGCGAGAAGACCTCGACCAACCCGATCGCCTCGATCTTCGCCTGGACCGGCGGCCTCAAGCACCGCGGCAAGCTGGACGGCACCCCCGAGGTGACCGAGTTCGCCGAGAAGCTCGAGCGCGTCTGCATCGAGACCGTCGAGGGCGGTCAGATGACCAAGGACCTCGCGCTGCTGATCGGTCGGGACGCCCCGTGGCTGTCGACCGACGAGTTCATGAACGCGCTGGACGAGAACCTGGCCCGCAAGCTGGCCTGAGGTTCGCATCGAGTGAAGGTCCCGCTTCGGCGGGACCTTTTCCTCTCGTTGGGCTCCGCACCCGGAAGCGACGATGAAGTCGACGAGGGAGCGTGAGATGAACGAGATCGACGGCCTGGTGGGCAATGCTCAGAGGGCTCTGGCCGAGTACGCCGACTTCACCCAGGAGCAGGTCGACCACATCGTCGGCAAGGCCTCGGTGGCCGCGCTGGACAAGCACGGGGACCTGGCCCGGCTGGCGGTCGAGGAGACCGGCCGCGGTGTCTTCGAGGACAAGGCCGTCAAGAACATCTTCGCCTGCGAGCACGTCACCAACAGCATGGCCGGGATGAAGACGGTCGGCGTCATCCACCGCGACGACGTCGACGGGATCACCGAGATCGCCGACCCGGTCGGGGTGGTCTGCGCGGTCACCCCGGTCACCAACCCGACCTCGACCACCATCTTCAAGGCGCTGCTGGCGCTGAAGACCCGCAATCCGATCGTCTTCGCCTTCCACCCCAACGCACAGGCCTGCAGCGCGGAGGCGGCCAGGGTGGTCCGGGACGCGGCGATCGCGGCGGGCGCGCCGGAGAACTGCATCCAGTGGGTCGAGCAGCCGTCGCTCCAGGCTACGGCAGCGCTGATGAACCACCCCGGTGTCGCGACGATCCTGGCGACCGGTGGGAACGCGATGGTCCGGGCCGCCTACTCGACCGGCAAGCCGGCTCTCGGCGTCGGCGCGGGCAACGTTCCGGCGTACGTCCATCCGTCCGCCGACGTGGTTCGCGCCGCCCACGACATAGTGCTGTCGAAGACCTTCGACAACGGCATGATCTGCGCCTCCGAGCAGGCCGTCGTCCTGGACCGCTCGATCGCTGCGCGGGCGCTGCGCGAGTTCGCCCGGCTGCACGCCTACCTGGTCACGCCGGAGGAGAAGCGGCTTCTCCAGGACTTCATCTTCCCGCCGGACGGGGAGGGCACCGACTGTGTCGGCGAGAAGCTCAACGCCGCGGTGGTCGGCCGGTCGCCGGTGTGGATCGCCGAGCAGGCCGGTTTCACCGTGCCGGCGGACACCTCGATCCTGCTCGCCGAGATCGGCGAGGTCGGCCCGGCCGAGCCGCTGAGCCGGGAGAAGCTGTGCCCGGTCCTGGCCGTGCTCACCGCCGAGGACGAGGAACAGGGCATCCGGTACGCCGAGCAGATGGTCGAGTTCCACGGCCTCGGGCACAGCGCGGTCGTGCACGGCAGGGACGCCGACCTGGCGGAGCGGTTCGGCAAGCGGATGAAGGCGGTCCGGATCATCTGGAACGCGCCCGCCTCGCAGGGCGGCATCGGCGACATCTACAACGGCTTCCGCCCGTCGCTGACCCTCGGCTGCGGCAGTTACGGCCACACCTCGGTCTCCGACAACGTCTCCGCCCTCAACCTGCTCAACATCAAGCGCATCGGCCGTAGGACGAACAACATGCAGTGGTTCAAGGTGCCGGCGAAGATGTACTTCGAGCCGCACGCCATCCGCTACTTCCGGGACATGCCGGACGTCCGGCGGGTCACCATCGTCACCGACCACACCATGACCAGGCTCGGTTACGTCGACCGGATCAGCAACGTGCTCCGCGAGCGGCCCGAGCCGGTGACCATCCAGATCATCGACACCGTCGAGCCGGAGCCCAGCATCGACACGGTCCGCGGCGGCGCGGCTCTGATGCGCTCGTTCCGCCCGGACACCATCATCGCCCTCGGCGGTGGCTCGCCGATGGACGCGGCCAAGGTGATGTGGCTGCTCTACGAGCACCCGGATGTCGACTTCGCGGACATGAAGGAGAAGTTCTTCGACGTCCGTAAGCGGGCCTTCAAGTTCCCGGCCCTGGGCGGCCTGGCGAAGCTGGTGTGCGTGCCGACCACGTCCGGCACCGGCGCCGAGGTGACCCCGTTCGCGGTGATCACCGACACCGCCACCGGGCAGAAGTACCCGCTGGCCGACTACGCCCTCACGCCCAGTGTGGCGATCATCGACCCGCACCTGACCCGGGACCTGCCGCCGGTGGTGACCGCGGACAGCGGCTTCGACGCGCTGACCCACGCCACCGAGGCGTACGTCTCGGTCTACGCCAGCGACTTCACCGACGGGCTGGCCCTGCACGCGATCAAGCTGATCTTCCAGAACCTGGAGCGGGCGGTCACGGCCGGCCCGGAGGACCCGGTCGCCCGGGAGAAGATGCACAACGCCGGGACGATCGCCGGCATGTCGTTCGGCAACGCGTTCCTCGGCATCGTCCACGCCATGGCGCACACCCTGGGCGCCAGTTTCCACGTCGCGCACGGCCGGACCAACGCGATCCTGCTGCCGCACGTGATCCGGCACAACGGCACCGTGCCGTCGAAGTTGAACAGCTGGCCCAAGTACGAGCGGTACATCGCCCCGGAACGGTTCCAGGAGATCGCCCGGCACCTGGGCCTGCCGGCCGACACCCCGCAGCAGGGCGTCGAGTCGTACGCCCAGGCCGTCGAGAGGCTCCGCGAGGCGGTCGGGATCCCGGCGTCGTTCAAGGGCGCCGGCGTGGACGAGGACGAATTCCTGGCCGCGCTCCCGCAGCAGGCGATGAACGCGTACCTCGACCAGTGCGCGCCGGCCAACCCGCGGATGCCGATGCTGGCGGATCTCGAGCGGATCATGCGGACCGCGTACTACGGGTAGTAACCCGGGATCCACGCGATTCGTTGGACGAAGTGGGGAGGCCTTGTCCCGGGCCTCCCCACTTTCGCGGGGTCAGATGTCGCGCAGCCGCTGGGCGGCGGCCTCCGGGACGATGTCGTTGACGAAGGCGCCCATCGCCGACTCCGACCCGGCCAGGAACTTCAGCTTGTCCGCCGCGCGCCGGATGCTGAACAGCTGCAGATGCAGGTAGCCCAGGTCACGGCCCTCGCCGACGACCGCCTGGTGCCAGGCCGAGATGTACGGCATCGGCTTGCCGAACAGGCCGTCGAACCGGCGCAGGACGTCCAGGTAGAGCGGGCCGAACGCGTCCCGCTCGGCGTCGGTCAGCGCGGGCAGGTCGGGGACCTGCCGGTGCGGGGCCAGGTGCACCTCGAACGGCCAGCGGGCGGCGGCCGGCACGTACGCCGTCCAGTGCTCGTTGGCGGCGACCACCCGGACCTTCGCCTCCTGCTCGGCGGCGAGGACGTCGGCGTACAGGTTGCGCCCGGTCTTCTCCCGGTGTCGCGCCGCGGCCCGCAGATAGGCCGCCGTCTTCGGGGTGACCGTGGGGTAGGCGTAGATCTGGCCGTGCGGGTGGTGCAGCGTCACGCCGATCTCGACGCCCCGGTTCTCGAACGGGAACACCTGCGCCACCCCGGGCATCCGGGAGATCTCCGCGGTGCGGTCGGCGAGCGCGTCGATCACGGTCCGCACCCGGGACGGTGGCAGCGACCCGAAGGCGGCGTCATGGTCGCTGGTGAAGCAGACGACCTCGCACCGGCCGCGGCCCGGCCGCACCGGCACCATGCCGGTGACCTGGGTGATCTCGTCCGGGACGATCCGGTCGCTGAACGACGGGAACTGGTTCTCGAAGACCACCACGTCGTAGTCCGGCGCGGGGATCTCGCTGGCGAACCGCTCACTGGTCGGGCAGAGCGGGCACGCGTCCGACGGCGGCAGGAACGTGCGGGTGTTGCGGTGTGCGGCGACCGCGATCCACTCGTCGGTCAGCGGGTCGTAGCGCAACTGCGACGCCGGCGGGGGCGGCGGCAGCTGCCGGGTGTCCGGATGTCCGGAGCGGCCGCTGTCCGGGGATTCGTCGAAATAGATCAGCTCACGGCCGTCGGAGAGACGGATGCTCGAGCGGGTCGGGGTCACTGGGGGTTCACCACCACGAGTTCAGGAACGGAATCGATGAGGATCTGGCGGGCGCCGTCGTCCAGGCCGTCGTCGGTGATCAGGATGTCGGCGCGGGACAGCGGAACGATCGAGGAGATGCCGACGGTGCCCCACTTGGTGTGGTCGGCGAGCACGACCACACGCTCGGCCGCCTCGACCAGGGCCCGGTTGACGTCGGCCTCCATCAGGTTGGGCGTGCTGTAACCGGCGCGCTCGCTCATCCCGTGCACGCCCAGGAACAGCACGTCCAGGTGCAGGGCGCCGATGGCGGCGACGGCCACCGGGCCGACGAGAGCGTCAGAGGGGGTACGCGTCCCGCCGGTCAGGATCACGGTCTGGTCCGCCCGGCCGCCCCGGTAGAAGACGTCGGCGACCGGGATCGAATTCGTCACCACGGTCAGCGCGGGGACGTCGACGAGACGCTCGGCGAGCTCCGCGGTGGTGGTGCCGGCCGAGAGCGCGATCGCGTCACCGGGCGACACCAGCGCGGCGGCCCGCATCGCGATCGCCGCCTTCTCCTCGCGCTCGCGCACCGACTTGGCGGTGAAGCCCGGCTCGTGTGCCGAACCGGGACTGACCGTGGTCGCGCCGCCATGTACTTTCGCCAGCAGGCCGCGCTCAGCGAGCGCCTCCAGGTCGCGGCGGATGGTCATGTCGGAGACGCTGAACTCGGTGGCCAGCTCGGTCACCCGGACGCCACCGCTGGCGCGCACCCGATCAAGGATGGCGGCCTGGCGCTGCGGTGCCAGCATCAGCGACCCGCTCGCCTGATCCGAACTAATTCCAACACACTCGAACGGTACCCCGTGATCGGGTGAGTGCGAAAGAGTGAGCTCAGATACCGCGGCCCCGCTTGTGCAGGGCGGACAGCACGTTCTCCACCTTGACCGCCCCGGTCATCGCGGCCAGGGCTATCGCGGCCCGCGGCTCCCGCCAGTTCGCCCGCACCGCCTCCCGGGTGTACCGCCAGGCCGCGCTCCGGTTCCCGCTCGCCGCCGACCAGCACGCCAGCTGGCCGTAGACCCGGGCCGCGCCGGGCCGGCAGCCGCTGATCTCCGGGTGCCGCCGCATCATCCAGCGCAGCGAGGAGATCTTGGTGGCGTACTCGTAGGCGTAGTGCGAGGTCCGGCCCCACAGCACCCGGACCAGCGGTTCGTCCAGATGCACGATCGGCGCGCGGCGGGCCGCCCTGAGGAGAAGATCCCAGTCCTCGTTCTGGCTGCCCGGCGCATCCTCGGCGACCAGGCCGATCCGCTCCGGGTCCAGGGCCTCCCGGCGGATCAGGAACGACGACGAGTGCAGCATCGCCATCCGGGACCGGGCCAGGTCCGCCACGGTTACCCGGCTGCGCCCGGCCAGCCGGGGGGTGGTGCGCCCCTCGTACTCCACCTCGATCGCGCAGGTGGCGAACTCGGCCTCCGGCTCGGCCAGCAGCGCGGCGACCTGGCGGCGCAGCTTGTCCGGCGTCCACTGATCGTCGTCGTCACAGAATGCGGTCAGCTCGGTGTCGAGCGCCAGCAGGCCGGTGTTGCGGGCGCCCGCCAGCCCGGCGGCCCGCCAGTTGGTCAGCACCAGCACCGGGACGCCGTCGGTGGAGGCGAGCAGATAGTCCGGCTCGGTCTGGTCGTAGACCACGACGACCTTCAGCTCACCCGGATAGCGCTGCCCGCGGACCGCGTCGATCGCGCGGCGCACCAGCTCGGGACGGTTGCGGGTGGGGATCACGACCCCGACCGACGGCCAGTTCATCATGCCTCCGATGAGATGTGGATCGGGTAGCCGTACGCCCGGAGAAGGGGTCCGCAGACCGCGCCCACCAGCCTGCGCTGGGAGCCCGGCAGCGCACGCACCCAGGCGTCGTCGTGCCGCAGCGGCAGCCGCCCGACGGTGAACCGCATCGGGTTGCCCGCCGCGCTGTGCCCGACCCCCAGGTCGGCGTGCCCGCTGCGGAGGAAGTCCAGGTCGTCCGGGTGCAGCGGGACGCCCGCGAAGTCGGCCAGGCGGATCAGCCCGGCCCGCGGGTCGGTGAGGAACTCCTCGTAGCGGATCCGGCGGACCGGCACGCCCCGGCGCGCGAGCAGGCCGAACGCGGCGTTGTGCGCGTTCCACAGCAGCGCCGAGCGGCCGGGGGAGTAGCGGGTCATCTGGTCGGCGCCGTCGGTCTCCGGCCGGGTCACCGTCTTGGTCCAGGAGTACGCCACCCCGCGCGCGTCCCGGACCACGTGCACCACCCGCAGGTCGACGTCGTCGGCCCAGCGCAGGACGTGGGCCAGTGCGGAGTGCTTGGAGGAGTCGATCACCACGCGGGCGCCGGACACCTCGGCGGCGGCGGCGTAGACGCGGGCGTAGTACGACGCGTACTCCCGGACCTCGGGGGAGGCGGCGGTGGCCGTGGCGAGGCGGGGGATGTGCCGGGTCCGTTCGACCGCGTCGCGCAGCGCGTGCACCCGGTCGACGTCCACGTTCGCCCAGCCGTTGAAGGCGAGATCGCCGACGCGCCGCCAGAACGTGCAGCCGGAGAACCGGGCGCCGCAGCCGCAGCGCTCGTCGTCGCGGACATCGCGTTGCCACAGGTGGACGACCTCGCCCAGGGCGCACATGCCGGGCAGTTCGCCAAGCAGCCGTTCGACGAGCGTGGTTCCGCTTCGTCCGAATCCGCCCAAAAACAGCACTTGTGCCACTTTGGCCCGCCTTCATTCGTTTCGCTCTGGTAACGAGTGAAGCAGGGTAAAGGAGGCGTTAGGTGAGTATCGAGGCTTTCGACCGTGTGCACCTGGACGGAACCGGTATCGACCGGATCACCGAGGACGAGGTCGTGGCCGTGGTGCGCGAGTCCCTGGCCCGTGGCCGCGGCGGCCGGATCATCACCCCGAACGTCGACATCCTGCGCCGGGCCGCCGCCGACGTCGGCGTCCGCCGGCACCTCGACGACGCCGACCTGATCGTGGCCGACGGCATGCCGCTGATCTGGGCCAGTCGCCTCGGCGGCGCCCCGCTGCCCGAACGGGTCGCCGGCAGCAGCCTGATCTGGTCGCTCTCGGAGGGCCTCGGCCGCGACGCCCGCTCCGTCTTCGTGATCGGCGGATCCCCGGCGCGTTCCGGCCGGGAGAGGGACGGCGCCGCCCGGGCGGCCGCCCGGCTCGCCGAGAAGTGCCCCGGCCTGCGGATCGCCGGAACGATCAGCCCCGATTACGGTTTCGAGGAGGACGAGGCGAGTTATGCCGCGGTGTGCGCGCGGGTCGTCGCCGCCCGGCCGGACATGGTCTTCGTCGGCCTCGGTTTCCCCAAGCAGGAGATCGTGATCGAGCGGCTGCGGCCGCAACTGCCGGACGCCTGGTTCGTCGGATGCGGCGCCGCGGTCAACTTCGTCGCCGGCGACGTGGAACGGGCGCCCCGCTGGATGCAGCGCACCGGCCTGGAATGGGCCCACCGCCTCGGCGTCGAGCCGCGCCGCCTGGCCGGCCGCTATCTGCGGCACGACGCCCCTTACGCCCTGCGCCTCCTGGCGGCGGCGCCGCGCCGCCGAGCGCGGCGGGCCTGAGCGCCCGGGACGCCGCGGAACCGGGCGCAGCGCTGCCCGGCTCGCAGCCGGATCGCGCCGATCGTGGGCTGTGGATGACCGGCCGCGTCATAGCCGCTCTGCCAGGGGAACCGGTCGTCCGGATCGGGCCAGGCGAGCTGCAGCAGGCGGACCCGGTCGTCGCCGTAACGCATCAGGGCGGCGCCCGGGAACAGCGTCTCGCTGATCCCGCCCGCCACGACCCGGACCTCCTGATCCACGATCAGGCCGCGGATGCTCTGCCCGTGCCGCAGCAGCAGGGCCTCGTCGACGACCCGGCCGGCCACCTCGTTGAGCAGCAGATGGCCGGTCTCCGGCGGCAGGCCGGCGATGGTGAGCTCGGGAAACCCGTAACCGGTTAGGCCGACCGTGTAGGCGAACGGAACCGTGCCCTCCGGATCGTCCTCCTCCGGCAGCACGTGCACCACCGCCCAGCCGAACCTGCCGATGATCTCGCTCTGCTCGTCGAAGAAGTCGTCGAGGTAGGACATCGCATGACCCCCGTTGGCTCGGCACGGTGTCTGACAGAGCCAACTATGGAACACACGTACGACATTTTTCCGGGGATCCGCCGTGCAAGGCGGATCCCCGGTCGAGCGATCAGCGGTTGAAGTAGGGGTCTTTCGCGAGGCGGAGGAACTGCTTGAAGGCCCGGTCGTCGCCGATCAGGCGGAACTGCTGGTTGGGGCTGTTGCCCTCGGGGTTCGACTCGAAGTAGGCGACCGCCTTGATCTGCCGGTTCGCCTTGAAGGTCCGCTCGGCGTCCTTCAGCCACGCCGCCCGGGCCGCCGACCCCCACGCCCGGGCCACCCCGAACTCGCCGATCACGATCGGTTTCGGCCGCTTGGCCGCCCACTCCAGGAACGGCCCCATCAGCGTGCCGATCGGCTGGAAGTCGAACCCGGCGTAGACATCCACGCAGGTCCAGTCGACCTGATCGTCACCGGGGTAGAACTGCGGTGCGTCCCCCCGGACGAAACCCTCGGCGGTCGGGCACCACACCCAGGACACGTTGTCGGCCCGCTCCTCGCGGAACAGCTTCCGCACGTACCGCCAGGCGGCGATGTAGTCCTCGCCGGACCACATGGTGGCCCGCAGGTTGGGCCGGTCCATCTCCCAACGCATCCGCAGCATCACCGGCTTCTTGATCGCGCGGATCGCGACCGCCTGCTTACGGATCAGGTCGTCGTGCTCGCCGGTCAGGATCGACCGGTTGTCACCGGTCGCCCAGCTGATCATCAGGGACGCCCCGTCGGACAGGAAGGCCTGGTCCGACGGGGTGCCCATCATCTGCTCGAAGCGCCGGTACGTGTTGATGAAGTCCAGCTTGCGCCCCATCGACTGTTCCAGCCCGGCGACCGCGGTGAGCCGCCCGACGTGGGTGAGCTCGTCCGGCTTGATCCACGCCCCGAACAGCGCGCCCCGGCGCGGCGGCTTGAACGGCCCGGCCTGGAACGGCCCCGGCTGCACCGCCACGGCCCGCGGCGCAGCGGACAGGTCGGGCGAGGGCGCCGGCGGCGGTGGCGGGTCGTCGCCGCCCCAGCCGCAGCCGCCCAGCAGCAGGACGAGCAGGATCGCCAGACCCCTACGCATTGATCCGCCGGGCCGTGTAGAGGACGTTCACCGCGTACGAGTCGCTGCCCGGCAGCCTGCGGGCCGCCGCGTCGGCGAGACGAGCCACCCGGTGGTCGTGCAGCGACGGGGTCAGCATCGAGAAGCCCTTCCGGCCGACGATCTCGAAACCGTGCCGGGCCAGCAGCCGTTCCACCTGCTCGTGGGAGAGCTCGGCGAACCAGCGCTGCCCGTTGTGCCGCCGGGCCCGCAGGTGCCGCACCGAGCCGGCGTTGCCGTGGTTCTCCACCACGAGCAGCCCGGATCCGCGGTGCGGCAGCACCTTGGCGGCGAAGGCCAGGGCCCGGTCCCGGACGGCGTCGTCGACGTTGAGCAGCAGCCGGAAGATCGTCACGATCGCCGGGAAGCCGGCCGCCACCGGCTGTGGCACCGGGCCGTCCGGGTCGACGCGGTGCCAGGTGGCCCGGGAGCCGACCTCGGCCGCCTTCGCCATCATCTCGGCCGACGTGTCGTACCCGTGCGCCTCCCGCACCAGCCCGTGCAGCGCCCGGATCGCCCGCCCGGTGCCGCAGGCGAAGTCGTGCTGGACCGGCGGCCGGTCCGGGAACTCGCGGCGGATCAGGGCCCGCAGATGATCCCGTTGCCGGTCGTTGATCCGCGACGCGTAGCTGTCCGGGGCGTACGTCACGGTCTCGTATTTCTCGACCGCCTCGGTGTCCTGGAAAACCTCGGTGTAGTCGCTGGTCAACTCTTCCTCCTAAATGCGCCGAGCATCAGCCGTCCGCGTAGCAGCCAGGCCCCCATGGCGTAGGCCGGGACGGCGGCCACGAGAGCCGCCGGAAAGAACAGGACAGGTCCGAAGCACCCGGCGGCCAGCAGTGCCGCGGTGCGGGTGCCCGGCCCGAACGGGTGCATACCGGTGCCGCGGTGGACCTGGGCCAGCGGCAGCAGGTTGTTCACGACCATGGCCCCGGCCAGGCCGAACGCCGCTCCGAGCGCGCCGAATCGGGGGATCAGCAGCACGTCCAGCCCGACCGTGACGGTCAGGGCGATCAGGACGTTGCCGAGGTTCGCCGAGGTGCGGCCGGCCATCGCGAGCACCATGTCGACCATGCCGCAGCCGGTCGCCACCAGCATCGCGGCGGCCAGCACCAGCACCACCGGGGCGCCGGCGGCGTACTCCGGTCCGAAGATCCGCAGGTAGTACGGGGCGAACGCGGCCACCAGCAGGCAGACCGGCCAGGTCACCAGCACCAGCCAGCCGGTGGCGATCTGGTAGAGCCGCTTCGCGCCGGCCGTGTCGCCGGTGCTCAGCGCCTCGGCCAGCCGTGGCTGCACCGACTGCGACAGCCCTTGGTTGGCGAACTGGACCAGCACCACGAACCGCCCGGCCACCGCGTAGATCGCGGCCGGCGCCAGTCCGCCCAGCGCCGCCACCAGCAGCACGTCCACCCGCTGGAGCGCGAGCTGAGCCACCGCGGCCACCGCCCGCGGACCGGTGAAGACCCAGAAGTCCCGGCGCAGGGTCCGCCGCTCGGCCCGGGTCGCGTTCCGTTCGCGATCGACCCCGGCGGTGTACGCCCTCCGCGCCGCGAACCCGGCCAGGACCACCACCGGCAGGTACGGCGCGGCCCAGGCGAACGCGAAGACCGGCAGCGAGGCCGCCGCCCACGACG
Organism: Actinoplanes utahensis; assembly: GCF_016862455.1. Classification (GTDB taxonomy): domain Bacteria; phylum Actinomycetota; class Actinomycetes; order Mycobacteriales; family Micromonosporaceae; genus Actinoplanes; species Actinoplanes utahensis. Next base: position 257,672 of record NZ_BOMZ01000015.1, read on the forward strand.
CGGCCACCCCGGCCGCGCACACGGCCAGCACCTGCAGCCCGCTGCGCAGCACCCGGTCCAGCAGCACGGTCGGCCGCATGATCCGGTAGCCGCGGGTGACGGTCAGCAGCACGTCGGTGAGCGCCTGCAACGGGACGAACACGGCCAGCACCCGCAGCCCGGTGGTGTGCACGGCCACCACCTCCGGCGACTCGCCCGCGGTGAGGTGGGCGATCCCCGGCGCGGCCAGCCACATCCCGAGCGCGAGGGCCACCGAGAACACCGCGACCGGGGGGATGCCGGCCCGCAGACAGGCGCCGAGCAGGTGGTCCTGCCCGGTGGCCCGCAGCCGGGCCGGCCAGTAGACCAGCCCGGTCTGCGTACCCAGCTTGGCCAGGCCCCCGGCCAGCACGAACGCGGCGGTGGCGGCGAAGAACGCGCCGGCCTCGGCGGTCGGCAGCGTGCGGGCCACGACCCAGGTGACGATCACCCCGGCGCCGCCGGCCAGCACCGAACCGGCCATGTTGGCCAGCCCGCCACGGGCCGCGCCGCGGGCGCTCGCGGGCCGCTCGGTGGTGCCCGCCGTCACCCGCGGCGCCAGACGGGCGTGTGCCCCAGCCAGGTGGCCAGCGCCTCGTCGTGCGACCGGTAGTGCTCGCTCAGCTCGCGGCGCAGCCCCGGGTCCATGTCGGCCTGCCGGGGGCGGGCGTTGTGCCGCTCGAACGGCGGCCGCTCCAGGCCGGCCGGCAACCCGAGGAACCCGCACACCTCGTCGTAGACGGCCTCCGGCTCGGTGAAGAAGCGCTCGCTCTCCACCACGTGGATCCGCTCCCGGCCGACGTGCTGGGCCATCACGCTCAGGTAGCGGGCGTACTCGCCGCGGGCCCGGTAGGCGTGGTGCTGGTGGGCGAAGCTGTAGAACGCCGGGTCGAGAGCGAGCCGTTCCTCCTGGCGGTGCAGCCGGGCCGGCTCCAGGGTCAGGGCCGCCCCGAAATCCTGCTCGGTCTCGTAACCTCGGGCCACCTCGTGGTGGTGCTGCGAGTAGGCGCGTTCCACCGGGTCCCGGACCAGGACCACGAGCTTGCTGTACGGCAGGTCGCGCGCGATCCGGGCGGCGGCCTGCGGGTGGTACATGTAGTACGGGCTGGATTCGAAGGTCTGCGCGCGTACCCCGTACCGCTCGCCGATCCGCTCGGCGCTGCGCAGCAGCGGAAAGTGCCCGCGGTACCACTCGGGTCCCCGCTTGTACGACGTGTCGAAGTAGTGCACACCCTTGTGCAGGACCGCCTTGAGCACCACCGGATGCGCGGCCAGCGCGCGGTACAGCGACGTGGTGCCGCAGCGCTGCCCGCCACAGATCAGGAAGGACGGCAGCATCCGGCTGTCCGAGGTGAGCCGTCCGTAGGATCGGGTCCCCAGGTGCACGACCCGTTTCACCGGCGCCGGCAGATTGCGCACGTTCACGGCCACTTACAGCTCCTCCACGCGCCGGATCAGTACCGGCAGCAGCCAGGTCCCGAGCACGCCGAGCCGGGCGCCGGCCTCGGCCTGCCGGTCGGTCAGGTAACGGACCGCGAGATCGACCAGGTAGAGCAGGGCGGTGATCTCGCGGGCCACCGGCGCCACCCCGAACGGGGCGAGCAACTCGTCGGCGCGGTGCACGGTCGCCTCGACCGCGGCCCGGGCGTCACCGGTGGACTGGATGCGTTTCTGCAGCTCATGGTGGATGGCGTCGAAGCCGAGCGGGACGCCGGTGGCGAACCGTTCCCAGTCCCAGACGAGCAGCGCGTCGGCCAGGTTCGCCATGTTCCAGGGCGCCCAGTCGCCGTGCCAGGCGCCGTACCGCAGCGCGGTCTCGCCGCTGTGCGCGGCCAGCACGTCCACCGCGGCGGCCAGCCCGGCGCCCTCCGGCCGCTCCGCGACCGCCTTGAGCCGGGCCTGCAACTCCTGCCAGTACCCGCTGCCGACCAGCGGCCCGGTGCTGTACCCGCAGCAGCCGGCCACGTCGAGCATCGCCGAGGTGAGCCGCCGCTGGGTCAGCGGGGCCCGCGGCAGCCAGACCGGCAGCGCCGACTGCACCAGCACCCGCATGCCCCGCCACTGCCCGGCGTGCAGCACCCGCGGCACGGTCAGCTTGGTGAGCTGGCTGTGGCCGAGCGCGGTGAGCGCGGCCGTCTCGGCCTGGACCAGGCGCCGGGTGAGCGGGCCGGTGCCGAGCTTGCCGAAGGCGAACGTGTCGCCGTCCGGACTGAGCAGCTGGAGCACCGGTTTGCGGTTGGCGCGGGCCGGGCCGATGTGGATGCTGACCGCCAGGTCGCGGCGCAGGGCGTCGCTCAGGTACCCGTCGATGCCGGCCGATACTGGGCCGGTGACCCGGATCCGGTCGCGGAACAGCAGGCCGGTGGCGCGGGTGTGCACGGCGGCTACCACGGCGTCCCGTTTCAGCCGGGCGATGCGGGACTGGGGTTCGGCGTACCGGCGGACGGCGGCCGCGGCGACCGCCGGGGAGAGCGTCGGGACCAGCAGGCGGGGCCGGTGCGCGTTCGGCACCACCAGGTACTCGGCGACCAGCGGCCCCGGTGTCCCGTCGGTCCGGCACGGCTCCGGATAGAGCTGCGCCATCACCTCGGTCAGATACTGCGTCCGTAGTGCGGCGTCGCCTGCCGTCAGTTCCGCAGGCGCGGTTCGAACCGGACTCAAAGATCGCTCCCCTCGATCGAGTTGCGCCAGAGCAGCGCGTAGGCCAGGAACATGAAGGCCAGAGGGGTGACCAGCGAGTTGTACCAGAGCATGGCGGAGAACGAGGTGACCAGCGCGGCGCTCCCGGCGATGCCGATCGGGCTGCGGTCGTGGCGGAAGCGCCACAGCCCGTAGGCGAAGAAGCCCAGATACCCGAGGGTTCCGGCCGCGCCGTGCGCGTAGAGCAGCTGCCAGAGCTGGCCGTTGCCGCCGACGGTGAAGTTGCCGCAGCGCTCGCAACTCGCGCTCTCCCCGACGGTGATCGAGTTGCGCCCGCCGAGGGTGTCGCGGGTGCCGCCGTAACCGATCACCGGCGAGCCGGTGAACCCGTCCAGAGCCTTGTCGATCAGGAACGACCGGACCCCGTTGGACTTGCCGTTGTCCAGCCGGGCCTGCACGGTCGTGCCGAGCGGGGTGGCGGTCACGGCGAGCGCCAGCAGGCCACCGACCACCGGCAGCAGGAGCAGGATCCACAGCCGGCCGGCCAGCACGTACCGGAGCGCCACATAGACCAGCAGCAGGCCGACGCCGATCCACAGGCCGCGGTTCAGCGAGGCGATCGCCGGCGCCACCGAGACGGCCAGGAAGATCACCGCGAGCAGCTTGCGGCCACTGCCACGGCTCGCCCAGGCGGCCACCACCAGCCACGGCAGCAGCAGACAGAAGTTGTTGCCCCAGGTGTTCGTGTAGCCCCACGGGGCGGCCGGGCGCGGCTTCGGGTCGCCGACGATGTCCATGATCTGCGCCGCGTACGGGTGCACCAGCGACTTCACGAACCCCTTGCCGCGCATGCCGCCCGGCAGCAGCCACTCCACCGGCGAGGTGAACTCGAAGTTCCCGGCCACCATGCCGAGCAGGCCGCCCAGCACGGTCACCACGAACATGCCGGCGAGCAGCCGCACCAGCCGGCGGCGGGACAGTTCCGCCTCGGTCAGGTTGCCGGTGTAGATCAGCAGGACCGTCAGGGACGCGTACATCGAAAGCTTGTAGACGACGGCGACCAACCGGTCACCCGCACGTTCCGCCACCGTGCCGGGCGGGTCCGCGCCCAGCGCGGCGATGCTCGCGACCACCGCGACCAGGAAGATCACCCACCAGACGAAGCCCGGCGGAAGACGCAGCGGACGGCCCGCCGCCCGGCGGCGCAGCAGCAGGAAGACCATCGGCACGGCGGCCATCGGAAAGATCAGCACGCCCAGGCCGAGCGCCCACCAGAGTGGGTAGAGCAGCAGGATCCCGGCGACCGGCCAGGACGGCAGCGATCGGTTCCTGGCGGTGCGGTGGGCGGGTCCGGCGGGAGCGAGGGCTTCGGCCGTGACCACTGTCACTTCTCGTCGCCGTCCGCGGCGCCCGCGCCGGAGAGGTCGATGACCGAGGTGGCGTTAGGGTCGTCGTCCTGGCCGCGCTGCCGGCCGGCGTAGGACAGCTGCTGGGTCGGGCTCTCCGCGCCGGTGTCGAGGACCGGCGGCAGGCTGACCGCGGGCGCCGCCATCTCGCCCGGGCGCAGCGCGGTGAGCCGGGGCATGACCACCGCGCCGAGCAGCTTGGTGCCGACTCGCCGCAGCTGCTCGGTCGCGTCGATCAGCGCGGGCCGGCCGGAGCGGCGCAGCTCGACGGCGAGGATGGCCGCGTCGGCGAGGCTGGCGAGGCTCTGCGCGTCGGCGCTGCTGCTCGTCGACGGCGCCTCGATGATGATGTATCCGCCCTGCTTGCGCAGCGTCTGGAGGGTGTCGCGGAGGCGCTGCGACTGCATCAGGCCGGCCGCGGTGGCCGCCCCGCCGGTGGTGATCACCCGCAGCGACGGGATGCGCGGGGTGCGCTGCAGGGCACGGGCCAGGGCGACCCGGCCGGCCAGCAGGTCGGAGAGGCCGGGCACCGCGGAGATGCCGAACATCCGGGCCAGCGGCGCGGCGTCGATCACGCTGTCCGGCAGGTGCGCGCCGATCAGGACCACGTCGCTTCCGGTACGGGCCAGCGCCGCCGCCAGGTTCGCGGCGACGAGCGTGCTCGCCGAACCACGGCTGGTCCCGGTCACCACGATGATCTGGTCGCCGTCGTCCAGGCTGGCCAGCACCTCGTTGCGCAGCCGGTTGAAGACGCGACCGCCCGGACCGTACGGCTGGAGCACGTCGTCGAAGTGCGGGGTGGTCCGCTCGTCCAGCGCGGCCAGCACCGGCACCCGCCCCCGGTCGCGCACGTCACCCGGTTTGACCAGCCGCCTGTCGAACCGTTCCCGCAGGTATGCCAGCCCGAGCCCAAGGAGCAGCCCGAGCATGCCGCCGGTGCCGACGTTGAGCCAGGTGTTCGGGCTGGTCGGCTCCTCCGGCAGCCGGGAGTCGCTGATGATGCTGCCGCCGCCGACCATGGTCGTGGTCAGCTCGTTGAGGCGCCCGGTCAGCGAGTTGAGCTGGTTCTGCGAGTTGTTGCGCAGGCTCTGCAGGTTGCCCTCGGTGGGGCTGCCTTTCGGGGCCACCGCCAGTTTCGCGTTGATCCCGGTGAGCATGCCGGTGAGCTGCTGCACCTTGAGGTTGAGTGACTTGATCCGCTTGTCGAGCTGGGCCCGGGCGGTCTCCTCGCGGTTGCGCAGGTACGCCTCGGCGAACGCGTGCGACCCGGCCTGGGCCTTCCGCGGATCGTCGGCCTTGAAGTTGATCACCAGGACGGTGGTGTTCGGCGGAACCTGCACCGACACCGACTTGGCCAGCTCGATCGGCGACAGGTCGCTGCGCAGCAGGGTGGCCGCCTTCACGGCGACCGCGCCGGAGCCGACCAGTTGCGCCTCGGTGTCCAGGTTGACGGTGCCCTTGGTGCGGCCGCCCTCGGCGTTGGTGTCCTGCCCGGCCGATTCGACGAGCACCGACGCGGACGACTCGTAGACCTTCGGCATGGTCTGCGTCAGGACCGCTCCGCCGCCGAGGCCGGCGCCCGTGGCCACCAGGGCGATCCACCAGTGGCGGCGGAACGCACCGAGGTAGTGCGACAGGTCGGACGAGGGGCGAGGCGGTTCCATCAGTCTTCGACGTCCCTTCCGGGAGAGAGGAGTGTGGTTTGGGCGTTTCGCCCCAGAGGTGCAACGCCACACTCCCGCCGAAAGTGACTGCCTAAGTCAGTTTGGGCTCCATCCAGCCGCTCTCGACCAGGAAGTTCAGCACCACGTCGACCGCTTCCGCGACGCTCATCGTGGTGGTGTCGACGGACAACTCGGCGTCGGCGGGTACCTCGTACGGGTCGTCGATGCCGGTCATGCCGCGCAGCTGACCGGCCCGCGCCCGGGCGTACAGACCCTTGCGGTCCCGGCTCTCGCACACCTCCAGAGGCGTGGCCACGTGCACCAGGATGAACCCGCCGCCCGCCTCCACGGCCATCTGCCGGGCCGCCTTGCGAGCCGCGTCGTACGGCGCGATCGGGCAGGCCACCGCCACCCCGCGGTGCCGGGCCACCTCGGCGGCGACCCAGCCGATCCGGCGGACGTTGCGGTCCCGGTCGGACTTGCTGAAGCCCAGCCCGGCGGTCAGCTCCCGGCGCACCACGTCCCCGTCCAGCAGGGTGATCGTGCGGTCGCCGGCTTCCCGCAGCGCGTCGGCCAGGTTGCGGGCGATCGTCGACTTGCCGGAGCCGGACAGGCCGGTGAAGAACAGCACCAGGCCGCGGTGCCGGCGCGGCGGCCGCACCCGGGCCAGCTCACGCGCGACGGCCGGCGGGGTGTGCCACTCGGGCAGTGGGAAACCCCGGTCCAGCAGGTCGTCGATCTCGCCGGGGCTCATCGCCAGACGGCGGTTGCGCGGCGGGATGTCGTCGCGCCAGCGCCACTGGCCGTCCCGGTTGTCGTAGGCGAGCTCGCGGGGCAGCAGCACGCGCAGGCCCGCCCCGGAGAGCGAGTCGCCGGTGGACAGCACGTGGGTCACCCCGTACGCGCCGGCGACCCGGGCCCGCAGCAGCGCGTCGCGCAGCTCGTCGCCGCGGGTGAGCAGCGGCACCGCGACCACCGTGGCCGGCGGCATCCGGTCGCGGGCCGCGAAGATCGAGCGGACCAGCGCTTCCGGCGGCAGTCCGTCCGGTCCCGGTCCGCTGACCGGGATCAAGATCAAGAGATGGGCCGCCAGGGTACGGGCGGCGTGCGCGATCTGCGCCAGCTGCGGCCGGTGCAGGGGCCGGTCGGCGATCACCCCGAGCACCCGTCCCGGTGGCAGCAGCGCCGTGACCTCCTCCGGTGTGCGGCGCAGGCGCTGGAACGGGCCGTGCCCGCCGTCGCCCATCCGCCGCACCGGGCCGCCGATGCCGAACCGGTTCTCCCCGGTCGGCCAGACGTCGGTCACCTCGATCGCGGCGACCGGCGCGCCCTCCGGGTCGGTCAGCACCAGGGTGCGGCGGGCCGGGTCGGCCGGGTCCAGTGCGGACGCCACCTCGCCGGGGATCTCGCAGGTCACCGGCACCGGCCAGGACTCACCGCCGGTCAACCGGCCGGTGCGCGCGACCGAGACCAGATCGGCGCGGCCGAGGAAGCCGGTCAGCGGGGTGTACGCCCCGGAGAGCAGCAGTTCGAGGTCGGCCAGCTCGTAGGGCCGAGGGGTGAAGGAGGGAGCATCCCGGAGCACGTCCTCGGGCAGTACCGAACCATTCACTTCGAATCCCCCTGCAGGTATTTGGGGGACAGTTTCCCAGGCGCTGTCGAGCCGGTCGAGTCGGGATCTCGGTCCCCTCCTGATCTTTCATCAGTGTTGACAAAAGCCACTTAACACCAATTCGGTCGGAAACCATCCGAATGCTGGACAAGATGAGATGATCGTCTGATACTCGGCCTTTGTGAGAAAGACCCGTTCCCGACTAGTGCATCTCGGCGTGCTGACCACCGCCTTCGCCATGTCCGTCGTCGTCACGCTCTCCTGGGCCTGGACCGGTGGCATCGACCAGCTCGGCGTCCCCTACCCGCCGCCGGCGTTCGTGGAGCCGCCCGTCACGGCGTCCATCCCGCCGCCGGGGCTGCCGGACCGGCTCGCGCCGTCCGCACCGCCGGACCGGCTGGCGCCGTACGAGCCCGCCCCCACATCGGATGCGCTGCCTCCCCGCCCGCCCGCGGCCGGCCGGGGAACCACCAAGGTGGTCCGGTTCCCGGGCGCGGCGTCGTCGAAGCAGCAGAACCGCGGCTGCAAGGTCGGGTCGAAGCTGGTGCCCACCTGCGGAATCCTGTGGGGCGTCGCCCCTGGGGCCCGCACCGAGGAACGGGGCGTCCGGGCGCTCGCCGAGTTCGAGCGCAAGACCGGCCGGCACCAGGCCGTCTTCCACGCGTACCACCGTGGCATCCGGCAGGTCTTCCCCACCGAGCAGGAGATCGCCATCGCCCGCGAGCCGGGCCGGGAACGGATCCTGCTGCTCAACTGGAAGCCGGAGAGCACCACCTGGGCCCGGATCGCCCGAGGCGACCGGCGCACCGATCAGTTCCTGGACCGGCTCGCCGTACACCTCAAGAAGAACTTCCGGGAACCGTTCTTCTTCGCGGTGCACCACGAGGCCGAGGATCAGGTACGGGAGCGGAGCGGCTCCGGGTACACCGCCCGGGACTACGCCGCCATGTTCCGGCACGTGGTGAAACGGCTGCGGGCCAAGGGCGCCACCAACGTGGTCACCGTGCTGGTGCACATGGCGTACGTGCCGCACACCACGAAGAGCTGGTTCCAGCACATGTACCCCGGTGACGACGTGGTCGACTGGATCGGCTTCGACACGTACTCCTACAGCGACCCCGGTTACGGCCACGGCGACTTCGCCGAACTGCTCAACCGGCGGTCGGCGAGCAGGCCCGGCTGGCCCGGCTTCTACAACTGGGTACGCGCCCGGCACCCCCGGAAACCGCTGATGGTGGCCGAGTGGGGCGTGTGGTTCTCCAAGCGCAACCCCGGTCACATGGCGGAGTTCTACCGCGAGGTCGGGCAACAGATCCCCCGGTTCCCGGGCATCAAGGCGATGGTCCACTTCGAGACGCCGGCCAACCACAAGGGGCAGGACTCGTCGGTCGACAGCACACCCGCCGCGCTGCGCGAATACCGCCGTCTCGGCAAACTCCCGGTCTTCCAGGTCTCGGTCCGCTGACCGGCCGGGCAGACACAAAGCTGAGAGCAACCTGAGAAACCCTGAGAACGGCTCAGGGGTTTTCCGGATCCACCGGCGTGCGCGGCCTCCATAGGCTGAGCCCGTGACCATCATCGTTACGGACGGGCTGACCAAGACGTACGGCGGCGGGGTGACCGCCCTCGCGGACCTGACCGTCGCCGTCGATGCCGGCGTCATCGGACTGGTCGGCGCCAACGGCGCCGGCAAGAGCACCTTCATCAAGATCATGCTCGGGCTGCTGCCGCCCACCAGCGGCAGCGTCCGGGTCTTCGACCTCGACCCGGTAACCGAGACCGACCAGGTTCGCGCCCGCGTCGGCTACATGCCGGAGAACGACTGCCTGCCCGGTGACGTCTCGGCCGCCGAGTTCGTCACCCACCTGGCCCGGATGAGTGGCCTGCCCAAGACCGCCGCCCGCGAGCGTGCCTCCGAGGCGCTGCGGCACGTCGGGCTCTACGAGGAGCGCTACCGGCAGATCGGCGGCTACTCCACCGGCATGAAGCAGCGGGTCAAGCTGGCCCAGGCGCTCGTGCACGACCCCGACCTGCTGCTGCTCGACGAGCCGACGAACGGCCTCGACCCGGCCGGCCGCGACGCGATGCTCGGCCTCGTTCACCGCATCGGCAACGAGTTCGGCATCTCCGTGGTCGTCTGCTCGCACCTGCTCGGCGAGGTCGAGCGGATCTGTGACTCGCTGATCGCCATCGAGGGCGGCCGGCTGCTCCGCGCCGACCGCATCTCCTCGATGACCGAGGCCTCCGACATCCTCGCGGTCGAGGTCGCCGACGGCACCGACGAGCTGGCCGCCGCCCTCGCCGCGGTCGGACTGACCGCCACCCGGGACGGGCGCATGCTGCTCGTGCCGCTGCAGTCGGATGCGGCGTACGACCGGATCCTGCGTGCCGTCGCCGACCTCGACCTCAACCTGCACCGCCTGGACCAGCGTCGGCACCGCGTGGCCGAGCTCTTCACCACGAAGGAGACCGCCGATGTCTGAGGCCGGCGTCATCCATGACATCGGATACCAGCGGTATTCGGGTCCCCGCCTGGGCCGCCTCGCGCTGCAACAGGCGCTCTACGTGCACGGGCTGCGCTCCGCCTTCGGGCTGGGCCGCTCCGCCAAGGCGAAGATCTTCCCCTGGCTGGTCTTCGGCATCATGCTGCTGGTCGCGGTGATCGTGGCCGCGGTCCGCGCGGTGGGCGGCGAGTCGATCCTGAGCTACACCTCGTTCGCCGACCAGATGAGTTTTCTGATCATCTTCTTCGTGGCGATCGTCGCGCCCCAGCTGGTCTCCCGTGACCTGCGGGCGGGCACCCTCCCGCTGTATTTCAGCCGCCCGCTGCGCGCCGCCGACTACGTGAGCGCCAAGTACGCCGCCATGGTCTCGGCGATCTGGCTGCTCCTCGGCGTCCCGCAGTTCGTGATGTTCCTGGGCGCCGCGTTCACCACCGAGGACGGCTTCAAGGGCGTGTGGAACGAGATCGGCGACCTGCTGCCCGGCTGGGGTTACAGCCTACTCTGGGCGCTGATGTTCGCCGGGATCAGCCTGCTGATCGCGTCCTTCACCGGCAAGCAGGCGTTCGCGGCCGGCGGCATCGTCGCGGTCATGCTGATGACCACCCCGATCGTCGGCGTCCTCGCCTCCCTGCCGAACACCACAGCGAACAGCCTGGCCGGCCTGGCCAGCCCGGTGTTCCTGATCGCCGGCGTCGGCGAGTGGCTGCGCGGCACCGGCGGGATGGAACTCGACCTCGGCCGGTTCGGGCCGATCTACGGCATCGAGGCGGTCTGCCTGATCGCCGCCTGCCTCCTGCTCCTGCTGGCCCGCTACCGGAAGGTGGCCTCGCTGTGACCACCCAGACCCTCCCGGCCGACACCCGGACCACCACCGGCGTGGTCGAGCTGAGCAACGTCTCCCGCTGGTACGGCAACGTGGTCGCGGTCAACGACATCTCCATGTCGCTGTACCCCGGCGTCACCGGCCTGCTCGGGCCGAACGGCGCCGGCAAGACCACCGTGCTGCACATGATGGCCGGGTTCCTCGCGCCGTCGCGGGGCACCGTCACCATCGACGGCAAGCCCACCTGGCGCAACCCGTCGGTCTACCGCGACCTCGGCCTGGTCACCGAGCGGGAGGCCGTCCACGGCTACCTGACCGCCCGCCAGTTCGTCACCGCCTGCGCCAAGATGCAGAAGCTGCCGGACCCGGCCGGCGCCGCCCAGCGCGCGCTGGAGCTGGTCGAGATGACCGGCGCCGCCGAACGCCGCATCGAGACCTTCTCCAAGGGCATGCGCCAGCGCACCCGGGTCGCGGCCGCTCTGGTCCACGAGCCGCGGGTGCTGCTGCTCGACGAGCCGTTCAACGGCATGGACCCGCGCCAGCGGATGCACATGATGGAACTGCTGCACTCGCTCGGCGACCGTGGCCACACCATCCTGTTCAGCTCGCACATCCTGGAAGAGGTCGAGCAGGTCGCCGGCCTGGTCCAGGTCATCGTGGCGGGCCGGCTGGCCGCCTCCGGCGACTACCGCAAGATCCGCCGGCTGATGACGAACCGGCCGCACGTCTTCGCCGTCCGCAGCTCCGACGACCGCCGGCTGGCCGTCGCGCTGATCGCTGAGAAATCGGTGGCCGGCATCGAGATCGACGCGACCGGCATGACCGTGCGGGCCGCCGACTACGGCAGCTTCACCCGGGCCCTGCCCCGCATCGCGCTGGACCAGGGCATCCGCCTGCACCAGCTGGTGCCGTCCGACGAATCCCTGGAGAGCGTCTTCTCCTACCTGCTGGAGGGCTGATGTCCACCGTCGCTATGATCACCGCGCGTGGGCTCTTCGGCCGCCGCCGGGCGCTGCTGCTCCTGCCGCTGCCGCTGCTGCTGATCGGCCTGGCCGCGATCTGCCGGGCGTACGGCGTGTCCCCCGACATGTGGGGCAACGCCGTCATCTACTCCCTCGGCCTGGCCGTGGTGCTCCCGGTCGTCGCCCTGATCGTCGGCACCGGTGTTCTCGGTTCCGAGATCGACGACGGCACGATCGTGCACATCCTGACCAAGCCGCTGCCCCGCCGCGACATCATCCTGGCGAAATACGCGGTCGCCGCCTCGGTCACCGCCGTCGTCTCGGCCGTGCCGCTGTTCGTCGCCGGCATCCTGGCCGGCTCGGTGAAGCTCGGCGCCGCCCTGGCTGCCGCCAGTGTCGTCGGAGCCCTGGCCTACTCCGCCCTGTTCCTGCTGTTCAGCCTGCTCAGCCGCCGCCCGGTGCTGCTCGGCCTGGTCTACATCCTGGTCTGGGAGGGCCTGCTCGGAAACTTCGTGAGCGGCACCAAGTCCCTCTCCGTCGGCCAGTACGTCGTCACCATCGCCGACAAGATCTCCCCGACCAACATCCTCGCCTCGTCCGTCGGACTGACCACCGCCATCGTGATGAGCGCCATCTTCACCATCCTGGGCACTCTGGCCGCCATCAACCGCCTGGGCTCCTTTAGCCTCGCCGGCGAGACCAGCTGACCCTCCGTCTTCACCCCCGGCCCGTCTCCCGCTCCCCCGGGAGGCGGGCCTTCGTGTTTCGGCAAGGCTGCTGACGGCCTGTGCTGACGAACAGCGCCTCTGTCCCGCTCCCCGATGACCGCACTGGTGATGATGCGTAATGGTGCGGTGCTGACCAATAGTGGCTACCGGACTTCGACGGGTGTGCAGGACAGCCGTGCGGCAACGCGCGAGTTGAGGGAATTGGTCGACGCGGGCGTCGTCGAGCAGGCCGGCACCCGAGGCTCCACGACGTATCAGTTGGCAGTCAAGCGCGATCCCGCTGCTGCCGGACTCACCGGCAACGAAGTGAAGATCATGGAAGCGCTCGGTACGGGGTCGCTGACCCGAGCCGAACTCGAGGAATCCACCGGCCTGTCGAAGGACCAGGTCCAGCATGCGCTGCAGACACTTCGGCAGAAGGGGCTCGTGAGATTGCTGGGCAAACCGCGGTCTCGTGTCGCCCGCTGGTCGCGGGCCTGATGAAACGGCCACGACGGGAGTCCCGGTCTGGACGGCTCGGCATCGTCCTCCCGCAGCGGAGACGAAACGGAACGAGCCCCGTTCCCTGAGGGAACGGGGCTCGAAGGACGTGCCGAAGGGGTCAGCCGGTGTTGCGCATGCCGGCGGCGATGCCGTTGACCGTGGTCAGCAGGGCGCGTTCCAGCGCCGTCGAGTCGGACGGGCCGCGGCGGGCGCCGGGGGCCGTCGGGAGCTGGCGGCCGGTGTCGCCCAGGTCGCGGTACTGGCGGAGGAGGGCGACCTGCAGGTGGTGCAGCGGCTCCAGGTAGGTGTCGCGGACGCCCAGGGTGCGGGACAGCTCCGGCTGCGAGGACAGCAGTTCGGCGCCGCCGGTGATGGCGGTGACCTCCTGGACGGTCAGCGCGTACTCCTGCTCGATCTTGGCGAAGATCGGGTGCAGGTTCTCCGGGACCAGGGTCTCGACGTAGCGGCGGGCGATCGACAGGTCGGTCTTGGCCAGCATCATCTCGACGTTCGACAGGAACGTGCGGAAGAACTGCCAGTGCTCGTGCATGGCGTCGAGTTCGCCGCCCTGGCCGGCGGCGCGGACGGCGGCGAGGCCGGTGCCGACACCGAACCAGCCGGGGACGATCTGCCGGGTCTGGGTCCAGCCGAACACCCACGGGATGGCGCGCAGGCCGCCCAGTCCGGCGTCCGCGTTGGGGCGTTTGGCCGGGCGGGAGCCGATGTTGAGGGCGCCGAGCAGTTCGGTGGGGGTGGCGGCCCAGAAGTAGGCGGCCAGGTCCGGGTTCTCCACCAGTGAGCGGTACTGGGTGAACGCCGCGTCGGAGGCGGTGTCCATGACCGCGTCCCACACCTTCAGGCGGACCGGGTCGACGGAGATGCTGGTGTGCAGCAGGGTGGCCTGGAGGACCGCGGCGACGGTCAGTTCCAGGTTCTCTCGGGCCAGGGCGGGCACGGTGTACTTGTCGGAGATGACCTCGCCCTGCTCGGTCACCTTGATCGCGCCGTCGAGCGTGCCGTACGGCTGCGCCAGGATCGCCTCGTGGGTGGGGCCGCCACCACGGCCGACGGTGCCGCCGCGGCCGTGGAACAGGCGCAGCCGCACACCGTGCCGGGCCGCCACGTCACGCAGCGACCGCTGCGCCTTGTGGATGCGCCACTGGCTGGTGGTGATACCGGCCTCCTTGTTGGAGTCCGAGTACCCGAGCATGATCTCCTGCACGTCGCCGCGGGCGCGGACGATCTCCCGGTAGGCCGGCAGCGACAGCATCTCGTCGAGCAGGTCACCACCGGCGTCCAGCTCGGCCGGGGTCTCCAACAGCGGGATGATGTCGACCTGGGCGCGGCCGGTGTGGATGTCGATGAGACCGGCCTCGCGGGCCAGCACGGCGGCGGCGAGCACGTCGTCGACGCCGAGGGTCATCGAGATGATGTACGACTCGATGACGTCCTCACCGAACCGGGCCTGCGACGTGCGGATCGTGTGGAACACGTCGAAGGTCTTGCGGGCCGAGTCGGTGAGCGGGGTGTCGGCGTTGGACAGCGGCCGCCGCCCGGTCAGCTCGGCGGCGAGCAGCTTGGTGCGGGACGTCCGGTCCAGGGTGGCGTAGTCGTCGACCTCGCCGATCTGGGCGTACATCTGCTGGAGCACCTCGTGGTGCTTCTCGGCGTGCTCACGGACGTCGAGGGTGGCCAGCTGGAGGCCGAACGCGGACGCCTGCCGGATCGCGGTGGACACCACGCCGACGGCGGAGAGCTGGCCGGAGTTGCGGGCCAGCGACGCCCGCATCAGCTCGAGGTCGCTGATCAGCTCGTCGCTGCCGAGGTAGTCGCGGCCGGCCACGTGCGGGGTGCCGTTGACGAGCCGGGCTCGGGTGTTCTCCAGCTTCGCCTTGATCGCCCGGATCTTGAGGCGGTACGGCTCCTCGGCGTTGACCCGGCGGAACCGCTGCGGGATCTCGGGCAGGTTGTCGAGGTCCTGGGCGAGGCTGGCGGACAGGTCGAGGGACACGCCACGCAGCCGCCGGGAGACCGACAGCTCGTCGATCAGGTTGTCCATCGCCTTCTCGGTGGCCTGGATGCCGTGCTCATGTTGGATGAGCAGGACCTCGCTGGTGACCTTCGGGGTGACGAACGGGTTGCCGTCGCGGTCGCCGCCGATCCATGAGCCGAAGGTGAGCGGCTTCGAGGTGGGCGCGGTCTCCACGCCGAGCCGGCGCAGCGTCTCGGCCAGGTCGTCGAGCACCTGCGGGGCGGCGTCGGCGTACAGGTCCTTGAGGTAGTAGACCGCGTTGCGGGCCTCGTCGGTCGGGTCCGGCCGGTCCAGGCGCAGCTCGTCGGTCTGCCAGAGCAGGTCGATCAGCTCGGCGAACCGCTTGGTGGAGACGGTGGTGTCGGTGGCGCCGTACAGCGCGGCGGCGGCGGACTCGGCGTCGAGCGAGTCGGCTACCTGGCGCAGCTTCGACAGGATCGAGCGGCGGGCGGCCTCGGTGGGGTGCGCGGTGAAGACCGGGCGGATGGCGAGGCGGCGGGCGGCGGCGGCGATCTCGTCGGCGGGCACGCCCTTCTCGGCGATCCGCTTGGCGGCCTGGTCCAGCCAGCCGCCGTTCTTGGCGCGGCGGCGGCGCAGGTCGCGGGCCCGGTGCACCTGCTCGGTGATGTTCGCCAGGTGGAAGTACGTGGAGAAGGCGCGGGCCAGCTTGGTGCCGGTGGTGATGTCCATGGCGGCGAGCCGGTCGGCGGCGGCCGGGGCGTCCTGGCGGACCAGGGCGCGGATCTCCTCGACCAGGTCGAGAAGGGGGCGGCCCTCCTGGCGGGCCAGGGTCTGACCGAGCAGCGTGCCGATCCGGCGGATATCGGCACGAAGTTCTGCGTCGGGACCCTCTGGCTCGAGTTGGGCAGGCTGCTCTGTCATCGGGGCGCTCCTTCGCTCGGATGGCTCCAGGACGGCGCTGTCCCGACTTCGCCGATGTTATCGGCGTGGCCCGGTCAAGGGGTGAATTGAGTCAAGAGTCTCATGACCCGGTCAGGGCCCGTGCATAGGCCGGGTACCACTGACCTGCGGGCGGGGCGCCGGCGCCGCACGCGCCATCGGACTCCCCGGGACGTTTCACCCAGAGGTACGCGTCGACGAGCGGCAGCCCGGTCCGCAGCGTCGGGGTCGCCCCGAGCCGCCGTCCGGGCGGGTTGCACCAGCGCCGGACGCCCTTGGCGAGGCGGAGCGGCCCCCATCCGTTGCGGCTGGTGTCGATCACGAAGTGCCTGCCGCCGAGGAGGCGGGACAGCGTCGTCCCGTACCGCACGTTGTCGGCGGTGGTCTCGAAGTTGGCGACGTTGAGGGCGAAGCCGCGGGCGCGCGGCGCGCCGGCTCGGCGCAGGGCCGGCGCCATCCGGGCCGCGGGAACCCATCCGGGATGCCCGGCGTCCAGGTAGACGGCGACGCCGGGCTGCGCCCGCAGGGTGTCGATCGCGTGCGCGAGCAGCGCGAACCGGGTGGCGGTGGCGCGTGGCCCGAGGCAGCCGGAGGCGGCGTGCGCGACGGCGTCCGGTTCCAGGATCACCAGGGCGCGGTGCCCGCGCAGGGCGGCGGCCATCGAGGAGATCCATCGCCGGTACGCCGGACCGCCGCGCGCCCCGCCCGAGGAGTACCCCCGGCAGTCCCGGTGGGGGATGAAGTACAGGGTGAGCACCGGCAGCCGGCCGGCCGCGTTCGCGGTGGCGACCAGGTGCCGGGCCCGGTCCGCGAACCCGGCCCGCGCGTCGGTGAACCAGGTCGCCGCCGGCTGCCCGGCGATCGGCTGGAGGGCCGCCGCCTCCCGGTGCCGCCCGGCCGACCGCAGCGCGCGCACGTGCCGCTGGGCCAGCCCGTTCGGATCGACGTAGAGGGCGGTGGCCGGCGTGGGCGGCGGCACCACGATCGGGGCGGGGGCCGCCGGGTCGCGCAGCAGCAGGCCGCCCGCGGTGACGCCGAGCAGGGCGGCCAGCGTCAGCGCCAGACGGCTTCGGTTGCGGTGCCATGCCATCCGGTCAGCGCACCCGGACCCAGCGGGCGACCGACGGGATTCCGTTTTCGTCCACAAGGAACAGCATGTACCAACCTGAGGGGATAAGTCCGGATTTGGGCGGTACGGTCACTCGCACGCCGCTCTCCACCCGGGTCAGGCCGAGCGCGACCGACCGCTGGTCGACGTCCGTGACATGGGTGACCGCGCTGGGGCGGACCAGGCGCGCCGACGTGATCCGGGACGCCTGCGGCGTACCGAAGAAGGCATTCGATCCGCGCTCCACAGTGACCGGACCGCCGGTGATGGTGGGCCGCTCGCCCTTGAAGAGGTAGGGCGGGCTGTAGATCTCGATCCGCTGCTCGAAGGTGCCGGCGTTCTCGCCGGACTTGTCGTAGAGCGGATCGCCGCCCATGGTGATCACCCGGCCGTCCGGCAGCAGGATCGCCTCGGCGTGGTAGTTGCGGCCGACCGTCGAGTCCGCCGCCTTGTCGAACGCGTTGCGCCCGGGGTGGTAGATCTGCGAGTTGAACAGGTCGCTGCGCGGATCGCCCCGGTACGGGCCGCCGCGATAGCCGGACGAGCCGCCGGTGGTGAGGACCGTGTCGTCCGGCAGCAGCACCGTCGACAGGTAGCGGGCCGGTTTCGGCAGGTCCGGGCCGGGCCGGTAACGCGGGTTCTTCTCGTCGAGGTCGGCGATGTCGGTCCGCGCCGTGGACTCCTGCGACTCGCCGACGCCGCCCCCTCCGAAGATCATCACCTTCTGCTCCTGGGCCGGCGCCAGCAGCACCGACGAGCTGGTCTCGTTCATGTCCGCGTCGCGCAGCCCGGGCACGACCTGGAAGGTGTTGCGCCGCACGTCCCACAGCCCGGGGGTGCGGCCCTCGGTGTCCGAGCCGTACCCGGAGTTCGACCCGGAGTAGAAGACCCGCCCGTCGCCCATCAGGTGCAGGCCGGGGTAGGTGGGGAAGTACCGCTTGAGCTCCGGCGCGGCCACCCAGCGGCGCTGCGCCGGCAGGTACCGCTCGTTGCGGCCGGGCAGGATCCGGCCGAACTGGTCCAGGCCGGAGACGGCGATCACGTCCCCGCTGGTCAGCCCGATCAGCGTGGGGTACCAGCGGTGGTCGCGCATGTCCCCCGTGCGCACGTAACGTTCGGTCAGCGGGTCGAACTCGTAGGAGGTGCGGTCCCCGCCGTACTCCTGCTTCTCCCTGGTGATCTTCTCGGCGACGCCGTAGAGGTTGCGGGCGGCCGGGCCGGTCAGGCCCTCGATCGAGTACTGGGCGGGGGACTTCACCACCGGCCGGTCGCCCTTGGCGACCGCGTCCACCCACACCTCGGCCTCGCCCGCGTGCACCATGGTGTGCGCGCCGTGGGTGATCTTGCGGGCGGCCGGGACGGTCACCGCGGACCGGGTCCGGTACACCTCGCCGCCGGCCGACCGCAGCCGGGCGCCCTTCGGGAAGATCCGCGGCCCGCCGTCCGGCGACTCGTTCTTGATCTTCATGACCCCGGCGGCGTGCTCCACGTCCTCGGCGAGCACCTCGTACGACTTCGTGCCCCCGGCCACCAGCAGTTTCCCGTCCGGCAGGAAGGTGTGCCCGGCGCAGAACACGTCCGTCGGCGTCGGCACCTCGGTGAACTCGTCCTCGACGGGGTCGTAGAGCACGGTCCGGAACGACTTCGCCTCGAACGCGTCCCGGTTGTTCCCGCTGCCCGCGATGATCAGCACCTTGCCGGTGTGCAGCAGGGCCGCGTGGATCGCGTTGACCTTGAAACCCTGCGGAACCGGCAGCCGGGACCAGAGCCCGTAACGTTCCTTGTAGGACTGCCTGGTGATCTGGAACTCGTGCAGCGCCTCGGCAGCGACCGCGACCATCGGCCGGTTCGCGATCGCCACGACGGCCAGCACCACCAGCGTGACCAGGCCGCTCGTCAACCGGCGAGCGAGGGTGGGACGCGAGCGGGGCTTCATCGCGGGGTGTCCTTCCATTTCTGCAGCCGCCACAGGGCGACCGGGGCGAGACAGATGGCGAGGTTCAGGGCGGGCCAGGCGTACATCGCCGGGTCGACGTGGTCGACGAACGGCGAGACGGTCAGGAGGACGGCGTACAGGGCCGCCCAGCGCAGTCCGGGCGCGAACGTGGCGAGCCGGTCCGGGCTCGTCGAGTCGCCTTTCGGGGTCACCACGAAACCGGTGGTCCGGCGCAGCGCCGCGGCGATCAGCGAGGAGACGTAGACCGGGGTGCAGAGCGTCGAGGCGAGCATCCCGGCCAGCCCGGACGACCCGGACTTCTCGTGCGGGCTGACGTTGTGCCGCCGGTTGAACAGGTACAGGCCGACCTGGAACAGCGCGGCGTCCACATAGAGCATCAGCCAGACCTCACCCGGCACCTGGACGCCCTTCGCGCCGAGCAGCAGGAAGCAGGCGGCGTTCACCGCGCCGAGCAGCCATGCCAGCGCGGTCAGCGGGTAGTACGACATCAGCAGCGCGTAGTGCAGCGACCGGGCCGGGCCGAGCCGCCACAGCATCCCGGCGAAGTTGCGGACCACCACCTCGTCGGTGCCGCGGGACCAGCGGTGCTGCTGGGTGAAGAAGTCGGTCCAGGACGACGGTCCCTCACCGACGGCGAGGACGTCCGGGGTGTAGACAGAGGCCCACCGCCGGCCGGTCGCCGGATTACGGGTGGCGTGCACCGCGAGGCTGGTCGCCATGTCCTCGGTGATCGAGTCCTGGAGGCCGCCGATCTGGTCCAGCGCGGAGATGCGTACCGCGTTGTTGGTGCCGACCAGCATGGCGATGCCGCGCCGGTTGCCGGCTCGCTGGAGCAGCGAGTGGAAGAGGTACTGCTGCGACTCGGCCCAGCGGGTCACCCGGTTGTCGTAGTTGCCGTAGATCTGCGGCCCGACCACGAACGCCACGTCCGGGTCACGGAAGTAGCCGAGCAGCCGCTCGCAGAGATTCGGCTGCGGGACGTGGTCCGGGTCGACGGAGACGAACACGTCGTACTCGCCGCCGTGCGCGGTGAGCCAGGAGTTGTAGTTGCCGTGCTTGGTCTTCGCCTTGTAACGGCCGGCGGCGGTGTTGAACTCGGTGATCCCGCGGCGGGTGAAGTGCCGGACGCCGAGCCGCCGGCACATCAGCTTCACCACCGGGTCGTCGCCCTCGTCGAGCAGCCACACGTCGTACCGGCCGTCGTACCGGACCTGGCGGGCGGCCCGCAGCGTCCGCTCGACCATCTCCACCGGCTCCTTGCCCGGCACGATCGTGGTGAGGAACGCGACCCGCAGCCCGGTGTCCGGCACGACCGGCTGCGGATCCCGTGCCCAGAGCGTTGCCAGACACAGGGTCACGACGTTGACCAGCCGGAACAGTTCGATCGCCGCGGTCGCCGCGATCATGAAGGCGGTGGCCAGATAGAGCATCGTCTGCAGGCGCTGGTCCGGCATCTCGATCGAGGTGACCAGCCAGCCGAAGAATGTGCTCTCGAACGCGAAGGCGAACAGCGTGATCAGCAGGGTCCGGATCGGACGGCGACGGGCCAGGCGCCGCATCCGCACCCGGTAGCCGTCGCCGTCCTCGGGCGCCGGCTCGGCCGGGCCGGCCAGCACGCTGTACGCGCTGTAGGCGGACTGCCGTGGCAGCAGATGCGTGCTGCCCATCTCGTCGGCCGGCATCGGCACGCTGCCGACCGGTGGGCGCTGCGGTGGGACCCTGGGGGCATGCTGGGTGGCCCCGGGGTCCGGGGTGTGCAGGATGCTCATCGCTCAGACGCTCGAACCAGCTGAGCGGAAAAGTATGATACGCACGTTGCCTCCCCATGTGTTGCGTGCAACGTTCGGGCACTCTTCCATGGCTGCTCGGCCCACATGTCGGACATGCTGTGCGATAAGGCGCGCGGTGCGGGTTCTGTCGGTGTGTCGGACTAAGCTGAGGGGCACACCCCCGTCCTCACATGGATCGGGGCTGTTCGTCGTGCCCTCAGGGGGTCTTCTCGCATGCAACTCTCCGGCCTGATTCCTGCCGCCCTGCGCGATCGCGGGCTCGCACGCGCGCGCGACCTCGCGGCGAAAGGCTTCGTCGATTCCGACTCGCTCGACCTGACCGCACCGGTCTCGCTGCGGCCGTTCGTGGTCGCCACCGTCGCCGGCCCGGCCGACGTCGGCGGCGCCGGCCGGCCCGTCCTCGCGGTCACCGCCACCTCCCGCGAGGCCGACGACCTGGCCGATGCGCTGGGCTGCCTGATCGACCCCGACCTGGTCGCCGTCTACCCGTCGTGGGAGACGCTGCCGCACGAGCGACTGTCCCCGCGCTCGGACACCGTCGGCCGCCGCCTGGCCGTGCTGCGCCGCCTCGCCCACCCCGGTGGGCGCCCGCTCAAGGTCATCGTCGCGCCGGTTCGGTCGGTGCTCCAGCCGCAGCTCAAGGGCCTCGGCGACCTGGAGCCGGTCGAGCTGGTCACCGGGCGCGACGCGGAGCTGGAGGGGGTCGCGCGCCGGCTCTCCGACATGGCGTACGCGCGGGTCGATCTCGTCACCAAACGCGGCGAGTTCGCCGTCCGAGGCGGCATCCTGGACGTCTTCCCGCCCACCGACGAGCACCCCTCGCGTGTCGAGTTCTGGGGCGACACGGTCGAGGAGATCCGCACCTTCGCGGTCGCCGACCAGCGCACCATCGACAAGGTCGAGCGTCTCTGGGCGCCGCCGTGCCGTGAGCTGCTGCTGACCGCCGACGTCCGGGCGCGCGCCGCGGAGCTGGCGGGCCGGCACCCCGAGCTGGCCGAGATCCTCGACAAGCTGGCCGAGGGCATCCCGGTCGAGGGCATGGAGTCGCTGGCCCCGGCCCTGCTCAGCGGCACCGACAGCATGGAGCTGCTGATCGACTGCATGCCGGCCGGCACCCACGTGCTGCTCTGCGACCCGGAGCGGATCCGCACCCGTGCCCACGACCTGACCCGGACCTCCGACGAGTTCCTGGAGGCCTCCTGGGCGGCGGCCGCGGTCGGCGGTCAGGCACCGATCGACGTGGGCGCCGTCGCTTTCAAGACCCTCGCCGATGTGCGAGCGCACGCGGCCGTTCGCCAGCAACCCTGGTGGACCCTCTCGCCGTTCGGCCTGGTCTCCGCCGAGCCGGCCGCGGAGGCCCTGCCCTGGGAGGACAGCGCCGCCGTCGAGGTCGCGCCGGATCTCGGCGACGCCGTCGCGCTGGCCGCCCAGCCGGTCCCGCTCTACCACGGCGACACCGGCCGGCTCGCCGCCGACCTGGCCGGCTGGGCCGGGCAGGGCTGGGCGATCGCGCTGGTCTTCGAGGGCAAGGGCACCGCCCAGCGGGCCGCCGAGGTGCTCCGGGACGCGGGCCTGGGCGTCACCCCGGTCGACTCGATCGCCGCGCCGATCACCGACGGGCAGCTGCTGATCACCTGCGGCGGGCTGAACCACGGTTTCGTCGACGAGGCGTCCCGGCTCGCCGTGATCACCGGCAACGACATCTCCGGCGGCCGCGGCGCGTCCACGAAGGACATGCGCAAGATGCCGGCCCGGCGGCGCAACACCATCGACCCGCTCGAGCTGAAGACCGGCGACTTCGTCGTGCACGAGCAGCACGGCATCGGCCGCTACATCGAGCTGGTGCAGCGCAAGGTCAACGGCGCCGACCGCGAATACCTCGTGCTCGAGTACGCCGCCTCCAAGCGCGGTCAGCCCGGCGACCGGCTCTACGTGCCCACCGACCAGCTCGACCAGCTCTCCCGTTACGTCGGCGGGGAGTCACCCACGCTGCACAAGATGGGCGGCGCCGACTGGCAGAAGAGCAAGGCCCGCGCCAAGAAGGCGGTCAAGGAGATCGCCGCCCAGCTGATCCAGCTCTACGCCGCCCGACAGGCCTCCCAGGGCCACGCGTTCGGCCCGGACACCCCGTGGCAGCGGGAGCTGGAGGACGCCTTCCCCTACACCGAGACGCCCGACCAGATGGCCGCGATCGTCGAGGTCAAGCAGGACATGGAGCTGCAGGTCCCGATGGACCGGCTGATCTGCGGCGACGTCGGTTACGGCAAGACCGAGATCGCGGTGCGGGCGGCGTTCAAGGCCGTGCAGGACGGCAAGCAGGTGGCCGTGCTGGTGCCCACCACGCTGCTCGCCCAGCAGCACTTCAACACGTTCACCGAGCGGATGAGCCAGTTCCCGGTGCAGATCCGGCAGCTGTCGAGGTTCCAGACGCCGAAGGAGACCACCCTCACCCT
Source organism: Actinoplanes utahensis (assembly GCF_016862455.1). GTDB lineage: Bacteria > Actinomycetota > Actinomycetes > Mycobacteriales > Micromonosporaceae > Actinoplanes > Actinoplanes utahensis. The sequence continues at coordinate 280,752 of NZ_BOMZ01000015.1, forward strand.
GGAGGGCGCGGCGAACGGCACGGTCGACATCGTCATCGGCACCCACCGGCTGCTCGCCAAGTCGACCCGGTTCAAGAACCTCGGCCTGATCATCGTGGACGAGGAGCAGCGGTTCGGGGTCGAGCACAAGGAGCAGCTCAAGGCCCTGCGCGCCTCGGTCGACGTGCTGACCATGTCGGCCACCCCGATCCCGCGGACCCTGGAGATGGCGATCACCGGCATCCGGGAGATGTCCACCATCGCCACCCCGCCGGAGGAGCGGCACCCGGTCCTCACCTACGTCGGCGCCTACGACGAGAAGCAGGTCGCCGCCGCCATCCACCGCGAGCTGCTGCGCGACGGCCAGGTGTTCTACCTGCACAACCGGGTCGAGTCGATCGACCGGGCCGCCCGTAAGCTGCGCGAGCTGGTGCCGGAGGCGCGGGTCGCGGTGGCGCACGGCCAGATGAGCGAGGAGCAGCTCGAGAAGGTGATGGTCGGCTTCTGGGAGAAGGAGTTCGACGTCCTGGTCTGCACCACCATCGTCGAGTCCGGCATCGACATCCCGAACGCGAACACCCTCATCCTGGAACGCGCCGACCTGCTCGGCCTCGCCCAGCTGCACCAGATCCGCGGCCGCGTCGGCCGGGGCCGCGAGCGGGCGTACGCGTACTTCCTCTACCCCCGGGAGAAGCCGCTCACCGAGCACGCCCACGAGCGGCTGGCCACCATCGCCCAGCACACCGAGCTCGGCGCCGGGATGTACGTGGCGATGAAGGACCTGGAGATCCGCGGCGCCGGCAACCTGCTCGGCGGGGAGCAGTCCGGCCACATCGAGGGCGTCGGCTTCGACCTGTACGTGCGGATGGTCGGCGAGGCGGTCGCCCAGTTCAAGGGCGAGCGTCCCGAGGAGGAGCCCGAGGTCAAGATCGACCTGCCGATCGACGCGCACCTGCCCACCGAGTACATCTCGGTCGAGCGCCTGCGCCTGGAGATGTACCGCAAACTCGCCGAGGCCCGCGACGGCGCCCGCCTCGACGAGGTCGTCGCCGAGATGAACGACAGGTACGGCGAGCCCCCGGCCCCGGTGGTCAACCTGATCGCGGTCGCCCGGTTCCGTCAGCTGGCCCGCGCCTACGGCCTCACCGACGTGTCCCTGCAGGGCAGGCACATCCGGTTCTCCCCGCTGCCGCTGCCCGACTCCAAGCAGATGCGCCTCAAGCGCTACCACCCCGACTCGGTCTACAAGACCGGCGCCGATCAGGTCAGCGTCCCGTGGCCGACCACCCGCCGGATCGGCGGCGAGCCGGTCCGCGACCAGGCCCTGCTTCAGTGGTGTGCCCAGCTGCTCAAGGATGTGCTCGGCGAGGTGCCCGCCCCGGTCCGGGCCTGATCACTTCGCCGGTGGCGGTGCGGTGGTGCGGCCGGCGGTAAGGGTGATGCAGGGCGGGGCGACGTAGATCACAATGCGCGTGAGAGAGTGTTGACCATGCAGCGTGCTCGCCGACTCGCCACCGCCGTTGTCGCCGCGTCTCTCGCCGTGGGCGGGCTCTCCGCCTGCCGGTCGGAGCCGACCGTCGCCGCCTACCTGGGTGACTCCGAGACCGTCTCCGAGCGGGAGGTCCAGGAGATCTGGGACGACGCCCACGACATCCTGACCACGCAGGCCCGCGATCAGGCGGCCGCCGCCGAGAAGGCGCAGCGTGCGGAGGAGGAGAAGCGCACCGGCAGCGGTGAGAAGGTGCGGCCCGCGCCGACCATCACGGCCAAGCCGGTGCAGATGCCGTTCAGCCGCGCGGACATCGTGCACGCCCTCGTCGCCCGGGACCTGTACGACCGGGTCGCCGCCGAGCGGCAGGTCCGGCTGCCCGACACGGTGCCGTACGATGCGGTCGCCGCGGACCGGAAACTGCCCGCCGGCACCGATTACGTGCGGGTGCTCACCGAGGGCCTGCTGCTGCGCGAGCTGCTGGTGGAGTCGTACATGACGTCCGCGACCACGCCGGAGGAGGGCGACATGCGCGAGGTGTTCGACGCCTTCGTCTCGGTCGGCGGTGTCCAGCCCGGGCAGGACTTCAGCGCCTGGAAGGCCGAGCAGTCGGAGCAGAACCTGAAGGTGGTCGCCGCCGTCGGGCAGGTCCGGGACCGGATCCAGGCGGCCGCCACCGATCTCGGCGTCAAGGTCAACCCGCGCTACCACCCCTTCGAGGTCAGCGTGCTCTGGCTCCAGGACGAGACGACGAAGCTGGACCTGATCAAGACCAGCCTCGGCGACGACCAGTCCGTTCCGGTGGCCGACGTCTCTTGAGCACCCGGATCGTCCTTCTCGTCACCTCGCCGCGACTGCCGGCCGGGCTGCTCACCGCCGAGGCGTGGGACGCGGTCCGGGCGTACCCGGTCTTCGCCGCCGCGGACAGCGCCCAGGCCGTGGCGCTGCGGGTCACCGGTGTCCCGGTCACCGTCCTGGACACCGACGCCCAGGGGTTCCTCGACGCGATCGCCGGGCAGCCGGCCGCGGTCTGGCTGGCCGGTCCGGACGGCGATCAGGCCTTCGCCCGGCAGTTGGGGCTGCGGCTGACCCGCGAGCCCGGCCTGGCCGAGCTGGAGCTGATGTACGGCTCGTGGGACCCGCCCGGCGCCCGGCTGCTCGACGTGGTCACGGTGATGGACCGGCTGCAGTCACCCGGCGGCGACCCGTGGAAACGGGCGCAGACCCATCAGACGCTCGCCCCGTACCTGCTGGAGGAGAGCTACGAGGCGTACGACGCGATCGTCGGCGAGGATCTCGGCGCGCTCCGCGAGGAGCTCGGGGACGTGCTGCTGCAGGTGGTGCTGCACGCCCGGCTCGCCGAGGAACGCGACGAGAGCGACCGCTGGGACATCGACGACGTGGCGGGCGCGCTGGTGGAGAAGCTGATCCGCCGCAATCCGCACGTGTTCGCCGGTGAGCGGGTCGCGGACATCGAGGAGATCACCGCCAACTGGGAGCGGATCAAGCGCGAGGAGAAGGCCCGGGACTCGGTGCTGGACGGGATCGCGCTGAGCCAGCCGGCCCTCGCCCTGACGGCGAAGATCCTGCAGCGGGCGGAGCGGGGCGGGGTGGACGTGCCCCTGCCGGACCGCGACGACCTCGGCGGCCTGCTGCTGAAGGTGGTGGCCGAAGCCCGGGCCGCGGGCCTCGACGCGGAGGCCGAACTGCGTGCGGCCGCCCTGGAATTCGCGGCGGCGGTGCGTGCGGCGGAAAATGTCGGTGGCGCCGAGTAGTTTCGGGGCATGCCGGAGTTCGTAACGCTCGCCGAGCGCATCGTCGACGCCCTGCTGGAGAGCGACCCCGCCGCGGCGTCCTTTGCGGGCGATCACCGTTTCGACGACCGTCTGCCCGACCACTCCGCCGCCGCGGTCGCCGCCCGGGCCGCCATGCTGCGCGACGCCGGTGACGCGCTCAGCGGTGTCGACGCCGACGGTCTCGGCGCGGAGGACCAGGTCGACCACGCGATCCTGACGGCACGGGTGGAGCGGTCCCTCTTCGAGCTGACCGAGATCCGCGAGCACGAGTGGAACCCGCTGGACCACAACCCCGGCCCGCTGCTGCACGCCCTGATCGCCCGGCCGTTCGCCCCGCTCGGTGAGCGGCTGACCAGCCTGGCCGGCCGGCTCGCCGCCCTTCCGGACGCCCTGGCCACGGCCCGTGCGGTGCTGCGCGACGTGCCCCGCATCCACGCCGAGACCGCGGTCGGCCAGTTCGCCGGCACGGCCGGGCTGATCCGTGCCGAGGTGCCCGCCCTGCTGGCCCGCGAGCCGGGGCTGCGCGGCACGGTGGAGCCGGCCGCCGACGCCGCCCTGGCCGCGCTCGGCGAGTTCGACGGCTGGCTGCGTGCCCGGCTCGACAGCGGCGAGCCCGGCCGTGACCCGCGGCTCGGCCGCCGATTGTGGGAGGCCCGGCTCTGGCACACCCTGGACACCGAGTTGTCCGCGGCCGAGGTGCTGTCCCGCGCCCGGGACAACCTGGACCGGGTCGGCGCGGCTCTGCGGTCGGCCGCGGCCGAGCTGACCGGCGGCCCGGCCACCGACGAGACGGTGCGCCGCGCCCTGGACGCGATCGCCGAGCGCCGCCCGGGCAACGACACCATCGTCGGCCTGGCGAAGTCGACGATGGACGAGGCGACCGCTTTCGTTCGGGAGCACGACGTGGTCTCGCTGGTGGACGATCCGTGCGTGATCGAGGAGATGCCGGAGTTCGCGCGTGGCGTCGCGGTGGCCTATTGCGACGCCCCCGGCCCGCTCGAGACCGCCGACGTGCCCACCTTCTACTGCATCGCGCCGGCCCCGGCGGACTGGCCGGCCGAGCGGATCACCAGCTTCTACCGGGAGTACAACGACGAGATGCTGCGCAACCTCACCGTCCACGAGGCGATGCCCGGCCACTTCCTGCAGATCGCGCACGCCCGACGGTTCCGGGCCGCCACCCGGGTGCGGTCGCTGGGCTGGTCGGGGCCGTTCGTCGAGGGCTGGGCGGTCTATGCCGAGGAGCTGATGGCCGATCTCGGTTTCGGCGGGCTGCCGGTCCGCCTGCAACAGCTCAAGATGCAGCTGCGGATGACCCTCAACGCGATCATCGACCAGCTGACCCACTGCGAGGACCTGCCCGAGGCCGAGGCGATGGCGCTGATGACCGAGCGCGGTTTCCAGGAGGAGGGCGAGGCGGCCGGCAAGTGGCGGCGGGCGCTGCTCACCTCGACCCAGCTCTCCACCTACTTCGTGGGATATTCGGAGGTGGCGGCGATCGCGGCGGCCCGCCCGTTCGGCGCGACCCCGAAAGCCTGGCACGACGCGATGCTGGCGCACGGCTCCCCACCGCCGCGCCACCTGCGCACCCTGCTGGGCGTCTGACTTCCGGCGTGTGGGGTTCGGGCCTGCCTGGCGGCCGGACTCGACACGCCGGTGGCGGGGTCAGTCGCGGCGGTCGACGAGGCGGGCGCCCGGCGGGACGGTGAAGTCGGCCTCGTCGGCGCCCGCGCGGTAATCGGTGAGCACCATCTCCACCGGGATGCCGCCGACCGTTCCGGTGAAGGCGGCCACCATCCCGTCCACGGTCACGCAGACGTCGAAGTCGGCGGAACCGGCCACGGCCAGGCAGGAGGCGTGCCGGCCGGCGATGGTCGTCTCGCGGGGCTCGGCGGTCACGGTGGGGTCGATCGCGGCCGTTTCCAGCAGGTCGAGGACCGTGCCGGGGGTGACCAGGCCGGTGCCGGCCGGCACCCCGTCGGTGTCGTCGCCGGCCGGGTCGGTGGCGGTGCAGACGGTCTCGCCGGAGGTGGTGGCGCACCGGGTCAGGGCGGTGGCCGTGCGGATCGTCCGGCCGGACGGGAAGACGTAGGAGCCGCGGGCCGGCTCACCGGACCACGCCACCCGGGCGGTGCCGCCGCCGGCCAGCCGGTAACCGGCGGTCCAGGTGGTGGCGCGGGCGGTGGCCACCCGGTCGGCCGCCTCGGAGATCAGGTCCTCGCGGGCCGGCCCGGCGGCGCTGGCCTGACCGCCGCCGGCGCACCCGGCCGGGCCGAGCAGGACGAGGGCGAGCAGGGCGGGCCGGAGCGGGCCGCGGGCGGGCGGGGTGGCGGGCACGAGACCACCCTTGCGTACCCGCGCACCCCACGCAAACGAGTATCCGGCGACCGTCGTCGATGAATGGAGGGCTTCCGTCCCGCAATTCACGGGACGGAAGCCCTCCATTCATTCGGTTTCCACGCGGCGAATGAGAATGCGAAATCCGGGATTCAGCGGGCCTCCACGGCCTCGGCGAATACCTCGTCCGCGAGGCGCTGCGCGGCCGCGGCCTCCCGGCGGGCCGCCAGCTGCAGCTGCAGCACGTACCGGCGGATCACCTTGGCCTGGCGCTCGTCCTGGTCGAAGATCGCCACCATCTCCACCATGAGCGGCCCGCGGACCGGCACCTGCTGGCGGATCGAGCTGACCCGCAGCGCGATCGCCGGGAACTCGACGATCTCGTCGCTGAGCTGGATCCGCAGCCGCATCTCCTGGCCGGGCCGCAGCTCGACGCCGGTGAAGTGGGCCCGTACCGAGTGCTCGCTGATGTCGTGCACGTACCCGATCGCCTCCGGTTCGCCGGGGCGGACGAGCAGCACCGATTCACCGCCACCACCGCGTACGTAGTTGCGCAGCTGCTCGATCTCCACCTCGCCGACCATCCGGAGGTCGATCCGGTTCTCGTCGATCCGCTGCACGGTGCCGCGCCGGCTGTGCCGGCCGCGCGGGCCGGCCGGCCATCGCAGGGTCACCGGGGAGCCGACCGCCAGCGCGATGTCGGCGAGGGCCAAGGACAGCGTCACGGTGTCGCCGGAGGACTCGACCAACCGGACTTCCGGGAGGATCTGCCCTCCGGTGTCCAGCTCGACACGGGAGGAGTCGGCGGGAAACAGGCTACTGGTCATAGTGCCCAGAGGTTCGGCAGGTACGCCGCCGGTTTGAGGCGATCCGGGGGTGCAGTTGACCGGCCCCGCGAACGAGTCATCGCCGGACTCGATACGCTCTGCGGGTGTGGTCGGCCCGCAGGGTCGCGGACCGAAACTGTATTCGTACAAACGTTAGGGAGCGACACGACCAATGGCCACCATTGAAGCAATCGTCGCCCGCGAGATCCTCGATTCCCGTGGCAACCCGACCGTCGAGGTCGAGGTCGGCCTGGACGACGGTTCCGTCGGCCGCGCGGCGGTGCCGTCCGGCGCCTCCACCGGCGCCTTCGAGGCGCTCGAGCTCCGCGACGGCGACAAGAGCCGCTACCTCGGCAAGGGTGTTCTCCAGGCGGTGGAGAACATCGAGGAGAAGCTGATCGACGAGCTCGTCGGTTACGAGGCCTCCGACCAGCGCCTGATCGACCAGAAGATGCTCGACCTCGACGGCACCGCCGACAAGTCGGACCTGGGTGCCAACGCGATCCTCGGCGTCTCGCTCGCCGTCGCCAAGGCCGCCGCCGCCTCCGCCGAGCTGCCGCTGTTCCGCTACCTCGGTGGCCCCAACGCGTCGCTGCTGCCGGTGCCGATGATGAACATCCTGAACGGTGGGTCGCACGCCGACTCCAACGTCGACGTCCAGGAGTTCATGATCGCGCCGATCGGCGCGCCGACCTTCCGCGAGGCCGTCCGGGCCGGAGCCGAGGTCTACCACGCGCTCAAGTCGGTGCTGAAGAAGAAGGGCCTGTCCACCGGCCTCGGCGACGAGGGCGGCTTCGCGCCGAACCTGTCGGCGAACGTCGCGGCCCTGGAGCTGATCGCCGAGGCCGTCCAGGCCGCCGGTTACACCCTGGGCAGCGACATCGTCCTGGCCATGGACGTCGCCGCGACCGAGTTCCACAAGGACGGGTCGTACGTCTTCGAAGGCGCCCCGAAGTCGACCGACGAGATGATCGCGTACTACGCGAAGCTCGCCGCCGACTTCCCGATCGTCTCCATCGAGGACCCGCTGGACGAGGAGGACTGGGCCGGCTGGAGCGCGCTGACCGCGCAGCTCGGCGACAAGATCCAGATCGTCGGCGACGACCTGTTCGTCACCAACCCGCAGCGCCTGGCCCGCGGCATCGCCGAGAACGCCGCCAACGCCCTGCTGGTCAAGGTGAACCAGATCGGCTCGCTCACCGAGACGCTGGACGCCGTGGACCTGGCCCACCGGGCCGGCTTCAAGACGATGATGTCGCACCGCTCGGGCGAGACCGAGGACGTCACCATCGCCGACCTGGCCGTCGCGGTCGGCTCCGGCCAGATCAAGACCGGCGCCCCGGCCCGGTCCGACCGGGTCGCGAAGTACAACCAGCTCCTGCGCATCGAGGAGCAGCTGGAGAACGCCGCCCGGTACGCCGGTGCGGGCGCGTTCCCGCGTTACCGCGTCGGCTGACGGCTCGGCGAGGATCATCGAGTTTGGTGGCACCCGGCCCGGAGACATAGATTCTCTGGCGGGTGCCACCGGACACGTGAGACGGCTAGCGGGGGGAGGGCGGAGATGACCGAACGCCGCACACCGAGCGGCCAGGGCCCGACCCGCCGCCGGACCGGCACGGGCGGCCGGCCCACCCCGTCCCGCACGTCCGCCCGCTCGTCGCCGCGCGCGAAGAACACCGGACCGGTCCGGGCGCCGTCGGCACGGCGTACCACCGAGGGGTCTCGAAGCGGCGCAGCCGCCGAACGCACCGACGCACCCCGCCCCCGCGCGTTGACCAGCCGGGCCGCCATCCTCATCGGCCTCGTCGTGGTCCTCGCGCTGGTCTACACCTACCCGCTGCGGATCTATCTGGAGCAGGAGTCCGAGATCGCCGAGATGGAGAAGGCGCTCGTCGACCGGCAGAGTGAGATCGCCGAGGCCCAGAAGCAGCTGAAGAAGTGGAACGATCCGGAGTACCTGCGCATCCAGGCCCGGGAACGGTTCAACTACGTGCGCAAAGGCGAGGCGCCGCTCCGGGTCGTCGACAGTGCGGAGGGCGTTCCGGACGCCACCAGCCTGACCCCGGCCGGCGCCCCCGACCGGTGGTACGACACCCTGTGGGGCAGTGTGCAAGCCGCCAACGCAGAGCCAACCGACGCGAAGCCTCAGGACTGATCCTCGACCCATGGACGAACCCACACCCACCGACCTCGACATCGTGGCGGCCCAGCTCGGCCGTCGCCCGCGAGGCACCCGCGCCGTCGCCCACCGCTGCCCGTGCGGCAATCCCGACGTGGTGGAGACCTCGCCCCGCCTGGACGACGGCACGCCGTTCCCGACGCTGTTCTATCTGACCTGCCCGCACGCCACCGCCGCGTGCAGCCGACTGGAGTCCGCCGGCGTCATGCGGGACATGCAGGAACGACTGAGCACCGATCCGGAGCTGGCGCAGAAGTACGCGGCCGCGCACCAGGACTATCTGGACCGCCGGACCGCGATCGACGACGTTCCGGAGATCAAGAACGTGTCGGCCGGTGGCATGCCGGACCGGGTCAAGTGCCTGCACGTCCACCTCGGGCACGCGCTGGCCGCCGGGCGGGGCGTCAACCCGTTCGGTGACGAGGTGCGGGACGCGATCGAGCCGTACTGGGCCGGTGGCCCCTGCGTCCGGATCGCGGCCGGCGAGTGATCGTCCGCCGGGCCAGGACCGGGGACATCCGGGCGATCCGGTCCCTGGTGGACACGTACACCGGCGACCGCCGGCTGCTCAGCAAGGCCACCGTCACCCTGTACGAGCAGGTGCAGGAGTTCTGGGTGGCCGAGGACGAGGGCGGCCGGGTCGCCGGATGCGGCGCGCTGCACGTGATGTGGGAGGACCTCGCGGAGATCCGGACCGTCGCCGTCGACCCCGATCTGCGCGGCCGGAAGATCGGCCACAAGATCGTCGCCGCGCTTCTGGACCAGGCCCGCGAGCTGGGCGTACGCCGGGTCTTCTGCCTCACCTTCGAGACCCGGTTCTTCGGCTCGTTCGGATTCACCGAGATCGACGGGGCGCCCGTGCCGCATCCGGTCTACGAGCAACTGCTGCGGTCGTACGACGAGGGTGTCGCCGAATTCCTCGACCTGGAACGGGTCAAACCGAACACGCTGGGGAACAAGAGAATGCTGCTTCACCTGTGAGCGCTCCGGACGTGCTCACAGGTGCGCGCCGGAGCGGAGTGGGGATGACGGCATGAGCGCCCGGGTGGCAGCCATCGACTGCGGGACCAACGCGATCCGTCTGCTGATCGCGGACGTGGCCGGGGACGAACTGACCGACGTGTCCCGGCGGATGGAGATCGTCCGGCTCGGGGAGGGCGTGGACCGGACCGGGATGCTGGCTCCGGAGGCGATCGAGCGTACCCGCAAGGCTCTTCTCGGCTATGCCGCGGAGATCGCCGAACTGGGTGTCTCGCGGGTGCGGATGTGCGCCACCTCGGCCAGCCGGGACGCCTCCAACGCGCAGGACTTCCGGGACATGGTCCGCGGAGTGCTGGGCATCGACCCCGAGGTGATCACCGGCGTGCAGGAGGCGCAGCTCTCCTTCGACGGCGCGGTGCGCGGCCTCGACGCCGAGGGCCCCTATCTGGTCTTCGACCTGGGCGGCGGCTCCACCGAGTTCGTCACCGGCACCCGCGGCGTCGAACAGTCGATCTCGATGGACATCGGCTGTGTCCGGATGACCGAGCGGCACCTGCACAGCGACCCGCCCACGGCGGACGAGATCGCGGCGGCCGAGGCGGACGTGGCGAAGGCCGTCGACACGGCCCTGGCGGCCGTGTCCGGCCGGTCGGCGAAGACGCTGGTGGGGCTTGCCGGGACGGTCACGACCGTCGCGGCGCTCGCTCACGACCTCGAGGTGTACGACTCCGCGCGCATCCACCACAGCCGGGTCGACGCCGCGGCCGTGGCCCGGGTGACCGACGAGCTGCTGGCGATGACCGTCGCCGAGCGTCTCGCCCTGCCCGTGATGCACCCCGGGCGGGCCGACGTGATCGGCGCGGGCGCCCTGATCATGAAGTCGATCATCGAGCGTTCCGGCCACGACTTCGTGATCGCCTCCGAGCACGACATCCTGGACGGCATCGCCTTCGGCCTGGCCGACTAGCTGACCTTCGGCAGGGCCGGTCGGCGCTCCTTCGGCCTGGCCGATCAGCGCGCCTTCGGTTGGGCCGTCGGCGTTCCTTCGGCAGGCTGGCGCCCCTTCGACAGGGCTGGCGCTTCTTCGGCTTGGATGCCGGCGCGCTTTCGGCTCGGTCGGCCAGCGCGCCTTCAGCTTGGCCGGGTAGCCGACTGCACGAAACCGACCAGCTGGCTGAAAGGAAACTGGGAGGGGGATAACGCGCGGGTGACGGCGGTGGCTATCCTCGCGTGCCGGCCATCGGTGCCGGTGCGATCCCTCGAAAGGAACACCCCGATGACCGACCCGGTGGTGCCGCCCCAGCACGGCGCGCCGTCCTACCCGCCTCCGCCCGCCGGCGGTCAGGGTTACCCCGCGCCGAATGCCGGCGGTCAGGGTTACCCCGCGCCGAATGCCGGTGGTCAGGGCTACCCCGCGCCGAATGCCGGTGGTCAGGGTTACCCCGCGCCGAATGCCGGCGGCCAGGGCTTCCCGCCTCCGCAGGCAGGTGGTTTCGCCCCGCCTCCCCCGCCGAACGCCGGTGGCCCGGGATACCCCCCGCCTGCCGCCGCTTCCCCCTTCGAGCAGGCGCCGAAGAAGAAGGGCTTCAAGAAGCTCCTCGGTATCGGCGGCGGCCTCGGTGTCGCGGTCGTCGTGCTTCTGCTGAAGTTCGGGATCGGCGCCGGCATCGGCGCCGCGGTGGCCGAGGACAAGACCGCCGACGCCAAAGCCGGTAGCTGCATCGCGGTCAAGCAGACCGTGACCGAGAAGACCACCGAGGTGGACGCCGAGACCGTCGACTGCGGCTCGGCGGATGCCAAGTTCTCCGTCGTCGGCCGGGTCGAGGGCACCACCGACCTGAACAGCACCGCCTGCGACAAGTATTTCAAGGAGACCGACGACGCCGCGCTGCTGCAGGGCGGCGAGGGCGAGGGCAAGGACGGTTACCTGCTCTGCGTGGTCACGAAGAAGAGCTGACCACTCTCCGGCGAAAGGGCGGGGCGACAGCCCCGCCCTTTTCTCGCGCCACGGTAGTGTGCTGTTGACGCTACTTCGGATTGCGCAGTAGTGTGCTCCGCGTGGATGCGACCCAGCTACTCAAGGGTGTCCTCGACCTGGCCGTCCTGGCCGTGCTGCGCGACGAGGACGGCTATGGCTACGACATCCTGCGCCGCCTGCGCGCCGGCGGCCTCGAGGAGGTCGGCGACGCCTCGGTCTACGGCACGTTGCGCCGGCTCTTCAACGCCGGCCTGCTGAACAGCTACGTGGTGCCCAGCGACGAGGGCCCGCACCGGAAGTACTACGCACTCAACGAGGCCGGCCGTGCCGAGCTGCAACGCTCCGGCAAGGTCTGGCAGGGCTTCGCATCGATCATGGAAGATCTGCTTCGCGAGCGGGGGAAGGCGTGAACCTCACGGCACAGGACGAGATCGCCGTCTACGTCGAGGGCGTCCGGCAGGCGCTCGCCGGCGTGCCGGCGGGGATCCGCGACGAGCTTCTCGAAGACCTGCCCGAGCATCTGGCCGAGGTCCTGGCGGAGGGCGGCGGCTCGCTCACCGAGCGCCTGGGCCCGCCGGAGGCCTACGCGGCCGAGCTCATCGCCAGCGCGGGCATCCCGGCCGCCGGCGCACGACCGGCGGGCGGCCGGTCGCGCCTCGCGGACCAGGCCGCCGAGACTGCCGCCCGGCACCGGGCCCGCCTCCGTGGGTTCCTGGACCGGGCCGACGTCCGGATCGGCCCGCTGCTGGGCTATCCGAAGGCCAGCGACTTCCTGGTGCTGCTGCGTCCCGCCTGGTGGGTGCTCCGGGGCTATCTGGCCGCCATGGCGGCCGCCGTCATGCTGCACGACCACAGCTCACCGCTCGGCCTGCTGCCGCGGGTCGGCGGCGACGACTTCATCGCGCTCCTGCTGCTGACCCTCGGCATCCTCGGGTCCGTCTGGCTGGGCCGCCGGACGGCCCCGGCGGGGCGGTGGCGGCGGCGTGCGATCCGGTTCGGCAGCGCGTTCCTGGTGCTGTTCGCCGTGATCGGCTTCTTCGAGGTGGACTCCGCCGCCCAGCAGGACTCCTATCAGGAGGTCAGCTACAACGGCGGGCCGTTCGGCGGCCTCGACGACGTCTACGTCTACGACGGTCAGGGCCGGCTCCTCACCGGCGTGCACCTCTACGACCAGAACGGCAGCCCGATCCTCCTCGGCGACGGGTACTGCTATGACGAGACCGGCATCGCGCTTTTCGAGAGCCGCGCCATGGGCTACCCGCAGTGCCCGGACACGCCGCCGTTCAACGAGCGCGGGCCGGGTGCGGCAGCCGACCCTCGCGCCACACCGGACGCCTCTCCGGCCACACCGGATGCCTCTCCGGCCGCGTCGGCTGCCTCTCCGGCCACGCCCGGCGCTTCGTCAGCCGCACCGGCCCCCTCCTCCGCCGCGCCGACGGTGGGGCCGAGCGCGGAGGCGAGCGTGCCCGCCGCGCCGCGCTGACACCGACCCGGGTGCGCTCGGATTGCGGCGGGATGTTGTGCTGATCGGGTGCTCCCGTCCGGCGCGTCCGCGCGTACCCCCGAGGAAGTCGCCACGCAGGCGGCCGCAACCGCCTCGCTGACCTCGCTCGACGCCCGCATCGCGGACTGTTTCGCCTGCCCGCGGCTGGTCGCCTGGCGCACCGACGTGGCGGTGACCAAGCGCGCCGCCTTCCGTGACCAGGATTACTGGGGCCGTCCGCTGCCGGGGTTCGGGCCCGCCGACGCCGAGATCGCCATCCTCGGGCTGGCGCCGGCCGCGCACGGCGGCAACCGCACCGGCCGGATCTTCACCGGCGACCGCTCCGGTGATGTGCTCTTCGCCGCGTTGCACCGGGCCGGCCTGGCCAATCAGCCGACCAGTGTGGCCGCCGACGACGGCCTGGCCCTGCGGCACACCCGGATCTTCGCGGCGGTGCGCTGCGCCCCGCCGGAGAACAAGCCGCTGCCCGCGGAACGGGACACCTGCGCCCCCTGGTTCAGCCGCGAGTTGCAACTGGTCCGGCCGACGCTGCGGGTGGTGGTCGCGCTCGGCGCTTTCGCCTGGGCCGCCTGGTGGCCGGCGATGATCAAGACCTATGGGGTACGCCCACCGGTCCCGCGCCCGAAATTCGGGCACGGCGCCCAGGTCAGCGTGCCCGGCGTACCGGTCCTGCTGGGATGTTTCCACGTCAGCCAGCAGAACACCTTCACCGGCCGGCTGACCCCGGCGATGCTGGACGAGGTGTTCGGCCGTGCAAAGGCTCTGGCGGGTTTGGCATGATGCTCGCGCCGACAACCCTCGAGTCACGGATCTGAGCCCCCGCATGGACTTCGCCGCGCTCCGCCGATGGTGGCCCCTGGCCGCCGTCCTCGGGCTGCTCTTCGTGATCGCCTTGGCCGCCACCCGGTCCGAGCCGCAGCTCGACCAGATCCGCCCGGAGTCGACGGTCACCACCCGGCCGCCGCTGCTCCCGTCCCGCCCGACCGCGGAGCCCAGCGCCCGGGCCGTTCCCGAGCCGGCCCAGGGCCTGCCCGACTGGGTGGGCACCGCCACCCTGGCCGTGCTCGGCGCCGGCGCGCTGCTGATGGTGATCGGCCTGTGCTGGGCGCTGATCCGCGACTATCTGCGGCGCCGTCCCGCGCGGACCGGCCGCCGGGGCGAGTCGCGCCGCCCGCAGCGCACCGCCGAGGACCTGGTCGCCGCGCTCGACGCCGGCCTGGAGGAGCTCTCCGACACCGACCGCGACCCACGCCGGGCGGTGATCGCCTGCTGGGTCCGGCTGGAGGACGCGGCCGCCGCGGCGGGCACGCCACGGCATCCCGGGGACAGCCCCACCGACTACGTCGGGCGGCTGCTGGCCGAGCAGCGGGTCGACGCCGGGGTGCTGGCCGCCCTGCTGGCCGTCTACCGCGAGGCGCGGTACGCGACGCACACCGTCGACGACCGGATGCGGCAGCAGGCCAGGTCCGCGCTGGAACGCCTGCGTGCCGATCTGGACGCCTCCCGGGCCGAAGCCTTCGTCCGCTCCGAGGTGCAGTCATGAGCGACGGCGGGCTCGACGATCTGTTCGGGGCGGCCGAGGGCCGGTACCGGACCGAGGAACCGGCCGAACCGGTCACCAGACGCCGGTCGCTGGCGATCACCGTGGTCGGCAACGCCGTGATCATCGGCCTGGCCGCCGTGGTGATCGTCGCCGGGCTGCGGATGCTCGGGCTGAGCATCTCGCTGCTGCTGCTTCTCGCCCTGCTGACCGGTCTGCGCCTGCTGATCCATGCGGTGTCGGTGGTCGCTCCGCCGCCCACGCCCCGGTTGCGATCCCGGATCGGTTCGGACGCCGGCCCGGGTGAGGACGCGCTCCGGGCCGCGGTCCGCCGCTGGGAGCGGAACCTGGACCGGGCCCACTCCGATCCGGATCTGTATACGCGTAACGTTCTGCCGGTGCTCGCGGAACTCACCGACGAACGGCTGCGGCTGCGGCACGGGATCACCCGCGCCACCGACCCACGCCGGGCGCGGGAGCTACTCGGCGACGATCTATGGTCGGCGCTGTCCCAGCCGGGCCGTCGGGCGTTGAAGGCCCGGGACGTCGAGACATACCTAGACACCATGGAACGACTGTGAGAAAGGTGCGCCGGTGACGCAGGCTCTTCCCCCGTACGAGGTCGGGCGGCTGGCCGGGGCGGTCCTCGACTCGGTCAACTCCGTCGTGGTGGGCAAGCGGGAATCGCTGGAGCTGGTGCTGGCCGGGATCCTGGCCGGCGGTCACGTGCTGCTGGAGGACATGCCAGGTCTCGGCAAGACGTTGACCGCCCGGTCCTTCGCGCAGGCGCTCGGGCTCGACTTCCGCCGGCTGCAGTTCACCCCGGACCTGCTGCCCGCCGACGTCACCGGCTCGTTCCTGTACGACCAGCGCAAGGGCGACTTCGCCTTCCGCGCCGGCCCGATCTTCACCAACATGCTGCTCGCCGACGAGATCAACCGGACGCCGCCGAAGACCCAGGCCGCCCTCCTCGAGGCGATGCAGGAGAAGCAGGTCTCGGTCGAGGGCGTCACCTACCGCCTGGACCCGCCGTTCCACGTGATCGCGACGGCCAACCCGATCGAGTACGAGGGCACGTACCCCCTGCCCGAGGCACAGCTGGACCGGTTCATGCTGCGGGTGTCGTTCGGCTACCCGACGGCGGACGAGGAGTGGTCGGTGCTCCAGCGCCGGATGTCCCGCCGCCAGGAGGAGGCCACTCTCAGCCCGGTGGTCGACGCCCGCACCCTTCAGGCGATGCAGAACGCGCTGGAGTCGGTGGCCGTCGAGGACTCGATCGGCCGCTACATCGTGGCGCTCGCCTCGGCCACCCGGGAGCACGGCGCGGTGTTGGTCGGCTCGTCGCCGCGTGGCTCGCTGGCCCTGCTGCTGCTGGCCCGTGCACGCGCCGTGATGGCCGGCCGGGACTACGTGGTGCCGGAGGACGTGAAGGACGTGGCGATCCCCGCGCTGGCCCACCGGATCACCCTGCGCCCGGAGATGTGGCTGCGCCAGGTGAACCCGTCGTTCGTGGTCCAGGAGGTGCTCACCGCGGTGCCGGCCCCGGCCAGCGGGGCGCTCCCGACCTATGCGCGGCATGACTGACCTGCCGCTGCTGCGCCCGGCCGTGCCCGGGCCGGGCGCCGGCGAGCCGCAGTCCGGGCCGCTCTGGCTGCCCACCCGGGCGCTGGGCCGGTCGGTGCTGCTCACCGGCCTGCTCCTGCTGCTCGGCGTGGCGCTGGGCCGGGTCGACCTGGTGCTGCTCGCGGCGCCGTTCGCGATCGGCGCCGCGATCAACCTGCGCCGGGTGCCGACCGCGGCGCCGGAGATCACCATCCGCGCCGACGAGAACCATCTCGTCGAGGGTGGCGAGGTGGACGCCGGTCTGACCGTCGCCAACCCGGACTCGATCGGCTACGACCTGGTCGTGGTCCGGACCCGGACCTCGCGCTGGCTGAAGCTGGAGCACTCGGACCGGCCCTTCGCGATCACCGTGTCCGCCGACGGCTGGGCCGCGATCGACCTGCCCGGCGAGGCGACCCGCTGGGGCCGGCAGGACGTCGGCCCGGCCGCCGCCCGGGCCGCCGCCTGCGGTGGCCTGCTGGCCTGCCGCCCGGTGGTCACCCCGGCCCGAGGGGTCCGGGTCTATCCGGTCACCGAGCCGTTCAACGCCGTCGAGGCGATGCCCGCCGCGGCCGGTCTGGTCGGCGCGCACCGCTCCCGGCGCCCGGGTGAGGGCGGCGAGCTCGCCGGGGTGCGCCAGTTCGCCCCCGGCGACCGGCTGCGCCGCATCGACTGGCGGGTCTCGCTGCGGACCCGGGACCTGCACGTCGCCTCCACCCTGTCGGACCGGGACGCCGAGGTGCTGCTGCTGCTCGACGTGCTGGGGGAGATCGGCCTCTCCGGCGGGGTACGCGGCGGCTCGTCGGTACTGGACACCACGGTCCGGGCGGCGGCCGCGATCGCCGAGCACTACCTGCACCGGGGTGACCGGGTCTCGCTGCTGGAGTACGGCGCGGCCGCCCGCCGGCTGCGCCCCGCCTCCGGCCGCCGGCAGTACCTGACCGTCCTGGAGTGGCTGCTCGACGTCCGTCCCGACCCGACCCAGACCGAGCAGTACGAGAACATCTTCGGCGCCCACCACGTCTCCTCGTCCGCGCTGGTCGTGGTGCTCACCCCGCTCGTCGACCCGCGGGCCGCCGACATGCTCGCCCAGCTCACCCAGTCCGGCCGTTACGTGGTGGCGGTCGACACCCTGCCGCCGGAGGCCGCGCCGCCGGTGAAGAACCAGTGGACGGCCATGTCCACCCGGCTGTGGCGGATCGAACGGGAGAACGTGCTGGGCCGGTTGCGTGAGCACGGGGTGCCGGTGGTGGCCTGGGCCGGCGCCGGCAGTCTCGACCTGGTGCTGCGCGACGTGGCCCGGCTGGCCTCGGTTCCGAGGGGGCACTGACATGCCGTCCAGGTTCACCGGCCGGGTGGAACGCTGGCAGACCGCGGCGCGGCGGGCCACCGCGGTGCCGTTCATCATCCGCTGCGGCATCCTCTTCATCGGCCTGCTCGCGCTTGCCGTGGCCTGGCCGGTCGAGATGCTGTCCAGCCCGCGGTACATGAGCGTGGTCGCGGCCGCGGTGATCTGGCCGGCGGTGGCCCCGCAGGGCAAGGGTGGCACCGCGGCGGCGCTCGCCGTGATCGCCGGCTGGCTGATCGACACCGCCGGCTTCGGCTCGCCGGTCACGCTGTGGCGGGTGCTGGCGCTGGCGACGCTGCTCTATCTGGCGCACACACTGACCGCGCTGGCGGCCGTTCTGCCGTACGACGCGGTGGTCAACCTCGACGTGCCCGCCCTCTGGCTGGGCCGCGCTCTGATCGTGGTGTTGATCTCCGCGGTGGTGATCGTCCTGGCCCTCGGACTGACCGCTGACCTGGGCGGGGACGCGTTCCAGATCGCCACGCTGGTGGGCCTCGCGGCAGCGACCGCTGTGACAATCCTCCTAGCACGTATGACCCGGCGTGAGTGAATTCTGAGTCTTTCGTCACTTGACTTCCGCCGTTGTGATCGTCACAGAACGGCGCATGAGACGGCCCTCGCGCGCGACAATAGGGGCGTGAATCCGCCGCGCATAGTCGTCGTAGGAGCAGGTCACGTCGGGCTTTACGCTGCCCTCCGCCTGTCCAAGAAGCTGAACCGCAATCGGGCTGAGGTCGTCGTCATCGACCCTGTTCCTCACATGACTTACCAGCCGTTCCTGCCTGAGGCAGCGGCTGGGAACATTTCGCCGCGACACGCCGTGGTGCCGCTGCGCCGGGAGCTGAAGAAGTGCCGCATCGTCTCCGGTGAGGTGACGAAGGTCGAGCACGCTCGCAAGACCGTCACGGTCCAGCCGATCGACGGCCCCGCATACGAGATGGAGTACGACCACATCATCGTGGCGCCCGGCTCGGTCTCCCGCACCCTGCCGATCCCCGGGCTCAGCGACATGGGCATCGGGCTCAAGACCATCGGCGAGGCCATCTACCTGCGCAACCACATCCTCGACCGGCTGGACGTCGCCGCCGCGACGCCCGACGAGGAAGTGCGCAAGGCATCGCTGAACTTCGTGTTCGTCGGCGGTGGCTTCGCCGGCATCGAGGCGCTCGCCGAGATGCAGGACGTGGTCGCCGACGCGCTGAAGTACTACCCGGAGCTGGACCCGAAGGAGGTCCACTTCATCCTGGTCGAGGCCAGCAACCGGATCCTGCCCGAGGTGGGCCCGGAGATGGGCGCCTACACCGCGCGCCAGCTCGCCGGCCGTGGCGTCGACCTGCGCCTGAGCACCTTCCTGCAGTCCTGCGTCGACGGTCAGATCGTGCTCTCCGACGGGGACACGTTCCGCGCCGAGACGCTGGTCTGGACCGCCGGTGTCAAGCCGTCGCCGATGCTGGCCAACACCGACCTGCCGCTGGGCCCCAAGGGCCACGTCAACTGCCTGCCCACCCTCCAGGTGGCGGACAACGAGACCAGCGAGCCGCTCGAGGGCGCCTGGGCCGCCGGTGACTGCGCCCAGGTCCCCGACCTGACCAACCCGGGTGCCTGGTGCTCCCCGAGCGCCCAGCACGCCGTCCGGCAGGCCAAGGTGCTCGCCGACAACATCGCCCAGGTGATCCTCGGCGGCGCGCCGAAGGAGTACCGCCACAAGCACGTCGGCGGTGTCGCGGGCCTGGGCATCAACAAGGGTGTCGCGCACGTCTACGGCATCAAGGTCAAGGGCTACCCGGCGTGGCTCATGCACCGCTTCTACCACGTGAGCCGGATCCCGTCGTTCAACCGCAAGGTGCGCGTGGTGGCCGACTGGGTGCTCGCGTTCCTGCTCAAGCGGGAGACCGTGGCCCTCGGCCAGCTGCACCACCCCCGCGAGGAGTTCACCGAGGTGACCCCGCCGGTGGCGCTGCCCACCGAGAAGCCCGCCACGGAGAAGACGGTGAGCGCCGGGTCCCGCTGACGGGCCAATGCCGTTTCCACTGCCTGGGCGGCACCAGCTACGGTGTTTCCAGGCCGCCCGGGTGGTGGAATGGCAGACACGGCCGCCTTAAAAGCGGCTGCCCAAAAGGCGTGCGGGTTCGAGACCCGCCCCGGGCACCTTCGACGCGGTCGCGGCGTCACGCCGCGACCGCGATCTTGCGCACACATGGGCCTTGACCAGCGGTGACGCGGGGCATTTTCAGGCTGCTCACAGGTTCCCGGTGCGGCGGGATGTCGACGGACGGCTTACCCTTGAACGACAGGCATAGCGCCTTGACCTCAAGGGAGGCTGGAAACAGTGAAGACTTCCAACCCGGTGCTCTCGCGCCTCGGCCAGGCGGCCGAGCGGGAGCGTACTGCCGGGTACGGGCCATATGGCCAGGCCCCGCAACCGGGTTATGGTCAGCCCGGTTACGGCGATCCTTACCCCACGGCGGCCGGTTACCCCGCGGCCCCGCCGGCCGTCGCGCCGATGACCCTCGACGACGTCGTCGTCAAGACCGTCGCGCTGCTCGGCATCACCGGCGCCTCCGCGGCCGCCGCGTGGATTCTCGTCCCGAACACCGTACTCAGCGCCGCCGCGTTCGGCGCGGCGATGGTCGGTCTCGTCCTGGGCCTGGTCATCTCGTTCATGCGGATGGCCAACCCGGCACTCGTGATCGCCTACGCGGTCATCGAGGGCGCGTTCGTCGGCCTGATCAGCAAGGCTTTCGAGAGCTTCTACTCGGGCATCGTCATGCAGGCGGTGATCGCCACCTTCGGTGTCTTCTTCGTGATGGCCGGCCTCTACAAGGCCCGCGTCATCCGGGCGACGCCGAAATTCGTCCGCGCCATGATCGCCATCATGGCCGGGCTCTTCGCGGTCATGCTGATCAACCTGGTGCTGTCGTTCTTCGACGTCAACACCGGCCTGCGTGACAACGGCGCGCTCGGCATCGGCTTCAGCCTGATCTGCATCGTGGTCGCCTCGTTGAGCTTCATCCTCAGCTTCAACGAGATCGAGGAGGGCGTGCGGATGGGTCTTCCGCGGCGCTACTCCTGGACGGCGGCGTTCGGCATCCTGGTCGGTCTCATCTGGCTCTACATCGAGATCCTCCGCCTGCTGAGCTACTTCCAAGGCGGCGACGACTGACGGTTCGTCCGTCGTCACCAGCAACGCCCGGCTCGTCTCCCCGCGGACCGGGCGTTGCCCCGACCTCAAGGAGAAGCCCGACCTGCGCCCCGGCGCCGGCCGGGCTTCTCCCGTTTCCGGCGTGTCTTCCACCCGCTCGGCCTTCCCCATCCCGGACAACGTCGCGCTCGCCGGGTTTCTCCTGGGCACGGCGCCATCGTGCTCGTCGCGCCCATCCTGGGCCAGGTGCCATCGTGCTGGTCGGGCAGTTCCTGGGCCAGGTGCCATCGTGCTCGTCGGGCTTCTCCCAGGCCGGTGGCATCGTGCTCGGCGGGCTTCTCGTGAGTCCGGTGCCATCGCCCCGCGCTGGGCGGCCTCCTCCCGTTTCCGGGTATCGTCGCCGCGTGCCCGACTTCGCCACCTCCATCGAGCGGCTTCTGACCAAGATCCACCACTGGGATGAGCCGCGGTGGCGAACCGCCCTGCCCGCCGCCGGCGCGCCTCTTCCCGCCGGCGCGCCTCTTCCCGCCGCGGGCATTCCGGCTCCGGCTCCCACCGGCGAGACCACTGTTTCCACCACGGGCACTTCGGTCCCGGCCTCAGGCGTCTCGGCTGTCGCTGCGGACGGCTCAACCTCGCCCGTTGGGGCCTCGACTGTTGCTGCCTCTACCTCGCCTGTTGAGGCTGCGGCTGTTGCTGGGGGCACCTCGACCGCGCCCGTGGGGGCTGCGACTGTCGCTGCGGATGTCTCGACCTCTGCTGCCGAGACATCGGTTCCCGAAGCTTCGCTTCCTGTCGCGGGCACCCGCTCGCAGTTGGTGCAGGCCCTCGTGCAGGCCCTTGCCGACCTCGGGGCCGAGGCGGAGAATCGCGCGAAACGCCCCGTCCCCTACCTTCACGACCTGGTGCTGAGCGACCAGCTCCGGGTCCTCGCCGACGACATCCTCGCCGCCGCACCCACCGCCGACCTGCTCGAACGGGCCACCGCAACTGTCGACGAGGTCCGCCGCACGCTCTGACGGCGCGTTCCCGGCCACCGCAGGCGCGTGTCCCGGTGAACCGTTCGTCGGCCGACGGACGGAATGAGAACTCGGCCACCAACGCGAACTGCTCGCCCGCGAACTGCTCGCCCGCGAACTGCTCGCGGCCGGGGATTGTCTGTTCACAGGTGGGCAAGCCCGGCATCGGGTGGGGAAGCCCGGCGGGTGGGGAAGCCCGGCACCGGTCACTTCCGGCTGGTTCTCACTGCTGACCCTGCTGGCTGATTCGCCGCCCCTCTTGTCGATCGGGGAGATTGCGCTGTCCGCCCCACCACGCGCTCACCAGATCCAACCCAGCGGACGAGAACCCGCCCGCCCGCGACGGAGTCACCCCTTCCACCCCTTCCGCGCGAGATCTTGTGAGTTTCGGGCGAACCGATTCACCACAACCTCACAAGATCGACAACCGGCGGGCAAGCAATTGGCCAGCAGGGTCGCTGCCGTCTCGGGGCCGGCGAGACAGCAGCAGCGACTAGCCGGGAACCTCCGGCTGGCTCTGGCTGCCTCGAAAGTCGGCCATCGCCGCAGCTCACGCCTTGATCGAAAGCGTTATGTCAACCACGCCCCGCGGCCGACTATCACGCACGCGTCGGCGAGGCTCTCCAGCAGCACCGCGAACACCGGCCGCAACGCGGTGATCGGGTCGGCACGGCCGTCGCAAGGACAACGGATGGCTGTCTCGACCGGCGGGAGACAGCAGTAGCGATCAGCGGGGACCCGGCTGGTTCTGGCTGCTGACTCGAAAGTCGGCCATCACCGCAGCTCACGCCTTGATTGAAAACGTTATGTCAACCGCGCCCAGTGGCCGACTTTCACGCACGGCGTGGGCGTCGCAAGGACACGGATGGCTGTCTCGAGCGGCGGGAGACAGCAGTGAGAGCCAGCCGGACAAGACTGCTGCTGGGCGGACACTCTCCACGGCCGTGCCGCTGCGAGACTGTTCGCCGCTGGGTCCTGCGAACGGCGGGGGTAGTGGGGTCAGGGCCAAGGGACGGTGGTCAGGGCGTCGAGTTCAGGGACGGCGCTGCGGTCTTCGCGGGCCAGGATGGTGAGCAGATGTTCGGCTTCGGTGAGGGTCACGTGGCGGCCCAGGGAGTGGTCGGCCTCGGGGTAAGGGGTCTCCAGCCAGAGGGGCGGCTCGTGGTCCTCGCAGCGGACCTGGACGATGGCCTGCGAGCGGGATCGGAAGACGGCCCAGTTTTCGGGTGTTCGGATGATCTGGTTGCGGATTCGGGCGACACAGTTCTCCAGGGTGTCCGGGAGAGGGATGGAGGCCCAGCCGTGGTCGACGGTCTGGTACGTGAACTCCAGCAGGTCCTGTTCGGGCTCGCGCGGGACGGTCAGCAGCTCGGGAACGACCTCGTCACCGGCGAAGATCGTGCGGAGCGCCGGCCATGCGGAAACGCGGGGAAGATCGATGGGGTACCGGGCGGGCGCGTCGGGCTCGACCGTCCCGTGCCGGGCACCCGACCCGGCGGGGCTTTCCGGCCCTTCTAGGTCGTAGGTCCCGCCGAAGGCGCTGACCTGGTCGAAAGAGTCGGC
>NZ_BOMZ01000016.1 GCF_016862455.1 Actinoplanes utahensis
ATCACTGAAAGACCCGGCATCCCTGAAGGGTCCGGTATGGCCGAAGGGGTCGGCATCGCTGGAGGAGCCGGCATCGCTGATGGAACCGGCATAGCCGGAGGGGTCGGCGTCGCTGGAGGCGCGGGCCTTGCTGGTAGCTCCGGGGATGCGGGGGGTGCTGGGAGCGGGTGGGTACGGCGCGACGGAGGTCGCGGGCACGGTGGGGTCTGACGCGGTGGTGGTGCGGGGCATGGTGAGGGTGCCGGTCAGGCGGTCCCAGTCGCGGGTGAGGACGAGGTGGTGGCCGCGTACGTCAGTGGCCTCGATGTGGATGCCGCGTGGCAGGCGGGGGAGGACCGTGGTGACGAGGTGCTCGGCGGGGCGGAGGACCGGATGGTCGGTGCGGGTCATGCTGCCGCCCGGCCAGTCGTCCAGTAGGCGTACGTCGGCGCGGGGTTGTGGGGTGCGGGACCAGTCGTCGATCGGCAGGCGCATGACCTTGCCGGTGGCTTCCTCGAAGGTCTTCAGGGTTTCGCCGGGGCGGATCTCGCTGCGGTGCACGGCGGCGGCTCGAACGGTGACCTCGCGGAGATCAGGGCGGCGCCGGAAACCGTCGGAGGGCGGGAACAGGACGACACGATCCAGGGCGAACCCGTCGACGCTCAGGGGCATCAGGTGCACCGAGCCGCCGGGTAGGGGTGGGGCCTTGTCGGTGGCGTCCAGCAGGGCGGCAGCGACGTCCTCGCGGTAGGTGCCGTTCGCGGCCCGGAGCAGGGTGAGCCGTCCGTCGCGGATGCGGAAGACCGTGGTGAGTGGTTCCCGGCCGCCGATCCGGATTCGGGTCAGGTACACGTCGTGGCGGCCCACTCGGGCGGCGACCGGATCGGTCACCTGCACCTGCCGGATCGCGTCCAGGATCTCGTCGTCGGTCATGCCCACCTCCGTCAGCAGCCCCGACATCTGATCAGACCCACTTCGCAAACCGCCACCCCGGTGCGGAACCAGCGGTGACCACCGCCTACGGCGTACGGGAGGGTTCCGCAGTGGCGATTGCTTGCGGGGCGTTGGCGATGAGCCCGGAGGTGGGTGCCGGTCGGAGGCGGCGCGACCGCTGGCCGGAAGGGAGCGGTGCTGGAGCGGACCGCTCGTTGTGGGGTGCCCGAAGGGAGAGCGGTGCTGGTGGGAGGTGCCGGCGACGGCTGGTTGTGGGGGCCCCGGAGGGGGTGGCGGTACTGGTGGGAGGCGTCAGCGACCGCTGGTGGTGGGGTGTCCCGGAGGGGGTGGCGGTGCTGGGAGGCGGCGGCGACCGCTGGCTGCGGAGTGGCTGATCGGTGGAGCGATCGGCAGCGACCGTCCTGCAGGGTGGCGGCTGTGAAGGAGGGGTAGCGGTGACCATCGCATTCGGCCCGGTGGTCGCGAGGAGGCCGGTAGTGGGCAGCGTCTCGCGGGGAGAAGACGGGGCGGCCGGGCTCGGCGGGGGAGAGCTACGGCGTACCGAAAAGCGATCTTGATCTTGAGAGAGGGCCGGCCTCAAGGCGGGTGTGGCGGAAAGGGGCAGGCCCGGCACGTGGTGCGACGTGCCGGGCCCGGGAGAGTGGGAGATCAGCTGAGGCGTTCGATGATCAGGGCCATGCCCTGGCCGCCGCCGACGCACATGGTCTCCAGGCCGATGGACTTGTCGTGCCAGTCCAGCGAGTTCAGCAGGGTGCCGGTGATGCGGGCGCCGGTCATGCCGAAGGGGTGGCCGACGGCGATGGCGCCACCGTTGACGTTGAGCTTCTCCAGGGGGATGCCGAGGTCCTTGTAGGACGGGATCACCTGGGCGGCGAACGCCTCGTTGATCTCGACCAGGTCGACGTCGTCGATGCTCATGCCGGCGCGCTTGAGGGCCTGCTTGGACGCCTCGACCGGGCCCAGGCCCATGATCTCCGGCGACAGGGCGGTGACGCCGGTGGAGACGATCCGGGCGAGCGGGGTGATGCCGAGCTCGCGGGCCTTCGTGTCGCTCATGACGACCAGGGCGGCGGCGCCGTCGTTGAGCGGGCAGCAGTTGCCGGCGGTGACCCGGCCGTCCTCCCGGAAGACCGGCTTGAGCTGGGAGACCGCGTCGATGGTGACGCCGGCGCGGGGGCCGTCGTCCTTCGACACCACGGTGCCGTCGGGCAGGGTGATCGGGGTGATCTCCCGCTCCCAGAAGCCGTTGGCGATGGCCTTCTCGGCGAGGTTCTGGCTGCGGACGCCGAACTCGTCCATCTCCGCGCGGGAGACGTTCTTGATCTGGGCGAGGTTCTCCGCGGTGTAGCCCATCCCGATGTAGATGTCCGGGAGCAGGCCGTCCTGACGCGGGTCGTGCCAGGTGGTGCCGTTCTTCGCGGAGATCTGGGTGCGGGCCTGGGCCTCGTCGAAGGCGGGGTTGGTCCACGGCCCGCCGACCAGTTCCTGGGCAGCCGAGGGCAGGCCGTCGGAGGAACCGCGAGCGAAGCGGGAGACGGTCTCCACACCGGCGGAGATGAAGATGTCGCCCTCGCCGGCCTTGATGGCGTGGAACGCCATCCGGGTGGTCTGCAGCGAGGACGAGCAGTAGCGGGTGACGGTGGCGCCGGGCAGGCCGTCCAGGCCGAGCTTGGTGGCGACCACGCGGGCCATGTTGAAGCCCTGTTCGCCGCCGGGCAGGCCGCAGCCGAGGTAGAGGTCCTCGACGAGGGTGCGGTCGAGCTGCGGCACCTTGGACAGGGCGGCGTCGACGATCGTGGTGGCGAGATCGTCGGGGCGCAGATCCTTCAGTGAGCCCTTGTGGGCGCGGCCGATGGGGGAGCGGGCAGTGGCGACGATGACAGCTTCCGGCATGACCCCAGTTTACTCATCGGTAACATGGTCGGAAGCGCGAATTTGTCACACCCAGTGAAAAAACCTCAGACCCCGGTCATGGCGGCTTTCGCGACCGCCGGATAGAGGGCGTGGGCCCACACCCGATAGCCGTCGGCGGAGGGGTGGAAGCCGTCGTAGCACAGCGTCCCCGCGTCGGCGCGGAACACCGCGCCCGTCTCGGCGGCCAGATCGACCACCACCCCGCCCGCGTCGGTGACCGCCCTGGCCTGCGCCCGCGCCATCCGGCGGCCGACCAGCCCGGCGATCTGCCGCAGCGGCGGCGCCATCGAGCGGGAGGCACCCAGGTCGGGGCAGGTGCCGACGACCACCTGGACGCCTGCCGAACGGAGACGCCGGACGGCCTGGGCGAGCTGGTCGGCGGCGTCCTCCGGGGCCCGCCCGGAAGCCGCGTCGTAGGCGCCGATCAGGATCACCGCCACGTCCGGCCGGTCGCCCAGCAGCGCCCGGGCGACCTGGGTGGCGAGGTCGCTGGACCGCGAACCGGCCACCCCGACGCTGGAGAGCAGCACGTGCCGCTTGCCGGTCTCGGTGCCGCCGTCGGCCAGCAGCCGGGCGAGCTGGCCGCCGACCGTGTCGGACAGCCACTCCACGCCCACGCCGACCGCGGCCGAGTCGCCGAGCAGCACCAGGCGCAGGGGCGGGGCGTTCTGCGGGCCCATCGAGGTGCGCAGGGCGAGACCCATGGTGGGTTTCGCATAACGGCGCGCCTTGGCGGCGAGCAGCTCACCGGTGATCAGGGCGACACCGCCCACCACACCGGCCAGCAGGCTCGTGGCCGCGGCCCTGCTCAGTCGATCCGGCAGCCCAGCCATGTCCCGCCTCCCTGCGTCAGCCGACCTGATGATCCTCTGGGGTATACCCTACGGCCCCACCGGCGGTGTCACCGCTGGGAACGGGGGCGGCGGCCGCCGGCCGGAACCAGCGGTAGCGCCGCATCCGCGCCCACGGGCCGGCCGGGGCGACCTCGGTGCCCGGGGCGCGGACCGCCTCGTCGGCCGCCTCGGGCAGGGTGCGGACGTCCTCGGCCACCGGCAGGGTGACGCGGTCGTCCGTGCCGAGCACGGCCATCACGGTCGGCATCATCACGGATACCGCCCTGGCGTACCCCTCGGCGGACGGGTGGAAACGATCGGCGCTGTACATCCGCACCGGATCGGCCTCGAACATCGCGCCGAGCAGACTGCCCAGCGACACCGTACGCCCGCCGGCCTCGACCACCGCGACGGTTTGTGCGGCGGCCAGCTGCCGGCTCCAGCGCCGGGCCAGCCAGCGCAGCGGCGGCTTGATCGGCTTGATCGCGCCCAGGTCGGGGCAGGTGCCGACGACCACCCGGCACCCGGCGGCGCGCAGCCGGCGCACCGCGTCACCGAGGTGACGGACGGCGGCGGGGCGGGCCGAGACGTGCGTGACGTCGTTGCCCCCGATCAGGATGATCGCGAGATCCGGTTCGTACTCCAGGGCGGCGTCCACCTGGTACGGCAGGCCGGCGGAGACGCAGCCGACCACGGCCAGCCGGTGCAGACGGACCGGGCGGCGCATCCGGCGCGAGATGCCGGTGGCGAAGAGCGCGCCGGGTGTCTCGCGAGGGCGGTGCACACCGTAACCCGCGGCCGACGAGTCGCCCAGGATCACCAGCTCGAGGGGTTTCCCACCGAACTTGGCGCCGTAGACGCCGTCGCCGCGCGGCGGCGGGGCCTCGGCCATCGGGATCACCCGGCGTGCCTCGGCGGCCTGTCGCATCAACAGCCCGGCGGACAGCGCCGTCAACCCCGCGGTTGCCCCGGCGACCCGTCCGGCGGTCTTGATCCACCGCCAGTGGGTACTCGGTACATCGATGGTGCTCATAAGTGCTCCCTCGCTGTCGCTCGAAGGGAACCATCCGGCTCGCCCATGATCGGCGGGTGGGGTCGGAATTCGAGGCTAACTCGCGATGGCGAGAGGCAATCATGGCGCGCCCAGGTCATGCTTGAGTAGCGGAAAGGGGAACAGAGATGGCCAAAACGTTGAAACGTGCGGCGGCGATGACAGCGCTGGCCCGAGCGCTGACGGCAGGAAACCGGGGTGGGCCGTCGTTGGCCCAGCGGCTCGGTGCGCTGCCCCGGATGGTCCTGGCGAGCATGCGCGGGCGCTACGACGGCGGTCTGCGTCTGGCCCTGATGGCCGCCGCGACCGCCTATGTGGTGACTCCGATCGACGCCGTTCCCGAGTTGCTCGTCGGGCCGCTCGGCCTGATCGACGACGCGGTCGCGGTGACCTGGCTGGCCGGCGCGATCCTCGCCGAGACCGAGCGGTTCCTGGACTGGGAACGGAGCGGGGCGGCTCTGGGCGTAAAGTGAGTCGTGCGCTATTACGACAACGTGGTCGAGATCATCGGCAACACCCCGCTGATCCGACTCAACAGCGTGACCGAAGGCATCAGTGCCACCGTGCTTGCCAAGGTCGAGTACATGAACCCTGGCGGCTCGGTCAAGGACCGGATCGCGCTGCGGATGGTGGAGGACGCCGAGAAGGCGGGCCTCCTCAAACCCGGCGGCACGATCGTCGAGCCGACCAGCGGCAACACCGGCGTCGGCCTGGCCCTGGTGGCCCAGCGGCGCGGTTACAAGTGCGTCTTCGTGTGCCCCGACAAGGTCAGCGAGGACAAGCAGAACGTGCTCCGGGCGTACGGCGCGGAGGTGGTGGTCTGCCCGACCGCCGTCGCCCCGGAGGACCCACGCTCCTACTACAACGTCTCCGACCAGCTCACCCGGGACATTCCCGGGGCCTGGAAACCCGACCAGTACAGCAACCCGGCCAACCCGCGCTCGCACTACGAGCAGACCGGTCCGGAGCTCTGGGAACAGACCGCCGGGAAGATCACCCACTTCGTCGCGGGCGTCGGCACCGGTGGCACCATCACCGGTGCCGGGCGCTATCTGAAAGAACAGGGCGACGTGCGGGTGATCGGCGCCGACCCGGAAGGCTCCGTCTACTCCGGCGGAACCGGGCGGCCCTACCTGGTCGAGGGCGTCGGCGAGGACTTCTGGCCGACCGCCTACGACCGCTCGGTCACCGACGAGGTGATCAAAGTGAGCGACTCCGACTCCTTCGAGATGACCCGCCGCCTGGCCCGCGAAGAGGGCCTGCTGGTCGGCGGCTCGTGCGGGATGGCCGTGGTGGCCGCGCTCGAGGTGGCCCGCAAGGCCGGCCCCGACGACGTGGTCGTGGTGCTGCTGCCGGACGGCGGCCGTGGCTACCTCTCGAAGATCTTCAACGACAAATGGATGGCGCGGTACGGGTTCCTGCGTACCCAGGAGGGCACCCCCACGGTGGCCGACGCCCTGGCCGGCAAGGCCTCCGAGATCCCGCCGCTGATCCACGTGCACCCGACCGAGACGGTGCGCGACGCCATCGACTACATGCGGGAGTACGGCGTCAGCCAGCTCCCGGTGCTCAAGGCCGAGCCCCCGGTCGTCACCGGTGAGGTGGCCGGCTCCATCTCGGAGAAGGCGCTGCTGGACGCGCTCTTCACCGGTCAGGCCCACCTGCACGACACCATCGAGCGGCACATGAGCGACCCGCTGCCGATGATCGGCGGCGGCGAGCCGGTGGCCGAGGCGGTCGCCCTGCTGGAGAAGGGCGACGCCGCCATGGTCCTCGTCGACGGCAAGCCCGCCGGCGTCCTGACCAGGCAGGACCTGCTGGCGCACTTGAGCTGACCGGCTTCGCTTCGCTCCGCGGCAAAATGCCTGGTAACCGGTGTCGAGGCGGGCGATTTTCCGCCACCCAGAAAACCCGCTGGGCGTCGGAAAATCACTCGCCTCGACACCGGCGGCATTTTGCGGGCAGTTCTGTGGCCAGGGGCGCACTGGGAAACAGGGGGCGTGGTTGGCAGGTCCTGTTTGGGGGTTGGTTCATGGATCGTCACGGATAGTTGTCGCAGTCGCACAGACAGTCCGACCGGGGGATGGCCCGCTGCGGTTGTATGTGTCGTGACGGAGCTATGAGCCACTCCCGGACGAAGGGGTAGGGAATGGTCGACGTCGACGAGGCGGCGCCCGCCGACATCGTGGACCGCCTGCTGTGGCGGGACGCGCAGCAGATGCTCGGCCGCCATGCGGCGGCCGGCCCGGACGGTGACTGCGTCTGGTGCGGATGGCGCTGGCCGTGTTCGGCCCGCCGCCTGGCCGAGCGTGCCGACGCTGTCGCCCGCCGGCCCTGGCGCGAGGCGTGGACGCTGCGGCACGACATCAACAGCATGCGTGAACTGCCCGGCCGCCGTGCCGGGACGGAGGAGATCGGGAACCGGTACGCCGCCGGCCCGTACCACCGCAACGACGACCACCGGAGGTACCAGGCCTGACTCGAGACCCCGACGTCGCCGACAATGCTTGACCGTCCCCCGGCAAGTACGGCTTCCCGGCCCGGCCGACGTCGCTCAGCGGTGACACCGGTGCGCCCCGCCAGCGTCCCGGTATCCCGCGCCCAGACCCGCCCTTGAACCCGGATCCCAGATCGGCACGCCTCCGCTGATCGAGCGCCTCCGGCCAGGCGCATCCGGCTCGGGCGGGGCGGTGGGCGGGAACACGCGATCACAGGTTCCCCCGCATTCACTCGGTCGCGTGTTCCCGCCCCACCAGCAGGGTCACGGAACGCCCGTCGCACCCCACCGCGACGGGCGTTCGGTGTGCCCGGGGTCGAATCCGGCCGGCTCTCACCGCTGTCTCAACCGTGCCGAGACAGCCGCCACGGCCAGCGAGGGCGAATCCGGCCGGCTCTCACGGCTGTCTCGTGGGTGCCGAGACAGCCGCCACGGCCAGCCGGGGGTAGGAGTAGCGCAGCTGGCGGAGAGGCCGGTCGTTGATCGCCTCGACGCGGGAGGCGCCGTCCGCCGTCCAGCCGCCCTTCTCGTAGAAGCGCCGGGCGACCGGATTGTCCGCCAGCACCCACAGCACCGCCCGGTCCGCCCCGAAACCGGCCAGCTGCCGCAGCGCCTCGACCATCAACGGGCGGCCGATCCCGGTGCCGACCCGCTCCGGCGCGACGTGGATCGCGTACAGCTCCGCGGCCCCCGGCGTCTCGCTCGGCCCGACGTAGGTGAACCCGGCCAGTTCGCCGCCGACCTCGGCGACGGTCATCCGATGAGTGTCCTTCTCCCACCGCCACCGCTCCACCCACCAGGCGCTGAGCGCCTCCGGGCCGCGGGCCGCGAAGGACTCCGCCGGAAGCAGATGGGCGTAGGCGGCGGCCCGCGAGCGGTGATGCAGCACGCCGACCGAGGCCAGCTCGTCGTCGCGCACCGGGCGCAGCAGAACGGTCATGAAGCGACGCTAGCCACGGCCCTCCGGAGGTGTGCAGGCCGGGCGCGCTGACCGGCCGAACCTCACACGCCGGAGGTCCTCCGCGGCGGCACCGGCACCCGCATCAGGTCCTCCGCGACCACGATCGGGCCGTCGAACTCCTTGCGGGCTTCCTCCAGGAAACGGTCCGAGTCCGGATAGCGTTGCGAGAAGTGCGTCAAAACCAGCTTTTGTACGCCACAAGCGCGCGCCACCGCACCCGCCTGCCCCGCCGTCAGGTGCCCGACCTGGGCCGCCATCTCCGCGTCCTCGGCCAGGAACGTCGACTCGATCACCAGCATGTCGACGCCGTCGGCCAGCTGGTAGACGCTGTCGCACAGGCCGGTGTCCATCACGAACGCGAAACTCTGCCCGGGACGGGCCGTGCTGACCTGGTCGAGGGTGACGTCGCCGAGCCGGCCGGTGCGCTGCAACTCGCCGATCGCCGGGCCGCGGATGCCGTGGTCGGCCAGCAGGGCCGGGACCATCCGCCGCGAGTCCGGTTCGGTGAGGCGGTACCCGTACGTCTCGATGGGGTGTCGCAAGGGAAGAGCGGTGAGGCGCCCGGCGGACGTCTCCACCGCGAATCCGGCGCCCACCGGCCCCGGCACGATCTCCGCGTTGTCCCAGTAGCTGGTGGCGTGCCGCAGCCGGTCGAAGAACTCCTGGCCGCCGCCGGGGTAGTGGACGGTCACCGGATGCGGCACCCGGTCCAGCGAGATCCGCTGCAGGATGCCGGGCAGGCCGAGACTGTGGTCGCCGTGGAAGTGGGTGATGCAGATCCGTCTGAGCGGGGTCACCGGGGCGCCGGCCAGCAACATCTGGCGCTGGGTGCCCTCACCCGGGTCGAAGAGGATCACCTCGTCGTCCCAGCGCAGGAGGTAGCCGTTGTGGTTGCGGTGCCGGGTCGGGACCTGGCTCGCCGTGCCGAGAACCACCAACTCGCGCATCGCCCGCACCCCCCGTGGACATGAAGCGACCCCTGGGGACTTCCTCGCCGAACGCTCATCGCGCGCGAACGAGGTCCGGTCGGACAAGGCCGGATCCCCAGGGGTCGGGTGGCTGTCTGGTATTCGCCGCGACCGCTGCCACACGGTCTCGACGGTCTTCGAGAACTGTCGTCAGGCGGATCGCCCGGCGACAGACAACCAAAGCTGTCGAGGACAGCGGCTAGCGGACAGCCACCTCACGAGTCCCAGTGCTACACAACTTTGGACCACCTCCCTTCACGTGTACGGCCACGTTATCCAGCCGAGGGAGTCTCCGCCAACGAATTTGAATCACTACAGACGCGGGAATACCTGAGGGGAGGCCTCGGTGTTCTCGACCACCAGCGAGGCGGGCCCGACGATCAGCGGGTCGGGGGTGCCGATGATCTCCGCGTCCTTGCCCTCGTACTTGAAGCGGTGCAGCACATGCCGCATCGCCGCCAGCCGGGCCCGCTTCTTGTCGTTGCTCTTCACCACCGTCCACGGCGCGTCCGCGGTGTCGGTGTAGAAGAACATCGCCTCCTTCGCCTCGGTGTAGTCGTCCCACTTGTCCAGCGAGGCCAGGTCCATCGGCGACAGCTTCCACTGCCGGACCGGGTCCACCTGGCGGATCGCGAATCGGGTCCGCTGCTCCCCCTTGGTCACCGAGAACCAGAACTTGACCAGGTGGATGCCGGAACGCACCAGCATCCGCTCCAGCTCCGGGGTCTGGCGCAGGAACTCCAGGTACTCCTTGCGGTCGCAGAAACCCATCACGCGCTCCACACCGGCCCGGTTGTACCAGGACCGGTCGAAGAGCACGATCTCACCGGCAGCCGGCAGATGCTTGATGAACCGCTGGTAGTACCACTGGGTGCTCTCCCGCTGGTTCGGCTTCTCCAGAGCCACGACGCGGGCGCCACGCGGGTTCAGATGCTCCATGAACCGCTTGATCGTGCCGCCCTTGCCGGCCGCGTCCCGCCCCTCGAAGAGGATCAGCAGCCGCTCGCCGGACTCCTTGCACCAGTTCTGCAGCTTCAGCAGCTCGATCTGGAGCAGGCGCTTGTCGTGGTCGTACTCGGCACGGGAAAGCCGCTCCTCGTACGGGTAGTCCTCGCGCCAGGTGTCCACCGGCTCACCGTCGGCGTTCAGCAGGCGCGGGTCATCGTCCTCGTCGTCGATGACGCGGTAGCCGGACAGCTCGACGATCGGCCCCTCATAGGGGTGGGTGGTCGCACGGTCTTGCTCGGATTGCATGACTCGATTCATACCCGGGAACGCCAAGACCACAACCGGCTAGATCAGAACAGTCGCCGAACTTTTCGGCGGCGGGCCCACCGCGCCAGTTTCGGCACCTCGGCCAGCGCCTCCCGGCCCACCTGCTCCTGCCTGCCGTAGAGCACGCCGAAATGGAAACTGTCCGCGCCCAGCTCGCGCAACACCGACCGGGCGACGTTGGAGTCCTGGTAGGCGCCCAGCCCGTCCTGCAGCCCGGTCAGTGCCTTCACCAGCTCTTTCGCGGGTTTGCCATGGTCCGGGGCGATCAGCTCGACGGCGTACCGCGCCTGCTTGAAGCCCTTCCGCGACTCGTGGATGTCCTCCTCGACGCCACTGGCCAGGGCGGCGTCCAGGCGCACGTCGGCCTTGGCCAGCACCTTGCGCGCCCGTTTCACCGGGTCCGGCGTGTCCAGGCGGTCCCGGTCGACCAGCTCGTCCACCCGGTCCAGCAGGTCCAGGTAGCGGTCGGAGTCGAGGGCCTCGGCCAGCTCCGTGCGGCCCGTCTCGATCCGGTGCTCCAGATGCGCCCGGACCCGCTGCTCGGCCGCGGCGAACTCCGGTCCCGCCGCCTCGACCAGGGCCAGCAGCTTCTCCTCCAGCACCTGCGGGTCGCGGACCGCGCCGAGCACACCGGCCAGCCAGCGCAGCTCGTCACGCAGATCGGATTCGCCGAAGGAGCGCCGGTACGTCTTCAGGGTGCTGCGCAGGCGGCGGGTGGCGACCCGCATCTGATGCACCGAACGAGGCTCGCCGCGGCGGGCGCCCGGGTCGTGCTCGATGATGGCGTCGCGCTGCTCACGGGCGTACCGCAAGACGGGGTTGATCCGGCCCTTGGTCTTCTTGCCCCGGCTGGCCTCGGCCAACCGGCCGGCCAGCGCCCGCGACACCTTCGACGGGCCCTGCGCCGGGCGGGCGCCGGCGTCGAACAGCCGCCGCTCCACCGCGTCGAGCACCGCCGGATCGCCGTCGACCAGCTCGACCTCGATCTCCTGCCAGGCGCTCTCGTCACCGTCGGACTCGGCGCGGACCTGATCCTGCGCGACAAGCGCCAGGGTCCGGCCGTCGGCGTCCCTCAGCGGCGTCTCCACCCGGTGCGTGCGCAGCCGGGCGACCGGGCCCAGCGGATGCCGCCGGACGATCGCCCGGACCAGACGGGTCAGCTCCTCGGGCACCGACTCGCTGTCGCCGTTCAGCCGGTGTTCGGTGCGGCCCGAGCCGTCGCCTGGCGTCTTCAGATGCCAGCCGGCATCGTGGCCGCCGCCGCGCTTGCGAAGAGTCCGGCGATTTCTCATCAAGAGCAGGTCGTCGGTGTCGAAGTAGGTGGCGTCGAGATCATGGGTCTCGGCGCCGTCGACGCCGGCGACCTCGCCGGCACCGATCAGGTCAGGAAGCTCGAACGTCTCGGGGACGTCGTATTTGCGCTCGGTCTCGGTGGCGATCTCCACCTGTCCATGGTGCCTGGCGTCACGGCACATGCACAGCGGTGTCTCAGGTTCCCCTGGCATCGTGGTGGCCCGGCCCGGTTAGGAGCATTCGCATGGAGAAGGCAGAACGCCGTCCGATCCCTCTCACCGCCTCACTCGCCGGTCTGCGCCTCATGGGCGCGGGCGCGGTCCTCGGCCTCGCGCTCGCCGTCCCGGCGTCACCGGTTCAAGCCGACCCGCCCCGGCCGCCGGCCGCCGCCCAGGACACCGCGGCGGACGACGGCCCCGAGACGTGAGAGCTCACTAGAACCGCGCGTCCTGCTGGGCGTGCAGATAATGAGCGCGGGCGTAATTCGCGGCGGCCGCGTTGTAATACATGGTGGCCAGGCCGACGTGGAAAGTGTTGTTGGTGATCGCGTTCTTCGCGGTGGCCGACGCGGACCAGCGGATCTCGGCATCGGTCTTGCCGATGCCGCGGCGTTCACAGCGCAGCCGGTTCATCTCCTTGCCGGTCCGCCAGGCCTCCATCGCCTTCTCGGCCTCGCGCATCATCGCGCGGGCCTGCTGGATCAGGGACTCGGCGAGGTCCCAGGCGGCGCGTTCCTCATGGGTGTGATAGCTGAGCGACATCGTGCACCTCCCGCTGCGTTCCAGATCGAGTCTGTGCGCAGTTTCGGTGCAAGTCGAACTTTTTCGATCGCCAGCGTGAAATCCGGCCCGTCCCCCTTGCCGATCACCGATTCCCCTGCTCAACCCGGCGGCCAGGGTCAGTCATCGGCCAGAAGGAGCGCTGATTGTCGGAGGCTCTTCACCGCGAGGCCGCGCTCGGTTTGGCGTACCGGCGCATCTGAGGCCACCTCCTCCACTCCATCGTCACACGGGACGGGCTCCGAAGCGGCGCCCGTCCCGTGCTGTCGTGTCAGCTGGTGCGGGCCACGCCGATCGGGCAGGTCATGCCGTTGGGGCCGTGGTTGCAGTAGCCGCCGGGGTTCTTGTCCAGGTACTGCTGGTGGTGGTCCTCGGCGTAGTAGTAGGCGGTGAGCGGCTTGATCTCGGTGGTGATCGTGCCGTGGCCGGCGGCCGTGACCACCGGCTGGAAGGCGTCGCGCGAGGCGAGTGCCGTCGTCGCCTGGGCGTCCGTGGTCGTGTAGATCGCGGACCGGTACTGCGTGCCCACGTCGTTGCCCTGCCGCATGCCCTGGGTGGGGTCGTGGTTCTCCCAGAACGCCTTCAGCAGGTCCTCGTAACTGATCTTGGCGGGGTCGTAGACGACCTGGACCACCTCGGTGTGCCCGGTCGTGCCGAAGCAGGTCTCCTCGTAGGTCGGGTTCTTCGTGAAACCGCCCGCGTAGCCGGCCGACGTCGAGTAGACACCCGGCAGCTGCCAGAAGATGCGCTCGGCGCCCCAGAAACAGCCCATCCCGAAGACCGCGACCTCGAGGCCGGCCGGCCACGGGCCCTTCAGCGGGGTGCCGAGCACGGTGTGGGTGTCGGCCACCCACAGCTCGGTGTCCCGGCCGGGCAGCGCGGTCTCGGCGGTGGGCATGTCGAGCTTCTTGTACCGCAGGAACACGGTCACTCCCTTCGTCCGGTGTCTGTAACGCTGAGGCGCAGGTATTCCTTACCAATGGTCTCGGCGAACGACGCGGCCTCGTCGTCGCTGTCGTACTTGTGGCGGGGCCAGAAGAAGCCGCGCAGGCCGTCGCCCTTGGTGCGGGGCACGACGTGGGTGTGCAGGTGCGGCACCGACTGGGAGACGATGTTGTTCATCGCCACGAAGGTGCCCTGCGCTTGCAGGGCCGCGGGCACGGCGGCGCTGAGCAGCTGAACGAAACGGAAATATCCCTCTAGAAGGCTCGGGTCCAGCGAGGGCAGCGTGACGACGTGCGGGCGCGGGATCACCAGCACGTGCCCCTTGAACACCGGACGGATGTCGAGGAAGGCGAGCCCGGCCGGGTCGGACGCGACCAGGAACGCCGGAACGGAACCCGAAACGATGCCGCAGAACACGCAGTCCGCCATCAGGTGAGACTAGCC
The DNA here is from genome assembly GCF_016862455.1 of Actinoplanes utahensis. Lineage (GTDB taxonomy): Bacteria > Actinomycetota > Actinomycetes > Mycobacteriales > Micromonosporaceae > Actinoplanes > Actinoplanes utahensis. The sequence goes on from NZ_BOMZ01000016.1 coordinate 13,894, forward strand.
TTGCGCAACATGACGGCTAACAGCTACGGGTTCGACACCCTCGCCATCCACGCCGGCCAGGAGCCGGACCCGCGGACCGGCGCGGTGGTGCCGCCCATCTATCAGACGAGCACCTACGCCCAGGACGCCGTCGGCGCCCCCCGCCTGGGTTACGAGTACAGCCGCTCCGGCAACCCCACCCGGGACTCGCTGCAGGAGTGCCTGGCGGCGATCGAGGGCGGGCAGCGCGGGCTGGCCTTCGCCAGCGGTCTGGCAGCCGAGGACACCCTTCTGCGTACGGTGTGCCGGCCCGGTGACCACGTGGTCATCCCGAACGACGCGTACGGCGGCACCTACCGCCTGTTCAGCAAGGTCGCCGAGCGCTGGGGCGTGGACTGGACCGCCGTCCCGCTGGACGACATCGACTCGGTGCGGGCCGCGTTCCGGCCCGGGCACACCCGGCTGATCTGGTCCGAGACGCCGACCAACCCGCTGCTCAACGTCAACGACATCGCGCTGCTGGCCGGTCTCGCCCACGAGTACGACGCGATGCTCGCGGTGGACAACACCTTCGCGTCCCCGTACCTCCAGCAGCCGTTGACCCTCGGCGCGGACGTCGTGATCCATTCCACGACCAAGTACCTGGGCGGGCACTCCGACGTGGTCGGGGGCGCGCTGGTCACCGCGGACGCCGGGCTCGGCGACGAGCTGGCGTTCCACCAGAACGCGATGGGCGGGGTGAACGGTCCCTTCGACGCGTGGCTGACCCTGCGGGGCATCAAGACCCTGGGTGTACGGATGGACCGGCACTGCGACAACGCCGAGCGGATCGTCGGCTACCTGCGCGAGCATCCGGCCGTGGCGAGCGTGCTCTACCCCGGCCTGGACACCCACCCCGGTCACGAGGTGGCGGCCAAGCAGATGAGCCGGTTCGGCGGCATGGTCTCGTTCCGCGCGGCCGGTGGGCCGGAAGCGGCTGTCGCCGTCTGCAACCGGGCCAAGCTGTTCGTGCTCGCCGAGTCGCTGGGCGGCGTCGAGTCGCTGATCGAGCACCCGGGCCAGATGACACATCTGTCGGCTGCGGGCTCAGCGCTTGAGGTTCCCGCCGATCTCGTGAGACTGTCTGTCGGCATCGAAACCGTTGACGATCTGCTCGCCGACCTGGAGCAGGCGCTCGGTTAAAGACCGACGCTGGAGAAACTGCGCGATGGACACGACGACCTGGGTGGGAGCCACCGCCAAACAGATCGCCCGCGCGGTGCGCCGCGGCGACACCAACGCGACCCAGGTCGTCGCCGACCATCTGGAACAGATCGCCATCTCCGACCCGGCGCTCGGCGCGTTCCGGGTGATCCGGGGCGGGGAGGCGATCACCGAGGCGGAGAAGGTCGACGACCAGGAGGACCTGGCGAACCTTCCGCTGGCCGGGGTTCCGGTGGCGGTGAAGGAGAACACGCCGGTGGCCGGTCTGCCGACGTGGCACGGGTCGGCCGCCGCGCGGACCGCCGAGGTCGCCGAGGAGGACCACGAAGTGGTCCGTCGCCTGCGTGGCGCGGGCGCCGTCGTGGTCGGTGTCACCCGGATGCCGGAGATGGGCCTCTGGGCGGTCACCGACGACGAGACCGGCCCGGTCCGCAACCCGTGGGATCTGCAGCGGACCCCGGGCGGATCGTCCGGGGGTTCCGCGGCGGCGGTGGCGGCCGGGCTCGTGCCGCTCGCACAGGGCAACGACGGGCTCGGCTCGATCCGGATCCCGGCGGCCTGCTGCGGCCTGGTCGGGCTCAAGCCGGGCAAGGGCGTGGTCCCGGTCGACTTCGGTGACAAGGACTGGTTCGGCCTGGTGGAGAACGGCATGCTGGCCACCACGGTCGCCGACGCCGCCCTCGGCTTCTCGGTGCTCGCCGGGCAGGCGCCGGTGAAACTGGTGGAGCCGGCGAAACTGCGGATCGGCGTGTCCCTGCGATCCCCGGTCGCCGGCGTGAAACCCGACGAGCCCAACGCCACCGCCGTGGCGACGGCCTCGAAACTGCTCGTCGACGTCGGGCACGACACGGTCGGGGCGGACCCGTCGTACCCCGTCGGGGTGCAGCTGGGTGTGCTGGCGACCTGGTTCGCCGGCGCGTATGTGAACTCCGAAGGGCTGCGGCTGGACCGGCTGCAACCGCGTACCCGGCAGCACATCCGGCTCGGGAAGGCGGCGATGAAGGCCGGGCTGGTGCGGGAGAAACAGCGGGCGGTGTGGCGGGATCGGTCCATCCAGTTCTTCGCCGACCGGTCCATCGACCTGCTGCTGACGCCCGCGCTGGCCAGCGCCCCGCCGCTCGCCGAGCAGTACTCCGGGATCGGCTGGCGTCGAAACATGTCGGTCAACGCGGCGTACGCGCCCTACGGCGCCCCATGGAACTACGCCGGGCTGCCCGCGATCGTGGTGCCGGTCGGATTCCGCCCCGACGGCCTGCCGCTCGCCGTGCAGCTGGTCGGCCCGCCCGGCTCCGAGTTGCTGCTGCTCTCGGTGGCCGGCCAGTTCGAGGTTGCGAACCCCTGGCAGCGGCACGCCCTGGTCTAGGCTCGGACCACGTGCGGGTTCCGGGCGCTTCGGTGTGCCGGAAATCCACGGGCGAGTGGACCCCAGGAGTCCCGCCATGAGGCGATGGCACGATTGGTTCCCATGACCGCCTCGGGAACACCGCTCGACCTGCTCACCCTCGCTGACGTCGAGGCCGCCCGCGACCTGCTGACCGGGGTGGTCAAGCGGACGCCGCTGATCCCGTCCCGGCCGCTGAGCGAGATCACCGGGGTGCCGGTCTGGCTCAAGTGCGAGAACCAGCAGCGGGCCGGATCGTACAAGGTGCGGGGGGCGTACACCCGGATCGCCCGTCTGTCGGACGGCGAACGGGCCCGTGGCGTGGTCGCCGCGAGCGCCGGCAACCACGCGCAGGGCGTGGCGCTCGCGGCGGGACTGCTCGGCACCCGGGCCACCGTGTTCATGCCGGAGGGCGCGCCGCTGCCCAAGGTCACCGCGACCAAGGGGTACGGCGCGGCCGTCGAATACGCCGGGACCAGCGTGGACGACGCGCTGGAGGCGGCGCACGAGTTCGCCCGCTCGACCGGGGCGGTGCTGATCCACCCGTTCGACCACGCCGACGTGATCGCCGGACAGGGCACGGTGGCGCTGGAGATCCTCGAGCAGTGCCCGGAGACGGCGACGATCGTGACCGCGGTCGGCGGCGGCGGACTGGTCTCCGGCCTGGCGGTGGCGGCCAAGGCGCTGCGGCCGGACATCCGGGTCATCGGGGTGCAGGCGAGCGGGGCGGCGGCGTACCCGCCCTCGCTCGCCGCCGGTGCGCCACAGAAACTCGACGCCGGCGCCACGATCGCCGACGGCATCAACGTCCTGCGGCCCGGCGATCTCACCTTCGCGCACGTCGCGAAGCTGGTCGACGAGGTCGTCACGGTGCACGACGAGGATCTGTCGGCGGCTCTGCTGGTGCTGCTGGAACGACACAAGACGGTGGTCGAGCCGGCCGGCGCGGCGGCCGCGGCGGCGCTGCTGACCGGGGCGTACGTCCCACCGGGCGGGCCGGTGGTGGCGATCCTGTCCGGCGGCAACATCGACCCGATGCTGCTGCTGCGGGTGATCGAGCACGGGCTGGCGTCGGCGGGCCGGTTCCTGCGGCTGGCGGTGCGCTGCACGGACCGGCCGGGACAACTGGCCGGACTGGTCCGGCAGATCGCCGAGCACCGGGCCAACATCGTGGACGTGAACCACTCGCGGCAGAGCCCGCGGCTGAGTTTCGGCGAGGTGGAGGTGGCGCTCTCGGTCGAGACCCGTGGCCCGGCCCACTCGTCGGAGCTGATCAGCGCGCTGCGGGACGCCGGTTACCGGGTGTCGCTGCTGGCCGACTGGACACCGTGAACCATGCGCGAAGGCCCGCGGTGTGGTCACCGCGGGCCTTCCTGCGAAACCGGATCAGCCCTCGAACGGGCCGAACTCGACCACGGTGACCTTGATGTCGGCGCCGCTCGGGGCCGTGTAGGTCACGGTCTGGCCGGGGCGGGAGCCGAGGATGGCCTGGCCCAGCGCCGACTCGGGGCTGTAGACGGTGTGCTCGGTGGTGGAGGAGATCTCCCGCGAGCCGAGCAGGAACGTCTCGGTGTCGGTCTGGTCGTCGTCGAAGTAGATCGTCACGACCGACCCGGGGGTGACGGTGTCGCTCTTCTGGACCTCGCCGATCTCGGAGTTGCGCAGGAACTCCTTCAAGTACAGAATCCGGCCTTCCTGGCGGCTCTGCTCCTCGCGGGCGGCGTGGTAACCGCCGTTCTCCCGGAGGTCACCCTCCTCACGCCGGGCGTTGATCTCCGCCGCGACAGCCGGCCGGTTAGCGATCATCTCGTCGAGCTCGGCCTGCAGCCGGTCGTAAGCGTCCTGGGAGAGCCAGGTCTTAGGCGCCTCGGAACTGGACACGGTCGATCTCCTTGCTGGAACTGGGCATCGTCGCCATGTAGGCATTGTCGCCATGTAGGGGGCAAACATGCGTCCGTGAGACGGCATGCTGAACGCAGCGAATTACCAAGCTTACCAGCGGTAGGCAGGCCGCCCGGAAGGCGAAATGCCGTCGGATTCCGCCGGGTGAGGGTCAGGCGGCGGGCCGGCAACCCATCACGTCGCCGACCGACGCGCGCTTCTCGGTCGGCACCGACTCGCGCACCTCGACCGAGCCGCCGCCGTCCGGCGCCGGGACGGTCACCGGCTTGCGGCCGACCTCGAATCCGTCGTAGTCACGGGCCCGCGCCATGCACATGGCCGAGCCGCCGTCCGGCACCCGGACCCGGAACTCGATCACCATCTCGGCGTCCGAGCGCACGCTCCAGCCGATGATGTCGGCGGTGTAGTCGGTCTGCCCGTACTTCTGGTAGTACGCGAAAGTGAGGCCGCCCAGACCGAGGGCGAAGACCACGGTGGCGACGATCGGAAGCAGGCGGCGCCGCGCGCCCTCGCGTCGCCGGCCGTAGCGGCCCGGCGGGAAGACCGGCGTTGTGGCGTGCGTCTCGCTCACCTGTCGACCTCTCGTGCGTTTCTCGTCCATGGGATCGGCCAGAATGGCAGAGTTCCATCTTCGCAGCCGATCCCGGCCCGCTCACCGCAGGCCTGGTCGAGAGGATCCTGACAACACCATGGCTGAGCAGTTGCGTCTGATGACCGTGCACGCGCACCCGGACGACGAGTCGAGCAAGGGTGCCGCCACCATGGCGAAATACGTCGCCGAGGGTGTCAAGGTGCTGGTCGCGACCTGTACCGGCGGGGAGCGGGGCAGCGTCCTGAACCCCAAGATGGACCGGCCCGAGGTGCTTGCCGACATCACCAACATCCGCCGGGCCGAGATGGACCGGGCCCGCGAGATCCTCGGTGTCGACCAGGCCTGGCTCGGTTTCGTCGACTCCGGTCTGCCCGAAGGCGACCCGTTGCCCCCGCTGCCGGAGGGCTGTTTCGGTCTGCAGGACCCGGAGGAGGCGGCGAAACCGCTGATCAAGCTGATCCGGGAGTTCCGCCCACACGTCATGACCACCTATGACGAGAACGGCGGCTACCCGCATCCCGACCACATCATGTGCCACAAGGTGTCGGTGGCGGCGTTCGAGGCGGCCGGTGACCCGGAGCGGTACCCGGAGCTCGGCGAGCCCTGGCAGCCGCTGAAGCTGTACTACAACTCCGGCTGGACCAAGGCGCGGATGCTGGCGCTGCACGAGGGCATGCTCGCCGCGGGACTGGAGTCGCCGTACGCGGAGTGGCTGGAGAAGTGGTCGGACCGCGACGACCGGGGCGACAAGATCACCACCCGGATCGAGTGCGGGGAGTACTTCGAGGTGCGCGACGACGCCCTGCGCGCCCACGCCACCCAGGTCGACCCGGACGGGTTCTGGTTCCACATCCCGCTGGAGATGCAGCAGAAGGTGTGGCCGACCGAGGACTTCGAGCTCGCGCGCTCGCTCGTCGACAGCCCGGCGCCGGAGTCCGACCTGTTCGCGGGCATCCGGGAGAAGGTCGACGCCCACTGAGCAGTACGCTGAGGGCGTGGACGTTTTCGCGGTCAACAACTTCGGTGACACCCGATCGGGCGGCCTGGCCGGTCCGATGGGGCTGTTCCTCATCGTCCTCATGTGCGTGGCCACGGTCGCGCTGATCCGCAACATGAACAAACGCATTCGTCGGCTTCCCGACAGTTTCCCGGCTTCCGGGAAGCAGGATCGTGCGGCGGAGATCGCCGGATCCGGCGACTCCGCGCCCGGTTCCGGCGCCGCCGTCCCCGCCGATGTCGAGGCCGGTCGATCGGGTCCCTCCGCCGCGGCTGAGGAACCCGAGGTCGCGGGCGTGCGCGACGAGCAAAGTGGATCCGCGGCGAACGGCGGCGCGGAACGGTCGTGACGACCCGCGCCGCCCCGCCCGCCCGCCGGGTTTCCACCGGCCCGCGGCGAGTGCGTCCCGCCCGCCCCCGTCAAGCCCTGTTGCGTTCACCAGGATTGATTTAGCCTTCCGGCCGGGGACTGCACGGTCCCTGGACCCTGCGCGGAAGGGGGCGCCGACATGACCAACGTCAGGCGCCGACTCGCCGAGACCGATCTGCACGTGCATCCGCCCGTGCCGTTCCGGGTGACGTCGTGAGCTCCCCAGCGCGCTCCTGGACCGACCTGATCAGCCACCCCCGGCCGGTGCGGATCCTCACCGCCGTCGTCGTGACCGCCGCCGCCGCGGCCGTCGTCCTCGGCGCCCTCCAGCCCGTCCCGCTCGCCGCCGGCCGCCCGCTCGCACCGGTCGACGGAGTCTGCGTCGCGGGCGTCCTCGCCGCCATCGCGCAGCTGGCCGGCCTCCGGTTCCGCCTCGGCCCCGACGCCGTGTCGGTCAGCTGGGCCGAAGCGGCGGTCGTGGTCGGCTTCGTGGTCGCCCCGGCCGGCTGGCTGCCCGCCGCCACCCTGGCCGGCACCGGCGCCGCCTGGCTGCTGCTCGCCTGGTTCACCGGCCTGCGCAACGTCGCCGAGATCGTGCACCTGGTCGCCTCGATGACGCTCGGCGTCGCCGGGGCCGCCCTGGTCACCGGGCTGTTGGCCGGTGACGTGCCGGTGCACAGCGCCCGGCTCCCGCTGGCCCTGGCGGCCGGCGCCGGCACCTACCTGAGCATCACGTTCGGCCTGGTCGTGCTCACCCTGGTGCTGCACCGGGACGCCCAGCCCGGCCAGATCGCCACCCGCGTCCTCTACGCCAAACTGCCGATGTCGGTCGGCAACGTGATCGTCGGCATCCTCGCCGTCTACGCGCTGATCCGGGAACCGCTCTGGCTGCTGGCATTCGGGCCGGTCCTGTGGCTGCTGCACCGCACCTACCGGTTCCACCTGCGCGCCGCCGAGGAACGCCGGATGTGGGAGGCCTTCGCCGCCGCCACGGCACGGCTGCCCGGCGCCAGCGAGGCCGAGGTGGCCCGGGCCGGGCTGCGCGGCGCCCTGGACGTCTTCGGCGCCCGCCGCGCCGAACTGGAGGTCCGCACCGGCCGCGGCAACCGCCGGTACGCCCAGGACGGCCCCGGCCTGGAAGGCGTCGCCGGCACCCGCTCCGGCCCGGCGATCACCCGCAGCATGGTGGTCGGCGGCCGGGAGGTCGGCGAACTCACCGTCTGGCTCGGCGACCCCGGCCTGCCGGCGCCGCGCGACGAAGCGGCCATCGCCGCGTTCGGCGAGGCGCTCGCCGGGGCCCTGCACGACGCGGCCGCCCACCAGCGGATCGTCGAACTGGACAGCCGTGCCGCCGACGAACGGGTCCGCGACCCGCTCACCGGCCTGCTCAACCGGCCGGCGCTGGCCGGCGTCGGCGACCCGCTGCTGCGCTCACTCGACCGGGACCGGCCGGTGGCCCTGCTGCTGCTCGACATCGTCGGCTTCCGGGAGATCAACAGCACCGTCGGACTGGGCGGTGGCGACGAGGTGCTCCGGCTGATCGGGAGCCGCCTGACCGGACTGGCGCGGGACGGTGAACTGATCGCGCGCACCGGGGACGACGAGTTCGGGCTGCTGTCCCCGGTCGCGCCGATCTCCGACTCGGCGTGGCCGCACGGCCACCCCCGTGCCCTGCCGCAGGCCCTGCGCCGGGCCCGTGAACTCGTCGAACAGTTGCGGCTGCCGATCGAGGTGGCCGGGGTTCGGCTCTCCGTCGAAGTGACCGTCGGGGCGGCGGTGGCCAGGGCCGGCGAGTCCGAGGTGGGCGAGCTGCTGCGCCGGGCCTCGATCGCCGTCGGGCGGGCCAGGGAACTGGGCACCACCGTCGGGACGTACGACAGCGGTCAGGACGCCAGCAGCACCGACCGGCTGGCCCTGCTCGCCGACCTTCAGGACGCGTTCGCCGCCGACGACCAGATCATCCTGCACCTGCAGCCCGCGGTCGACCTGGTCACCTCCGAACCGACCGGGGTGGAGGCGCTGGTCCGCTGGCGGCACCCGCGGCGCGGGCACCTGTCGCCGGCCGAGTTCCTGCCCGCGGTCGAACGCAGCGAACTGCTCATCCCGTTCACCCGGCGGGTGCTCGACCTGGCCCTGGCCTCGGCGGCGGACTGGACCGCGGCCGGGATCGACGTGCCGGTCTCGGTCAACGTGTCGGCGCGCAGCCTCACCGACCCCACCTTCCCGGCACAGGTCACCGAGGCGTTGCGCCGGCATCGTACGCCCGCCTCGCGCCTGGTCCTGGAGATCACCGAATCGGTGGCGGTCAGCGAGCAGGACATCGTCGACGAGGTGCTGGCCCGGCTCCGGGCGTCCGGCGTGCAGGTGTCGCTCGACGACTTCGGCACCGGGTTCTCCTCCCTGGCCTCGGTCACCCGGATGCCGGTCGACGAGATCAAGATCGACCGGTCGTTCGTGGACGAGATGATCGACTCGGCAGCGGCCGGCGCGGTGGTCCGGGGCGCGGTCGAACTCGGCGCCCGGCTCGGCGTGCGGGTGGTGGCCGAGGGCATCGAGACGATCGAGCAGCGGGCCGCCCTGATCGCGCTGGGCTGCCCGTCCGCGCAGGGCTACCACTTCTGCAAGCCGATGCCCGCCGACAAGATCGTGCAGGCGCTGCTCCAGTTGGCCCGCTCCACTCCGGCCAACGTCACCCGGCTGCGGGCCGACGGCGCGTCCTGACCCCGGTGAACCGTGGGCGCTTCCGGGGAATCGTCGGACCCTCGTGAGATGGTGTCGGCATGGGCAATCGTCTCGCCGATGCGACCTCGCCGTACCTTCAGCAGCACCGGGACAATCCCGTCGACTGGTGGCCGTGGTCGGCCGAGGCGTTCGCGGAGGCGCGCCGCCGGGACGTCCCTGTTCTGATCTCCGTCGGGTACTCGGCCTGCCACTGGTGTCATGTGATGGCGCATGAGTCCTTCGAGGATGCCGGGATCGCCGCGCAGCTCAATGCGGACTTCGTGGCGATCAAGGTGGATCGGGAGGAGTGGCCCGACGTCGACGCCGTCTACATGACCGCCACCCAGGCGATGACCGGGCAGGGCGGCTGGCCGATGACCGTCTTCGCCACGCCGGACGGTGAGCCGTTCTTCTGTGGCACCTATTTTCCGAGGGACGCCTTCGCCCGGCTGCTGACCTCGGTCACGACCGCATGGCGTGATCAGCGGGACGAGGTGATCACGCAGGGGGCGGCGGTGGTTCAGGCGGTCGGTGGCGCCCAGTCGACCGGTGGGCCGACCACGCCGATCACCGCTGAGCTGCTCGCCTCCGCGGCCTCCGGCCTTCTCGAAGACCAGGACGAGAGGTACGGGGGGTTCGGCGGCGCCCCGAAATTCCCCCCGCACATGAACCTGCTGTTCCTGATGCGGCACCACGAACGGACCGGGTCCGCCGAGGCGCTGGAGGCGGTTCGGCACGCCGCTGAGCAGATGGCCCGGGGCGGCATCTACGACCAGCTCGCCGGTGGGTTCGCGCGCTATGCGGTGGATGCCCGGTGGGTCGTGCCGCACTTCGAGAAGATGCTGTACGACAACGCGCTGCTGCTGCGGGTCTACACCCAGCTGTGGCGGCTCACCGGCGACGCCTATGCCCGCCGGATCGCCGACGAGACCGCCGCCTTCCTGCTCCACGACCTGGGGACCGCGTCGGGCGGGCTGGCGTCGGCGCTGGACGCCGACACCGACGGCGTCGAAGGGCTGACCTATGCGTGGACGCCCGCCGAGCTGACCGCGGCGCTCGGAGACGAGGACGGGGCATGGGCCGCCGACCTGTTCCGGGTCACGCCGGCCGGCACGTTCGAGCACGGCAGGAGCGTCCTGGTGCTGGCCCGCGACATCGACGAGGCCGATCCGGCGCTGGTGGACCGCTGGCGCGATGTGCGGCGGCGTCTGCTGGCAGCCCGCGGCGAGCGCCCGCAGCCGGCCCGCGACGACAAGGTGGTCGCCGCGTGGAACGGGCTGGCGATCACCGCCCTTACCGAACACGCCCTGATCACCGCGTCCAGCGTCGCCCTCGGCGATCAGGCGGGGGAGCCGGGCCTGTCCCCGGCGTCGGGCGTTCAGGCGGGGCCGCCTGGTCCGTCCGGGAGGTCCGTGCCGGCATCGGGCGTTCAGGCGGGGGAGCGGGATCCGTCCGGCGGGTCCGTGCCGGTGCCGGGCGTTACCTCTCGGGAGGCGGCGGTTCGGCTGGCCGAGGTGCTGGCGGAGCGGCATGTCGTCGACGGGCGGCTGCGGCGGGTCTCCCGGGACGGGGTGGTGGGGGAGCCGGCCGGGGTGCTGGAGGACTACGGGTGTGTGGCGGAGGCGTTCCTGGCCGTGCACCAGTTGACGGCCGAGCCGCGCTGGCTGGACCTGGCCCGGCGGCTGCTGGATGTGGCGCTGGCCCACTTCGGGACCGGTGACGGCGGGTTCTACGACACCGCCGACGACGCGGAGCGGCTTCTCACCCGGCCTGCCGACCCGACCGACAACGCCACACCGTCCGGGACGTCGGCGATCTGCGCGGCGCTCGTCACCTATGCCGCGCTGACCGGCGAGACCGCCTACCGGGAGGCGGCTGACGCGGCGCTGGCCACGCTCGGGCCGCTGATCGGTGGTCATCCACGGTTCGCCGGTTATGCCGCGACGGTCGCCGAGGCCGCGCTGACCGGGCCCTACGAGATCGCGGTGGCCACCTCGGACCCGGCGGATCCGCTGGCGGCGGCGGCCGGCCGGCACGCTCCCGGCGGTTCGGTGATGGTTGCCGGCGAGCCGAACCGTCCCGGCGTGCCGCTGCTGGCCGACCGTCCACTGCTCAACGGCGAGCCGACCGCTTATGTGTGCCGCGGCTTCGTCTGTGACCGCCCGGTCACCACACCGGCCGACCTCCGGGACATCTTCACGCGACGGTGAGGCGGCGCCGGAACGCGCTTCCGCCAGTTGTGGAGCCGGCGGGGTGTCCACCGTGGCGCGGTCGGGTCGCTCGT